>FNSS01000001.1:1916250-2555000 GCA_900104855.1 Rhizobiales bacterium GAS188
GGCTGGCTATATGGGCGCGGGAATCGTGGCTCGAAACGCGCGCAGGCTGCCGGGGGGTCGCGTGCACCAACCGCAAGGTAGTCGTCACGATTGGGCAAATGAAAGACGTGGCGGCGCGCCGGAATGGCTCGCATGAACGCAGCTTGGCACAGCGGACGACAGCGCAGCTTGAATTGGGATTGAAGCCAAAACTACATGTTCCGGACACACGACTTCAATGCTTCCAATGAACCATCGCCGCACAGCGTGAGCTCTCGCCTCTGATGCGATCCCTGCAGCAGGATGACGGCGGACCGTCATTGCAACACGCAAAGCTCGCTAGCAGTTCGAGGCATTTGCTCATGAAAGCACGGTTGCGTTCGATAACCTGGAAGCTGATGGTTGTCGCGCGCTCTGCATCGTGGGTGAAGCGACCTGTTCTGTTCCTGCTTTCGCGCAATCGAAATGTGTTTGATTGGCTCAACGTTCGCTATGTTGCCTATCAAAGGACTTTCGCGGATCGCTCGAGCAACACCCACGCCGGCCAGCGCGCGCTCGGGAAGGCGGCAACAGGGGCGCACAGCGGCTATGTGGATCGCGTGCCACGTCCCACGATCAAGGTACATCAGTTTCACTCGGGGTCGGGATTTGGCGATGGTGTCACCAACAGCATGCTTCTGCTGCAACGCCTGCTGCGGGCAGAGGGCTTCGAGAGTGAAATCTACGCCAATTTTCTAGATTCAAAACTCGACGGGCGGATCCTTCCATTCGCTCAGATATCCCGAGAAGATGATTATGTGCTCTTGCTGCATCATTCGATGGGATTCGACAATTATGACGAAGTTGTTGCGCTGCCTTGCCGCAAGATTCTCGTATATCACAACATTACTCCCGTAGAATTCCTCGGAGATCATGTACATGTGATACCGTACTCGAAGCTTGGGCGCGCCCAATTGAGGGACCTCGTCACCCGCGTCGACAGCGCGATCGGCGATAGCCCCTACAACGCGATCGAATTGCACTCACTCGGATTCTCGCCCGTCGAGGTTTTGCCTCTCCTGATCGATCCGCAGCCTTGGCAGCAAAGACGGGCCAAAAGCAAACGCCCGAGTGGCATGGATGCCCTTCGACCTTTCACGGTCCTGTTCGTCGGACGTGTCGTTCGTCAGAAAGGCCAGCGCGACCTCGTCGATGCTTTTGCCGTCTTCAAGGCCAGGCTCGGGCGCGCCTGCCGTCTCGTCCTGGTCGGTGCGCATAGCGAAGAATATGTTGCCGAGATAGAGCGCGCAGTCGAGACGCAAGGCCTCTCGAACGATGTCGTCGTGACCGGGCATGTGAGTGATGACGAACTTCACGAATGGTACGCACAATCTGATCTCTACGTATCACTGAGCCGCCATGAGGGGTTCGGAATCCCGCTGATCGAAGCTCTGGCATATGAACTGCCCGTGCTCGCCTGGCCGGCCGGCAACGTGCCCTATACCTTGCAGGACGCGGCAGTCCTCTTGAGTTCGCGCAGCCCGGAGGCCGTTGCAGATGCGATGCAGCGCATTGCAACCGACCCTTCATTGCAGGAACGATTGGCGCAAGCGCGCAAGCGCGTCTTGGCGGAGTATGATCCGCGCCGCGCGATGCGATGTCTGTCGGCACTCCTGGCTCGTTCCGGGGCGCTCGCCCCCACTGATCCTGGTATCGATGTACTCGCGGCGCAGGCCAAGGTCCATGTCATGGGGCATGCCAATGGCAGCTACAGCCTCGCGCGCGTCACGCGGGATCTTGCAGCCGCGATCGAAGCGAGACGCCCGGGCAGCGTGCGCCTCACGGCGGTCGAGGGCCATGAGATTGGCAAGCTCAAGGACATCCCTGACGACGCGCGCTCATGGGTCAACGAACTGTCGGCTCGAGAACCGTTCACAACCGGCCCGCAAATCGGCGTAACCAGTCATTATCCGCCGATCGCCGGGCCCCCCGATGCGGACGTCACCTTGCCTCTCTTCTACTGGGAAGAGAGCATCGTGCCCGACCATCTCGTGCAGGCCTTGGAGGCCAACGCCGACGCGGTGATCGCGCCCTCGAGCTTCGTCAGGCGTGCGCTCATCGATTCAGGGTTCAGAAAGCCGGTCTGGACAGTTCTTCAGGCACCCAATCTCGCGCCGTTCGCCGCGATCGATCGCGAGCGGCAGTGGCCGTTCGGGGAAGGCGAGTTCACCTTCCTGCATGTCTCGTCCTGCTTCCCGCGCAAGGGCGTCGATGTCCTGATCAAGGCCTTCATCGCAGGCTTCCGCCCGACAGACACGGTCCGCCTCGTCATCAAGGGCTTTCCCAATCCCCACAACGATATCGCCGAGCAACTGGCCGAGGCGGCCAGGCTGCACAGCGAAATGCCGCGCATCGACTTCATCAATGAGGACCTATCCGACGAAGCCATGATGGCGCTCTACCGCAGGGCGGATGCGATCGTCCTCCCGACCCGCGGCGAGGGTTTCAACATGTCGCTCGCCGAGGCCTGCGCGGCCGGCATCCCGGCAATCGTGACAGGCTTCTCCGGACATACGGATTTCGTCAGCGCGGACGATGTCAGCCTCGTCGATTTCGATTTTGGAATGTCGCGGAGCCATGTGTCGTCCCCCGGATCGACCTGGGTCGAGCCCAAGGTGGAGGATCTCGCCTCCGCCATGCGAGACTTGGTTCAGGCCGCCAAATCCGAGGACGGGCGTCGCAAGGTCGTCGATCGATCCAACCGGGCACGGGCGCAGATCCTGGCCGGTCTCACTTCGGAGGCATGGGTCGACGGCATCATTCGGGCCGGAGTGGGCACACTCGTTTCGCCGCCGACAAGGCGACCGCGCGTCGCTTGGGTCTCGACCTGGCGAACTCAATGCGGAATAGCGGAATATTCCCATTGGCTCTTGCGTCACATGACACAGGGCGAGCTCGATATCGTGGTCCTCGGCGATAAGCGCACGCCACCACACTCGCCGCGCGAGGCTCCGGCGGTCGGCCATTCCACCATCGCCTGGTGGCATGCGGAAGACGGTTGGCGTCGTCTCGTCGAACAGATCTGCCAATGCGATCCCGACATCATCTTCATCCAGCACCAATGGGGTTTGTTCACCCCAGCCCATTTGAGTTCCTGGCTGGCGGACCCCGCTTTGGCCGGCCGCAAAGTGCTGATGACCATGCACAACACGGCCGAAATGGACAAGTTCGGGAAAGACAAGCTCGCGGACATGCAGAGCTCGTTGGCTCGTGTCAGCCGCATCCTGGTCCACAATCTGTCGGACATGAACCGTCTCAAACGGCTCGGACATGCGGACAAGGTCACCTTGTTCCCGCATGGCGCCGACGCCTCGGCGCTGGAGCGCGTCCGGCAGTTGCGTCCGGCTTCCCGGGATCTTGTCATCGGCACATATGGCTTCTTTCTCCCACACAAAGGCCTGCGACAGCTCGTCGAGGCTCTCGCCGAGCTGCGACGCACCCTTCCGAAGGCGACACTGCGCCTGGTGAATGCACGCTACCCCGCAGTCATTTCGGATGAGGAGATTGTCGCCGTGCGCTCGCGCGCCGCCGAGCTCGGGCTCTTGAATGCCGTCCAGTTTCACACGGATTTCTTGCCCAACGAGAAGTCGCTCAAGCTCTTGTCGGAATGCGATATCCTGGTGTTCCCCTATCAAGACACCAACGAATCCGCGAGCGGGGCGGTACGCATCGGCCTTGCCTCGCGCGTTCCCGTGCTCACCACGCCGCTGCCCATCTTCGACGAGCTCGGCGAGGCGGTGTCCCGGCTGGAAGGCACCGGACCAACCGACATTGCGGACGGGATCGCCAAATTCTGGAATGATCGCGATCGTCGCGTTGCGACCGCCGAAGCCCAGGATGCATGGCTGGCGGCCCATGATTGGCGGAAATTGGCTCGGCGCTTGCAATCGATGATCGTAGCCAATGCGGTCAATAAGTGAGCTTGGAGGAGCTGGTCCAGCTCTGCTAAGGCGCGAGCGTCGCTACACCTGGCTTGTTCATCGATGAGCGTGCCTCGGCGATGCGATTGATCTCGAAGCGAACATCGCGATTATCCCGCATGAAGCGATCGAAATCGGCCTTGCGCAGCATCAGCAGCCGGCAATAAGTGAGCGCCACCACATCGGCCTGGCGCGGCATGCCGCTGAGTAGTGCCATCTCGCCGAACACGTCGCCGCTGCCGAGCGGGATGCGGCGATCCGGCAGCACCACCTCGGCGGCGCCGGAGGCGATGAAGAACACCGCGTCGCCGCGCTCTCCCTTGCGGACGACGCGCTCATTGGGCACCGTGAAACGCGGCCGCAGCAGCTTCTGCACGCGCTCGAGCTGCGTGTCGCTGAGGCTCGAGAACAGATCGAGCCGCGCGATCAGATGACGCGTATCGAGGCCGAGATCGAAGCGCGGCCGCGCCAGCTCCGTCTGGGCGTCGGCGACGCTGCCCTTCAGGTCCTGATAAACTTCGGAGGCGATCAGCCCTTCCTCGAACAGCGCCTGGTATCGCCCCATCTCCCGCCGCAGAGCCGATTGGCGCAGGAAGCGCGCCTCGAGCGCCGCCGCATAGTCGGGATATTGGCGGCGCAAGGCATCGAGCGCAGTCGTCGTCTTGTCGAGGCGCTGGCGCAGCATCTCGGCGATCAGCGAGGTGACCCGCTCCCCGAAGAGCGAGCGCGAGCGCGCCGCATTGGCGCCGGCGAGTTCCTGGATCAGGAGGCGCATCACCAGCAGCATCTCGAACCGGTCTCCGAGCCGATCGGCGAAGAAGCGCAGAATGCCGCATCGCCGGTAGAGCGCATAAGCTGCACGAAAGGCGAGCGGAAAGGCCAGCGCCGCCTCGGCGGCCCGCTTATAGCCGAGGCGCCCGCCGCTTCGCGCGCCCTCGATCAGCACTTCGGCATTGCGCAGCAGCGCCTGCACCGTGGCCGGCGAGGCGGCACGTTGCGCCAGCGTCTCGAGCACGAGCATGCGCTCCTGATTGCCGAGGGCCACGAGGCCGATCGCCAGACGTTCGCGATCCGTCAAGACGCGCTCGGCATCGCCGCGCGCGCCGGCCGCGCCGATCCAAGTCTCATAGGGCTCGAGCGCGCTCTGCACGGCGGAGGGTGAGAGTTCGTGCTCCTCACCGAGATTGCGGATAGTCTCCCCCATTTCGGCGTAGGAGAGCGCCAGCACCCGGTCACGCAGCACCTGATCGACCGGTGAAAGCTGGTCGAGCCCGAAGAGATGAATGATCAGCCGCAAGGTCGTGCCGTTGACGAGCAACGTGAACAGCACGAGGCCGGTCGCCAGCACCGCGACGAAACGCTGCACATCCGTATGCAGTGGCGGGTTCTCGGTAACGGCGAGCGCCAGCACCAGAGTCAAGGCGCCCCGTAACCCACCCCAGGCGATGGTGAGCTTGTAGGAGGTGCTGATCGGCTGCGTCAGCCTGGCGAGGCTCAGCAACGGCAACAGCAGGAACAGCACCAGGAGCCGGGCCGCGAAAGCCGCCGCGATCAGCACGACCACCAGGACGAGATCGCGGAATTGCACATCGAGCAGCAGCTTGGGCACCAGGATCGAGGCGAGGAGGAACACCAACGAATGCGCCCAGAAGGCGATCTGGGCCCACAGATCGGTCAGGAACGACCAGTTATAGGGTGTGATGCGCGCCCGCCCGAAAGCGCTGACCGTCATGCCGGCCGACAGCACGGCGACCACGCCCGACACATGCCCGAGGCGTTCGGCCGCGATGAAGGCGAGATAGGCGAGCGCGACCGTCAAGGTCGCCTCGGCCAGCCGGTCGCCACGCGTCCAGGGGATCACCTGCAGGAAAGCCCGGCCGGCCACCACGCCCAGCGCCGCGCCGCCCAGGAAGGCGCCCACGAATTCGAGGGCTCCACCCCCGATATCGGGCTCGCGCCCCGACACGATCATGCCGAGCAGCACTGCGAACAGCACGATCGCCACCGCATCGTTGAGCAGGGCTTCGCCCTCGACAAGCCGGGTGAGCCGAGCCGGCGCGCCGACATCGCGAAAGACCGCAATGACTGCGGCGGGATCCGTGGTCGCCACCACGGATCCGAGCAGGAGACAGACGACGAGCGGCACTCCGGCGAGCGGCAACAGGGCCACGCCGACGATCGCGGTGGTGACGAGCGTCGCGACAACTGCAAGCATCAGGATGGGCGCCCAGTCCTCGATGATGCGCCGCACATCGCTCGTGATCGCGGCCTCGAACACCAGGAGCGGCAGGAAGACGTAGATGAAGGTTTCGGAGCCGACCGGCAGATCCGCGAAGAGCTTGGCGACCCGCCCGAACTCCGTCGAGAGCGGCGTGCGCAGCAGCATGGCCGACACGCTCCCAATCGCCACGCCGATCACGGCGAGCAGCACTACCGGAGACAGTTTGAGGCGCACGGCAAGCGGCTGGCTGAGGGCGACGACGACCAGCAGGACCGCGAAGACGGCGAGGACGAGGACGATATCGAGCATGGTTCCGCGCTCCGCGGCGGCGTCTCTCCGGTGCTGGTGTGACCCGATTATGCCGATATCGGCCTTCCGGGCCATCAAAATCGGGATGGCGCCGGGATTTGGCTCATTTGCCTGGGCAAAATGCTCAGTCGCGAACGGTCTCGGCGCTCAGCCTTCGAGGCGTGGGTGGGGATGGGCCCTGCTGCTTGCCCGGTCTTACGGGCTCGTGAGCGAAAGCTCGGGGGCTGTGAACCGTCCTTCCAGAGCCGAGAGCCGCTGCTCGAGCCTGCCGACATCTTCGGCGCCGAGCCGCGCCGCGCAGCCTTCTACGATGCGCCGGCCACGCGAGGCGAGCTCGGCCCGCATCTCCTCGCTGGCCAGCGTCGAGGCCACATCGTCGAGGGCGCGCAGCAGCCTGAGGCTGACCACCACATCGCTCGCCGCGTAATGCCTGATCTGCTCGAAGGCGGTGTCGAGGAGACCCAAAAAGCCGATCCACGGGATGACGACCCGCACGACATGCGGAGGATGGCAGAGTTGGGAAGGAGGCGGTTCGCGGCTCGCCCAGCGGATGAGGATGCGGCCGAGTTGATCGATGCAGTTGATCGCCGTGCTCGGGTCGTTCACGGCCGGCGAGATGGCCTTCAAGGCGATGTCGACGATCTGCAGGATGCCGAACTCGACATCCTGCTGCATGGTGCGGGCCGGCCCGATATCGAAAGCGGAAATGAGCTCGGCGCTGCGCTCGCTGCTCATCCGGTCTTCGCGCGACACCGAGAACAGCGGCACGCCCTCGGGAATGAAGTGACCGACACGGCGCAGCACGCGAACCCGCAACCGATAGCTCTTCGCCAGATTGAGGAGGCGCGCGGTGTCGACGAAGCGGATATAGCCGGAGACGCGGCTTCTCACTTCGTGCTCGGGCCCCTTGGCCTCGAAGGTGAGGGGCGGTGCCCGATGGATGTTCGCCCGTTTGTGCGGCATCAGATCGTCGATCACATCCTCGGCCTCGCGCGCGATCCGATCGACGATATGGGTCACGCTGATCGCCTGCGAGATATGGTGGATGAAGAAGATGAGGCCGACGGCCGAAGCGAGGGCCAGCAGCATGGCACCGGTGACCGTCAGCACAGGCGCAAAGGCGATCGGCGCGGAGCGGGCGGCCGGCAAGGCGCACAGGCAATAGAGGAAGGTGCCGAGGAAGATGCCGAGCGTCCACTGGGTCACGCGATCCTTGACGAAGCTCACCAGGATGCGCGGCGAGAACTGCATCGAGGCGAGCGTCAAGGTCATCAGCAGGATGGCGAAGACGATCGAGACCACCGTCATGACCGAGGAGGCTGTCGTGCCCAGCATCACCTGGGCCACCTGGGCGTCGGAGTGCGACGGGAACAGGATGGCGGGCACCCAGTCGCTCAGGATCGGGAAGCTTTCTTCGAGCGAGGACAAGACCATGCCGGTGACGCCGAGCGTCACGGAGATCACGAGCGGCCTCACCAGGAAGCCGCCGCGCAACGCATAGGTCACGTGCCGGAACAGCAGAGGCAATCGCTCGAACACAATCTGGCTCCAACCTGCCGCAAGAGACAATCGACAGAAACGATCGACAAGAAAGCGATCGACTCGTCGCAATCAGCGTTCTCGCCGAGATCATGTGGCAGGCATGCCGGTAGGCGCAACGACAATCGGCAGGCAGCCCGGCGCGGCGTGCACGAAACGCATGAGCGCTATTTCGTGACCGGCACCAATGCGCGGGCCGCTCTTGATCGCGCCGCATCCATGCTATCCGATCCGAACCCGCCAGACAGTTCACCTCGGGAGCAGCCTCGATGTATCCGACACCGCGCAGCCATCGCCCCTTAATCATGGGCCGCAACGGAGCGGTCGGCGCTAATCATCCGATGGCGGCGCAGGCCGGGCTCGAACTGCTGCGCCAGGGCGGCAATGCTGTCGATGCCGCGGTCGCCGTTTCGCTGGCGCTCGGCGTCTGCGAGCCGATGATGTCGGGGCTCGGCGGGGACGGTTTCTATCATGTGTTCATGCCGGGCGGCAGCGCCGAGGTGTTCAACGGCACCGGCCCCGCGCCTATGGCCGCGACGCCCGAGTGCCATCGCGACGGCATCCCGGTCACCGGGCCTGAGAGCGTGTCGGTTCCGGGCGCTCTCGCGGGCCTCGCCGCGATGCATCAGGCCCATGGGCGCCTGCCCTTCGCGCAACTCTGCGCTCCCGCCATCCAGCTCGCGCGCCATGGCTTCGCGGCGACCCATGGCTATCGTCATTTCGCGAGCGAGAATGAGGCGCGGCTTGCCGCAGATGCACGCAGCGCCAAGACGTTCCTGGGCCATGGCCTCGCCGATCTGGTGCTTCAGGAGGATCTGGCGCGCAGCCTCGAAGAGATCGCGGCCAAGGGCGCGCAGACATTCTACCGCGGGCACCTCGCCGAGCGCCTGGCAAGCGGCATGGGCGAGGCCGGCGTGCCCATCACCAAGGCAGACCTTGCCGCTTGCGAAGCGCAGATCCAGGCGCCTCTCGCCATAAGCTATCGCGGCTTCGAGATCCGCCAGACGCCGCCCAATTCCACGGGCTTCGTGATGCTCGAAATGCTCAAGATCGTCGAGCGCTTCGATCTCAAGGCGCTGTCGCCGGCCGAGCGGGTGCATGTCCTGGTCGAGGCGAAGAAGCTCGCCTTCCTTGACCGCGAGACCTATGGGGCGGATCCGCGCTTCGAGAAGGTTCCAATCGAACATCTCTTGTCGGACGCCCATGCGGATGAGCTCGCCTCACGGGTCGACCTCAAGGCTGCCGCATGTCGGCCGCTGCAGGAGGAGGTCGTGGCTGCGGACACCACCTATTTCTGCGTTGTCGATGCTGAGGGCAATGCCGTTTCGGGCATCCAGAGCATCAACTCCGCCTTTGGCTCAGGCGTCACGGCCGGCGATACCGGCGTGTTGCTCAACAACCGCATGGCCTATTGGCATCTGGCGCCCGGCCATGCCAACCGCCTGGTACCTGGCAAACGGGTGCGCCACACCATGAATGCGCCGATGGTGTTCAAGGACGGCAAGCTCTGGGGCGTGCTCGGCACGCCGGGCGCGGACAACCAGGTGCAGGTGAATGCGCAGATGCTGGTCGCCATGCTCGATTTCGGCGCGGATCCGCAGACCGCACTCGAAATGCCGCGCTGGAGCAGTAGCCAGAGCGGCCAGGGCGCCAATTGGCCCCATGAGGGTGACGGCTCACTCACCATCGAGACGGATTTCGGCGACGAGCTGCTCGCCGAGCTCGAAGGCCTCGGCCACCGGCTGCAGCGCGTCGGTCATCTGGAAGGTCCCTGCGCCATGCAGGCGATCCGAGTGATGGAGAACGGCGTGCGGGTTGCCGGATCCGACCCCAGGCGCGATGGCTGGGCCTGCGCCTATTGACCGCCGGCCGATTGTTTACGCGCTCATAAGGCTGACACGATCTCGCCGACACGATAACACCGACAACTGGAGCCCCACATCATGATCCATGTCATCGCCGTCATTACCGCAAAGCCGGGGCAGCGCGCCGCGATCCTCAAGGAGTTCCACGCCAATATTCCGGCCGTGCACGCCGAGGCGGGTTGCATCGAATATGGCCCCGCGACCGACGCAGAAGGGCTGGGCGCAATGCAGACGCCGTTCGGGCCGGACACCTTCGTGGTCATCGAGAAATGGGAGAGCCTCGACGCCCTCAAGGCGCATGCCAAGGCGCCGCATATGGCGGCCTATGGGGCCCGCACCAAGGACATGATCGCAACCCGCGTCATCCACGTGCTCGCACCAGCCTGACACGAAGCTCACGAAGCCGATGGGCACGCGGCAACCCCAATTCTACCAGGCCTATTCGCGGCTGAAGGCCCCGCTCACGCCGATGGTCGCCCCGGAAAAATCATGACCACCCTCCCCTTTGTGAGCCTGGTCGATGGCGCAGCCGGTGAGCAGCGCCGCGACGCAGATGACGAAGCAAAATCTGATCATGAGCTCCCCTTTGTGACGCGCTTAGGCGCAAGCGACTGAGTTTCGCGGAGAATCTCCGGCGCGGGGCCAGCAGCAACAGCCCCCATTTCGGTGACGGAACCGAAGCGGGCGCCGACGAAGCCGTATGGCGGGAACCTCCGGGCCGGCCGCCGCGTTTGCCTCAGGAACAAATTCGTGAGGCGCAGTCATGGCGAAAGCAGCGGAATTCGGGGTCTTTCCGGTCTTCATCAAGATCGACGGCACCTTGTCGGTTCAGCCCGAAATGGGCTTCCCGTCCGAGGACGACGCCAAGCGCGCCGCCGAGGTGTTTGCCGGGGTGCTAGGCGGCGCCGTCGCCTTTTCCCGGATGGCGGATCGTGAGACAGGCCTGATCGAGGATGGCGTGATCATCGGCCGCTATGGCGTGATGGCGGAGCGGGCGGCCAATTCGGATGCGGACGCAACTTCCCGGGAACGGCCGCAAGCGGCATGAGGCAACCGGCTTCGCGCAGCGTCAGTTCGTCAGGCGCGCCGATTTTTGGAGGGCCTTGGAGAACATCAGCTGCATCGCGTTGTTGATGTCGCTGGCGTTGTCGGCCTGGAAGAAGAAATTGGGCGACGCGCAAGCCTGCAGGTTGGTGGCGATGTTGTCTGCGAAGGGTTTCACCATGTCGGTGTATCTGACATCGCTCAACGGGTCGTAGTTGGTATATAGCACCGCCACCGTCACGCCCTTGTTCTTGAGGCTCGCGCAGGCATTCGGGTTCATGACGCCGCTATAGACCTGACCATACCAGTTCCCTGTCGGGCTTTGCAGGCTGTCATAAGGACCGGGAATGAAATTGAAGGCTTGGTCCTCGACGCCGTCGGTGACCAGGAAGACATATTTGTAGGGCGAGGCCTGCGTTCCCGTTCCGGATGCGGTCGTCACCTTGTTCTTGCTGAGCCAGTCGACGGCATCGCCAATCTGGGTGCCGAGATCGGTCACCGGCAAGGCGATGCTGGAATTGAGGGTTTGAACCAAGCTGAGGTTCGTGGTCAGGTCGCTGAGCGTCGTTACGCTGTTGGCGAAAGTGTAGAGGCCGATGCGGAATTGATTCGGGACGGTCTGTTGGGCGATCGCCGTCGAGATCAATTGCGCCGCAGCCGAGCGCAACGCGTCGATGCGCAGCTGCGTGCCGGGAACCATCGGCAAGGTATAGCCCGGATAGGTGCCGTCAAGGGCGTGAGGGGAATGGCATGCAAAGGCACAGCCATTATTGGCGTTCTGCATCTTCGTGATGTCGGTCGTCGTCGCGCCGATCCCCATCGAGGGCGAATCGTCGAGCAGCAGATAAAAGTCCGAATAGGCCACCAACGACGTGGCGGCCGTCGATGTTCCGCCAACCTTCGAGAAGGTCGTGCCGAGAAGGCCGGGGACGAAGCTCTTGACCGTTGCCGAATAGCTGACCGTCGAGGTGATCGACGTGGGCGTTCCGCTCACACTGACATTCAATGAGGTGACCGTGACGCCTTGGATATGTGCAGCCTGGGAGCTGAACACGCTTTGGGCATAGCTCTGCGCGGAGGCTTGTCCGGTCGTCGGCGATTTCTGGTAATTCGCGGCGGCCGTGCTGGACACCGCGGAGAGAGCCGCGGCGTCGGCGAGCGCATTCAACTTGCGCTCGGCGGATGCTGCCATCGAATATTGCAGACAACCGACGATCAACAAGGTGACAGGCAAAAGGGAGCCCGCGAAAATGATGGCGACATTGCCGTCTGGGCCAGCGACGAAGCGCCGCGCAGTCCCGAACAATCTCAGCAAAGGCTGTACCCGCGACATCGCCATCCCACCAGCCCAGGGCTGCAACCTATACGGCTGGCGAGTTAACGAACGGTTGTGGCGCGACACATTATTCTCGGGATGCCGGCCGAAGCACTTCTGGCAACGGATCGGTGATCGCGCCGCGAGCCTGATGGTTGTGTCCGCGCTACAGCGCGCCGCCGCTCTTCACGCTCGGATTTGGACCGTCCGGTTGCGAGGTCGCCAGACCGTTGCGGGCTTGGATCTTTGTGCCCGCATCCTGCGCAGCCTCGCCGGCATCGCCGAGCTGCATTCTGAGCTCGCAGCCCGATGCGCAATCATAGGACGTGCGCTGCTGCCCGCGTTGGACGACGAGGCCAGCGCCGGAGGGCGGCTCCACGCGGATGATCGAATCGATCACGATAGCGCCCTTAGCGTCGAGAACGACCAGGTTGGTTTCGCCGAAGGCCTTGCCGGTCAGGACCGCCGTGACACCATCGGGCAGTTGCGTCATGCCGACGATGATCGGATTGCCGAGGATGACCTGACGCGCCCCTCTCGGCAGGCTGACCACCTTGGCTCGGTCGAGGTCCACGATGATCGTCCGCGGAGCTTCGGCCGCGAGTGCGGAGCGGCCGAGGAACGGCGGCAACCCGGCGACGGCCACGGCGAAGAAAGCCAGCGTCGCCGATCGGGCCCGGTCACGGAATTGAATCACGGCAGCGGCCCCCGGCGACACGGAATGATGGAATTATATGAGCCGAACATGGTGAAGGCCGGGTAAATTGCGCTATATCGGCCCGTGAGCGAGATGGCTCCGGCCTTGGAAGCCAGAACCTCCGCATTGTTGTGGATGCCCGACGAAGTCCCTGCAAAGGTTTGTGAGTATTATTAGCATCTGCTAAATATTCCTCCTCGCCATGGGAGATTCGCCGACGTGATCGAAAGGGCATGATGACAAAGCCGCCTCGCGCCACGCAGGGGGACGCGGTCGCGCTCGTCGACACCGAGATGCAGGTCGAAAGTTTTCGCCAGGCGCGCGAGGCACGCCGCCTGGAGCTCGTCGAGGACTATATCGAGCTGATCGCCGATCTGATCGCCGATGGCGGCGAAGCGCGCCAGGTCGATATTGCGGCGCGTCTCGGCGTGGCACAGCCGACCGTCGCCAAGATGCTCAAGCGCCTGGCCGAGGAAGGATTCATTTCGCAGCGACCCTATCGCGGCGTTTTCCTCACGCAATTGGGTCAGGACCTCGCGGAGCGCAGCCGCGCCCGGCATCATTTGGTCGAGAACTTCCTGCGGGTGCTCGGCGTGAGCTCCGACACCGCACGACGTGATGCCGAGGGCATCGAGCACCATGTCAGCTCCGAGACCTTGAAGGCTTTCGAGGCGTTCATTGCACTGAAAGCGC
The DNA here is from genome assembly GCA_900104855.1 of Rhizobiales bacterium GAS188. Taxonomy (NCBI): domain Bacteria; kingdom Pseudomonadati; phylum Pseudomonadota; class Alphaproteobacteria; order Hyphomicrobiales; species Rhizobiales bacterium GAS188. The sequence goes on from FNSS01000001.1 coordinate 1,929,872, forward strand.
GCGATTGAGGCGAAGCCGCGCAGATCGGTCCGTGGCGAAGCCGCGTGGATCGCGCTGCGCATTTGTGCTTGACCGAATCGAGGGCGCGGCGATCAGTCTCGATCGACGCAGGACGAAAGGCAGATCATGGTAACGCAGACGAACCCGGAGCGTGCCGCTCCCTTGCAGCACCTCACGGATGTGGCGGCTGCGCTCACACGCGCCGATCAGCCAGGGCCGAGCCTCGCGGCGCTCGACTCCGCGCTGGCGCAAACGATCGGACATAAGCTCTTCACCGTCCTCGTCTTGAATTTCGCCAAGAACGAGAACCAGCGCTATTACTCGAACCAGCCCAAGGCCTATCCGACCGGCGGCAGCAAGCCGATCGAGACCGAGAGCGACCTCTACAAGGAGGTGGTGCTCGGCGGGCGCCCGCGCATTTGCCGCGATGCGCAGGATATCCGCCGCGCCTTCTTCGACCATGAGCTGATCGCCTCGCTCGGCTGCGAGAGCGCCGTCAATGTGCCGGTGCGCTGGAACGGCACGACGCTCGGCACCCTCAATCTGCTGCACCAAGCGCGATGGTATGGCGAGGCCGAGCTGCCGCTTCTGTCGGCCTTCGCGGCACTCGCCGTCCCGGCCATGCTGGAGATCATCAGGCGCTGGTGAGTGCAGGTGCGGCGCAGAGATGCTCGCCGCCTCGCATGCAAGGAACAATGGACGGGAAAGCGCACCGCTTTGACCCGTTTGCGAGATAAATGGTGGGGGAAGTAGGACTCGAACCTACGAAGGCATAGCCAGCGGATTTACAGTCCGCCCCCTTTGCCGCTCGGGACATTCCCCCGTCCGGCGCCTGCCCGACCGATACCGGTCTTGAGCGCTTGGCAACGGGCGGGCCGCTTATGGTGCGCCATTACCGAGGTGTCAACCGTCCTGGCCAAGGCCTGGCGCGATCTCGGCCACGATTGCCTCGGCGGCCGCGCGCGGATCTTGCGCCTCGGTGACTGGACGGCCGACCACGATATGGTCGGCGCCCGCCGTAACGGCTTGGGCAGGCGTCATGACGCGCTTCTGGTCGCCGGCGCCGGTGCCTTTCGGCCTGATGCCGGGCGTGACGAGGGTGAGCCGCGGGCCGACCACCTCGCGCACCATGCGCAGCTCCTGCGGGGAGAGGATGAGGCCGTCCATGCCGCGCGCCTTGGCTTGGCGGGCCCGGTGCACGACGGTCGTCTCGATGCCGCCCGAATAACCCGCCTCGACCAGGTCCTTGTCGTTCATCGAGGTGAGCACGGTGACGCCGAGCAGCTTGAGCCCGGAATCGCCCGCCCCCGCCACAGCCGCCTTCATGGTCTGCGGATAGGCATGGACCGTGAGGAAGGTGGCGCCGAGCCGCGCCACCTGCGAGGTCGCCCGCTCGACCGTATGGGGGATGTCATGCAGCTTGAGATCGAGGAAGACCTTCTTGCCCTCCCCGACCAGCCGCTCGACCAGCGACAGGCCGCCCGCATAGACGAGCTCCATGCCGATCTTGTAGAAGGCGCCCGCCTCGCCGATACGGGCGACGAGCGCGCGCGCCTCTTCGACCGAGGCGAAGTCGAGCGCGATGATCAGGCGTTCGCGCGGGTTCACGCGGCCTGCCGGCGATAGACCCAGACCCTGGCGGGCGGCACGTTGAGCCAGATGCGGCGCGAAGGTGTCGCAGCGTAATTTTCGCCGCGCGAGGGGATGGGCGCGCTGGTCGCATAGGTGAACTGGATATAGGGCCCGTCGGCGCGCATCATCGCGAAGCATTGCTGCAGGAGATCGAGGCGCTGCTCTACGGGGCGGGTCAGGAGCGGCAGGCTCGAGACGACGGCCGTGGCCGGTGCCAGCGCGAGGTCCTTCAGCGTCTTTGCGATGGCATAGGCATCACCCTCGATGACCCGGACGCCCGGATAACGCTCTCGCAGAAGCCCGCAGAATTCGGGGCTGTATTCGACCAGCACGAGGCGTTCGGCCGCCACTCCACGTTGCAGCAGCGCCGCCGTGACGGGGCCGGTGCCGGGGCCGATCTCGATGACCGGGCCCGGCGCTGCCGGATCGACATAGCTCGCCATAGTGCGGGCCAGCGCTCGCCCCGAAGGCTGCACGGCCCCGATCTGCAGCGGGCGCTCCATCCAGGATCTGAGGAAGCGGGCTCCGTCCGGCAGGCGCTTGGCCCATCCGCTCCGAGGCGCGGCTTGGTTAGTCATGCGTCATTGTCCTCATGAGTGGCCCCAGCCAGCCTTCGGCGACACGGCGACAGGCTCGCACCTCGCTGCGGTGTCGCGAAGGGGTCTAGCTTCTTTGGCATGACCGTCAAGAGATAGTGCGGCCATATTCGGGTGGATTTAGCCGGGTTCAGCGCGAACGGCCAGGAGACCGCTCAATCGATGCAAATGAGCTTCAGGGCCTTGAATTCGATCTCGCTGAGGATCGGCAGTCCGGTGTTCAGCACGCGCGACAACTTCATGGCCGCGAGGCGATCGGGCGTCGCCGGGTGCGAATCGAGCAGGCTCGGCTGCGAGCCACCAGCGGACGAGGAGGCCGAAAGCCGCACCAGAAGGTTGCCGAGCGGCACCGGGGAGCGCCCCAGCACGCGCATCGTCTCGATCGCATAAGTGTCGGCAGCGGCCTCCACCTCGCGCGAGAAGGACGCCTGCACCAGCGCCTTGCCGGCAAAGAAGATCGCGGTCGCGCCCGCGAAGTCGCCGAGCACGGTGCCCAGCACGAAGCCCATGCCGCCGCTCTCGATCAAGGTGCGCATGCCGTCGTGATGGGCGATATGGCCCATCTCATGGGCGAGCACGCCGGCGATCTCGTCGGGCGTCTCGGAAGCCTGCAGGATGCCGTCGAGAATGACGATGCGTTTGCCCGGCAGCGCGAAGGCGTTCGGCACCTTGCTCTTGATCACCACGAGCGTCAGATCGCCCGTGTCGAGCCCGTTCGCGCCTCTGAGCTTATCGGCAAGCGTCTCGAGAGCGCGCAGCGGTGCGCCGTTCTTGCCGCCGCCTTCGCAGGTGCCTTCGACGCCGAAGATGTTGAGCGCCTGGCGATAGACCGCATCCCCGATGCGCCGTTCGATCGGTCGCGGCACGAGAGGCGCGAGCTCGGCCGCGAGATAAGGCATCAGCCACAAGGTGATGGCGACGAGCGACAGGGCGGCGGCCATCGCCCAGAGCACGATATGGCGTCTTTGACGCCGATCGTTGCGATCACGCGACAGCAAGGCCGTGCAGCGATCCTCGATCTCGGCGATCGAGCCCTTATCGGTGATCTCGATCCGCGCGAGCTCCGGGGCGCCGATGCTGGTGAGGCGCATCACCTCGTCATCGGCGTCTTCCTGCCGGATATCCGCATAAGGCCATTGCGCGATCTGCACCCCGTCCTCTTCCAGGACGAGGGCTTGCTCGGTGAAATCGAGCGTCACATCGTGGCGCTGCGTGGTCTTGCCGTCGAAATAACTCGCCTTGGGTGCTCTCATCAGGGTCAGGCTCAAAATCCGAAATCGAGCGCATCGGCGAGCGCTTCGCCGACCACGCCGGAGGGCGTGCCCTTGACGCTGACATGGTCGAAGACCTGGGCTTCATGCAGCGTCAGGCTGGCCATGACCTTGCGCCACACGCCAAACAACATGAAGCGGCGGTAGATCGCGCCCATCACGATGAACAAAGCGAGGTAGTCGACAAGCGTCAGCGCGAAGACGACGTAGAGCATCGTTGGCAAGTGCAGAAGACCTACCAAGTCGACAGGGGTCGGCCCTCGCAACATCCGATCATCGAACCCGATCAAGGCGAAGGCAGCGGCGAGCGCGCCTCCAATCACGGTCAGGGCAGCGATCATCGCGAGCCCGTATTTCGCATATTCCTTGAACAGGAACCAGGCGCCGAGCGTCGAGGTGACATGGGCCGGCCCGAAGCGCAGCCCCTCCACCCACCAGCGCCATTCGATGCCCTTCATCACGCAGACCAATACGAGCGCGACCGGCGACCACAGGAGCGCCAGCCCGCCGATCAAGCTGAGCTGCCCGATGGAATTGTCGTCATGCGCGCCGCCGGGTCCGGGCTCGACCTGCATGGCCATCCACATGAGCAGCGCCAGACCGGCCGGCACGGTCAGGATCCACAACAGGATACCGCGCTTGAAGAAGCTCCATCCGCTCGCCGCGAAGCCGCCCTGCAGGTCGCCATAGAAGGTGTTGCGCATCTTGTAGCGCTCGAGCGAAGCCGCCATCCACGGATAGGTGAGGCCAAGGCTGACCAAGGTGAGCAGGGCCCAGCCGATATAGAGCGCCAGGTAGACGAGCCCGGAGCCGGTCATCCAGAAGCGTGCCCCGCGAAAGACCGTGCGGGTCAGCCGGTAGCGGCGAGCCCTGTAGGAGGCATAGACGCCGAACAGCACCAGCACCAGGAAAAAGGGGGTGCTGGCATAGGTCTTGTAGCGTTCCGCCTCGATGCCGAGGAGGAAATAGCCGAGATAGAGAGGCGCGAGAATCGCAAGCGCGAACAGGAAACCGAGCAGCAGCTCGCGCCCGGTGCCGCGATATTCGAGGCCGTCGGCGCCGACCCGGCTATGGCGCCACAGGAAGCGCCTCACATCGGTCAGGAACCAGAAGCGGTAGAGCCCGAGCGTGATCACCGTGAGGAGGCCGGCCCTCAGGCAAAGCTTGAGAAACTCCCTGCCCTTTCCGGTGAAGGACGCGGCAAGCGCCGCCGCTTCTTGCCCACCGCCGCTACCCGGCAGCGCGCTCGCCTCCCCGGCCTGGCTGCCCGGTTCAAGCCGCGACCATGGCCTGCCTGCCGCCTCATAGGCACTCATCGAAGCCCCTCTCCACCTCGCCCCGGCCGATCATCTCACAGCCCGATAAGGACGCAAAGCGGCGGCGGATCTCAAACAGCGTCTTGGGGGCGCCGTTTCAGGGTCGCGGGCTCTACGGCGGGCGCCGCGCAATGGCGCCGATGAACAGGTCGATCAGGGCCTCGGCCATGGCCGGCACTTCGGCCGCATCGACCTTCCAACGCGGCAGATGCCCATCGATGACCATGCGGGCGAAGCCATAGACCAGGGCCCGGCCGGCGATCTGCAGGAGCCTCACATCAGCGGAGCCGAGCAGACCGAGCTCGGCGGCCTCGGCAAGGGCGCTCTCCACCATGGAGATGATCTCGGCATTGTCGTCCCTGAGCGCCTCGGAACGCTCGAAATCGAAGAGGCTGCGGGTCGAGATGATGTGGAAATGCGCCGGATTGCGCAGCGACCAGCGGATATAGGCGATGCCGATGGCGCGGAAACGCGCCAGCGGATCGCCGGCAGGCGCATCGCGAAGCGCCGCGTCGATCTCGACACGAAAGCGCCGCAACGATTCGGCGGCGACCGCCGTCATCAGCGCCTCCCGGTCCGGGAAATGCCGGAAGGGCGCCGCCGAGGACACACCGGCGCGCCGCGCCGCCTCGCGCACCGTCACGCCCTCGACGCCGGCCTCCTCGGCGAGACCGAGCGCGGCCTCGACCAGAGCCTCCTTGAGCTTGCCGTGGTGGTAGGGCCGCGGGGCTGTGGCTGCCGCGCGCTTTGTCATGTCCATCCGCCTAAGACCCGGAAAGTAGCATTTTGGAAGCCCGTCGAGGCACCGGCGCGCCCGCGATCTGGAGGCGTCACGGCATTATGAATGTAAGCGAGAGTTACATCCGTTGACCAGCCTCCGGTGCAAATGTAATCACCGCTTACATTCATCATCCACAGCGGAGATCGTGCATGCAGGCGCAATCATCTGAACCCTTCGCATCTGAATCTCTCGGAGGCTGGCGGCTCGTCGGCGCGATCTCGGCGGCAATCGCTCTCGGCACGTTGCTCTTCGCGGCGCTCGACCATTTCGACACTGCGGGCCTGCGGATGTCGATCCGCTTCACGGCGCGGACCTCGGTCATCCTCTTCCTCTTGGCCTTCAGCGCCTCATCGCTCAGGCGCCTATGGCCGGGCGGCGCGACGCAATGGCTCTTGCGCAACCGCCGCTATCTCGGCCTGTCCTTCGCAGCCTCGCACGCCATACATGCGCTCGTCATCATCGCCTTCGCCGTCACGGCGCCCGCCGCGTTTCATGAGGCGACTTCGCCGGCCACCTTCATCTTCGGCGGTATCGGCTATGTGTTCATCGCGGCCTTGACCGCGACCTCGTTCGACCGCACCACCGCCGCCATCGGCCCACGCGCCTGGAAGATCCTGCACCGGACCGCGGTCTTCTATCTCTGGGCGCAGTTCACCGTCAGCTTCATCAAGCATATCGACGGAATGCCGATCTATTGGGTGTTCTTGGGCCTGCTCACCCTCGCCATGGCGCTGCGCATCGCCGCGACGTTGCGCCCGCGCAGCCAATTGGCGCGGGCGCGATAGGTCTCACGGTAGCGAACGGAAGGGAGAAGCCGTCAGTTCTTGGTCTTGTCGACCAGCGCCTTCGCCTTGATCCAGGGCATCATGTCGCGCAGCTTCTCGCCGACCTGCTCGATCGGGTGCCCCGCCATCTTGGCGCGCATCGCCTTGAAGGAGGTCTGGTTGACGCGGTTCTCGAGCATCCAGTCGCGCGTGAACTTGCCCGATTGGATGTCGGCGAGCACGCGCTTCATCTCGGCCTTGCTCGCCTCGTTGATGATGCGCGGGCCCGTCACATACTCGCCATACTCGGCCGTGTTCGAGATCGAATAGTTCATATTGGCGATGCCGCCTTCATAGATGAGATCGACGATCAGCTTCACCTCGTGCAGGCACTCGAAATAGGCCATTTCAGGCGCGTAGCCGGCTTCGACCAGCGTCTCGTAGCCGCCCTTGATCAGCTCGACGAGGCCGCCGCAGAGCACCACCTGCTCGCCGAACAGATCCGTCTCGCATTCCTCGCGGAACGAGGTCTCGATGACGCCGGCCCGCCCGCCGCCGATGCCGGCCGCATAGCTCAAGCCGAGATCATGGGCATTGCCCGAAGCGTCCTTGTGGATGGCGATCAGGCAGGGCACGCCGCCGCCCCGCTGATATTCCGAGCGCACCGTATGGCCGGGGCCCTTCGGCGCCACCATCAGCACGTCGATATCGGAGCGCGGCTCGATCAGGTTGAAATGGACGTTCAGCCCATGGGCGAACATCAGGGCGGCGCCGTTCTTCATATTGGCGGCGAGATGGTCGCGATAGATATCGGCCTGGATCTCGTCGGGCGTCAGCATCATCATCACATCGGCCCATTTGGCGGCCTCCGCGACCTCCATCACCGGCAGCTTCTCGGCTTCGGCCTTCTTGGCCGAGGCCGAACCCTTGCGCAGCGCGACCGCAATGTTCTTGACGCCCGAATCGCGAAGGTTGAGCGCATGCGCATGGCCTTGGCTGCCATAGCCGACAATGGCGACCTTCTTGGTCTTGATCAGATTGATGTCGGCATCGCGGTCGTAATACACACGCATGGGCGTTTCCTTCTGAATTCCGCGGCCGCCCATGCTGAAAGCAAAGGCGCCAAGTGTCGGAGCCAAGTGTCGCAAATGACGGCGTGGGTCTTAGGGGAGGCTTCGTGCCACGTCAAAGCGCAGGCGCCGAAAAGCTCCGCGCAATCGGCATGGGAGATGTGCATCTCCTTGTGCCGGCACAGGATTTGACCCCATCATGGCCCGAGGCTTCTGACTGAACAAAGCTCCTCCCGAACAGCGACACCCTCCCCGAAGCGAGATCCTGCCCGCCATGTCTCTTTCCGAACATAGCCCCCCCCTGCCGACCGCGAATGACGTGATCGGCTTCTGGCGCGAGGCCGGGCCCGACAAATGGTTCACCAAGGACGAGGCTTTCGACGCGGCGATCCGGTCACGCTTCATTGGGCTTGTCGCGGCCGCGTCCCGGGGCGAGCTCGCAGCCTGGGAGGAGGAGCCGGACGGGGCGCTGGCGCTCGTCATCGTTCTCGACCAGTTCCCGCGCAATCTGTTCAGGGGCTCGCCGCGGACCTACGCGACCGATGCGCAAGCCCGCGCCGTCACGCAACGCGCCCTGGCGCGCGGCTTCGACAAACGATGCGACAGCGAACTCGCCTTGTTCCTCCATATGCCGCTGATACATTCGGAGACCTTGCCCGACCAGGACATCGGCCTCGCTTTCTTCGAAACCCTGGGGCTCCCCGATAATCTGCGCGCCGCGCGCCGGCATCGCGACATCATCGCCCGTTTCGGCCGCTTTCCGCATCGCAACGTGGTGTTGGGAAGGGAGTCCACGGCAGAAGAGCAGGCTTACCTCGACGAAGGCGGCTTCAAGGGATGAAGGCTCAGTTGGTATGAAGCCTTGTATGAAGCCCTGGGATGTCGCCTCGCCTTGCGCCCGCCAGGCCGGGCTGGCATGGTGGTTGTGACGAACACTTCGTTCGCTAAACCGGATGAACGCATGGCCGTTGCGATCAAGGACCGCGCCAAGGAATGGGAAGCCGGCGCCCAGGCTCTCTCGGGCCAGCTCGGCAAGACCATTCAGCGGCTCCGCAAGGCGTATAACCTGTCATTGTCCGAGCTCGCCGAGCAATCCGGCGTGGCGAAGTCGATCATCAGCCAGATCGAGCGCAACGAGACGAACCCGACGCTCGCCACCATCTGGCGGTTGAGCCAGGCGCTCGACGTCTCGATCGAGCGCTTTCTCGCGACCTCGGACGAAGAACCCTTCATCGAGGAGACGCGCGCCGCCGCGACCCCGATCCTCGTCTCCGAGGACGGCAAGGTGAAGCTCGCGATCGTCGGCTGGATCAAGACGGTCGAATGGCTGCAATGGTACGATGTCGTCGCCGAGGCGGGCGGCGCGCTCGAGGCCGAAGGGCATCAGCGCGGCTCGGTCGAATGCCTCACCGTGCAGGCCGGCGAATTCGAGGTCGAGGCCGGCGACGAGACGCGCCGAGCCGGCCCCGGCGACACGCTGCGCTATCGTTGCGACCGTACCCATATCGTGCGCTGCCTGTCGGGCAAGCCCGGCCGCGCCACCATGGTGTGCATCCTCAAAGCGGCCGTGATGGAGTAGGCGCCCAACCTTCTCCCGCCACTTGAGGCGGGAGAAGGTGCCGAGGCGAAGCCGAGGCGGATGAGGGGCCGTCGAGCGCTTCACCATCGTCCCTCATCCGCCCTCACTACGTTCGGGCACCTTCTCCCGCGAAAAGGGCGGGAGAAGGGAGAGCGCGCTTGAGCGCCGTCGCGAAGACGGCTAGGCCTCTCCGACATCATCGGGATCCCGGATCGGTGGCTGGCACGGACCCCAAAAGCGTCGCGGACCCAAAGAGCTTCGCGGAAGGTCTCTCCTGCTGGAGCGGCCCCGTCACTGCCGAGGCGCTCGGCGGCGGCCTCACCAATGCCAATTTCGTGGTGCGCGACGCCGGACGGCGTTTCGTGGTGCGCATCGGCAGCGACATCCCGGAACATCAGGTGATGCGCTTCAATGAGCGGGCGGCCTCCCTCGCCGCTCATGCGGCGGGCCTGTCGCCCGAGGTCGTGCATCACCAGGAGGGCGCCCTCGTCGTCGCCTTCATCGATGGGCGGACCTTGACCCCCGAGGCGCTGCGCGAGGAGGCCATGCTGCCGCGCCTCGTCGAGCTCATCCGTGCCTGCCACACACGCATGGCGGCGCATCTGCGCGGCCCGCTGCTGATGTTCTGGCCTTTCCATATCCTGCGCGACTATGCGGCGACCCTGCGCCAGGGGCAGAGCCGCTGGCAGGCGCAGCTGCCGCGCCTTCTCGATATCGCGGCTTCGCTCGAGCGCCTGGTCTCGCCCGTCGACATCGCCTTCTGCCATAACGACCTTCTCGCCGCCAACCTGATCGATGACGGACAAAGGCTCTGGCTGATCGATTGGGATTATGCAGGCTTCAATACGCCGCTCTTCGACCTCGCCAATCTCGCCTCCAATAACGGCTTCGAGGCGGAAACGGAGCATGAGCTGCTGCGTCTCTATTTCGGGCGCCCGCCCGACGCGGCGCTGCTGCGCCGCCATCGGGCCATGCGCGCCGTCTCGCTGCTGCGCGAAGCCATGTGGGGCATGGTTTCGGAGCTGCATTCGCAACTCGATATCGACTATGTCGCCTATGCGGGCGAGCATCTCGGCAAGTTCGAGACCGAATTGGCGCTCCTCGATCTTCCAAAAGGGTGACGAATGGCCTTCCCGACACAAGCCGAGATCATCGTCATCGGCGGCGGCATCGTCGGCTGCTCGACCGCCTATCACCTGGCTAAATTCGGCGCCAAGGATGTGCTGCTGCTCGAGCGCAAGAAGCTGACCAGCGGCTCGACCTTTCATGCGGCGGGGCTGGTCGGCCAGTTGCGGACCTCGGCCAACATCACGAGGCTCCTCAAGCAATCCGTCGAGATCTACCGCACGCTCGAAGCCGAGACCGGGCAGGCGACCGGCTGGAAGATGAATGGCGGCTTGCGGCTCGCCTGCAACGAGGAGCGCCTGACCGAGATCAAGCGCCAGGCGACGACGGCGCGTTCCTTCGGCCTCGATATGCATCTCCTGACGCCGACCGAGGCGCTGAAGCTCTGGCCGCTGATGGACATCGCCGATGTGGTCGGCGCCGCCTATCTGCCGACCGACGGCCAGGCCAATCCTTCCGACGTCACGCTGTCGCTCGCCAAGGGCGCGCGGCTGCAGGGAGTGCGCATCATCGAGGATGTCGAGGTCACGGATCTCGTGCTCAAGGATGGGCGTGCCGCGGGCGTCGTCACCGATCAAGGCTCGATCGCCTGCGACACCATCGTCATCTGCGCCGGCCAATGGTCGAAGGAGATCGGTCGCAAGGCCGGCATCCTGGTGCCGCTGCAATCGGTCGAGCATCAATATCTCATCACCGAGCCCTGCGGCGCGCCGCGCGACCTGCCGACGCTGCGCGACCCCGACCGGCTGATCTACTACAAGGAGGAGGTCGGCGGGCTGGTGATGGGCGGCTATGAGCCGAACCCGATCCCCTGGGCGCTCGAGGGCATCCCGGAAGGCTTCCATTTCAGCCTGCTCTCTTCGCGGTTCGATCATTTCGGCGAGATCATGGAGCAGGCATTGGCGCGCACGCCGGTGCTGGCGACGGCCGGCGTCAAGACACTGATCAACGGGCCGGAATCCTTCACGCCGGACGGCAACTTCATGCTCGGCGAGGCGCCGGAGGCGAAGCGCGTCTTCGTCGGCTGCGGCTTCAACGCCTTCGGCATCGCGTCGGGCGGCGGCGCCGGCTGGGCGCTGGCGCAATGGATCCTGGCGGGCGAGCCGCCGCTCGATCTGTGGCCGGTCGATATCCGCCGCTTCTCGCCCGCCGTGCATGGGGATGACGGCTTTGTCCGCACCCGCACGCTCGAAGCCTATGGCAAGCACTACACCATGGCTTGGCCGCATGAGGAATATGACAGCGCAAGGCCGCTCAAAACCTCGCGCCTCTATGCGACGCTCGCCGCCAAGGGCGCCTGCTTCGGCTCGAAGCTCGGTTGGGAGCGACCGAACTGGTTCGCCCCATCGGGTACTGCGCCGCGCGATGTCTACAGCTATGGACGGCAGAACTGGTTCCAGGCGGTCGGCGAGGAGCATCGCGCCACTCGCGAGCGCGTCGCCCTTTTCGATCAATCCTCCTTCGCCAAGTTCGAGTTGAGGGGCAGGGACGCCGAGGCGGCGCTCGACGCCATCTGCGCCGGCGACGTCACGAGACCGCCCGGGCGGGTCACCTATACGCAGATGCTCAATGCACGCGGCGGCATCGAATGCGACCTCACCGTGTCGCGCTTTGGTCGGGAGCTGTTCTTCATCGTCACCGGAACCGGCTTCCGCACCCATGACCTCGCCTGGATCCGTCGCAATATCGATGCAAGCCTTGACGTCGAGGTCGTCGACGTCACGGAGGATTTCGGCTGCCTCGCCCTGATGGGGCCGCGCGCGCGCGACGTGCTCGCCGCCGCGACGCGCGACGACGTCGCGAATGCCGTCTTCCCGTTCGGCGCCTGCCGCGAGATCGCGATCGCCGGAGTGACCTTGCGGGCCTTGCGCATCACCTATGTGGGCGAGCTCGGCTTCGAGCTGCACATCCCCTCTTCCGGCATCGAGGCCGTCTACGCGGCGCTCATGCAGGCGGGGCAGCCCCATGGCATCGCCGACGGGGGTTATCGGGCCATTGAGTCTCTGCGTCTCGAAAAGGCCTACCGGGCCTGGGGCGCCGACATCAATGCCGACACCACGCCCTATGAGGCGGGGCTCGGCTTCGCGCTGCGCAAGGACTTCGCTCGTCCATTCCTCGGGCGCGAGGCGCTGGTCGCTCAGCGTGGCGGTCCCCTGGCGCGCAGGCTCGCCATCTTCACGGTCGAGGATCGCGACGTGGTCCTGCTCGGCCGCGAGACCATTATCCGCAACGGCAAGGCGGTCGGCTGGCTGTCGAGCGGCGGCTATGGCTACACGGTCGGCTTGAATATCGGGCTCGGTTATGTGCGCGACGAGGCTGGTGTCAGCGATGAGCACCTGGCCTCGGGCGAGTACCGGCTGGAGGTGGCGCGCCGCGAGGTGCCCGCCAGCTTCCATGCGCGGCCGCTCTACGATCCCGCCGGGATGCGGATCAAGGGGTGAGATCGTGCATTGCCGGCTGGAAGCCGGCGGTCCGAAGGTTGCGCCCGGCTGAACCGTTGTGCCAACGCCCTTTTGGACCGCTGGCTTCCAGCCGGCAGCACAACCCGAATTTGTTACGGCCCGGCCTCGGGCGAGTACCGGCCGGAGGTGGCGCGCCGCGAGGTGCCGGCCAAGTTCCATGCGTGGCCGCTCTACGATCCCACGGGGATGCGGATCCGGGGGTGACGATCGTGCATTGCCGGCTGGAAGCCGGCGGTCCGAAGGTTGCGCCCGGCTGAACCGTTGTGCCAACGCCCTTTTGGACCGCTGGCTTCCAGCCGGCAGCACAACCCGAATTTGTTACGGCCTGGCCTTACGAATCGGCCTGGCCTCGGGCGACTACCGGCTGGAGGTGGCGCGCCGTGAGGTGCCGGCCAAGTTCCATGCGTGGCCGCTCTACGATCCCACGGGGATGCGTATCCGCGGATGACGATCGTGCATTGCCGGCTGGAAGCCGGCGGTCCGAAGGTTGCGCCCGACTGAACCGTTGTGCCAACGCCCTTTTGGACCGCTGGCTTCCAGCCGGCAACACAACCGGAATTTGTTACGCTTCGGTCCCCCTCGGCTCGCGGCGACGCGCCGATGAGCCATTCCTGAGCGCGTGCCCCAACGGCCCGATCGTCTTTGCGGCAGGCGAATGATAACATGGAAATGTCGGCAACCGGCTCTGATGCTGAATTGCGACGGCCGGCCGATCTCAAGGGGGGACCGATGCTCAACGTTCCGAGAGAGACCGATAGCGTCCGGATCGTTGTCTTCAACGATGACGAAACGCCCTGGGATTTTGTGGAGGACCTTCTGCGCTCCGTTTTCGAGCTGTCTGGCGCCGAAGCCGCGGCGTTCGTCACGAAAGTCGACGGGAAAGGCAGGGCGGCGTGCGGCTCCTATCCGGCAGACAGGGCCAAGGAGCTGCTCCGGGTCGCTCGGAAGCGGATCAAGGAACACGGCTACCGGCTCAAATTGGCGGCAGAGAAGGTCGACGGCAACGCGATCGAAGATCGATGTGCTCTTTGCGGCGAGCCGGGTCAGTCGGAGCAACCGCTCTTCCGGGGCAAGAATGCGTCGATCTGCGACAGCTGTATCCTGCTCGGCGCCGACAATCTGTCCGAGGTGTCGAGAACCCGCCGGTTCAAATACGCCTATGAGGCTCTCGCCTGGCACTTCACAGGGATCCCGCAGGATCAACTCGTCACGACCACCTGCCAATTCCCGGGGCACATGCGGCCAGACGTTCAGGCCGCGGTCGACAGGCTCTTCTCCCCATCGCCTATTCGCTTTTTCGGGATCTTCGAGCAGCACCGCTATGAGACCTTGACCTTGGCGGCCCTCACCAGAGATGGGCAACATGCCCATACGATTGCGCCCGCTCAATATCAGGACATCGACATCGGCGAGGCGCAGCCGGCGAAATGCCTCAATAATGGCTTGTGGCTGTGTCGAGCCGGTGGCTTGCGCTACGCGGTCGTGCTGTCGTTTCACCGCGAATATGGGCAGGAGGCGGGGACCTGTGTCGAGATCGGGGTGCCTGCAGGTGAAGCGGGAAGCTCATTTGTGCAGCGCTGCTTTGTCGAGCTCGAAGAGGCAGTGAATGCGTCACGATCCTATCGCGGCAAGGTGCTGTCACTGGAAGGTGGCGGGGACTATCGTGGGCGGTCGAAAGGCGTCACCGTGCACCGCCTGCCGCCGGTGGGGCGCGACGAGGTGATCCTGCCCGAAGAGACTCTCAAGCTGCTCGACCGCAACGTGCTGAAATTCGTCAAGAGCCGCGACGGATTGCGGGCGCTCGGCCAGTCCACCCGAAAGGGCATCCTGCTCTATGGTCGGCCCGGAACGGGCAAAACCCATACGATCCGCTATCTGGCAAGCAATCTCGCCGGCCATACGACGCTGCTCATTACAGCCGGGCAAGTTGCATTGCTCGGACCTTATTTGAATCTCGCGCGGCTTCTGCAGCCAGCTCTGGTCGTCATCGAGGATGTCGATCTGATCGCGCGGGATCGGGAGACCATGGCGGGACCTTGCGAAGAATCACTGTTGAACCAGCTGCTCAACGAGATGGATGGGTTGAAGGACGACGCCGACATCCTGTTCATTCTCACGACAAACCGCCCCGACCAACTGGAAGGCGCGCTTGCGGGTCGACCGGGGCGGATCGACCAGGCGATCGAGATGCCGCTGCCTGACGAGGCGGGTCGAGAAAAACTGGTGCGGCTCTATGGCAAAGGACTGAAGCTCAGCAAGGCGGTGATAGCCGAAGCCGTCAAGCGATCGGATGGCGTGAGCGCAGCCTTCATCAAGGAAATGATGCGACGGACCGCTCAGGCGAGCATTGAGCGCGGGGCCGGCCAATCGGTGACGAGCGCCGATCTCCGTGAAGCCCTTGATGACATGCTCTTCACGGGCGGGCGGCTAAACGTCAAACTGCTCGGCGGCGCACAGGGCCGGCTGGAAGCCGGCGGTCCGAAGGTTGCGCCCGGCTGAACCGTTGTGCCAACGCCCTTTTGGACCGCTGGCTTCCAGCCGGCAGCACAACCCGAATTTGTTACGGCTCGGCCTTACGAATCGGTCTGGCCTCGGGCGAGTACCGGCTGGAGGTGGCGCGCCGTGAGGTGCCGGCGAGGTTCCATGCGCGGCCGCTTTATGATCCCACGGGGATGCGTATCCGCGGATGACGATCGTGCATTGCCGGCTGGAAGCCGGCGGTCCAAAGGTTGTGCCCGGCTGAACCGTTGTGCCAACGCCCCTTAGGACCGCTGGCTTCCAGCCGGCAGCACAACCGGAATTTGTTACGCCTCGGTCCCCCTCGGATCGCGGTGACGCGCCGATGTGAAGAGCCATTCCTGAGCGCACGACACAAGTCCCGCTTTCACCGGATTGTCCTCGATATAGAAGATCGCGGCCTGCGTCTGTTCTTCGTTGCGCATGTAGCGATCGTAATATTCACGCGCCCAGAATAGCCCCGACGTTTCCTGCAAGCGATTGATGGCGAGCGCCGTGAAAGATTTCCACGAATGGACGATGTCCGGCAGATGGAAGCCTTCAATCTGCTCGGTGAGGACGTGGACGTGATTGGGTATCACGCACCATGCGAGCAGCCGATAGCGGCTTCCGTCGAAATGAAGCAGCGCATCCTCGACGATCTTGGCCGCAGCGGGATTGGCCAGCGGTCTCGATCCCATGCCTCGGTCGAGCTCCTGGCCGATCGCCTTTTGCCGTTCGTGAAAGTCTGTGAGCGCATCGAGTTGGGCAAATCCCGGCAAGCTGTCCGCCGTTCGAAACACGATGTGCTGAATGGTCTCAGGCGAGTCGTAATGCGGCAAATATCCACGCGAATACCAGCCGCGCGGCCCCGTCGGATCTCGCATTGTCACGCCTCCCCCCTTCACGATGCCGGCTGGAAGCCGGCGGTCCGACCTTCCCTTGGACCGCCGGCTTCCAGCCGGCTACTCGGCGGCCTCGCCCAGCAGGCTCTCACCCGGCCTTATCCTGGTGAAGCGTACCTTCTCCATCCGGGTCGTCATCGTGTCGCCTTCGAGGCGCACCACCGTGTAGGTCGAGGTCTCGAGCGCCGAGCTCTGCGGGAAATCCTCACGGAAATGCGCGCCGCGGCTGTCCTCTCGCGCGAGCGCCGAAGCGACGATGGCGCGGCTGACGAGGATCAGGTTCTCGAGATTGAGGCGGTCCATCCAGGTGAGGTTGAAGGCGCGGTCGCCGCTGCCGGTCCCCATGCCGGCAATGTCGCGCGCCAGGAGCTGGAGCTGCGCCTCGGCACGGCGCAACCCTTCGCCCGAGCGCAGGATGCCGGCATCGTCCCACATCGTCTTGAGCAATGCGCTGCGCAGGCCCGTCAGATCGCCGCGCTTGCCCCCGAGGCCCGTGAAGGCGCGATCGCGCGCCGCGTCGAGCGCCGCCGCGTCGGGCTCGGGCAAGGCCGCGCCGGCTCGTTCAGCAAACGGCGCCATGGCGTCGCCGGCGAGGCCGCCGAAGACGGTCGAATTGGCGACGCCATTGCCGCCGAGCCGGTTCGCGCCATGCACGCCGCCCGTGTCTTCGCCCGCCGCGAACAGGCGCGGCATCGAGGTCGTGCAATCGCTATGGAAGACGAGGCCGCCCATCATGTAATGCGCGGTCGGGATCACCTCGACACGCCCTCCCGCGAGGTCGAAGCCGCAATCGGCGCAGCGCTCCACCATGCCCTTGAACTGACGCCGCACCGCGTCCGGACCGAGATGGCCCATCTCGATGAAGACGCCGCCATGCGGGCTCGCATGGCCCTTGCGGATGCGGTCGATGATGGCGCGGCTGACGATGTCGCGCGTGGCGCGCTCGGCCTTCGGATCATAGGCTTGCATGAAGCGTTCAGCCGTCGCGTCGGTCAGCCAGCCTCCGGCGCCGCGCAACCCCTCTTCCAGCACCGTGCCGGTCATGCGGGTATCCTCGCCCGCCAACAGGCCGGTCGGATGGAACTGCACCATTTCCATGTCGCGCAGGCTCAAGCCGGCACGTAGCGCCATGGCGAGCCCGTCGCAGGCCTTGTCGCCCGACGGCGTGTGGTAGCGATACATGGTGGGGCCGCCCCCGGTGGCCAGCAGCACGGCGCGGGCCCGCACCAGCATCGCTTGTCCTGACCGCATGTCGAGCATCAGCACGCCGGCAAGCCCCGAGCCATCCGCCGCCGGGATGAGGTCGAGGGCGCGATGGTCCTCGAGACGCAGGACATCGCGCCGCCAGACCTGCTCCATGAGGCGGTTGATGATCTCGATCCCGGTGAGATCGCCCTTATGGACGGTGCGGTCGAAGCTCTGCCCCGCAAAGGCCTTCTGATGGATGGAACCGTCCGGATTGCGGTCGAAGAAGCAGCCGAGCTCGGTCTCGAGTTCGCGGATGCGCCGCTGCGCTCCCGTCACCAGGAGCCAGGCGAGGTCCTGATCGTTGAGCCATTTGCCGCCCTCGATCGTGTCCATGAAATGGCGCTCGACCGAGTCCTCGGGCGCCAGGGCGACATTATAGCCGCCCTGCACCATGCGGGTGCAGCCGCATTTGCCCATCAGCCCCTTGACGGCGATCGTCACCTCGAGATCGGGCACGGCCTTCTTGGCGTGCAGGGCCGCGAACAGCCCGGCCCCGCCCGCGCCCAGGATCAGGATATCGGTGTCGAGGCGCCGGAGGCTCATCGCGGTGTCGGCATAGGCCTCATTCGCCGGCCCCGATGCTGGCGAGCACGGCCGCGCGGCGTGCCGCCACATCCTCGGCGACTTGCGCGAACAGCGAGCCGCCATGCGCATCCATGCCGACCAGCAGCGGCCCGAATCCTTTGATCTTGAAGCGCCACAGGCTCTCGGGGTTGAGGTCGTCGAGATCGACATCCTCGACCGCCTCGATCCAGGTGGTCTCGAGCGCGGCCGCTCCGCCCACGACGGCGAGATAAGCGCCGCCGAACTCGCGCAAGGCGTCGAGCGTCTTCGGCCCCATGCCGCCCTTGCCGATGATGAGGCGCACGCCCTCGCGTTGCATCAGATCGCGGGTGAAGCGCTCCATGCGCATCGATGTGGTTGTGCCGATGCAGAGCGGCTCATAGCCCGCGGGATTGGCGGGCGAGACCTCGACCTTGCGGACATTGGGCGCCGTGTGGATGACGGCATGGCCTTGAAGATCGAGGCGGGTGCGCCGGCCGCGGTCGAACATATGGATCAAGGTCGCGTCGCGGATGCCGTAGAGGGTGCGCTCCAAGGTGACGGTGTCGCCGATCTTCAAGGCGCGCATCTGCGCTTCGGTCACGGGCGTGGGAAGGACGTGATGCGTCATGGCTCAGCGCTCCATCATCACCCGAAGGCAATGCCGCCCGGCGTGATCGTCGCCGTGGCGCGGCGCGCCGAATGGCATTGGATGTTCACGGCGACCGGGTTCATGGTGATATGGGTCGCGGCCACCTCGACATGCACCGCGAAAGCGGTGGAGCGGCCGCCGAGGCCTTGCGGGCCGATGCCGAGCTCGTTGACGGCGCGGGACAGCTCCGCCTCGATCATCGCCCCTTCGGGATCAGCGCAGACGCTGCGCAGCGGCCTCGTCGCCGCGAGCTTCGCGAGATGCATGCACAGATCCGAGGTGCCCCCGATGCCGACCCCGACAATGGTCGGCGGGCAGACGCGTCCACCGAGCTCGATCACCTTGTCGATGACGAAGCGCTTGACCGCCTTCACCCCGTCGGCCGGGATCAGCATCTCGAGGAAGGAGCCGTTCTCGGAGCCGGAGCCCTTCGGGATCATCTCGATCTCGACTGTCTCCTGGCGCGCATCGAAATCGACATGGATGATCGGCACGCCCGGCCCGCAGGAATTCTGCTCGTTTTGGCGCGTGATCGGATGCACCACGGAAGAGCGCAGCGGGTGCTCACGCGTCGCCCGCTCGCAGCCGCGCCGGATCGCTTGCTTCAGCTCGACGCCGTCGAAAGTGACGCCCTTGCCGATCACGATGTTGTAGATCGGGATGCCGGTATCCTGGCACAGCAGATTGCGGGTGCGCTCGGCGACCGCGATATTCTCGACCATGGTGCCGAGGATGGCGCGACCGGTCGTGTCGGTCTCGCGGCGCTGCAGCTCGGCGAAACCCTCCTTGATGTCGGGCGGCAGGAGCTTCAGCGCCCGGATATAGAGCGTCTTGCAGACCTCCTCGATTTCGCGCGGGTCGAGTTCCATGGCGTTTATCCTTACGGGCGGGCCATTCGTGCGCCCCCTTCTCCCGCTCTTTCGCGGGAGAAGGTGCCGAGGCGAAGCCGAGGCGGATGAGGGACGGTCGAGCGCTTCACCAGCGCCCCTCATCCGCCCTCACTACGTTCGGGCACCTTCTCCCGCGAAAGTGCGGGAGAAGGGACGCGCGCGGATGGTCCGCTATTATCTTATCACGAATGAGATGGGCGAACGTCATCGCTCTCTCACGATGCGTTCAACAGGAAGATGAGGCCCACCGCCATGGCGGCCGCGACCATCGCCGGCACGATGGCGGCGCTGCGCTCGCGCCAGGCGAGGAGCTCGATCGCCAGCACACGCAGCCCGAGCGCGAGATGCAGCGCCAGCGCCGTGACCAGCCCCCATTCGGCCGTCTTGACCAGCGGGTTGCGGGTCAGCTCCAGGAAGCTCTCGAGCCCCGGCGCGCCGCGCAAGGAGCTGCCGAGCGCCAGGAAATGCAGCGGCAGGAAGATGGCGAGCGCAATGCCGGACAGACGGTGCAGCAGCGCCGCGACGAAACCGCGCCGGCGATGCTGCGGCAGGATCATGGGCGCCCGCCCTATCCGATGAAGATCGGCCGTCATGCCGCATAGACCGCGTAAGCGGCGGTGAGGCCGAGGACGAGAAGCAGCAGCGCCAGGAGCGCCATCGCGACGTCGAGCGGGCGGCCCTTCAGGCCGGCCCATTCGGTGAGGACGTTGCGCAACCCGATCGGCGCATGCACCGAGGCGGCGATGACGAAGCACGCATAGAAGGCAAGGAACACGCTGTTGTGATGAGTGCGCGCCAGGATCGCACCTGCCGTCAAGCCGGCGCGCTCGGCCTGGATGATCACGTAGAGATGCACCAAGACGGCGAAGGCAAGGATGACCGCCGTGAGGCGTTGCGTCAGGAAGAGCCGTGTGCTCAAGGTTTGGCTCATCGCTTGCGCCCCAATGCGTGCCGCATCGCCAGGCGCTTGAGGCCGGCGATCGCATAAGTCGGTTGCAAGGCCTTGGGGCAGAGCTCGGTGCAGCTCATATGGGTGTGGCAAGACTGGCAGCCATTGTCGGCGGAGATGGCGGCGAGGCGCGCCTCCTGGCCCTGGTCGCGCTGATCGTTGACGAGTGTCCAGGCACGGTTAAGCGCGGCCGGCCCCAGATAATCGGCGTTCCAGGCGACGACATCGCAGGCCGAATAGCACACGCCGCAATTGATGCATTCGATGCCTTCATCGGCCGCTTGCCGCTCCGGCGAAGCGGGCACGACCTTGACGAAATCCTCGGGCGGCATCGGGCCCGGCTCGAAGAAGCCCTTGGCGTCGCGCCATTTGTCGAAGAAGGGCGTCATCTCGACCGCGAGATCCTTGATGACGGGGAGATTGCGCAAAGGCTCGAGCCGCAGCCGGCCCTTGCGGTCGACCACTTCGGAAACCCTGGTACGGCAGGTCCAGCGCGGCCGCCCATTCACCGTCATGGCGCAGGAGCCGCACATGCCGACCCGGCAGGCGAAGCGATAGCCGAGCGTCTCGTCCTGCTCACGCTGGATCTCGGTCACCACGTCGAGGACGGTCTGGTGCTCGCGACGCGGCACGCGGAACTCGTCATAACGCTCGCCTTGGCGCTCTCCTTGGCCGCGCCGGATGGTCACGGCAAGTTGCTGCACGTCAGGATGTTCCTGGCTCATGATCCGCCTTAGCTGCCCGGCAAATCGTGGATCTCGGGGAAGAACAGATCCTTCCAGCTCGCGGGCTTCGCGGCCAGCAAGCCGGTGCGCACCATGAAATCCGCATAGACCGTGATCTTCTTCGGCGTCATGGTCCATTCATTCTCGGGGAGCTTGATGATGCGCACGACCTCGTCCTGCGCCATCTTCGAGCGCTCGTCGGCGATAAAGAGCGCGGCCGCATCCGCCGGATCATCGGCGATCATGCGCATCGCGTCGCCGAGCGCCGACAGGAAGGCCTTCATCACCAGCGGGTTCCGGTCGTGGTATTTCGCTGTCGTCCAGATGACGTTGAAGCTGTGCGACCCGCCCATGACCTCGTAGCTATCGAGCACCTTATGGATGCGCGCATCCTTGAGCTCGTCATATTGATAGGGCGCGGCACCGAAATGCGCGTCGATCTCGGTCTTGCCGCCTATCAGCGCCGCTTGCGCATCGGGATGCCCCATCGAGACCGTGAACGCATCGAGCTGATTCCCCTTGCCTTCGCCGAAGAGCCTCTCGGCCACCATCTGCAAGGTGATCGCCTGGATGGACACCTTGACGGTCGGCAAGGCGATCTTGTCCTTCTCGGAGAAGTCCTTGATGGTCTTCACATTGGGGTTGCTGGTATTGAGGTAGAGCGGCATCGAGTTCAAGGCAGCGATCCCCTTGACGCCGAGGCTCGAGCGCGTCTTGCCCCAGATCACCAGCATGGGGCCGACCCCACCCGAGACGATGTCGAGCGAGCCGGAGATCAGCGCATCGTTCATCGGCGCACCGCCCGTGAACTGCACCCATTCGGTCTTGAGATCGAGGCCGAGCTTCTTGCCCTGCGCTTCCAGCAGGCCTTTCTTCTCCATGATGGTGAGCGGCAGATAGGAG
The DNA here is from genome assembly GCA_900104855.1 of Rhizobiales bacterium GAS188. Lineage (NCBI taxonomy): Bacteria > Pseudomonadati > Pseudomonadota > Alphaproteobacteria > Hyphomicrobiales > Rhizobiales bacterium GAS188. The sequence goes on from FNSS01000001.1 coordinate 1,951,779, forward strand.
ATGCCGAACTGCTTGGCGAGGCGCACCGTCAAGGTCTCGGCTAAGGCTGTGCCCGGCAGCGCCACCGAGAGGCCGGCCGCGACCGCAAGGCCGATCGCGCAGCGCCTGATGAGTGCCGGAACCATCTCGATCCTCCCGGGCTCGCCGACGTGGTGCGGCGGAGGAGCGCGAGGCTAGTCAGGCCCGCAAAGCCTGTCAAAGACGGGCGCGGCCCTCCGAATTAGGTCACGGACGGTCGGCCAAGGGGTAAGTTGACCTGGAGATGCAGGTGGCGGGAAGGCTCTGACGGCGAACTGAGATATTGAAACGAAACGGTACGAGGCACAGGCCTCTCGAGCCTGCCGAAACCCGCCGTTCCCGCTTGCGCGGGCGTCTTTGATTGGCCGCGAAAGCACCACTGGTCGCCCGAGGCAAGACCGCTTCGTAAGGCCGAGCCGTAACAAATTCGGGTTGTGCTGCCGGCTGGAAGCCAGCGGTCCAAAGGGGCGTTGGCGCAACAACCTTCGGACCGCCGGCTTCCAGCCGGCAATGCACGATCGTCACCCCCGGATGCGCATCCCCATCGGATCATAGAGCGGCCGCGCAACGAAGTGCGCCGGCACATCACGGCGCGCCACCTCCGGCCGGTAGTTGTCGCGAGAGATGGGCATCGCCCCGGTGATGGGAACCTCGTATGATGGTCACAATTCCCAACAGCGATAGCCTGTCTCGGGCCGGCTGAAGAACATGCGCTGCTCGCGGACGGTCAGCACCAACTGGGCGGGATCGTGGAGTTGGTCGCAGACCCTCCTGGCGATCCGCTTGAAGACGCGCGTTTCGGGGTATGGCGTGACGTTGAGATCCTCGATAGCCCAATGTTGGATATTCAAGACGTTCGTATCGGGCGATGTCTGCACCAGATATCGCCTGATTGCCGCGGGCAAGGAATTCCTGCCTGCATCGGTCGTATAGATGATGGCTTCGGTCAGATTGCCCGAATAGAGCGCCGCGGAAAGGTATGAATCCCACAGATTGAAGAAGCTCAGGAGCGGGAGCGCCGCGAAAAGCACGAACGCGACGGCATGATAATAGTCCCCCTTGGTTCGGATGATCTCGCTCGCTGAAGACTCGGCCTTGCCCGCGAACAGCAAGATGTCGAACACGGCCATCGCCGCCGTCCAGGGCCACACGATGTTGTTCCAATCGAGCCCGGCTGGGCCGAACATTGCGAGGATGAAGGCATGCATCGAGATAGCGAGGATCAGCGAGACACGACGCAATCGCCTGGTCAATAATCTGATGCCGAACGCGACTTGCACGAAGGGGACGCACCATCCGAATGAGCGCAACGTAGAGGTCACGGACGGAAACAGGTTGGTGATCGGCTGAACCACCCATGGGAAATCGTTGTCGATGAAGTTCAAGTTCAGCTTTTGAAGTCCGGAAAATATATAGGTGCTGGCGATGATGAGCCGGGTGATATTCAGCACCCGTTTCTGTCCGCCGATATCGTCGCTGTTCCAGGAGAACAGCGCCAGCGTCGCGAGCAGAAAGCTGTACTGGAAGACCCAAGGTTGCCACCTTGCCTGGTCGAGGAGGCCGAACGCGACAATGATCGCGAGGAAGGCCGCGATGAATGTCTGCGGCTTTGACGACATGAGAATGGCGGCTGCGAGTGCGAAGAGTGCTGCAAACAGCCCATGCGCCACAAAAGCATCGAGCTGAGGCAACAGGCTGGAAACCGGCGTTTTGGGATAGGAGCGAGGCCCTACCCAGAGATGCCAGGACATCAATAGCCCGATGCAGAACGCCACTATGACCGTGGTCTTCAGCCAGAGCACGCGGCTTGCCGAACTCACGAGAAAGCCGCGTTTTTTGGGGCCGCCGCCTCAGCGTCGCGCCAGCTCGACGAGGTTGTCGTCGCTCATCGGCCGCTTGCCCTCCTCGATCTCGTGGATCATGGCGACCAGCGCCTCGACGCCCGGGCAGGCGATGCCATGCGTCGCGCCGATCTCGGCGATGGGGGCGATCTGCACATCGACCTCGGTGCGCCGCTTGCGCACCGCAAGGTCGCGCCAGACGCCGGAATGCGTCTTGGCGTTCGGGCGGTTGAAGGCCACCATGGCCGCGACGCTGGCGCGCGCCGCCGCCTCGCTGGCACCCGGCCGGAAGGCATCCGGGTCATAGCCGTTGAAGCCGAGCGGCTCGACGCCTTCGGCGAGCGCCACCGTCACGGCCTCACCTGCAAGACGCCGCCAGAGCGGCAAGAGCTCCGGCCGCGCCAGGCAGTCGGCGATGCCGAGCTGCCCCACCGCCTGGGCGAAGAGCAGGGAGCCGTAGCCGAGCTTGCCCCACAGATAGGACCAGATGCGATCGGTGGTGATCGCCTCGGAATCGAAGAGCTTCATCTCTTCATGCAGGCTCGCGAGGCGCGGCGTCATCTGCCCGTCGATCTCGCCCAGCACGACGGCGCCGCGATTGGCGTAGATGATCTCGCCGGCTCCGAGCCAATCGGCGCCGAAATTGACGAAGGCCCCGACGCAGCGCTCAGGCCCGACGAGACGAGCGATGATCCGCTCGCAGAGCCCGTTCTGGAGCGACAGGACATAACCGTCCGGCGCCAGATGCGGGGCGAGCGCGCGACAAGCCTCTTCGGTGTGATGCGCCTTCACGGCAAGGAAGACGCGTTTCCAGCGTCCCTCGACCTCGGCCGGCCGCAGCGAAGGCGCCACCACCCTGAAAGTGTCGATCGGCCCGGTGATGACGAGCCCGCGTCCCGGATCGCGGATCGCCGCCACATGCTCCTCGGCGATGTCGACGAAAGTGACGTCGCGGCCGGTGCGCCTGAGATAGGCGCCGACCGTGCCGCCGATGGCGCCCGCACCCCAGACCAGAATGTCCCTGTCCATCGCTTCCTCTCACCTGCGCCCGACGGCTGCGGACCGGAGAGTGGAGCTTTCGGCAGCGATCGGCAAGGCGCCCTGGGAGCGCGAGCGTCTCGGTCGCCCTTCTTCCCGGCGGCGGTGCCGGCCTCGCCGTCTGCAAGAGCGGGCGGGACGCCCGCGGTCCCACCGGCGTCGGCTGATCTGGGGTTTTGCCGATGGCCGATCTGTGCTCTACGATCGCCGCACGCGACGTTCCCTTCGCTGTGTCGGGAGTTCGTCATTCTGTCCCGTTGCGGGGATCGCAATCTCGAAAAATAGGCTGGTGCAGTCGTGAATGGAGCCGAAAGTCTTGTGCGGACGCTGGTCGCCGGCGGCGTCGAGGTCTGTTTCAGCAATCCGGGCACATCGGAAATGCATTTCGTCACGGCGCTCGACCGGGTGGACGGCATGCGCTGCATCCTCGGCCTGTTCGAAGGCGTGGTGACGGGAGCAGCGGACGGTTATGCCCGGATGGCGGACAAGCCGGCAGCGACTCTGCTGCATCTCGGCCCCGGCCTCGCCAACGGCCTTGCCAATCTGCACAACGCTCACAAAGCCTCGACCGCGGTCGTCAATATCGTCGGCGACCATGCGGTCTATCACCGGCGCTACGACGCCCCGCTGACCTCCGATATCGAATCGGCCGCGAAGACCGTGTCGTCCTGGGTGCGGACTTCGCCCGATTCGAAGTCGGTAGCGGCCGACGGCGCCGCCGCGATCGCTGCGGCGCGCACCTCGCCCGGCCAGGTCGCGACGCTGATCCTGCCGGCCGACACCGCCTGGAATAACGGCTCCGAGGTCGCCGCCGTCCCGCCGGTCGCCAGGCCCAGCCAGGTGTCGAAGGACGCGGTCGCGGAGGCCGCCCGGGTCCTGAGATCGGGCGAGCCGACGCTGATCCTGCTCGGCGGCCGCGCCTTGCGCCAAGGGGCGCTCGAGCTCGCCGGCCGCATCGCCGCGAAGACCGGTGCGCGGCTGATGTCGGAAACCTCCGGCGCCCGCACCGAACGCGGCGCCGGACGGGTGCCAGTCGACCGTGTGCCCTATCCGGTCGACCAGGCGGTCGAGGTGCTGAAGGGCTTCAAGCATCTGATCCTGGTGGGCGCACGGGCGCCGGTCGCCTTCTTCGCCTATCCGGACAAGCCGAGCGTGCTCGCTCCGCCGGATTCGCAATCCCATCTCCTGGCGCGGCGCGACGAGGATATCCCGCATGCGCTCGAATGGCTCGCCGACGAGCTCGGCGCGCGCAACGAGCGGGCTCCGATCGTGTCCTATGCGCCAACGAAGCCCGCCAGCGGCGCCATCAACCCCGACACGCTCGGCCAGTCGATCGGCGCCCTCCTGCCGGAGAACGCCATCGTGATCGACGAATCGATCACCACGGGGCGCAGCTTCGCCAAGTCGACGCGCGCCAGCCACGCCCATGACTGGCTGCAGAATATGGGCGGCTCGATCGGGCTCTGCATGCCGCTCGCCGTCGGCGCCGCGGTCGCCTGCCCGGACCGCAAGGTGGTGGCGCTCGAATCCGACGGCAGCGGCATGTACACCTTGCAGGCCTTGTGGACCCAGGCGCGCGAGAAGCTCAACATCGTCACCCTGGTGTTCGCCAACCGCACCTACGGGATCTTGCACCACGAGCTCACCAATGTGGGCGCCAAGAATGTCGGCCGCAAAGCGCTCGACATGCTCGACATCGACCGCCCCGATCTCGACTGGGTTGCGATGGCGCGCGGCATGGGCGTGCCCGGCACGCGCGTCGAGACGATGGAGGCCTTCAATGCGAGCTTCGCCGAGGGCGTGGCGATGCAAGGGCCCTATCTGATCGAAGTGGTGTTGTAAGGGCGAAGTGGCTGGTTGAGCGCGAGCCGGCGCTGGGACCGCGACCGTCTCGGTCGCTCTTCCTCCCGGCGGCGCCTCAGTCTCACCGTCTCAAGGGCGGGCGGGACGCCCGCGATCCCAAGGAAGGGCGCGGGCGCCTCTAAGCTGCGTTGTCGCGGCACCATTCGGCCACCTGCTGGTGGGTCGCGAACCAGCAATGCCCGGTGGCCTTGATGTGCTTGATCAGGCGCTCCAGCAGGACGACGCGGCTGCGATGGCCGATGATGTGCGGATGCATGGTCAAGAGGAACAGGCCGCCCTCGGCATAAGCGCCGTCGAACTCGGCGCGGAAGATCTCCTCGACCGCGGAGGGCGGCGTGTAGGGGCGCAGCGCCGAGAAGCGATCCATGTTGAAATAGACCGCATCGTCCTTGATCCATTCGGGCGGCAGCTCGACGATGCCGGTCGGCTCGCCATCGGCGGTGAGCTCATAGGGCTCGTCATCCGCCATCAGGCTGGAATCGTAGAGGAGCTTCATCTCGCGGATGATGCGCAAGGTGTTGATCGAGAAATCCCAGCTGGCGGTGCGCATGCCGACGGGATCGCGCCCCGCAAGGCGCGACAGCACTTCGGCGGCGCGCAGGCTCAGATCGCGCTCGGCCTCATAGGGCAGCGTGGTGTTGCGCTCATGGATCCAGGAATGGATGCCGATCTCATGGCCGTCGGCCGCGACGCCGCGCACCTCTTCGGGATGCAGCAGGGCCGAGACCGCCGGGTAGAAGAAGGTCACGGGCACCGCCTCGCGCTGCATCAGGGCGCGCAGCCGCGGCACGCCCTGGCGGTTGCCGTATTGCCCCTGGCTGATGCGCATCGGGCTCGGATCCGCGTCCCGCAGCGGGATCGTCTCGTGATCGGCATCGAAGGACAAAGCGACGGCGCAGCGCGCCCCGCCCGGCCAGGATTTCGGCCGCAGGCTGCGACCGGCGCGGGCGCGCTCCACGATGCCGCGCCAGACCGGCTCCTGCCATTGCCAGGGTTCGCCTTCCGGGTGAGCAGAATTTTGCGGGTGAGCAGGTTTGTCGTTCATCTCGATTGTCCTTCCTGATATTGCGCGGACCGATCCATCTCCGGTCCGGATCTAACGCCCGCCATCCACGCTCAGCACCTGGCCGTTGACGAAGCTCGCGAGATCGGACGCAAAGAAGATCACCGCATTGACGATATCCTGCGCCGTGCCGAGATGCTTGAGCGCGATGCGCTCGACGAGCGCCTGCTGGCCGTCCGAACCATAGCCTTCCCATTGCTTCTCGGTCGCCGGATTGGTGCGGATGAAGCCCGGCGCCACGCTGTTGACGGTGATGCCGAAGGGCCCGAGCTCATGCGCGAGCTGGCGCGTCAGGCCGATCACCGCATGCTTCGCCGAGCAATAGGCCTGGATGCCGGTCAGCGAGGCCTGCAGCCCGGCACCCGACGAGATATTGACGATGCGGCCGCGCTTCGCCGCCTTCATGGCGGGTGCCGCGGCACGCGACAGCGCGAAGGCAGCGCCCAGATTGACGGCGACAATCTTGTCCCAATCGGCGTCCGCCACGTCTTCCAGCGGCTTCGGCGCTTGGCCCGCGACGCCGCCCGCATTGTTGACGAGGATATCGACTGCGCCGCCCGCCTGCGCCTCGACGCTCCGGATCCAGCCGGTTGCCGCCTCGCGATCCGTCAGGTCGACTATGGCGGTCGTGACGCCGGACTTGGCGGTCTCGGCGAGCCCTGCTTCAAGAATATCGCAGCCATGCACATTCGCACCGAGCGCCGCGAAATTCTCCGCGATGGCGCGTCCGAAGCCGATACCCGCCCCGCTGACCACCACCGTCTTGCCCGCAAAGCCGATCTTCATGACGCGTTCCGGGATGACGCGTTCCGAGATGACGCGTCCTTGGCGATCATCATCCATCATCGGCTTCATCCTTCAGGTTCGAACTCGCGGCTGAAGCGCGAACTTAGCAGAGATTGTCGCGTCTGGGATCGCGCGCGTCTCACCCGCTCTTGCGCGGGCACGGACGCCGTGCGGCCGGATATTCTGGCGCGTCTCGCTGCGATGAGGCAAGTGAAGGGCGACCGGGACGGTCGCGGTCCCGGGGCGTTGCGCGCTCTCACGGCGAGGCCAGCGTGCCGTCACGAAAACTTGTGTTAGGATCGACGACCCGGCCCGTGGACGCCGCCGCCAAGGCCATCATGATCGCGATGTGCCCGAGGCTCGCGGCGAACCACGATGGCTCACCTCCATGAGAGAGGTGGCCATCACCCGATAGTGGCCGGCCGCATGGGAGGACCTTATGAGCGAGACCGTTGCCAGCCGTCGGGTGTCCAGATGGCTTGCCAAGTTCGGCGATGCGCTGAAGCGCAAGGACGTCACGGCCGCGGCAGCGATGTTCGGCAAGGAGAGCTATTGGCGCGACCTGATCGCCTTCACCTGGAACATCAAGACGGCCGAGGGCAAGACGGCGATCGCCGCGATGCTCGAGGCGACGATCCCGGCCGCGAAGCCGAGCAACTTCCAGATCAAGGGCGAGGCGACGGAGACCGACGGCATCAGCGACGCCTGGTTCACCTTCGAGACGGCGGCGGCGCGCGGCGAGGGCCAGATCCGACTCAAGGGCAGCAAATGCTGGACGCTGCTGACCGCCATGACCGAGCTCAAAGGCCATGAGGAGAAGGCCGGCCCGTCGCGCGAGAAGGGCGTGGAGCATGGTGTGCGTGCGGAGCGGCAGAGCTGGCTCGAGCGCAAATCGGCCGAGGAGGCCGAGCTCGGAGAGGCGCGCCAGCCTTATTGCCTGATCGTCGGCGGCGGCCAGGGCGGCATCGGCCTCGGCGCGAGGCTCAAGCGGCTCGGTGTCCCGACCTTGATCATCGACAAGCATGAGCGGCCAGGCGACCAATGGCGCAAGCGCTACAGATCGCTGTGCCTGCATGATCCGGTCTGGTACGACCACCTGCCCTATCTGCCCTTCCCGGATCATTGGCCGGTCTTCTCGCCCAAGGACAAGATCGGCGACTGGCTCGAAATGTACACCAAGGTGATGGAGCTCAATTACTGGCCTTCGACCGAGTGCATGAGCGCGAGCTTCGACGAAGCGCGCCAGGAATGGACCGTCAAGGTGAAGCGCGGCGGCAAGACAATGACCTTGCGGCCGAAGCAGCTGATCCTGGCGACCGGCATGTCGGGCATCGCCAATGTGCCGAAATATCGCGGCGCCAAGACCTTCAAGGGAGAGCAGCACCATTCGAGCCGGCATCCGGGCGGCGAGGCCTATCGCGGCAAGAGATGCGTGGTGATCGGCTCCAACAATTCGGCGCATGACATCTGCGCCGATCTCTTCGAGCACGGCGCCGATGTGACGATGGTGCAGCGCTCCTCCACGCATGTGGCGCGCTCCGACAGCCTCATGGAGCTCGGCCTCGGAGCGCTCTATTCGGAAGAGGCGGTCAAGGCCGGCGTGACGACCGACAAAGCCGACATGATCTTCGCGTCGATCCCTTACGCCATCCTCCACACTTTCCAGATTCCCGTCTATCAGGCGATCGCCGAGCGCGACGCGAAATTCTACAAGCGGCTCGAGAAGGCCGGCTTCATGCATGATTGGGGCGACGACAATTCCGGGCTGTTCATGAAATATCTGCGGCGCGGCTCCGGCTACTACATCGATGTCGGCGCCTCGGAGCTGATCGCCGACGGCAAGGTCAAGCTGAGGAGCGGAGCCGACGTCGCCGAGATCACGCCGAACGGGGTCAGGCTCAGCGACGGCAGCGAATTGCCGGCCGATCTCATCGTCTACGCCACCGGCTATGGATCGATGAATGGCTGGGCCGCGCAACTGATCTCCAAGGAGGTCGCAGACAGGGTCGGCAAATGCTGGGGCCTCGGCTCGAGCACCAAGAAGGATCCAGGTCCCTGGGAAGGCGAGCTGCGCAATATGTGGAAGCCCACCCGCCAGGACGCGCTCTGGTTCCATGGCGGCAACCTGCATCAGTCGCGCCATTATTCGAAATATCTCGCCCTGCAGATGAAGGCGCGCCTGGAAGGTGTCCCGACGCCGGTCTATGGCCTTGCCGAAGTGCATCATCTCGGCTGAGGCGGCCGGTGCTTTCACCTCTCCCCTTGTGGGAGAGGTCGATCCGAGCCGCCAGGCGAGGATCGGGTGAGGGGGGCAACTCCACCCTTCGGAATCCGGATCAGGTCAGCCATTCCGATCCTGAACCTGCCGCGATTGCGTATCGGTGGTATCCTCCGAGAGCCGGCGCTGCCCCCCTCACCCGGCTTCTCATCGCTTCGCTCTTCGAAGCCGACCTCTCCCGCCAGGGGAGAGGTGGGCGCTGGCCCCCGATGACCCCTTCACTTTAACGTTATTGGACAGGCCCGAAACTCGGCGCAATCGCAGGCGTATGAGCAGGATGGGGAGACGCCCTCCCCTCCGCCGGAGCATGCTATGGCCGTCCTCGCTACCGATCCGCCCGCCACCGAGCGCTGGTTTCGTCGCCATGCCGGGCTGCTGCGCGTCACGCACTGGATCAATGTTTTGTGCTTCACGCTCCTCTTGATGAGCGGGTTGCAGATCTTCAATGCCCATCCGGCGCTCTACGTCGGTGAGCGCTCGGATTTCGATCATCCGGCCCTGTCGATCATGGCGCGCCAATCCGAGCGCGGCATCGCCGGCCAGACGCTGATCCTCGGGCACATCTTCGACACGACGGGCGTGCTCGGCGCCTCGCGGGAGGGCGGGCAATTGACGCCGCGCGCCTTCCCGAGCTGGATCACCGTTCCGAGCTACCAGGATCTCGCGACCGGGCGGCGCTGGCATTTCTTCTTCGCCTGGCTGCTGGTGCTGAACGGCCTCGTCTATCTCATCTGGGGCTTCGCGAGCCGGCATTTCGGCAGGGACCTTCTGCCGGCGGGTAGGGAGCTCACCCATATCGGGGCGGAGATCCTCGATCATCTGCGCCTGCGCTTCCCGCGCGGCGAGGCGGCCAAGCGCTACAATGTGCTGCAGCAGCTCGCCTATCTCGCGGTCGTGTTCGTGCTGTTCCCGCTCATGATCCTCACCGGGCTCACCATGTCGCCCGGCCTCGACAGCGCCGTGCCGCAGCTGCTGACGCTGTTCGGCGGACGCCAGACGGCGCGACTCATCCATTTCGCCGCGGCGTCCGGCCTCGTGCTGTTCGTCATCGTGCACCTCGTCATGGTGCTCGTCTCAGGCGTCTGGAACAATCTCCGCTCGATGATCACGGGCTGGTACGATCTCGGCCAAGCAAGGAGGACCGATGTCCACTGACCGCCCTCATCGTCGCGGCCTCCTGAAGGCACTGGCCGCGCTCGGCGGCCTCGCAGCGTCGGGCTGCGACCGGCTGTCGAGCGAGCCGCGCTTCCGCTCGGTGCTGGATGCCGCGAACAGCCTCACCTACCGGGCGCAGCGCCTGCTCATCGGCGCCCATAAGCTCGCACCCGAATATAGCGAGGCCGAGATCTCGCCCGCCTTCCGGGCCAATGGCTCGACCGACCCGCAGGACGAGGATTATCTCGATCTCGCCGATAATCAATTCGCCGATTGGCGCCTGAAGGTCGACGGCCTCGTCGAGCATCCGCTGTCGCTGTCGCTCGCCGAGCTGCGCGCCCTGCCGGCACGCACCCAGATCACCCGCCATGACTGCGTCGAGGGCTGGAGCTGCATCGGCAAATGGACGGGCGTGCCGCTCACCGAGATCCTGTCACGCGCGGGCGTCAAGTCGCAGGCCCGCTATGTGGTGTTCCATTGCGCCGACACCCTGAGCGAAGGCGAGCTCGATGTGGATCCGGAACATATCCGCTACTATGAGAGCATCGACCTCATCGACGCCGCGCATCCCCAGACGATTCTCGCCTATGACATGAACGGCAAGCCGCTGGCGGTTCCCTATGGGGCGCCGCTGCGCCTGCGGCTCGAACGGCAGCTCGGCTACAAGATGGCGAAATACGTCATGCGTATCGAGCTGGTGCGCAGTTTTGCCGGGCTGCATGGCGGCCGTGGCGGCTATTGGGAAGATCGCGGCTATGAATGGTATGCGGGGATTTGAGCCAGCTCATGCATGATCCCACGATGCCGGCTGGAAGCCGGCGGTCCGGCGCAACCCGGATCGCCGGCTTCCAGCCGGCCACGCGACCGCAATGCGCTAACCCTTTCGCCATTTCTCGAAGCCCGCCTTGCGTAGCTTGCAGGCCGGGCATTCGCCGCAGCCATGGCCCCAGGCATGCAGCTGCGACCGGTCGTTCTGATAGCAGGTATGCGTCTCGCGCCGATGAGCGAGACGAGCTTCTCGCCGCCGAGCTCGTCGGCCAGCGCCCAGCTCTGCGCCTTGTCGATCCACATCAGCGGCGTGTGGATGACGAAGCGCGCATCCATGCCGAGATTGAGCGCGAGCTGCATCGCCTTCATCGTGTCGTCGCGGCAGTCCGGATAGCCGGAGAAATCCGTCTCGCAGACGCCGGTCACCAGATGCTTGGCGCCGCGCCGATAGGCGAGCGCCGCCGCGAAGCCCATGAACAGGAGATTGCGCCCAGGCACGAAGGTGTTGGGCAGGCCGTTCGCCTCGAGCGCGAAGGCGACGTCGCGCGTCAGCGAGGTCTCGCTGATCTGGCCCAGGACTGCAAGATCGATGAGCGTGTCCTCGCCGAGCCGAGCCGCCCAGGCCGGAAAGCCCTGGCGCAGCGCCGCGGTCAGGCGCGGGCGCATATCGAGCTCGACGCGGTGGCGCTGGCCGTAATCGAACCCCACCGTCTCGACCGCCTTGAAGCGCTCGAGCGCCCAGGCAAGGCAGGTTGTGGAATCCTGGCCTCCGGAAAAGAGAACAATCGCCTTTTCGTCGTCGAGCATGATAAACAGGCCTCTGATGTCCCTCTCGGGCTTTGCGGCCTCGCGCCGCGCCCGGTCAGCATGAACCCGTTAGAAGCATAAGGCTGCCGCGTGAAGGAGCTATCTTGACACCCAATCTCATCCTGCGCGGCGGGCGCCTCATCGACCCCTCGCAAAAGATCGACGCCGTGATGGACGTGGCGTTCCAGGACGGCAAGGTGGCGGCCGTCGGCCAGAGCCTCGAGGCGGGACCGCAGACGGATATCCGCGACGTCACGGGTTATATCGTGACACCCGGCCTGATCGACCTGCACACCCATGTCTATTGGGGCGGCACCTCGCTCGGCATCGATGCCGAGGAATTCTGCCGCACCTCCGGCGTCACCACCTCGGTCGACACCGGCAGTGCCGGCCCCGGCAATTTCCACGGCTTCCGCAAGCATGTGATCGAGCCGTCGCAGGTGCGCATCCTCGCTTACCTGCATGTGTCCTTCGCCGGCATCTACGCCTTCTCGAACACCGTCATGGTGGGCGAGAGCGAGGAGCTCCGGCTGATGGCGCCGGTCGAGGCCGTCGAGGTCGCCGACAAGAACCGCGACGTGATCGTCGGCATCAAGGTGCGGGTCGGCCGGCATGCCTCGGGCACGCAGGGCGAGGCTGCGCTCGACATTGCGCTGCAGGTCGCGGAGGAGACCGGCATGCCGCTGATGGCGCATATCGACCATCCGCCGCCGAGTTACGAGCATGTGATCTCGCGACTGCGCCCGGGCGACGTGCTCACCCATGCGTTCCGGCCCTTCCCCAATTCGCCTGCGACCGCGCAAGGCACGGTCAAATCCGCCGTGCTCGCCGCCAGGAAGCGCGGCGTCATTTTCGATATCGGCCATGGCAAGGGCTCCTTCGCCTTCAAGACGGCGCGTGCCATGCTGGCGAACGGTTTCGAGCCGGACACCATCTCGTCGGATGTGCACACCTTGTGCATCAACGGCCCCGCTTATGATCAGGTCACCACGCTCTCGAAATTCCTCTGCCTCGGCATGCCGCTCGACCGGGTGATCGCAGCTTCGACCGTGAACGCCGCCACGGCGCTGAAGCGGCCGGAGCTTGGCTCGCTGAAAGCGGGCTCGGTCGGGGATGCGACGATCCTGTCGATCAAGGAGGGCAAGTTCGACTATGAGGATGTGGTCGGCGAGCACATGACGGGCGACAGGCGCATCCTGTCGCAAGGCGTGGTGATCGCCGGCAAATGGTGGCACCCCAAGCGCAGCAACAAGTTCAAGAGGATCGAGCGATGAGTGCGGAAGACAAGTTGAAGGCCATGGGGCTTGCCCTGCCGGAATTGCCGAAGCCGCTGGCGAATTACGTATCGTTCAAGCGGGCGGGCGATCTCGTCTTCCTGTCGGGCCAGGGGCCGCGCTATGCGGACGGCTCGTTCGCTACCGGCAAGGTCGGCCGCGATGTGACGGTCGAACAGGCCTATGAGCATGCGAAGCTCGTCGGTCTGGGGCTCCTGGCCGCGGCCAAGGCGGCGGCCGGATCGCTCGACAAGGTCGAGATGCTCAAGCTGCTCGGCATGGTGAACGGGGTGCCGGAATTCACCGATCAGCCGAAAGTGATCAATGGCTGCTCCGACCTGTTCGTGGCGGTGCTCGGCGAGAATGGCCGGCATGCGCGTTCGGCCGTCGGCATGGGCTCGCTGCCCAACAACATCACGGTCGAGATCGAAGCGGTGCTGCGCGTTTTGGCTTAAGGCGCGGCGGCCCCCACCTCTCCCCCTGCGGGAGAGGTCGGCTTCGAAGAGCGAAGCGATGAGAAGCCGGGTGAGGGGGCGGCGCCAGCTCGCGGAAGTAACGTCGGCGCGGTTATTCCAATCCCAGGCTGAGGGGGCGCGGCAAGGGAGCTGGCGCTGCCCCCCTTGTGTCTTGAAAATGTGCCAAAAAGGACTGGGCCGGCGCGGTAGGCCGCCGCGCCGGCCCTGGAGAGGAGAGCCCGTTACCCCCTTGGCTTAAGACCGTGGGTGAGCAAGGTGCCTTCTCTCCATCTTCACAAGCCCGAACAGTTGCACGGTCACGAAGGCCGAACCGCAAGGAAGGGATCGGAAGATGGCACAGATGGTAACGAATGCCGGCATCGATGTCAGCAAGCAATGGCTCGACGTCGCGCTTTGGCCGAAGCGTGACGAGGTCTCGCGGTTCAAGCGTGATGCTGCCGGTTTGGAAGAGCTCGCCTTCTGGCTCAGGGAGCGCCAGGTGGTGCGGGTTGGCCTTGAGGCCTCGGGCGGGTATGAGCGCGAGGTCATCGACGCGCTGGAGGCGCAGGGCTTGGAGGTCGCGCTCCTCAACCCGCTGCAGGTGCGTCGCTTCGCCCAGGCCAAGGGCAGGCTTGCGAAGAACGATCGTGTGGACGCCCGCACGATTGCGCAGTTCACCGCGGTGATGATCGAGGCTCCCCAACCCGGCCGCCGGCGCGAACTGGACTCGTTGAGCGAGCACCTGACGTTCCGTCGTCAGCTGCGCGCTTGGATCGACGACTGCACCAACCAGCTTGAGCACCTGCGCGATAAGGCGCTGCGCCGCACGGCCGAGGCGTTGCGGGTCAAGTTCCAACGCGCGCTCGCAGCCCATGACAAGGCCTTGGCCAAGCTCACTGCCGAGCATGCCGACTGGAACGTGCTCGCCAGGCGGCTGCGCACCGTGCCCGGCGTCGGCCCGGTGCTGTCGCAGACGCTGATCGCGCTCCTGCCCGAGCTCGGCCACTTGTCGCGGCGCGCCATTGCCAGCCTGGTCGGTGTCGCTCCTTTCGACAATGACAGCGGCCAGCGCAGCGGCAAGCGCCACATCAAGGGTGGACGGGGGGCGGTGCGGGAGGTGCTCTATATGGCCGCCCTCTCGGCCAGGACCCACAATCCGATCATTGCCGAATTCGCCAAGCGGCTTGCCGGCAAGGAACCCAAGGTCATGCTCGTCGCCTGCATGCGCAAGCTCCTGGTCATCCTCAACGCCATGGTGCGCGATGGAATGGATTGGCAGGTCAAAACCGCATGACCCCCGACCATCCCTTGGTTCGACCGGCGAGCGACCATCCCTTCGTCCCGACCTGCGCCTCCGAAGGCCAGCGCTCGCAGGGACGGTCAATGATGGCCGCAGGCCACCGCCGCAGGCGGCGCGAAGCGTCATTGACGGTCCCGAGACCGCTGGCCCAATGACATAATCGGGAGCCCAAAATCACAGTTGCTCACCCGGAGCCGTCGCTTCGCTCAGGCTCCGACCTCTCCCACAAGGGGAGAGGTGAAAGCCGGCGCTCCCTCACCCGCCGCAGTAAGATTTCTCTTCGACGATCGCCGAATTGAAGAGCAGGTTGATGTCGCGCTTCAAGGCGGCGCGGCGATCATTGGTCTTGTAGACGCTGCGCGCCAGCGCGATGAACTCGTCGCCGAACTCGCCCCGCTGCTCGCAGATGCGGATCGCGTCCTCGATATTCCAGAGCGCCTGGTTCACGAGTTTGAGCTCGCGCGCCAGGGCCTCGAGCCGCGGGCCCGAAAATGCGCCGTCGGCGCACAGGCTCCGCAGCAGATCGAGCTCATGATGGACGTTCTTGAGCTTGACGGCTTCCCCGATATGCGCCGACTTGATTTCGAGGATGGTGATCTTGTCGATCAGCTCCCCGATGGCGCCGGGAATCCGGATCGAGGTCGCTCCGAGATTGGTGCCGGGCCGCGTCAGCTCGTCGAGTGCCTGTGACATGCGTGCGAAGACCTCGTCCCATTGCCCGCGTCGCGACTGCCGGAACAGCCGCATGTTCGGATACCAAGGCGTGTCCTCTCGATCGAGCAGGAAGCGCCAGTCCGGCACGCTCTTCAGCGCCACCCATACGGGCTTGCCGAGAGCGCCGGCGAGATGGGCGATCGAGGTGTCGCAGGTGATGACCAGATCGAGATTGGCCATGACGGCCGCCGTGTCGACGAAGGCGTCGGGCCCGGCATCGAAATCATCGCTCAGGCGCTCCACCTCGAAGGTCAGGCCGGCATCGCCGAGCTGATCGACGCCGCCATTCTTCTGCAAACTGATGAGCCGGACGCCCGGAATGTCCTTGAGGGGCGCGAAGGCGCGCAGCGGCACGGCGCGCGCCATGTCGGCCTTCGGATTGGGGCTTCCCTGCCAGGATATGCCAACCCGAAAGCCCTGGCGGCCGATGCGTTCCGCCCATTTTGCGGCGAGCGTCTCCTCAGCCCGCAGATAGGGGATCGCAGCCGGGACGGTGTCGCCTCTCGTCTTGAAGGCCCTCGGCAGGCTGACGAGCGCCGCCTCGTAATCGAAGCTCTCACCCGGCTCCGTCGCCTCGATCAGGCGCGGCTTGCCCGGGAGGTTCGACAGCAGCCGGTGCATGGATTTGCGGCAGAGGAAGCTGACCTCGGCCCCGGCCTCCGCGAGCAGCGACAGATAGCGCGAGAACTGGATGACGTCGCCGAGCCCCTGCTCATCGAGGATCAGGATGCGTTTCCCGGCGATCGGGCCTCCCGACCATTCGGGCCAGACGCGCGGCAGAGCGTTGACCGGCAGGTTCTCCTTCAGCCAGCGGCTCTCATAGGCCTCCCAGCCGCGCTCGAAATCGCCGAGCAGCAACAGGAGCGCGCCGCGGTTGTTCTGCGTGTGGGCGTGCTGGGGCTCGAGCACCAGGGCGGCGTCGAAGGAGGCGAGCGCCTCCTCGTAGCGGCCCACCTGCTTGAGGGCGACGCCGCGGCTGCACAGGACGTCGAGATAGGCGGGGCGAAGCGCCAACGCCGCCTCATAGGCGCTGAGCGCCTCCTCGAAGCGCTGCAGCTTCTGCAGGATATTGCCGCGATTCGACAGGGCCTCGGGGAAATCCGGCTTGATGCCGAGCGCCTGGTCGCAGGAGATCAGCGCCTCCTCGAGGCGGCAGGCTTCGAGGAGGGCGGCGGCGCGGTTGCAGAGCGCATCGGCGTCGCCGGGCTTGAGACGGATCACGGCCTCATAGGTGGCGCAAGCCTCCTCGATGCGCCCGGCCGCATAGAGGATATTGGCCTGGTTGAAGAGCGCCGGGAAATGCGTCGGCGCATGGCGCAGAGCCTGCGCGCAGCAGGCGAGCGCCTCCGCGTAGAGAGCCTTCTCGTTGAGGACCATGGCGCAGCCGCACAGGGCCTCGGCATAGGCGGGGCGAAGCCTCAGCGCCTCGCGATAAGCCGCTAGCGCCTCGTCGGGGCGCGACAGCTCGCGCAGGGTATTGCCGCGATTATAGTGCGAGCTGGGGTCGGCCGGATCGAGAAGGATCGCCTTGTCGTAGCAGGCGAGCGCTTCTTCGCGCCGGCCGAGCTGATGCAGCAGGATGGCCCGCCCGGCGCGCGCCTCGGGGTGGGCCGGCTTGAGGTTCAGCGCCTGGTCGTAATCGGCCAGCGCCGCTTCGGAGCGGCCCAGGAGATGCGAGGCCGTGCCCCGCTGGAACAGCATTTGCGGATCATCCGGGCGCGCCTTCAGGACCTCGTCATAGCAGGCGATCGCGGCCTCGAGGCGCCCCAGATGCTGCAGCGTGATGGCGCGGTTTGCGATGACGTCGAGCCGGCCCGGGCGGATGCGCAAGGCCCGCTCGAAACCGTCGAGCGCCTTCAGGTGCTCGCCATTGCTGGCATGGATCAAGCCGAGCAGGTTGCAGGCGAAGTCATCCTGCAGCGCAATCTCGCCATGCGAGGTCAGGCAGGCGGCGGCCTCGGCGGTCCGCCCGGCTCGAACATGCCGCAGCGCCTCGGCGATGAGCTCGCGCGCAATCTGCACATAGTCGAGGCCGATGCGCGTCTGGACGCGTGTCGGAGCGAGGCGTTGGGCCGGATTATGCGCCATGTCGATGCCGGAGAGCGAGGGGTTTCGGTGCCGTCGAGGTCCCGGGCCTGCTCTCGAAATCGGGCCGCGGTGCCAGCGGCTTGCTCCACGCCCCTGAGCCATCGCCACCGACCGGATTCGATCACGTGAAGCTTGCGCCGACCTGAATCGGGAGGCGCGAGACGGCCCTAACGGCCGGCGCCGGCACCACTCGCACCGACCCGATAGCGGGCGATCCAGCCACGGTCGATGTGCTGCTTCCAGCGCCAGGCCCATTTTCCTTTGGCGGCGAACGGCCCCCAGAGAGCGATCGCCTCCTCTTCACCGAGGCCAAGCAGCATCAATCGGCGTCGCTGCGGGTGATAAGGCCGCAGCGCCTCGCCCAGAACGAAGCGGCGCAGATTGGCCGCCAGGATCGGGCCTTGGCGCACCGCGTAGACGCCAGCCTTCGGGCGCGGCGAGGCGACCATGCCGGCGCAGTCGCCGACCGCGAAGACGCCCTCCTCGTCGAGCGTCTGCAGGCTCGGCCCTACGGCGACGAAGCCTTCGGCGTCGAGACGAAGCCCAGCCTCCCGCAGCCAGGGCGGCAATTGCGCCTGGGTCGCGACGAAGACGGCATCAGCCGGCACGAAGCTGCCATCGTCGAGAACCGCACCGCCGGCTTCGATCCTGACTGCCGGCCGGCCGGCGAGGAGGCGGATGCGGCGCATCTCGAGAGCTTTCTCGGCGGCCCGCCGTGCCGCCTTGCCGTCGGCACCGAGCAGCGGAGTGTCGCTGATGAGCGTGAAGCTGAGCCGTGCCGCAGCCGCGAGGTCCCGGCCGAACTCGGCGACCAGGGCATGGCGGATCGCCAGGATCAGCTCGAAGCCCGCCGCGCCACCGCCGATCACCAGCATCCGCCGCGGCCCCTCGGGCAAATGGCATCTCGTCTGCAGCTCCAGCCATTTGGCTTCGAAGGCGCCGATCGGTTTCACGGCGATTGCATGGCGATCGGCGCCCGCGAGAGCGTCGAGCTTCGGCACGATGCCGATATCGAGCGACAGGATATCGTACCTAACCTCGCCGCCGCCTGCGACGAGAAGGCGCTTTTCGGCAAGATCGAGCCTGATCGCCGCATGCGGCACCAGAACTGCGCCGGCGGCGAGCGCGACCAGATCGATCACGCAGTCTTCGTGGGAATAATGGCCCGCGATGCGCCCCGGCAGCATCCCCGAATAGATCATCTCCGGCCCCGGCGTGACGAGGGTCAGGCGCGCTCCGGCCAGCGGCCGCATCGCGAAAGAGCGCAAAACCTCGACATGCGCATGGCCGCCGCCGACCAGCACGATCTGCACGGGCGACGCAGATTTGGGTGACGCAGATTTGGGCGTTGCGGCTGTGCCCATGCGACGCGACCCGGCTTCAGCCGATCTTCAGCTCGAAGGCGCAGACGATATGGCGCGGCAGGCGCCGCGGCACCACAAGCACCGCGTCGGCGCGCAGATCGAAGCTCGCGGCCCAGGGGTTATGCGTGAGCCAATGGGCGGCGGCGCGCGCGAAGACGCGGCGCTTGGCCGGCCCGATCGCCTGGGCGGCGCTGTCGAGATCGTCGCGCGCCTTCACCTCGACGAAGACGATGGCGCGGCGGCGCCTGACGATCAGGTCGATCTCACCGCCCTTGCCGCCATAGCGGCGCGCCAGCGGCCGATAGCCTTTCAGCATCAGGAAGAGCAGCGCCATGGTCTCGGCCCGCAAGCCGCGCTTGAGGGCGCGCCGCCGCCGATCGCCTGGCGAGAGCGTGCCGCCCAAGGGTCAAGTCCTGTGCGACAGCTCGAGGGCGCGGGCATAGACCTGGCGCCGCGGCAGGCCGGTATCGGCCGCGACCCGCGCCACCGCCTCCTTGAGCGAATGGCCCTGCAGCGCTTGCGCGATCAGCTCGTCGAGGCTGTCGGCCGCAGGTTTCCGCGCTGCCTGATCGCCGGCCGTGCCGATCAGCACGACGATCTCGCCTTTCGGCGTGTCCTGCTGTGCATAGGTGTGGGCGAGCTCGGAGAGCGTGCCGCGCCGCACCTCCTCGTAGAGCTTGGTCAGTTCGCGCGTCACGGCCGCTTGCCGTTCGCCCAGCACCGCCGCCGCATCGGCCAGCATCCCGGCGAGCCGGCGCGGCGATTCGAAGATGACGAGCGTGCCCGGAATGGCCGACATCTCGGTGAGGCGGGCCCGCCTTGCGGCCTGTTTCTGCGGCAGGAAGCCCTCGAAGAAGAAGCGATCGGTCGGCAGGCCGGCGACCATCAGGGCGGCGAGCACCGCCGAAGGTCCCGGAGCGCCCGTCACCATGATGCCGGCAGCCAGCGCCGCCTCGACCAGCTTGAAGCCCGGATCCGAAATGAGGGGTGTGCCGGCATCGGAGACGATGGCGATCCTGGCGCCCTGCCCCAGCCTGGCGATCAGCGCCGGCCGCACCCGTTCGGCATTATGCTCGTGATAGGGCTCGAGCGAGGTCGTGACGCCATAGCGCATCAGGAGGCGCTTGGTCATGCGGGTATCCTCGGCCAGGATGGCATCGGCGCCCGCAAGCGTCGCCAGCGCCCGCAAGGTCACGTCGCCCAGATTGCCGATGGGCGTGGCCACGACATGCAGGCCTGACGCAAGCCTTGCCGGCTCGAGGCGCAGCTCCATCGGTCCGGCGCCGCGACGTGCACCATCCTTGGGCAAAAGGGCATCTTTGGGCAAATCCGGGTCCGGAACAGGCATATTTCGCGATTTCACAGGGGTTACCGACACAAGATGGCCATGGAAGTGTTGATGGTCCGCTGTCCACACTCGCGCGAATCAGAATTTCGGGTAAAGGAAATTATGGTGAAGTCACGATGGATTGCGCTATGAGCGGGCCGGGGAACCGACGAGTCATGACGAATCCGATGAACGAGACGCTTGATCCCGAAACGTCGCGCCAGGGGAAGCAGACCTTGGGGGGGCGGACTCCGCAGATGGGGCGGCGACTGGCGATGGCCAGTGCGCTGGCGCTCCTGGTCGGCGCCTGCTCCGGCGCCGGTTTCCCCGGTTTCGAGCAAACGCCCGTTGTGCCGGCGACGCCGGGCGCCGGCGGCGTGAAGATCGCCCTGATCTTGCCGCTCACGGCCGGCGGGCAGACCGCGATCGTCGCCAATTCGCTGAAAAATGCGGGTGAGCTGGCGCTCGCCGAGGCCAATTCGCCGAATGTGCAGCTCATCGTCAAGGATGATCGCGGCACGGCCGACGGCGCTAGCGCCGCCGCCCAGGAAGCCCTCACCGAAGGGGCCGAGCTGATCGTCGGCCCGCTGCTCGCCGCCAATGTGCAGGCTGCGGCCGCGGTGGCCCGCCCGGCCGGCAGGTCGATGATCGCCTTCTCGTCCGATGCCAGCGTGGCCACACGCGGCGTCTACCTGTTGAGCTTCATGCCGGCGACCGATGTGCAGCGCGTCGTGTCCTTCGCGGCCTCGCAAGGCAAGCGCTCCTTCGCGGCCCTCGTCCCCGATACAGCCTATGGCCAGGTCACGAGCGGCGCCTTCCAGGAGACGGTGTCGCATGCCGGCGGACGGGTCGTGGCGCTCGAGCATTACGGGGCCGATCACAACCAGATGCTCGAGACCGTCAAGCGCCTCGCCCCGGCCTTGCAGCAGGCCGACGCGCTGTTCATCCCCGACGCGGCCGACACGCTGCCCGGCATTCTCGAGGCGCTGACCGGGAACGGCGTCGACCTGAAGCGGGTGAAGCTGATCGGCACCGGCCAGTGGAACGATTCGAAGCTGTTCCGCCTGCCGCAAATGCAGGGCGCCTGGTTCCCGGCCCCCGAGACGGCCGGCTTCAATGCCTTCGCCCAGCGCTACCGGGCCAAGTTCAGCTCGGAGCCGACCCGCACCGCGACCCTGTCCTATGACGCGCTGTCGCTGGCGGCGGCGCTGGTGCGCACTCAGGGCTCGCAGCGCTTCTCGGAATCGGTGCTGACCAACCCATCGGGCTTTGCGGGCGCGGACGGGCTGTTCCGCTTCCGCGCGGACGGCTCGAGCGAACGCGGCCTCGCCGTGCTCGAGATGCGCAACGGCTCGACCGCCGTCGTCAGCGGCGCGCCGAAATCCTTCTCGGGAAGCTAACACGCAGCCCCGCGTGGGGATCAGGTTTTCGTCATGGTGCGTGGGCTCATTCGTTGCATCGGCTATCTCGCGCTGAGCGCTGGCTTCATCGCTTTCGTCGTCGATGGAGCACGTTACATCGCCAATAACGAATGGTCGTTCCTGCCGATCGGCACCGCCATCGACGCGATGCTGCCGCGTGCCTATTCGGGCTGGGAGGCGATCGCCAAGCTGCGCCTTCCCGCATTCCTGTGGGATCCGCTGCTGGTGCGGGCCCTCGCCATCCCGTTCTTCGCGGTGGCGAGCCTGATCGGGGTGCTGCTGCTGGTGCTTGGCCGCAGGCGGAAGGCACTGATCGGCTATTCCAATCGCGACTGACTTAGAGCTCCGCCCAGGGGATCTGTTGCTCGCCATGGGCGCTGAGCCAGGCATTGGCGCGCGAGAAGGGTTTTGAGCCGAAAAAGCCGCGATAGGCCGAGAGCGGCGAGGGGTGCTCGCTCGCCAGGATCAGGTGCCGCTTAGTGTCGATAAGCCCTGAGAAGGCTTGCGCCTTCAATCCCCAGAGCAAGAACACCACGCGCTTGCGCTCCTGCGACACGGCCGTGATCGCTTCGCGCGTCATCTCCCGCCAGGGCCATGCCATATGGGCGGCTGCCTTGCCGGCTTCGACCGTCAAGGCGGTGTTGAGCAGAAGGACACCATGTTCGGCCCAAGAGGTCAGCTCTCCCTTGGAAGGAGGATCGACGCCGAGATCGGCCTGCAGCTCCTTGAAGATGTTGCGCAGACTCGCCGGCAGCGGCTTGACGCCAGCCTTCACCGAGAAGGCGAGCCCATGGGCGTGGCCAGGCGTCGGATAAGGGTCCTGGCCGAGGATGACGACGCGCACGGTGTCGAGCGGAGTGAGGCGCAAGGCGTTGAAGACATCCCCGGACGGCGGCAGCACCCGCTTGCCGGCAGCGACTGCCGCATCGGCGAGCGCGACCGCCTTGGCGCCCGCCGCGACGAGACGCGGCCGGTGCGCCCAGCCTGCGGCGCGCGAGTCGCAGAGGAAGGCCTCGAAAGCGTCCTTGTAGGTGGCGCAGGCGAGGCTCACAGGGCGACGATGCGTCCTTGCGTCCGCAGGTCGACGGTGCCGAGCTTCTTGAGATAGACCATGACCTCATTGGCGAGCAGCTTGCCGTCGGTCCCGCCGATCAGCACCTTGCCCTTGCCCAGCGCCGTATAGCCGTCGCCGCCCTTCACCATGAAGTCCACGCTGCCGACCTTGTAGCGGGCGAGCTTGTCGAGCGGCTTGCCGTCGATGGTCACGGAGGCGACGCGCGAGCCCGAGGGCTGGCGCGGGTCGTAGGTGACGACCATGCCGGAAACTTGCGGGAAGCGCCCCTGCCGGTTCTCGACCTGCGACAGCCCGTTCTCCAAGGCCGCGACCAGATCGGCTCCGGTGATCTCGACCAGCGCCGTCGCATTGCCGAAGGGCAGCTCGGAGAGGATGTCGCGGCGCGTCAGGGGGCTGCCGGCCGGATAGAGCTTGTTCGCCCTGATGCCGCCGCCATTGGTGATCGCCACATCGGCGCCGGTCGAGGCGCGGATGGCATCGGCGACCAGGTCGCCCATATTGGTCTCCTGGCTGCGCACGCTCGCGGTACGGCTGTCGAGATCCACATTGGTCTTGCCGATCTCGACATCGAGCTGCTGGGCGAGCTCGGCCTCATAGCGCTTGACGATGGCGAGCGCCGTCGGATCGGGCGTCGCCTCAGCCGAATCCATCGGCCGGAAATGCGGCCGCCAGCTCACGACGCGCTTGCCGTCGCGGGTGGCGACCTGTGCCTCGAAATCGACCGCGGTGATGAACTGGCCTTCTTCGCCGCTCTCGACCATCACCGCCTTGCCGTCATATTCGATGCGCAGATCATGGTCATGGCCGGTGAACAGCACGTCGACGAGACCCGATCGCGCGATCTCGTAATCCATGTCGATCGGCGTATGGGTGCAGGCAACGACGAAGTCGGCGCCCTCTTGGCGCAGCGCCTTCGTCTGCGCGGCGAGCGTGTCCATCTCCAGCGCGAAGACGAGATCGTTCTCGGCCGAGATCCTCTTCGTCGCCGCAAGCGCGAGGCCGACGACGCCGATCTTGAGGCCGCCGACATCGAAGATGGCCCGGTCCTGATGCTTGGGCAGCGAGGAACCATCGGCATTGCGCAGATTGGCGGCAAAGACCGGGAAATTCGCTTCCCCCATGCGCTTGAGATAGACGGCCTGGCCGAAATCGAATTCATGGTTGCCGGGCACGAAGACATCAGGCTTCGCGACATTGAGGAGCTCGATGATATGGGCGCCCTGGTCGAAGCCGCTCATCAGGCTCGGCGAAAGGCAATCGCCGGCATGGAAGAAAAGCACGTTCTTCGAGCGGGCCCGTTCAGCCGCAATGATGCCGGCAAGGCGCGCGAAACCGCCCCGCCCCTTCTCCTCGCCCATCTTGTAGATGTCGTTGACGAGCACGAGCGTGAACTGGACACCGTCCGCCGCGAAGGCGCCGCGGCTGAACAAGGCCTGGACACCGGTCGCAGCGAAGGTCGTCGTCAGGAGGCGTCGCGTGATGGCAACCATGTCGGTCTCCTTATCGGCAAGCGGCGCGCCCGCTCTACCCTGCGGGCGGATCAGCAATTTATGCGCCGCTCCCGGCGCGTCGACAAGAGTCCGGCCGCCCCCCATCGAAGCTGTCGGCTCGCGGCGATGGGACGCCCTACCGTCTCAGCTTCCAGAAGCTCGTGCCGTCAGACTGCTCCGCATCGATGCGTTGGCGTTGGCCCGGAGCTGTGTTGTTGCGCATGAGATCGTACAGATCGTGCAACAACGCCTCCGCCTGGGCGAAGTAGGAATGCCCCAAGAGGTCGATGTCGAAATCCGGCACCGCTACGGTGTCGATATCGGCAGCCACCGTGTAGGGCTTGAAATAGCCGGCACGGGGCGCATCGTGCAGCTTCGACGACAGATGCACCGGCAAGTCGGCACCGGAAGCATAGAGCGTCGTGCGCTCGGCATAGGCGGGGTAGAGATGGGCGAGGTCGAGAAACAAGTCGCGATCGACGTCCGGCGCTGCGAGGAAGACCTGGCCGAACTTCACCTTGCCTCGCATCTCGGCATTGGCCGCGATCCGTTGGAGGGCGCGCAGCATCCCCCGGTTGCCCATGCTGTGCGCGATGACATGCACCTTCTCGGCTCCGCAATTCGAGGTGAAGTCCACGAGGAAATCGGTGATCGCAGCTTCGCTTGCCTCGATGCTCGCCTCGTCGGCCGGATAGAGCGCGACGCTCCCGCGCGAGGGCCAGCTGAAGAACGCCGTCGCTCCCGTCACCTTCAGGTCGTAGCCGATTTGCGCCGCGCGGATCGCAGCGTCCTCGAAGCTCACATTGAAGCCATGCAGAAAGAACAGCGCCTGCGAGGACACGCCGCTCTCGGTTGCGGCCTGCATGGCGTTGCGGATCTCGGCGAAGAAAGCGTCCCGCTCCTGCCTCTCCACATGTTGCAGGCGGAGGCGGTCGTCGCGCAGGTCGAAACGTAAAAGACGGCGCCAGAAGCCGGAGCCGGTCTCTCCGAAGCGGTGCGCCTGCGGCACCAGCACCTCCACGCGGCCGCGGGTAAGGCGGTCATGGCGCTCGCCGGTGTAGCCATCGCCCTGCACCGTGGGCTTGCGGTTGGTGCCGAACCATACCGGATAGACCACGCCGCCGGCCTCATCGCCCCCTTTGACGTCGAGCGCACTCGCGGGGAGATCGGCAGCTACGGCAGCGGGCCGATCCAGTTCCGCCATAAGGGCACGGACCCGGCGTTCCAGCGCGGCGCGATCCGCCGCTTCGGCCGCCAGGCGCTGCAGGATCGTCTGTTCCAATGCCGTGGCGCGAGCGCGATCCGAGGCGCTGACGGCAGCTTCGAGCTGGGTGAGCAGGTCGGCGAGGGTGTCTTCACTGGGTGTGGTCATGGCTGTCCCCCACGGCGGCAAGGACCATCGTGCAGCGTTACTGATTCTTCAAACACAGTCAGATGCCACGCGGCAGGTCGGTTGAACTGTGTTTTCTCAAGGTCAGAGAATTGAGTTCCGACGCTATCGGGCCGTGATCATCTTTCCTTCAACATCAGCCGAGCGTCAAGGACGGTATAGGTCGTCGGGCCTGTCGGGGCGTTCCACCGGCAAGAAAGTGCGGCCGAGACGGCCGCGGTCCCAGCGTAGCCGGGACCATGCGTCCCGCCCGCTCTCGGGCGCTCCATCGAAGCCGTGGCGGTCGGTGGGCACATCTCGGTCATCGGCGTGCTCGAAGGCTTCGAGGTCAGCGGCAAGGTGGTGCCGCTGATGCTCAAGCATGTCACGGTGCGCGGCATCGGCGTCGGCCATCGCCGTGCGCTTGAGGATCTGGTGCGCGCCGTCGATCGCTGCGGCATCAAGCCCGTGATCGGTGCCGAATACCCCCTGACCGAGCTGCCCGCTGCGCTCGATCACCTGGCGAGCGGACCCTTCGGGAAGATCGTGATTCGCATGCCTTAGACGGCGCCGGCCGCTTCCTCGATCAGGGCGACGATATCGTCGGGATGCGAAGCCAGCGACGCGTGGCTCGCTTGCAACGTGATCGTCTTCTTGGGTTTCATGCGCTCCGCAAACCAGCGCTCGGTTTCGGGCGGGATCATCCGGTCATTCGCCGAGATCTGATACCAGCTTGGTTTCACTTTCCACGCCGGCGGCCCGGACTTGTCGCCGAAACAGCGCGCCGCGATCGGCTTTTGCGTCAACGCCATCACCAGCGCCTCCGTCTCGTCGAGGTCCTGGCAGAAGCTTTCGCGGAATTTGTCCGGGGCGACCCAGAGAAATCCGTCCTTGTCCGGACGAATATTGGCTGCGCCCGGCGGCGGTTCTCGCATCGCGAAGATGCCGCCGGGAGTTTCCCCTTCATCGGGAGCGAAGGCAGCCACATAGACGAGACCAACGACATTCGGAAGGTGCCCCGCACCGGTGATGACCATTCCTCCGTAGGAATGGCCGACCAGCAAAGTCGGGCCGTCCTGCGCCGCCGCAAGCTTGCTCGTGCGGTGGACATCGTCGGCCAGCGATGTGAGGGGATTTTGCACCGCACATACGCGATAGCCTTTGGCATGCAGCGGCGGAATGACGTGACGCCAGTGCGAGCCGTCGCCCCATGCGCCATGCACCAATAGGATATTCGGCTTGCCAGGCATGATCGTCCTCCTGATCCGGGAACCCAGTCGAAGATGATCCGGCAGGCGAGGTTCGCGTGAGCCCAGGAGATTGGCAGCGACGAGATTATTGAGTGCGACTTGGAGCCTTCACGCGGACCCCTTCTGCCCGTCAGCAGCATAGGCGCCGAACGACACGCTATCAAACCGACACAGCTGGGGGTTTCGATCCTCTGCACTCCTCAGGTCAATGCCCGCTTTCACTTGAGCCGCTCGTCATTTTCGTCATTCCTGACAAGGCGCAGGATGTATGGAAAAAGGCCAAACCAAGCGCACAGCCCCTGTAGCCGCGTTCCGAATTGTCTGTGACCTTTCATCATTCGTAAGGCCAGGTCACGCCTCGCAAATGCATGACCGGCAGCGGCGGCCTGTTTCAGGAGTACATCCAACTCGTCTGGATGGCGCGCCAGATGCGGGTGTCTCTTGATCACCGCATATTGCCAGTAGAGCGAGGAAATGGGCTTGCGGATACCTTTTCGCAGCCATTCAAGCGCAATCTCTGGGTGGCCACTGTTAAGATGGAGGCGTCCAATGTCCCTTGCGACAATGTCTCGCCCACCGTCATACGCGGTCCGGTAGTGTTCGATCGCCTGGCCATAATCGCGGCGAACGCCGCTTGCGGTCCAGCACATCCATCCGAGCACCTCGTGAGCCCACGCAGAACCGGCTTCCGCGGCACTCCTGAGGACAGGTAGAGCTTCGTCGAAGCGCTTGTCCTTGAGCATTTTGTAAGCGTCTGCTTCGCTGACCCAACTGACCGACGGCTGATAGCCTTGATCTGCGGCTTTTCGAACCCAGCGCTCCGCCTCTTCACGGTCGCCGGCTTCGTCGAGAAGCGCCGCCAAACCGTGCTGGGCTTCGGCGTGCCCCGCCACGGCAGCCTTCGAATACCATCGGTGCGCCTCAGCTTTGTCGGCGGCCACGCCGCGCCCGAAATAAAGAATATAGCCAAGCCAAGTCATTGCTGGCGCCGAGCCCAGCTCCGCCAGCTTTTCGAAGCTGAGCCGAGCACCAGCCTCGTCACCGGCCTCATAGAGAGAGACGGCGGCTTCCAGCTCTTGGTCGAGGTCGGGCTGGCTACCCTCGTTCGAGGAGATCGGATTTTCAGGCACCGGAATGACCTCAAGAGGCAAAGGGCCAGGACGAAAATCGAGCGGGCGGATCGTTCAGACACAAATTGATCAAGCTGCGCTTGCGGCATTATCGACAATTTTTGGCGATTACCCGGATGTGCCGAGAGGGTTGACCGCCTCCAATCTGGAGCAAAAGAGACGGCCGGCATGGCTCCACCCCCTCCGCTTGCAGGCGCCATTCCCCAAGGCCATTTGTCAGTTTCCCCGGCTCGACCTATTGCCTGTGCATGCGCCCCGACACTCTCCCGGCAGATCGCAGCGAAACCCCGCCCGACCACCCCCAGGTGGCATCCGGCCGCATCGGCGTGCTGCTTCTCAATCTCGGCACGCCCGAGGGCACCGATTATTGGTCGATGCGCCGCTATCTCAAGGAGTTTCTTTCGGACCGGCGGGTGATCGAGACGCCGCGCTGGCTGTGGTGGCCGCTCCTCAACCTCGTGATCCTGACGACGCGGCCCGGCCGCAAGGGGCGCGATTATGCCTCGATCTGGAACAAGGAGCGCAATGAAGGACCGCTCAAGACCATCACCCGGGCCCAGGCCGAGAAGCTCGCAAGCGCACTCGCCGGGCTCGGCCCACAGATCAGCGTCGATTGGGGGATGCGCTACGGGCAACCTTCGACGCGCCAGCGCATCGAGGCGCTGAAGGCGCAGGGCTGCGACAGGCTGCTGCTGGTGCCGCTCTATCCGCAATATTGCGCCGCCACCATCGCGACGGCCTGCGACAAGGCTTTCGAGGCCCTGTCGGGCATGCGCTGGCAGCCGACCTTGCGGGTCGCCGCGCCCTGGCATGATGACCCAGCCTATATCGAGGCTTTGGCCGCTTCGACGCGCGGGCATCTGGGCCGGCTCGATTTCGAGCCCGACATGGTCATCGCCTCCTTTCACGGCATCCCGCGCGACTATCTCGACAAGGGCGACCCTTATCCGTGCTGCTGCTGGAAGACCGGCCGCCTGCTGCGCGAGGCGCTGCGCCTGCCGCCGGAGCGTTTCATGGTGACCTTCCAGTCGCGCTTTGGGCCCGCCGAATGGGTGAAGCCCTACACCATCGACACGATGCGGGAGCTGCCGGGGCGCGGCGTGAAAAAGATCGCGATCCTGGCGCCGGGTTTCACGGCCGATTGCCTCGAGACGCTGGAAGAGCTCGATGTCGAGAACCGCTCGGCCTTCCTGCAGGCGGGCGGCGAACGCTTCGCCTATATCCCCTGCCTCAACGACAGCGACGCCGGCATGGGGGTGATCGAGACCGTGGTGCGGCGCGAGTTGAAGGGCTGGGTGTGATGCAGCGACAGGTCGAGGCGTCGGCGAGGACCGGCAAAAGCGACGCGGCACTCACATCCTGGGGCCTCGTCGTCCTGCTGTTCCTGATCGGCGTGACGGCGGCGTTTCAGGTCGGCAAGGTTCCGGGCCAGCTTCCGGCCATCGCCCGCGAATTGGACCTGAGCTTGTTCAGCATCGGTCTGATCATCTCGATCTTCAGCCTGATCGCCGCGGTCGGCGGCATCTTTATCGGCTCGCTGGCGGATCGCTTCGGGAGCTTGCGGCTGATCGTGACCGGGCTCGCGCTCGGGGGCCTTGCGAGCCTGGCGGGCTCCTTCGCCGAAAGCGGCCAGGCCTTGCTGGCGAGCCGCGTCGTCGAGGGCTTCGGCTTCATCCTCGCCACCACCTCGACACCGTCGCTGATCGTCGCCGTGACCAGCGCGGCCGAGCGCAGCAAAGCGCTGGGCGTCTGGTCCATGTATATGCCCGCCGGCATGAGCAGCATGATGGTCTTTGGGGCTCTGCTCTCGGCGCTGCTCGGATGGCGGGGCATCTGGCAGCTCACCGCTGCTCTCAATCTCGCCTATGCGCCCGTCATCTGGCTGGTCTTCCGGACGCGTGCGACGCCGAAGCGTGCCGGAGCGCAACCTTCCCCGCGATTCAGGGAGGTCTTCGCGGCGGCGCTGCAACCGGGCCCGCTGCTTCTCGCTGGCTGC
The DNA here is from genome assembly GCA_900104855.1 of Rhizobiales bacterium GAS188. Lineage (NCBI taxonomy): Bacteria > Pseudomonadati > Pseudomonadota > Alphaproteobacteria > Hyphomicrobiales > Rhizobiales bacterium GAS188. The sequence goes on from FNSS01000001.1 coordinate 1,981,649, forward strand.
TTCACGGCCTATGCGGGCAATTTCCTGGCGCTGACCGGCTTCCTGCCCCTGATGCTGGAGAGGAGCGGCGAAGCCTCGGCCGCCTTTGCGGGCTTCCTCACCGCCTTTGTGGTTGCGGCGAACATGCTGGGCAACGCCGCCTCGGGCTTCATCGCCGAGCGCGGCCTGTCGCGCCCGCAGATCATCGCGATCGCCGCCGCCATCATGGGCATCGCGGCGGTTGGCGTCTTCCTCGACGAGTTGCCATTCGCGCTCCGCTATGGGCTGGCGCTCATCTTCTCGGCCGTGGGCGGCGTCATTCCGGGCACCTGCTTCGGCGCGGCCCAAAACTTCGCCGAGAGCCCCGCCAAGGCCGGCGCCATATTCGGCGGCCTGATCCAGGGCGCCGGCATCGGCCAATTGATCGGACCGCCGCTGGCCGCGGCCGCCGTGCAGGCCGTGGGCGGCTGGCACGGTGATGCGCTGTACATCGCGGCTGGCGCCACCCTCAACCTCGTGATGGCGCTCGTTCTGTCGCGGCTGATTCCAGCCCCGTCGCGTTCGCATCGATAGAGGAGGCGCCGGCGATGGGAGCGCGACCGTCCCGGTCGCCCTTACCTCCGCACCGCAGTGCCGGCAGAAGGGCGGGCGAGACGCCCGCGGTCCCGCTGCTCGCGCCTACTCCGCGGCCTCGGCGACGGGCTGAGGCTTCGTCCATCTAAGCACCGGCTGGCGCGCGGCGCGCGTCTCGTCGAGACGCCGGCGCGGCGCGTGATATGGGGCGCCGGTGAAGCGCTCCGTGTCGCCGCGCTTCACCGCCAGCGCCAAGTCACGCAAACTGGCGATGAACAGGTCGAGCGAGGCCTTCGATTCCGATTCCGTCGGCTCGATCAGCATCGCTCCATGCACCACGAGCGGGAAATACACCGTCATCGGGTGATAGCCCTCATCGATCATCGCCTTGGCGAAATCGAGCGTGGTTACGCCCGTATCCTTGAGCCAGGCGTCGTCGAACAGGGCCTCATGCATGCAGGGCTTGTTTCCGTATGGCAGCGACATCAGATCGGCAAGGCAGGCACGCACGTAATTGGCGTTGAGCACCGCATCCTCGGAGGCCTGGCGCACCCCGTCGATGCCATGCGACAGCATATAGGAGAGGGCGCGCACGAACATGCCCATCTGGCCCTGGAAGGCGCAGAGCCGCCCGAAGGGGGCCTCCGCGCCGGTCGCCTCCTCGGCATGCTCGACGAGCGCAAACCCCTCCCCGTCGCGCCGCAGGAAGGGCACGGGCGCGAAGCGTGCCAGACGATGCGACAGCACCACCGGCCCCGAGCCCGGGCCGCCGCCGCCATGCGGCGTCGAGAAGGTCTTGTGCAGGTTGATATGCATGGCATCGCAACCGAGATCGCCCGGCCGCGCCTTGCCGGCGATGGCGTTGAAATTCGCCCCGTCGGCATAGAAGTAGGCGCCGGCCGCATGCACGGCTTCGGCGATCTCGACGACGTCGCGCTCGAACAGCCCGCAGGTGTTCGGGTTGGTGAGCATGAGGGCCGCGACCTCGGGCGAGAGCAGGCTCTTCACCATGGCGGGATCGACCGTGCCGTCGGCACGGGCCGGCACCGCCTTGACGGTGAAGCCGATGAGGGCTGCGGTCGCCGGGTTCGTGCCATGCGCCGATTCCGGCACCAGCACGATCTTGCGGTTCTCGCCTCTCGCAGCGATCGCGGCCTTGATCGCCATCATGCCGCAGAGCTCGCCATGGGCGCCGGCCTTGGGCGACAGCGCCACCGCTTCCATGCCGGTGAGCTCGATGAGCCAGCGCGACAGATCGCCCATCAGCTCGAGCGCGCCGGGCACTGTCGAGAGCGGCTGCAGCGGATGGATGTCGCCAAACCCCGGCAGCCTCGCCATGCGCTCATTGAGGCGCGGATTGTGCTTCATGGTGCAGGAGCCGAGCGGGAAGAGGCCGGTGTCGATGCCGTAATTCTTCTGCGACAGGCGCACATAATGGCGCATCGCCTCGGGCTCGGTGAGGCCGGGCAAGGACAATCCATCCTTGCGCTCCAGCCCGCCGAGGCGCGTCGCAAAGGGGGCAGGCTCGTCGAGATCGACGCCCGTCGTCTCGGCGCGGCCGATCTCGAAGATCAGCGCCTCTTCCTGCATCAATGCGCGGTTGCCCGTGAAGGTTGGATGAGATTCATTCACGCCGGCAGCACGGCTGGAAGTTGGGCGACCTTGGCGGTTGAGCATGGTCAAATTCTCTTCGTCTGGTCGTTGCAAACGTCTCCGATCCCCCTCCCCCCGCGAGCGGAGCGAGTGGTGGGGAGGGTACGGGTGGGGGGCCGATCCGCCACAATTGCGATGATCGTTTCGATTACCCCGTCGAGATTCTCGGCAACTTCATGGTTCCAGAACCGAACGACGCGGTAGCCCTCTTGGGCAAGATATGCCGTTCGGCGGGCATCCCGACGAAGCCCCTCCAGCCGGCCATGCTGATCGCCGTCGAGCTCGACGACGATTCGCAATCCGTGGTGCGCGAAATCCGCGACATAGGGACCGACAGGAGCCTGACGACGGAAATGGCCTTGCGGCAGTTCGATGAGGCGCAAAGCATTCCAGAGGCGCCGCTCGGCCGGCGTCGCGTCACGACGCAGTGCACGTGCTCGCGGCGTGCGCGGATCTGAGCGAGCAGGCTCGCGCGTCATCTTGGGCACCCCCCACCCTTAGGGCTCGTCCGGGAATGACTTGCTTGATCCGGTGGTGTTTGTCTTGAGACGCCCCCCACCCGTACCCTCCCCACCACTCGCTGCGCTCGCGGGGGGAGGGAGGCGATCAGCGCTGATCGAACCCCTCCGGCGACGGTGACAATCGTCTCGACCATCACAGCACCTCCTTCAGCGCCGCAACGAGCGCACCGCGATCTTCATCGGTGTTCACTTCGGTCGAGGCGAGGATGAGGAGATCGTCGAGGCCGGCCTGGGGGAGGAGACGCGACACCGGCACGCCGCCGAGCACGCCCTTGCGCGCCAGCGCTTCGATGGTCGGGGCGGCCGGGCGCGGCAGGCGCAGCGTGAACTCGTTGAAGAATGAGCGGTTGAGGAGCTCGACGCCCTTCACCTTCGATACCGCGTCCGCGAGCTTGACGGCGTTGGCGTGGTTGATGCGAGCGAGCCTCTTCAGCCCGGCCGCGCCGAGCAGCGTCATATGGATGGTGAAGGCGAGCACGCACAGACCGGAATTGGTGCAGATATTCGAGGTCGCCTTGTCGCGACGGATATGCTGCTCGCGCGTCGACAGAGTGAGCACATAGCCGCGCTTTCCCTCGGAATCGACCGTCTCGCCGCACAGCCTTCCCGGCATCTGGCGCACATATTTCGACTTCGCGGCGAACAAGCCGACATAGGGCCCGCCATAAATGAGGCCGTTGCCGATCGACTGTCCTTCGCCGACCGCGATATCGGCCCCCATGGCGCCCGGCGGCGACACGAGGCCGAGCGACACCGCCTCCGTGAACACGGCGACGAGCAGCGCACCCTTGGCTCGGCAGGCTTCGCCGATCGCCGTGAGGTCGCGCAGATTGCCGAAGACGTCGGGCGTCTGCACCACGACGCAGGAGGTCTCGCCGTCGATATGGGCGATGATGTCCTCGGTCGCCATGACGTCGGGCGGCAGCGTCTCGACCTGATCTTCCGCCATCGCCGAGAAGGTGCGCACCACCGCCGCATAATGGGGATGCAGGCCGCCCGACAGCACCGCCTTGCGGCGTCGCGTCACCCGATACGACATCAGCACCGCCTCGGCGGTCGCGGTCGAGCCGTCATACATGGAGGCGTTGGCGACCTCCATGCCGGTGAGCTCGGCGACCTGCGTCTGGAACTCGAAGAGATATTGCAAGGTGCCTTGCGCGATCTCGGGCTGATAGGGCGTGTAGCTCGTCAGGAACTCCGAGCGCTGGATCAGGTGATCGACGCTCGCCGGCACATGGTGCTTATAGGCGCCGGCCCCCACGAAGAACGGCACGCTCCCGGCCGACATGTTGCGGGCCGCCATCTTGCCGAGCAAGCGCTCGACCTGCATCTCGCCCTGACGGCGCGGCAGATCGAGCAGATGCGGCAGGCGCTTGTCGAGCGGGATGTCGGCGAAGAGATCCTCGATGGAGGCTGCGCCGATGCGGGCGAGCATGTCGCCGCGATCGGCCTCGGTCAACGGCAGATAGCGCATGGTCTCTCCTACTCGGCGCTCGCGACGTGCACCTCGGCACGGATGGAATTCGCGATGTAGCAATGCTCATGCGAACGGTGATGCAGATCGGCGAGCTCCTCGGCATTGGGCCGGCGCTCTCCCGCAAAGGCGATCTTCGGCCGCAGCGTGATGCTGGTGATCGAGATCTTGCCCCTGGCGTCCTCCTCCATGACGCCCGAGGCTTCGTCCTCATAAGTGTCGATGTCGAAGCCCGCCTTCTGGGCGAAGCTCAGGAAGAACAGCATGTGGCAGCTCGAGGTCGCGGCCACCAACGCCTCTTCCGGATCGACGGCATCGGCCGCCGAATAGGGCAGCCTGACCGAGGACGGCGAGGAGGAGGCGCGCACGCTCACGCCCTCGTCGAAGTCCCAGGCGTGCAGGCGCGAATATCGGCCTGAGCGGAAATCGCCATCACCGCGGGTCCAGCGGATACGCGCCTTATATTCGTGCTTCATCTTGGCTGTAGTCATCTTGTTGGCTGTAGCTATTTTGGCCGTACCGGAATTCAGAGGGTCTTCAAGTAATCCTGGTATTCGGCTTCGCTCATCAGCGCGTCGAATTCGGCTTTGTCCTTGATCTTGATCTTGAGGAACCAGCCCTTGCCGAGCGGATCCTCGTTCACGGTCGAGGGGGCGCCTTCGAGATCGGCGTTGATGGCGACCACCTCGCCCGAGACCGGCGCGAAGACGTCGGAGGCCGCCTTGACGCTTTCGACCACGGCCGCCTCGCCGCCTTGCGTCACGGCCTTGCCGATCTCGGGCAGGCCCACATAGACCACATCGCCGAGCTGGCTCTGGGCATGATCGGTGATGCCGACGGTGGCGGTATCGCCGTCCAGGCGGACATATTCGTGGTCCTTGGTGTATTTCGTATCGCTCATCGCCTAGTCCTCGCTTGACTTCGCTTTCCTGGGTTCCATCGTCTCAGGCAGAGAGCGCCTCCCCGCGGGCGCCATGACGCGTCTCAGGCCGCGGGCGCAGAAGGCGGCCGGTGATAGCGGTTGGGCACGAAGGGCATGGCGGCGACCTTGGCGGGCAGAGGCTTGCCGCGCACGATCAGGTCGAGCTCCGTTCCGAGGGTCGCGAACGCGCTCTCGACATAGCCCATGGCGAGCGGACCGCCGAGGGTCGGGCCGAAGCCGCCCGAGGTGACCGTGCCGATCTTGCGCCCGTCCTTGGTGTGGATCTCGGCGCCTTCGCGCGCCGGCGCCTTGCCCTCGGGCAGGAGGCCGACCCGCTTGCGCGCCGGGCCTTCGGCGAGCTCGCGCTGCAGGCGCGACGCGCCCGGGAAGCCGCCCTCCTCGCGCCGCCGCCTCTGGATCGACCAGGTCAGCGCCGCCTCGACCGGCGAGGTCGTGGTGTCGATGTCATGGCCGTAGAGGCAGAGCCCCGCCTCGAGCCTCAGCGAATCGCGGGCGCCGAGGCCGATCGGCTTCACGGCGGCGTCGCGCAACAGCGCCGACCAGATAGCCACGGCATGCGCCGCCTTGATCGAGATCTCGTAGCCGTCCTCGCCCGTATAGCCCGAGCGCGAGACGTGGCAGGCAAGGCCATCGAAGTTAGTCGAGCGCGCCGACATGAAGGGCATCTCGGCCGCGCCCTCGCAATGGCGCGCCAGGATCTCGGCGGCCTTCGGCCCCTGCAGGGCGACGAGGGCGCGATGCTCGGCGCGCATCAGCCGCACCCCTTGCGGCAAGTTCGCCGCGATATGGGCGAAATCCTGATCCTTGCAGGCCGCGTTGACGATCAGCATCAAGACGCCATCCTCGTGCTCGTCGGCCGAGCGCGTCACCATCAGGTCGTCGAGGATGCCGCCCTCCGGGTTGAGGAGCTGCGTGTAGCGCTGGCGTCCGGGAGCAAGGTTTTGGATATCGGCCGGCACGATGGCTTCGAGCGCCGCCGCCGCGGCGCCATGGTCAGCCGCCATCAGGAAGGCTTGGCCCATATGCGAGACGTCGAACAGGCCGGCGCTGGTCCGCGTCTGCAGGTGCTCGGTGAGGACGCCGGTCGGATATTGCACCGGCATGTCGTAGCCGGCGAACGGCACCATGCGGGCGCCGAGCGCCACATGCGCGTCGTGCAGCGGCGTGGTCTTGAGAGGTGGCGGAGGCGCAACCGCTGGCTCAGGAACTTGCGCGCCGGCATCGCCCGCGGGCTGATCGCTGTGAGTGTCGGTCATCGAACCCTCGGTCACGGACGGATGCGCGGCGCGCCAGCTACCTTGCCGGCACGCGCCCCCTCTGTCCCGAGACCTGAGAGATTTCACCCGGAACCCCGCAGCCTGGCAGGATCACGGGCTTGCCCCCTTCGGTGAGCCGGGCAAGCACCCGGCTACTTTCCAGAGCGCCAGCTCCTCGCGGTCCTTTTGCCTGAGCGTTTCCGGGGCGGTTACGCCTTCGGCGCCTCCGCGGCCGCGCCAGGCGCAACCGCTTCAGTCTCTCCCGCGAGGATCGACAGCATATGCCTTCTCGCCCCTCGCGCGATTCTTGTCAACGCACGAACGCGTCATGGGGATCTCGTCGCGGTCCGGCGTCGGCCCTGGGATCGCGACCGTCTCGGTCGCCCTTGTGAACGCCCAGGCCGGCGCGCCGGCGGGAAGAAAGGGCGACCGAGACGGTCGCGGTCCCAGGCTGCTGTATGGCGATGCCCATAATCAAATCACTCCCCTCCCTGCGAGGTTGCGCATCAGCTGCCCCACCCCGAACCGCCAGGGCTCGCATTGGTCGGTATGGCGGATGCGGTTGACCAGGCGGCCGAGCTGCGGGGCAGCGATGGTGACGACGTCGCCGAGCTTATGGGTGAAGCCCTTGCCGGGCGCGTCGCGGTCCTCGACGGGCGCGAACAAGGTGCCGAGGAAGAGCACGGCCCCATCGGGAAAATGATGATGGGCGTTGATCAGCTGCCCCACGAGATCTTTCGGATCGCGGCTGATCTTGGCGATCGAGGAGGAGCCGTGCAGCCCAAAACCCTCCTCGCCTTCGACCAGCAAGGTCACGGTCATGCGCCGCACATCGTCGAGCGAGAAGCCCTTGTCGAAGAAGCGAAGATACGGGCCGACGGCGCAGCTCGCATTGTTGTCCTTGGCCTTCGAGAGCAGCAGGGCGGAGCGGCCCTCGACGTCGCGCAAATTGACGTCGTTGCCGAGCGTCGCGCCGACGATCTCGGCACGCGAATTCACGGCCAGCACCACTTCGGGCTCGGGGTTGTTCCAGGTCGAGATCGGGTGGATGCCCGCATCCATTCCGGTGCCGACCGCCGACATCGGTTGCGCCTTGGTGAAGATTTCGGCGTCCGGGCCGATGCCGACCTCGAGATATTGGCTCCAGGCCCCTTGAGCGATCAGCACCTCCTTGAGATGCATGGCTTCAGGTGAGCCAGGCTTCAGCTTGGCGAAGTCATCGCCGACGAGGCGCACGATCTCGGAGCGTATGGCGCTCGCTGCCGCCGGATTGCCGCGGGCGCGCTCCTCGATGACACGCTCCAGCATCGAGATCGCGAAGGTGACGCCGGCCGCCTTGACGGCCTGAAGATCGATCGGCGCGATGAGCCAGGGTTTTGTCGGATCGCGACGCTCGGGCGGTGTGTTGGCGAGGATGGCGGCGAGACCGCCGAGCGGCTCGCCCGTGGCCTCGCGCACGGCCGAGGCGGGGTCAGCTTCCTCGCAGAGATCCCGCATGGTCGGGAAGCTGGCCGTGACGTCGACAACGCCGCTTTCGCGGATGGCGACAACGGACGGGCCGTGCAGATCGGGCCGCCAGACGCGGCCCGCGAGGCAGGCTTGCCGCCAATCATCCGGCAGGCTGTGTTGTGGCGACATCTTGGGCGACATGTCGAGAGCGAGCCCTTGCTGCATTGTTCATCATCCTCGGCTTGCGGGGCAGGCCAGGCGACCGCCCGTCATGGGCCGCTCCACCCCGGTCGTCTGCGGAAAGCTCATCGGCAGGCCGCGCCGGACCCGCATGGCGAGGTAGGCGAAGCATTCGGCCTCGACCGCATCGCCGCGCCAGCCCACTTCCTCGGCAGTCGCCGGCTCGACGCGGGCTCGCTTGCGGATCGCCGCGATGAGCGCGGGATTGCGCCGCCCGCCGCCGCAGACGATCAGTTTCTCCGGCCGCACCGGCAGGAGATCGAGGCCCTTGCCGACCGCGGCGGCCGTGAAGGCGGTCAAGGTCGCGGCTCCGTCCCGCGGGCTCAAGCCGTCGGCCATCGCGGCCGTGAAGTCGAAGCGGTCGAGCGATTTCGGATAGGGCGCGACGAGATAGGGATGTTGCAGCAGCCGGTCGAGACGCGCCTCGTCGACCGTGCCGCTCAGCGCCAAGCTGCCGTCGCGGTCCATCTCGCCGAGGCCGTGCCGCTTCATCCAGTCGTTCAAGGGCGCGTTGGCCGGCCCGGTATCGAAGCCGACGATGCGGTCCCCGCCGCCCCACCAGGTGACATTGGCGACCCCGCCGAGATTGAGCAGCGCGGAATTCGCGGCGGCGCCGAGCCGGCGCAACAGCGCCACATGATAGGTGGGCGCAAGCGGCGCACCCTGGCCTCCGGCGCGGATATCGGCGCTGCGGAAGTCATAGGCGACATCGACGCCGACGAGGCGCGCCATCAGCTCACCGTCGCCGAGCTGCCGCGTCGCGCCAAGCACGCCATGCGCGGGCGCCCGATGCAGCACGGTCTGGCCATGGAAGCCGATCACGGCGAGATCGGCCGGCTTCAGGTGCGCTTTCGCCAGGAAGGCGGTGACGGCGGCCGACTGCGCCCTAGTCAGCGCCTCTTCGGCTTCGTGGAAGATCGCCGGCTCCGGCCCCTCGAAACGCCAGTCGCGTGCGGCCGCGAGCGCCTTGGCCAGGAGCGGACGCATCTCATCGGCATAAGGCGCAAGCGTCCATTCGCCGAATTCCGCCACCTCCTCGCCGTCGGTGCGGATCAGCGCGATGTCGATATTGCCGTCGAGCACCGTGCCCGTCATCAATCCCAGAGCCCAGACCGGCTTCATGGTGTCCTCTCAGTGCCCGGCCGCGGTCAGGAAATCGAGGTCGCAGCCGTCCTCGGCCTGCAGCACATGGTCGTGATAGAGGCGCTGCCAGCCGCGCGCCGCGACCGGGCCTGGTGGGGGCAGCTCGGCTCGGCGGCGACCGAGCTCGCCTGCCTCCACCATCAGGTCGAGCCTGCGCCCAGCGACGCTCATCGCGATGGTATCGCCGGTTCGCACGAGCCCGATCGGGCCGTCGGCCGCGGCCTCAGGCGAAACATGCAGGACGATGGTGCCATAGGCAGTGCCGCTCATGCGCGCATCCGAGATGCGCAGCATGTCCTTGACGCCGCGCTCGGCGAGCTTGCGCGGGATCGGGATATAGCCGGCTTCCGGCATGCCGCAGGCGCGCGGGCCGGCGCGCCGCAGGATCAGCGCATCCTCAGGCGTAACGTCGAGATCGGGCGCATCGATGCGGGCCGCGAGATCGGCGAGATCCTCGAACACCACGGCGCGGAAACTGCGCTCGAACAGCTTTTCGTCGGCGGCGGCACGTTTGAGGATCGCTCCGTTCGGCGCGAGGCTGCCCGACAAGGCGACGATGCCGCCTGTGCGGCTGACCGGCTGATCGAGCGGCCTGATGAAGCTCGAGTCGATCCAGTCGCCGGCATCCGGGAGCGTGTCGCGCAGGCGGCCGCCCGTGACGGTGCCGGCGTCGAGGTCGATCAGATCGGACAGGCGCCGCAGCAGCGCGCCGACGCCGCCGGCCGCGAAGAAATCCTCCATATAGCCCTGGCCGGTCGGTTTCAGATCAACGAGCACCGGCGTGGAATCGGAGAGCTCGTCGAGATCGCGCAAGCTGACGGAGAGGCCGAGCCGGCGCAGCATGGCGGTGAGATGGATCACCGCATTGGTCGAGCCGCCGACCGCAAGCAGCACGCGCAGCGCATTGCGCACGCTTGCTTGGGTCACGAACCGGTCCATGGTGCGGCCCGAGAGCGCAAGCTCCATGGCGGCGGTGCCGGTCGCCTCGGCGGCGCGCAGCCGGTCCGCATGCACGGCCGGGATGGCGGCTGTTCCCGGCAGCATCAGCCCCAGCGTCTCGCAGAGGATCGCCATGGTGCTCGCCGTGCCCATCACCGAGCAGGTGCCCTGCGTCGTCGCGAGGCCCCGCTCGATGCGCTCGAGATTGGCGTCGCTGATTTCGCCTGCGCGATAGCGCGCCCAGAAGCGGCGGCAATCGGTGCAGGCGCCGAGCCGCTCGCCGCGATAGCGTGAGGTCATCATGGGACCGGTGGCAAGCAGGATGGCGGGCTTGCCGGCCGAGGCCGCGCCCATCACCAGCGCCGGCAGCGTCTTGTCGCAACCGCCGACCAGCACCACCGAGTCCATGGGCTGGGCGCGGATCATCTCCTCGACCGACATCGCCATCAGGTTGCGGAACATCATGCTGGTCGGGTTGAGGAACACCTCGCCGAGCGAGATCACCGGGAAGTCGAGCGGCAGTCCGCCGGCGGCGAGCACGCCGCGCTTCACCGCCTCGATCAGCTCGGGAACGCCGCGATGGCAATTGTTGAAGCCGCTCGCGGTCGAGGTGATGCCGATGATGGGCTTGCCGAGAAGCTCGCGCGAATAGCCCATCGAGCGCGCGAAGGAGCGCCTGAGATAGGCCGAGAAGGCCGGATCGCCGTAATTGGTGAGGCCGCCCGCGAGCCCTTTGGGAGTGTCCAAGTTTGTCGCCTCGTGTTGCGCGGCGGGACCCCGACCGTCTCGGTCGCCCTTTCTTCCCAGCGGCGCGCCAGCCTCGCCGTTCACAAGAGCGGGCGGGACGCCCGCGGTCCCAGATGTTCTGGAGTATCAGGCAGCGGCCGGCAAGGCGCGATCGAAGGCGACCGACAGCTTGTCGACGATCTCGTCGATATGCCGCTCCTCGATGATATAGGGCGGCGCGATCACGATATGGTCGCCGCGCTTGCCGTCGATGGTGCCGCCCATCGGATAACACATCAGACCCTCCTCCATGGCGGCCGCCTTGATCTTGGTGTTCATGGCGAGTGCCGGGTCGAAAGGTTCCTTGGTCATTCGGTCCTTGACGAGCTCGATGCCGATGAACAGGCCGCGCCCGCGGATATCGCCGACGAAGGGGTGATTGCCGAGCAGCGCCTCGAGTCGCTGCTTCAGCTCCTTGCCGAGGGGATCGACACGTTTGATGAGGTCGCGCTTCTCGATCACCTTCTGCACCGCCAGAGCCCCGGCGCAAGCGGCCGCATGGCCGATATAAGTGTAGCCATGCTGGAAGAAGCCCGAGCCGTCGCGGATCGCCGCCACGATCCGGTCCTGCACCATCATGGCGCCGATCGGCTGGTAGCCGCCGCCGAGCCCCTTCGCCATGCAGACGATGTCGGGGACGATGCCCTCGTGCTCGAAGGCGAAGCGGGTGCCGCAGCGCCCCATGCCGCACATCACCTCATCGAGGATGAGCAACACGCCATGGCGGTCGCAGATCTCGCGGATGCGCTTGAAATAGCCGGGCACCGAGGGCACGGCGCCGAGCGTCGCGCCGACCACGGGCTCGGCGATGAAGGCCATCACCGATGCGGAGCCGAGCTCCTCGATCTTCGCCTCGAGCTCGTCGGCGACGCGCAACCCATAGGCCTCGAGGCTCTCGCCGGCCTCGCGCCCACGATATTCGTAGCAAGGCGCGATGTGGTGGGTCTCGATCAAGAGCGGCAGATATTGCTGGCGCCGCCACATATTGCCGCCGGCCGCCAAGGCCGCGAGCGTGTTGCCGTGATAGGATTGGCGACGCGCGATGATGTGATGGCGCGAGGTCTCGCCGCGCTCGACGAAATATTGGCGGGCGATCTTGAGCGCCGACTCGATCGCTTCCGAGCCGCCCGAGACGAAATAGCAATTGCCCAGGCCGGCAGGCGCCTTGGAGGCGAGGAAATCGGCGAGCTCCTCGACCGGCTCGGTGCTGAAGAAGCCGGTATGCGCATAAGGGATGCGCTCGAGCTGGCGCGTGATCGCCTCGGTCACCTCCCGGTCCGAATGGCCGAGGCAGGAGACGGCAGCTCCACCGCTGCCGTCGAGATAGCGCTTGCCGGTGCTGTCGATGATGTAAGGCCCGTCTCCGCCGACCGCGGTCGGAACATCGGCACGCAGATTGCGATGGATGACATGCGTCATTGGGGTGGTCATGAGATCCTGGCCTGATGCTGGAATGGAAATCGAGGACGGGACGCCGACCATAACGCCTTCACGCGCAACGCCAAGGGGGGCGCTTGCTTCCCTCTCCCGCGCTCTTCGCGCGGGAGAGGACCTTCTACCCTTTTGCAAGCCCTAATTTGCGGGGCGGTAACCCCGCACGGTAGCGAGTGTAGTGTCCCTTCTGGGCACGAGCGTAGCGCCGCGCTGGCTGCGTCAACCGCGCAAGGGCGCGGTGCTGCGCTGCGCTTCGCCCCCTTCGGGGTGACGTGCGCGGCGCGCGGCGCTCTGCCCGTGGGCAGGTCGGGACGAAGGGATGGTCGCTGCGGTCGAACCCAGGGATGGTCATGCCGCGGCCTCCAGGCTGTTGTGGTCGGGATCGAAGAGAACCTGGCGTCGCAGCAAGGTGCAGGCGACATAGAGCAGGCGGTCACCGACGCTTCGCAGGGCCCGGCCGTGGCTGTGGCCGCGCCCGCGCAGCGCAGCATAGCGCTGGCGGCTGACCGGGTCGTGCTGGGTGGCGACCCGGGCCCAATGGTAGAGGGCATTCCTCAGCCTTCGGTTGCAGGCCAGGCGGCGCAGCACCATCCAGGCCTTGCCGCTGCGGCGTGTCACCGGCGCGACCCCGGACAGGGTCCGCAGGACGTGGTAGTCTCTGCGGCCCAGGGGCTCCGAGCCCTCGGCGAGCAGCGTGGCGAGATTGGTCCTGCCGATCCCCGGCATGGAGCGCAGGATGGTCACGTCGCGCTGCTCGGACATCTGCCCCGCTTGGTCCTGCCCCGCTTGGTCCTGCGCCGCCTGTTCGAGCCGAGTGAGGAGCTGCTCGAGCTTGCGCTCGGCCGTCTTCAGTTGCTGGTTGATGAGCCCGATGCGCTCGGCGAGGCTGCGGATATGGGCGCTCGCCGCTTCGCTGGCACCGGCCGCGACCTTCAGCGGCGTCTGGCGCAAGATGCGCACCACCTCCGGCGCCTCGATGCGGCGGATGCGGTGCGCCTTGAGGATGCGCTGGATCGTGGCCTCGGAGGCCTTGGCGGCCTTGGCCGGGGTCGGCACCCGCCGCCACAGGGCCAGCAGCCAGTCCTCGGCGAGATCCTCGCTCAGCTGCAGCATTTGCGGATAGTAGCGCCACAGCTGGTCGCGGACCCGGTTGGCGAGGCGGGTTCGCTCCCGCTTCAGCTCATCCTCGATCCGCGACCACTCCCGCAGCTCGATGCGCACAGGATCATCGATGACGAGACGGCGAAAGGCGCGGCTGTCGGTGCGCAGGGAGTCCCCGAGCACCTGCGCGTCACGGCTGTCGTCCTTGGCGCCCGCCACCGTGAAGCGGTCACGGAAGCGGTCGAGTTGCTTGGGATTGATGGCGAACACCGCAAAGCCGCGCTCCAGAAACGTCTCGACCACCGGTCCATGCGGCGTTTCGATCGCCACCCCGATCCGTCCGGGCTCGGCGCCCGTCTTGCGGATCAGCCAGTCGCACAGCTCCGCCAGATCGGCGCCCGCGTGCGCCACCTCGCGTTTGCCGACCACCCGGCCGGCCCGGTCCATGAGACAAGCGCAATGCGTCTCGCTGGCCCAGTCGAAGCCGACATACCATTCGATGTCATCGGTCATGACCCTTCTCCACTAGGTTCGGGTCACCGCGACTTGTGTCGATCCCTGTACCGGCGCTCACGGCGCAACCTTCCACCGGACCTGAGTCGCGGTCTCCCTGCCGAGGCACATGTCCTCTCCAGGTGCTCGGGCGCAGGTGCCATTCGGTTGCTCCCGGCAGGTCGACCCGGTCCGACCAGTCTACACTGCAGACTGGCCCTCAGACACGCCAAGGGTACAGGGTGCCGAGACGCAGTCGAGGCGGGTGAGGGACGGTTGAGCGCTTCAGCGGCGTCCCTCATCCGCCCTCACTGCGTTCGGGCACCTTCTCCCGCGAAAGAGCGGGAGAAGGGAAGCGCACGACCGTCAGCGCTCTCACATCCGCGAGGACCCCACGGTCTCCGACATATTGCCGGCGCGTCGCCACATCGTCTCGAATGTCTGCTCGAAAGCCGCGATCGCGGCCGGGTCGCGGATGACGACGAGATCGTCATCCTCCCGCTTCAACCCCGAGACGGTGAAATTGGCGGAGCCGGTGCGCAGCACCTTGCCGTCGACGCAATAGGACTTCAGATGCATGATCTCGGAGCCTGGAGGCTTGAGGCGCACCTCGATGCGCTGCGCCTCGCGCAAGCCCCGAGCCCGTCCGGCAAAGCCCGGTCCCGACGCCTCCTGCCCGCCGTCGAGATAGAGCCGCACATGCACGCCGCGCGCGGCCGCATCCGCCAGGGCCTCGATCAGGCCGATATCGGTCAGGAGATAGGCCGCGATGTCGATGGAGCGGTTGGCCGAGCGCAGCAGCGCCAGATCGAAGCGCTCAAGGTCCGCGGCCGGCGCATAGCGAATCTCGACCGGGCCGCTGCCGAGCGGACGTGCCTCGCGCGCATGGGTGAGGATTTCGAGCCCCGCGACCAATCCGAGGCCCACCGCCACCAGAGCCGGACGCCCCCAGATATGGCGCCTCGCCGGGCGATAAGCTGCTCGCATGGCTGATCCCCCAGTTTCTAGCCAAAAAAGGCTTCCCGCCCAGAAATAGCCGGCCCAAACACCCCGATGGCGCACCAAATTGGGGCGCCGCTCAGGCGGCGTCAAATCCGCGGCAGTTGAAAATCCCGTCGGCATTGATGTCGTCGCAAGGATGGGGAAATGGCTGCGATTTGTCCCTCGCGCCATTGAGGGCTATGATAGAGTGGTGATTCAAAACGATGAGATGGGCCAGGCCCGGGATGGGTTTGGCCGCGAGCTAGCCTTGATCTCGCCCGGTTTCGCGCGCTGCGTGCCCGCGAGATTTGGAATGACCGCACAACCAGATATGGATTGACATTTCATCATGCCCACCATCGCCCTGGTCGACGACGACCGCAACATCCTCACCTCCGTGTCGATCGCGCTCGAGGCCGAGGGTTACCGCATCCAGACCTTCACGGATGGGGCGTCGGCACTCGAAGGCCTGAAGCAGAGCCAGCCCGACCTCGCCATCCTCGACATCAAGATGCCCCGCATGGACGGCATGGAGCTGTTGCGTCGCTTGCGGCAGAAGACCGACATGCCGGTGATCTTCCTGACCTCCAAGGACGAGGAGATCGACGAGTTGTTCGGCCTGAAGATGGGCGCCGACGATTTCATCCGCAAACCCTTTTCGCAGCGCCTCCTGGTCGAGCGCGTGCGCGCCGTGCTGCGCCGCGCCCAGCCGAAGGACGGCTCGGCGCCGCGCGAGAACGACGCCAAGGTCATCGAGCGCGGCAATCTGCGCATGGATCCGGAGCGCCATACCTGCACCTGGAAGGGGCAGCCCGTGACCCTCACGGTGACCGAATTCCTGATCCTGCAGGCGCTGGCGCAGCGTCCCGGCGTGGTGAAGAGCCGCAACGCCCTGATGGATGCCGCCTATGACGACGAGGTCTATGTCGATGACCGCACCATCGACAGCCACATCAAGCGGCTGCGCAAGAAGTTCAAGGTGGTCGAGGATTCCTTCGAGATGATCGAGACGCTCTATGGAGTGGGTTATCGCTTCAAGGAGGCGTGAGGCCAGGA
The DNA here is from genome assembly GCA_900104855.1 of Rhizobiales bacterium GAS188. Classification (NCBI taxonomy): domain Bacteria; kingdom Pseudomonadati; phylum Pseudomonadota; class Alphaproteobacteria; order Hyphomicrobiales; species Rhizobiales bacterium GAS188. The sequence goes on from FNSS01000001.1 coordinate 1,997,669, forward strand.
CTGATTGGCTTGATTGCAGGACCTATAGGGCTGCGCCCTTTGCGACCATGACCGTAGCGACAGACCCGATCCAGACCTCGGCAAGGCAAAGCTCTGCGAAGCGCGGCTTCCTCATCAGGACGCGCGCGCGGCTGCTGCGCCTCGCCCAAGGCATGGCGCGGCGCGTTTCGTCGAGCCTGACCCGACGCATCGTCTTCCTCAACCTCGCCGGCCTCGCGGTGATGTTGTTCGGCTTCATGTATCTCAACCAGCTGCGCGCCGGCCTCATCGATGCGCGGGTACAGAGCCTGTTCATCCAGGGCGAGATCATCGCCGGCGCCATCGCCTCCTCGGCCACGGTCGAGAACGACGTCATCACGCTCGATCCCGACAAGCTCCTCCAGCTGCATGCCGGCCAGAGCACCGAGAGCGACGAGGACGATGCCTCATCGCTGCAATTCTCCATCAACCCGGAGCAGGTGGCGCCGCTGCTGCGCCGGGTCGTGACGCCGACGCGCACGCGCGCCCGCATCTATGACCGCGACGGCTCGCTTCTGCTCGACACGCGCACCCTCATGGGCGGCAGCGGCATCCTGCGCTCGGATCTGCCGCCTCCCTATGAGGCGAAGCCCCATTTCCTGGCGCGCCTGTGGGCGAACCTCACCCATCCCTTCGCCAAGTCCGGCACGCCGAGCGCCGACGACACCCCAGCCCAGCCCGGAAAGATCGCCCATGAGGTGGCGACCGCGCTCACCGGAGCGATCACCAGCGCCGTCAACCTCAACCGGGCCGGCGAGACCATCGTCTCGGTCGGGGTGCCGATCCAGAGGTTCCGCACGGTACGCGGCGTGCTCCTGCTGTCGACGCAGGGAGGCGATATCGACGCGATGATCTGGAGCGAGCGGCTCGGCCTGTTCCGCGTCTTCCTGGTCGCCGCCATCGTGATGACGGTCTTGTCGTTCCTGCTCGCGGGCACCATTGCGGGCCCGGTGCGGCGTCTCGCCGAAGCCGCCGAACGCGTGCGCCGCGGCATCAAATCGCGCCAGGAGATTCCGGATTTCAGCAAGCGGCCCGACGAGATCGGCCATCTCTCGGGCGCGCTGCGCGACATGACGCAAGCGCTCTACAAGCGCATGGACGCGATCGAGAGCTTCGCGGCCGATGTCGCCCATGAGCTGAAGAACCCGCTCACCTCGCTGCGCAGCGCCGTCGAGACGCTGCCCCTGGCGCGCACCCCCGATTCGCAAAAGCGGCTGATGAGCGTCATCCAGCATGATGTGCGCCGCCTCAACCGGCTCATCAGCGACATCTCGGACGCTTCGCGGCTCGATGCAGAGCTCGCCCGCCAGGATTCCGAGCCCGTGGAGCTCGGCGCCCTCTTGAAGGCGATCGTCTCGGTCGCGAACGACACCCACCGGGAGGAGCAGGCGGGCGTCGAGCTCGTCATCTCGCGCCACGCGCTCGGCAAGAATGCCTTCCTGACGATGGGGCATGACAGCCGCATCGGCCAGGTGATCACCAATCTCATCGACAATGCCCGCTCGTTCTCGCCGCCGGACAAGACGGTGCGGGTCGGCCTCGACCGGCACGGGAACTCGATCGAGATCACGGTCGAGGATGAGGGGCCGGGCATTTCCGAACACGCGCTGGAGCGGATCTTCGAGCGCTTCTACACGGATCGTCCCAATCAGGGTTTTGGCCAGAATTCCGGCCTCGGCTTGTCGATCTCGCGCCAGATCGTCGAGGCGCATGACGGCAAGATCTGGGCCGAGAACCGCCACTTAGCGGACTCGTCCGCCGAGCCTGGCGTCGGCGGAGGAGCAAAATTCACGGTACAATTGCCCGCGGCCGTTGTCGCATGAGCGCTGACGGTCGCCTCACGAGGCTCAATTTGGCCAAGATCTCGCCGACGCAGACTCTGCATGCGAGCTGCATCGTCATCCGCGAGAGCGGCATCCTCATCCGAGGCCCATCCGGGGCCGGCAAGTCGAGCCTCGCCATGCTGCTCCTGGCGCAGGCGCGCCTGCGCGGCGAGTTTGCGGCCTGGGTGGCCGATGACCGGGTGGTGGTGACCTCCTCGGCCGGCCGTCTGCTGGCTGCTCCGCATCCCAGGATTGCCGGGCGCTTCGAGGCGCGCGGCCTTGGTCTGTTCGAGGGGCACCATGAGCCGCGCGCGGTGCTGCGCCTCGTCCTCGATCTCGAAGAGGCGGTGGAGCGGCTTCCCGCACCAAGCGAGCTCAGCGCGCTTGTCGCCGGTGTCGCACTTCGACGCATGCCGCTTGTTGCCGGGCGCGCGGGATTGTATGAAGCCTCCCTTGTCTTGTCTGAAGTCTTGGTGTTGTCCGAAGTCTTGGTCTTGTCCGAAGTCTCGTCCGTTGACCTGGACCTTATGCAGACGCGCCAAGAGGGTGACGGCCGCCTGACCTCGACTTCTCGGGTCGGGGCGGTGGGTATTTGACGGAAGATTGATGATCGGCATCGTTCTCGTGACGCATGGGCGCCTCGCCGTGGAGTTCCGCGCGGCTCTGGAACATGTCGTCGGCCCCCAGGCGCAAATCGCCACGATCGCGATTGCACCCGACGACGACATGGAGCTGCGCCGGCGCGAGATCCTCGACAAGATCGCCGAAGTCGATAGCGGCCAGGGCGTCGCCGTCCTGACCGACATGTTCGGCGGCACGCCCTCGAATCTGGCGATCTCGGCCATGAACGGCCGCGAGGTCGAGGTGATCGCCGGCATCAACCTGCCGATGCTGATCAAGCTCGCGAGCGTGCGCTGCGACAAAGTCCTGGCAGATGCCGTGATCTGCGCCAAGGATGCCGGGCGCAAATACATCAATGTTGCGAGCGAGGTGCTCGCCGGCCATTAAGGCAGAAGCGATCATGGATCTGGTCTCGACCGGAGCGCATCCATGACCGCCCATATCTCCAGGACAGTGCCATCGATGACCGAGCCCGACATCGCAGCCGAGAACGCGCTCCTGTCCCGCGAGCTCGAAATCATCAACAAGCGCGGGCTGCATGCGCGGGCCTCGGCCAAATTCGTTAAATGCGTCGAGCGCTTCGAGGCGGAGGTCACGGTGTCGCGGCTCGGAGAGACGGTCGGCGGACGCTCGATCATGGGGCTGTTGACGCTGGCCGCTGCCCAGGGAACCTCGATCCTGGTGGCGGCGCGCGGGTTGCAGGCCGGAGAGGCGCTGGCAGCACTCGCCGAGCTCATCTCCAATAAATTCGACGAAGGCGAGTGAGCGCGCCTGAGCTACGTTGGGAGCGCGGGCGTCCTCGCCCGCTCTTGTGAACGGCGAGGCCGACATCGCCGGGGTAAAGGGCGACCGAGACGGTCGCGGTCCCAGGGCGGTGGGAGCGTCCCGCCCGCTCTCGTGAGCCAATCAGGCCAGCTTCTCGACCCCGCTGCGGTCGAGGCGCGCGGCGGCATCCTCCACACGCCGGCCACCGATCACGAGGTCGGGCGCGATCTCGGCGAGCGGCACCAGCACGAAGGCGCGCTCCGCGAGCCGCGGATGGGGAAGCGTCAGCCGCTCATCCGCAAGGACGAGATCGCCATAGCAGAGAATGTCGATATCGAGGGTGCGCGGCCCGAAGCGCTCGCCGCGCACGCGACCATGCTCGGCCTCGATGGCGAGGCACAGATCGAGCAGCCGGTGGGGCGGCAACGAGGTGCGGATGAGCACTGCGATGTTGAGAAAGGGCGGCTGCGCGATCGGACCCCAAGGCGCCGTCCGGTAGAAGGACGACGTCTTGACGAGCGCCACGCAAGGTGTCGCCGCGAATGATGCCAGCGCCTCATGCATCGCCTCGCGCACATCGCCGAGATTGCCGCCGAGGCCGAGCGCCGCCTCGACGGTTGCGCTCATCGCGCCGCTGCGGGGGCTCACGCGGCCGCCGCGATGGCGCGTGCCATGGCGAGCGCCTGCACATGCGCCTTGACGTCGTGCACGCGCAATACGCTCGCGCCTGCCTGTGCGGCCAGGAGATGGGCGCAGATCGTGCCCGGCAGGCGCGCCTGCGGAGAGGCTTCGCCGGTGACGTAGCCGATGACCGATTTGCGCGACACGCCGACCAGCAGCGGCGCGCCAAGCTCCGCGAATTCGCGCAAATGCCGCAGCAGGCTCAGATTCTGCTCCTGCGTCTTGCCGAAGCCGATGCCCGGATCGACGAGGACGCGTTCGCGCGGCAACCCGGCCTGTTCGGCAAGCGCAAGCGAGGCTGCGAGGAAAGCCTTGACCTCGGCGACCACGTCCAGTGCGGCATCTGCCTCGCGGCGATTATGCATCACGACGAGGCCTGCGGCCCGGGACGCGACGCCGGCCATGGCAGGATCTTGGCTGAGCCCCCAGACATCATTGACGATGACGCAGCCTGCCGCGAGCGCGGCGCGCGCGACCCCAGCCTTCATCGTGTCGATCGAGAGCGGCTGGCGCAGCCGTCCGGCCAGCGCCTCGATCACCGGCAAGACGCGCCCCTTCTCTTCCTCCTCCGAAACCGGGTCGTGCCCGGGGCGGGTCGATTCGCCGCCGATATCAATGAGATCGGCGCCTTCATCGGCGAGGCGCTCGGCATGGGCGATGGCGGCATCGTGCGCCGCGAAACGGCCTCCATCGGAGAAGGAATCGGGTGTCACATTGACGATGCCCATGATCAGGGGCCGTTCCTGCGAAGTGAGCACGAGGCCATCCGGCAAGGGCAGTCGCAATGGCGTCATCATGTCAGTCCCGCGCTTCGGCGACGTCGCCCAAGACGATCATTTGGACGATGATCGCTTGGACGACGACGATCGCTTGCCGATATCGCATTCTCGCCTCGTCCGATATGTGTCCGTCTCGCGCCCGCCGCGACGCTCTTCCCCTTGCGCCTCGCCTCGACGGTTCCGGATCTTGCGGAAGGCGACATAAAGAAATGCTTATATCTTGATTGCGCCCTTCCCGCTTTGCTGTTACACCGCGCCCGGTCATCAAGGCGCGGGCGATCGCTCGCGCCGCCATTTGCACGCATCGGAGTCGTCATGAGCAAGGACTACGTGGTCAAGGATATCGGCCTCGCCGCTTTCGGCCGCAAGGAGATCGCCATCGCCGAAACCGAGATGCCCGGCCTCATGGCGGTGCGCGAGGAATATGGTGCGAAGCAGCCGCTCAAGGGCGCCCGCATCGCGGGATCGCTGCACATGACGATCCAGACCGCCGTCCTGATCGAGACGCTCAAGGCGCTCGGCGCCGATATCCGCTGGGCTTCGTGCAACATCTATTCGACACAGGACCATGCGGCGGCCGCGATTGCGGCGGCGGGCATCCCGGTCTTCGCCGTCAAGGGCGAGTCGCTGAAGGAATATTGGGATTATACGCGCCGGATCCTCGAATGGGGCGATGGCGGCGAGCCGAACCTCATCCTCGATGATGGCGGCGATGCGACCTTGCTCGTGCATCTCGGGCTCAGGGCCGAGAAGGGCGACACCGCTTTCCTCGACAAGCCCGGCTCCGACGAGGAGGAAATCCTGTTCGCGCTGATCAAGCGCATGCTGACCGAGAAGCCCGGCTGGTTCGCCAAGCTCGCGGCCGCGATCAAGGGCGTCTCGGAGGAGACGACGACGGGCGTGCATCGCCTCTACGTCATGGAGAAAGAGGGCCGCCTCCTCTTTCCGGCGATCAACGTCAATGACGCCGTGACGAAGTCGAAATTCGACAATCTCTATGGCTGCCGGGAATCACTGGTCGACGGCATCAGGCGCGGCACGGATGTGATGATGGCCGGCAAGGTCGCGATGGTCGCGGGCTTCGGCGATGTCGGCAAGGGCTCGGCGGCCTCGCTGCGCCAGGCCGGCTGCCGCGTCATGGTGTCGGAGGTCGATCCGATCTGCGCCCTGCAGGCGGCGATGGAGGGCTATGAGGTCACGACCATGGAGGATGCGGCGCCGCGCGCCGACATCTTCGTGACCGCGACGGGCAACAAGGATGTGCTGACCGTCGACCATATGCGCGCCATGAAGGACCGCGCCATCGTCTGCAATATCGGCCATTTCGACAACGAGATTCAGGTCTCGGGCCTCAAGAACTTCAAGTGGCACAACGTCAAGCCGCAGGTCGACGAGGTCGAGTTCCCGGGCGGCAAGCGCATCATCCTCCTGTCCGAGGGGCGGCTGGTGAATCTCGGCAACGCCATGGGGCATCCTTCCTTCGTCATGTCGGCCTCCTTCACCAACCAGACCTTGGCGCAGATCGAGCTGTTCACGCGCGCCGGCAAATACGAGAAGAAGGTCTATACGCTGCCGAAGCATCTCGACGAGAAGGTCGCGAGCCTGCATCTCGCCAAGATTGGCGTGAAGCTCACCAAGCTGAGCGCCGAGCAGGCGGCCTATATCGGCGTCGCCGAGAACGGCCCCTTCAAGGCCGATCACTACCGTTACTGAGTGCACCCCGCCTCGGCCGCAATGGTCGCGGAGGCGAAAATCGGGGCTTCGACCGAGCGCCTTCGCGGATTAGAGTGTGGGTGATTCGCGGCGGCGGACAGCCGTCCGCGATGGGCGCGCATCGCGGGAGGCGGCACGTTGCAGCGGTGGGCAGGTCAGTGCGGAAGCTATCGGTCGCGACGCCCCGGCGCCGAGTGGCCCATAGCTTCTCGGCCCGCAGCTGACCCGGCTCGGACCGGCTCATCCCGCCGCGCCGGCTCGTTCGCCCTGCGCCGGGCGGGCGCGTTTCTCTGTCCGGCGCTATCAGCAGTTTTCGCCGGCGCCGGCTTGACGTCCCTCTTTTCGGCGCGCGCCTTCGCCCAGGACACGACACCGCTCACGCGGCTCGTCGAGCTCGGCCTCTCCCCCGACGAGCCGCGCGGGGTCGCCTCGGTCGCCTTCATCGTCGGGCTCACCGTCTTCGCCATCACGGTGGCGGTGCTGCACATCCATGCCCGCAATCTCTGGACGCGACGTCACCGCGCCCTCTCCGATCACGCGGAAGACACCGAGCTTGCACTCGATCGGGCAAAGCTCTTCCTCAATGCCGAGCGTCAGGTCTTCATCGTCTGGGCAGGCGAAGGCGAGCCGCCGGTGATCGAGGGCGATCCGAGCTTCATCGGCATTCAGGCCAATCTCAACCGCCTCCTTGCCTTCGGCGCCTGGCTGCCGCCCGATCGCGCCGGCGCCATCGAAGCCGCGCTGGACCGGTTGCGCGGTCACGGCGAAGGCTTCGACCTCGCCATGCAGACGAATTCCGGCCATTTCCTCGAAGCGCAGGGCCGCGCGGTCGCGGGCCGCGCTGTGCTGCGCCTGCGCGAGACCACCGGCGACCGCCTTGAACTGCAGAAGACGTCTGAAAGCCTGCGCAAGCTGTCGGAGGAGGCCGACACGCTGCGCGCCTTGCTGGAAGCGCTGCCGGGGCCGGCGTGGCGGCGCGACAGGTTGGCACGGCTCGCCTGGGTCAATGCGAGCTATGCCCATTGCGTCGAAGCCACGGACGCCAGGGACGCCGCCGCGCGCGGGCTCGAGCTCCTCGAGCGCGCCGATCGGGAACGCTGCGAAAGGGCGCTGCGCGACGGCAGCGCCTTCCATGAGAAGCTCAATGTGGTCGTGGCGGGCCAGCGGCGGCTCCATGACGTGCTCAGCGTGCAAGCGAATGGCGGCAGCGCCGGCATGGCGCTCGATGTCAGCGGCGCCGAGGCGCTCGAAGCGGATCTCGAACGCCAAGCCAAGGCGCATGCGCTGCTCATCGATCGCCTGCCGACCGCGGTCGTGGTGTTCGACGGAGCCAAGCGCATCGCCGCCTGGAACAGCGCCTATCGCGACATGTGGCAACTCGACGAGGCATATCTGCGCAACGCCCCGACCGATGGCGAGATCCTCGACCGGCTGCGCACCGAGCGCCGCCTGCCCGAGCAGGGCGATTATCGGGCCTGGAAGAACCAGATCTTGAGCGGCTACCATTCGGTCGAGACGCGCGAGGATTGGTGGTATCCGGCCGATGGCCGGGCCTTGCGCGTGGTGTCCTCGCCCAATCCGCAAGGCGGCGTCACTTATATGTTCGACGACGTGACCGAACGCATGCGGCTCGCGGCGCAATTCGAGGCCCTGACGCGGGTCCAGAGCGAGACCCTCGACACCCTCAAGGAGGCCGTCGCGGTGTTCGGCCCCGACGGCAAGCTCAAGCTGCACAATCTCGCCTTCCTGACGAGCTGGAAATTGTCGCCAACCCTGCTCAAGACCGGCCCGCATGTCGATGCCATCATCGATCTGTGCCGTACGCTTGCTCCCGATGCCAAGATCTGGGAGGCCTTGCGGGCCATGGTGACCGGGCTGAGCGATCAGCGCCAGGCGATCGAGAAGCGGCTGATGCGCAGCGACGCCAGCCAGTTCGACGTGGCGGCCGCGCCCTTGCCGGACGGCGCTACTCTCGTGACGTTCACAGATGTGACCGACAAGGTCTCGGCCGAGAAGGCGTTGCGCGAGCGCAACGAGGCGCTCGAGCGCGCCGCCAATCTGCGCGACGACTTCGTGCACCTCGTCTCCTACGAGCTCAGATCGCCGCTCACCAACATCATCGGCTTCAGCCAGCTGCTGCGCGACCAGACGGTGGGCCCGCTCAACGAGCGCCAGCTTGATTATGCGGGCCACATCTCGCGCTCCTCGGCAGCGCTGCTCGCTATCGTCACCGACATCCTCGACCTCGCCACCATCGACAAGGGCTCGATCGATCTCGAGCTCGGCGCCGTCGATGTGCGCGAGACCATGTCGGCTGCTGCCGAGGGCGTGCAGGATCGCCTTGCCGAGGCCGGCATTCGCCTCGAGATCGCGAGCGCGCCCGAGATCGGCACCTTCGTCGGCGACAAGAAGCGGGTGCGCCAGGTGCTGTTCAACCTTCTCTCCAACGCCATCGGATTTTCGTCGAGCGGCCAGACGGTGCGCCTCAAAGCCGAGCGCCAGGGCTCCGAAGTGGTGTTCACCGTCTCCGACGAAGGGCGCGGCATTCCCGAGGAGCTCAAGGGTCGCGTCTTCGACCGCTTCGAGAGCCATACGACCGGCGCGAGGCATCGCGGCCTCGGGCTCGGCCTGTCGATCGTGCGCTCCTTCGTCGAGCTGCATGGCGGACGCGTCTGGCTCGATTCCTCGCCCGGACGCGGCACCACCGTCATCTGCAGCTTCCCGGACGCAGCCGTTCCGGCGCGCCAGGCGAGTTGACCTGTGCCGAGCTGACCATGCAAAGCGTGAACATGCCGCAATCCCAAGAGACCCAAGAGACCCAAGGCACCGAAGACGACGGCTTCTCCTGGGCGATCACGGTCGCCGATCAGGCCGAGACTGCTCGTCTGGCGCGCCATCTCGCGACCTTCGTCGGAGCGGGCGACCTGATCACCTTGTCGGGGGGCCTCGGTGTCGGCAAGACGACCTTCGCCCGGGCCTTGATCCGCGTGATCATGGAGGATGCGGCGCTCGAGGTGCCGAGCCCGACCTTCACCTTGATGCAGCTCTATGAGGATGGCCCCTATCCGCTGGTGCATGCCGACCTCTTCCGCTTGCGGGGGGCCGAGGAGCTCGAGGCGCTCGGCTGGGACGAGATGGCGGAGACCGCGCTCGTCCTCGTCGAATGGCCCGAGCGCGCCGGCGTCGACACCGCCAGGGACCGGCTCGACATTTCGCTCGCGCTCCTCACCGAAGGCGGGCCCGAGGAGCGCCACATCGTGCTGAGCGGCTCCGGCGTCTGGCATCAGCGGCTGCGCTTCGCGAAGGCAGCCTTGGACCTGGTCGCTTCGAGCGGCTGGGGCACGGCGCGGCGCGATTTCATCCAGGGCGATGCCTCGACCAGGGCCTATGAGCGCCTGCGCCGCCCGGGCGATGACGGGGCGATCCTGATGATCTCCCCGCCGCGCCGAGATGGGCCGCCTTTGCGCGACGGCCGCTCCTACAGCAGCATCGCCAGGCTCGCCGAAAGCGTCGATGCCTTCGTGGCCATGGCGCAGGGACTGCGGCAGCTCGGCTATTCGGCTCCGCAGATCCTGGCGCAGGATCTCGAGGCTGGCCTGCTCATCATCGAGGATCTGGGAAGCGAGGGGGTCATCGACCTCGACGGGCCGATCGCCGAGCGCTACGCCGTCGCCGTCGAGCTCCTGGCCGATCTGCACACACGCAGCCTGCCCGAGACCTTGCCGGTCGAGCCGGGGCGCGACCATAGAATCGCGCGCTACGATCTCGAGGCGCTGCTCGTCGAGATCGACCTCGTGCTCGAATGGTATGCTCCCCACATCCTGCGCGCGGGCGTGCCGGCCTCGGCGCGCGTCGAGTTCGCCCGGCACTGGCGCACGGCACTCGCCCCGACCATCACCGGGCCTCGCACCTGGAGCCTGCGCGATTTCCACTCGCCGAACCTGCTCTGGCTGCCGCAACGCCAGGGGCTGCAGCGGCTCGGCCTCATCGATTTCCAGGACGCGGTCATCGGCCATCCGGCCTATGACCTGGCCTCGCTGCTCCAGGATGCCCGCATCGACGTGCCCCCGGATCTCGAGCTCAAGCTGCTCGCCGCCTATGCGCATGCGCGCAAGCTGAACGATCCGGGCTTCGACATGACCGGCTTCGCCTCGGCCTATGCGACGCTCGGGGCCCAGCGGGCGACCAAGATCCTCGGCATCTTCGCTCGCCTCGACAGGCGCGACGGTAAGCCGCAATATCTGGCGCATCTGCCGCGGCTCAAACGATATTTGGCGCGAAATCTGGCCCATCCGGCCTTGCGCGACCTCAAGCTCTGGTATGAGAGCAATCTGCCGGGCGTCTTTGCCGCGGCTCCCTAAGCACTCACAGACGACGAGCCTCATGCCGATTTCCGACGCCGCGATGGCCAAACCGAGCCGCGCCATGGTCCTTGCCGCGGGGCTCGGCAAGCGCATGCGCCCGATCACCGCGACGACGCCCAAGCCCCTCATCGAGGTCGCCGGCAAGCCGCTCATCGATCACATGCTCGATCGGCTGGCGGCGGCCGGGATCGAGGACGCGGTGGTCAATGTCCATTACCTCGCCGGCCTCGTCGAATCCCATGTGCGGCGTCGGCGTGCCCCTTCGCCGCGCATCGCCGTCTCGGACGAGCGGGCCCGTCTGCTGGAAACGGGCGGTGGCGTGAAGAAGGCCATGGCGCAGCTCGGCGAAGCGCCGTTTCTCGTGGTCAACACCGACGATATCTGGGCCGAGGGGCCGACGCCCAATCTGCGGCGCCTGATCGATTATTGGGACCCGCAGCGCATGGACGTGCTGCTCATGCTCGCCCCCACCACGACGAGCTTCGGCTATGACGGGGCGGGCGACTTCACCATGGACCCGCATGGACGCCTGCGCCGCCGCCGCGACCGGGAGGTGTGCCCTTTCGTCTTTGCGGGCGTCACCATCGTCAAGCCGTCGATGTTCGCCGATACGCCCGACGGCGCCTTCTCGATGAACCTGATCTTCGACAGGGCGGCCGCCGATGGCCGGCTCTACGGCATGCGGCTCGAAGGCTTCTGGATGCATGTGGGCACGCCGAGCGCCATTGCGGGCGCCGAAGCCAGGCTCGCCGACAGCCTGAGCTGAGGCGGGATTGGCACCTGATACCACCTGATAATACAGGTCGGAAACAGGTGGCGACCACCATCGCCGGAAAATAATTTGCCGGCAAATTAAATGCGATTGTCCGGTTGGTCACTCCGGTTGCGTGACATGGAAGAGTCCTTGGAAGAGTCCTTGGAGCAGGGATGAGCTTGACGCATCTGTTCTCTATATGTTCAATCTGTCCCGTTGCTCGATTGGTTCTAAGAGGCCATGGGATGACCGATATGACGGACACCGCTTTCGGCAAGTTTCACGAAGCTTCCTCGCCCCACGAGGCTCGGGCCCGTGCTTGACAAAACGGGGCGAGGACAACGCGGGCGCTTCAGCAAGGGCCGGTCGGGCAACCTCGCCGGGCGGCCAAAGGGCTCGCGTAACCTCACGACGCGGGCGATCGAGGCCCTGCTTGACGGCGAGGGCGAGGATATCATGCGCAAAGCCATCGAGCTGGCGAAGGGCGGGGACGGCCTCGCGCTCCGGGCTTGCCTCGTCCGGTTGTTGCCGCCGAGACGCGACCGGCCCGTCGCTTTCGAGATGCCCAGGTTCGAGACGCTCGCCGACCTGCCGAAGGCTTCGGGCGCATTGCTTGCCGCCGTCGCCGCCGGCGAGCTCACGCCATCGGAAGCCATCGAGTTCAGCAAGCTCATCGACGCCCATGTGCGGGCGATCGAAGCGGCGGACATCGATGAACGCCTGGCCAAGCTCGAGGCGAACCTCGAGTGAGCCGCAAGAATTTGATGATCAGCGCCGATCCGAGCCACAAGGAGGCTGCAAATGAATCGCCTGACACAGAGCCGACTGCGCCGGATCGAACGAATGAAAGCGGAACCGCGCGTCAGGTATATTATCAGCGACATACCTTATAACCCCTTTGATCCGGACGCCCGGAAGCCGACGATTGAGGAAATCGAAGCCTCGCTGCGCGAGCCTGAGATGACCCCGGAGGAGTGGAAGGCGAAGTATTGCCCGGACGAGCCGCGTTAGGGTGCCTTCGCCATAACGACGGCAGCATCTGGCAGGGGGCGACGGGAATGCCTGTTTCGCCTCAGTTCCCTCGACGTTGCCTTGCCTTGCTTGCTTCGCTAAGAGTGCGGGCCAGGAGGTTTGGCCGGCATCTCCGATCGACGGCGGACCTATCCGACGGCGGCGAGCGCGGGGGTGGTTGCTGGCATGGCCGTGCCATCGAAGCGATTGGCGGCGGCAGGCGATGGAGCTCACGGGTGACGGCCGTGACAAGTCAATTCTGGTCGACGATGCGGCTTGGCGCCAACACTCGATAGCAACGTAGCCGATTTAAGGCCATCTAGGGGGATATTGATTTCATTATGATTTCGATTGTTCTTTATGGCCGCAATGATAACTATGGTTATAATCTTCACAAGCGAGCGGCTCTCAGCTTCAACTGCATGGCCGAGCTGCTTGATCAAGACGATGATGAGATTCTGTTCGTCGATTACAATACGCCTGACGACTTTCCGACCTTCCCTGAAGCCATCCAGGATACGCTGACCAAGAAAGCGCGACAGAAGCTGCGCATATTGCGGGTCAGGCCGTCGATCCATAAGCGGTTCAGCTCGCAGACGCGTCTCGTCGCGCTCGAGCCCATCTCCCGCAATATCGGGGTCCGGCGCTCGAACCCCGCCAATCGCTGGGTGCTGTCGACCAATACGGACATGATTTTCGTGCTGCAGAGGGCTGCGTCGCTCGGCGACATCGTCAGCGATCTGCCGGCCGGCTTCTATCACGCGCCGAGGATCGAAATTCCCGAGACGCTCTGGGAAAGCCTGGACCGAATGAGGCCCCGCGAAGCCATCGGCACAGCGCGGGATTGGGGCAGCGCGCTGCATATCGACGAGATCGTCGCGGGATCGCCGCTGATTCTCTATGACGCCCCCGGCGACTTCCAGTTGATGGAGCGTTCCGACCTGTTCCGGATCAATGGCTTTCATGAGGGGATGCTGCTCGGCTGGCACGTCGATTCGAACATCGCCGCCCGTCTCACGCTCGTTCATGGCAAGACCAGCGACCTCGGCCATGAGGTTTTCGGCTATCACTGCGATCATACCCGGCAGATCACGCCCGCCCACGGCCATTCCCGCACCGAGAATGATTGGCGGGTCTTCGTCGACGGCATCCAACGCCCGGATATCCCGGAACAGGCACGGAGCTGGGGCTGCCCGGATGATCAGATCGAGGAAATTCGGCTGAGCGATCAGAACGCTTCGGTCTACGTGTCGGCGCTCAAGGAGCAGATAGGCGAGAGGCTGTCGGTTGCGCCGCAGGTCAACTACTCGGGTGCGACCTACAATCAGACAGACTACGATCCGCGCCATGTCCTGCCGTACCTCGCGGACATGTTTGTCTGCTCGAGAAAGGAAACGAAGCTCGCCTGGGTCGGCGCGCGAACCGAGACGCTTCGCCTGTTTGCGGGGGTCTGGAAGCGGCTGGGCTTCACCGGCGAGATCTTCGTCGAGGAAGGCTTGGGCCGTGACGAGGGCTTCGCCCATCCGCCCAACGCAACCCCGGTCGATCATCGTCGATTGCTGGATGATGCAGATACATTCATCATCGATTTGGGAAGCCCGCCGGGTGAAGACAATCACGATGATGTCGGCAAGTTGTCGAAGCCGCTCGCCGGGGCGCTCACGCGGCTGCTCTTCGGGATCATCCAGGCGGAATACAAACGGTTCGATCGAGGCGAGCCGAGGCGTCAAATCATCGTCGTCAATGCCATCAACAACATCTTCGAGAATTTGGTGACGACGTATGTCGGGGTCGCGCTGACACCATTTTCCACGCGAATGCGCCATGGCTACGTGCTTCCGCCCCCCACCGGAAAGCTTGATTGGACATCGAGGCTGCAGAGAGGTCCGGCTGGTTTCCGCGATGGATCGATCATCCGCTCGCTTGGGGATGGTATCGGCACGATCGTCTACGGACCCTACCAGCATCTTTTTGCCGGCCGCTATCGGCTTGCGCTCACGATGGTCGCCGACGGCCATGGACCTGTCCCGCCGCCGGGCGGCGGCCGTCTGCGAAGAATAATCAACAATATCAAAGAATTGGGGTTCGGCTACTTCCTAATGGTGGGAACCTCCGCTTGGCGTCGAATCGCTGCCAGGCTGGGAAGAATAGTCAATAATGTCAAAGTGTTGCGGTTCGGCTATATTCCAGCTGTGGGAATCGTCGTTTGGGGCCGGATCACTGGCAAGAATGAACGCCAAGCCGACCCGATCGCGATCCTCGAGGTCGCTTCGCGCTACAAATATCTCGCACATCGGATCGTGACGCCCGCCGATCTTGCAAAAGGCGAGATCGCGATCGAAATCGAAGTCGATGAGGACCTGGTGCTCGATCCGCGTTTCGCGCTCGAGACGCGCCTGCGCGGCCTGGAACCACTCAATATCGCGATAACCAAGCTCACCTGCGAGCGCGTGTCGAATGTCGTATCGGCGGCGAGCGGCGAGGTGCCGGCGCTCGAAATCGAGAATTGGCTGCCTTTGCTGTCGCTGGGCGCCGAGGGCGCGTGGAAGGACGGATGCATCGTCAATCCGGCTGCGATCCCCGGCTATCTCTGTTACGGCCCCTATTGGGCACTGCCCCCCGGCACTTACGAGGCGGCAGTCACATTGAAGCTCGATACCGCGCGATCCGAGGGCAACCCGTCGGATTTCATCTTCAGTTTCGAGGCCATCTGGAGGGAGGAGCATCTCGGCCTCGTGGCCGTGCACCGGGAGGATTTGGGCGAGCCTGGCCGGATCAGGCTGAGCTTCGTGGTCACTCCCGAGCATTCCGAGGATCCGGACTTCGCGGTCGAGCTGCGAATCTGGGACAGCGGATTGCTGCCGCTCGCGATCCAGGGAGTGCAGGTTTCCCGGCTTGCCGAGCCGAGGCATGAGAATGGTCTCGATTGGCTCAAACTGATGACGATCGGTCCGGCCGGCCGATGGGAGGAGGGCCGGATCTCGCCGCAGAGGGGCCGCCGAGGTCTCGTCGCCCATGGTCCCATCGGTCGCTATCGAGAGCTGCGCGAAGGCCGCTATGAAATCAGCGTGGAGCTCGACAGCAAGACGGTCGGCGCTCCTGGCGCAAACGAAGCGGAGCTGACGCTCGCGATGATGTCGCGTGGGCGCAGGGGCCCTGAGCTTGCGATCGACATAGCGGCGTCGACGATGTCTCGTCATGTCATCGCGTTCGAGGTGAGCGACAACGAGACGATGCGGGGCCGGCTGCCTGTCGAGCTCCATATCATGTCGACGGGCGATGCGGCCGGCACGATCGAGGCCATTCACCTGCGCCGTGTCGGCGAGAGCACCCGTGCCGAGGCTTGGATGCCATTCTTAGGTGCGGATTGGCTGCCATTTCTACGGGTAGCGGCAGCTGGCGAACGGAACGCGCAAGGCGTTGCGGCTCGCACCGGAGTAGCGGGCGATGTCCTCTATGGCCCTTACTGGGAACTTCCGGCCGGCAATTATCGCCTGAATGTTCATCTGGAAGGAGGAGATCAGCGGAGCGGTCTCTGCGGCTGGGTCGATGTCGCGGAACAGCAAGGGACGGTGATCCTTGCCAAGCAGGATCTTGATCAGCTTCATGTTCGCCAGGGGATGGTGGTGCTGCCCTTCACGGTCGGACCTGGAGGAAGCCTCGACCTCGAGACGCGCATATCGAAGGTTGCGGCGTCGAGCTTTGTCGTCACGGGCGTTTTTGTCGAGAAGGGCACCGAAAGCTCTGCTTGATCGATTGAACCTCCGCAGCCGATCTTGGCGCGAGTTGGCATCATCTATCGAGACGCCGTGCCCCAGGCGGCCGGTCGTTCGGCGATGGAAGGGTTGGAGGCGAGGAGAATAAGGCCGGACGCCAGGCTGGGCAACTCTCAGTATCAGATCAGAACCTCGGCGACATCTTTCAGCCGCACGCGAGCCGAGCTGCGAACGCCAGTTGGGGCCGCGCTTCTGATCACAACTCCGGAGATGCCGCCCATGACCGCGCGAAACTCCAAGTCCAATGCGCTGTCGGGGTCGAGATATTGCTCCTGATCCATCGATGTGCGGTCGTGGGATAGCAGCCCAATCGCGATCTTGCCGGCCGTCACCTCCACGGAGAGGCGCAAAGCGATGGCAAAGTCATCGTCTCGAGCCGTCCCGTTCACCGGCAGCTCGACCGCATAGGCCCATGTCGTAGCAGGGGTTTCGATGTCCCTCCAATCGCCGCCGGAGCACTTCGCATCGTCATAGGTGATCGGCTCCGCGAAAATCTCCGAGGGCTGGATCGGCTTCAGCTTCGCGGCGCCTTGGCCCGCGAAAGCCGGTCGGGCAGCGACCTTGTATTTCTGGTCGTCGCGCTTGAAGGCATCGATGTACTCACGATAGGGCAGAGGAGGAACACCGCGCCGGGCCTGGATCGCCAGTAGATCGAGCCCGATCCGCACGAAGCCGGCGTCGATCAGCGATGCGTTCCCGACCAGAAGCTCCGCGGCGCAGTCGGGCAAATTGAACAGGGAAAAGATCGCCGCAAGCTTCAAAATGGAGTCGTGTCCGTAAAGCGCGCTAAGCTTCTGATTCTCCGGAGCGGCAAGATCACGCGCATAGAATGCATCGCCTTGCAGCAAGCGGCCGAAGATGGTCTCCGCCGGGTAGGGACGCTCGGCTGAAGGCGCTGGGAGATATCGTCCGGCATATTTTCGTTGCGACAGGTCGAACAGATCGAACCCATGCTCGCGCAGGAAGCGATCGGCGTTGTGGAGCGTATTGCAGTAGGGATCGGCCGAACCGAAGAAGTTCACTTCGACTCCAATCCCCAAGACCCGTCTGGAGTGAAGGCACTCATCAAGCGAATGCAGAATATCCAGGTCGGTGCCGTCCACATCGATCTTGATGAAATCGACCGGGAAATCGCCGCGCGCCCTCAGGAATTCATCGAGCAGGATGGTCGGGGTGGGGTTGGCGCCTCGTTCTTGTTGGAGAGTTGCCGGAGGTACGATCTGGGCTGCGTTCGGATCCGACCGCAATTGCTGCCACCAGGCGATCGCCAGCCGCGACCAAGGGTTCCTCTGCAGCACCGGCTTGCCCCTGCTTGCCACCGCAAAGGGATGTTCGGGCGGGATGCCGACGAATCCCTCTGTGTAAACGTGCTCGCCTTCGTGCTCTTGCTTCTGTAGGGCGTCGATATCGTCGGGTCCCGGGTCAAAGCCGAAGACCCGGATGTGCTTTCCGAATCCGAGCCAGGCTGGGGCCACACCGCCGGCACATCCGATATCAACAAGGGTGAAGGCTTCGGCCTGAAGGCGATCCGCGACAGCCTTCACGAAGGGCGTTGTTCCACCAAGACGATCCACTGCGGCATGACCCCTGGGTTCTGCACGAGGCGTCCCCGCCGATTTGATATTGGCTCAACCTTCAAGACCACAGGGACGGTGGCACGCTGTCCCAATCGCATTTATCTGACGAGGCGAGGCTCGGGAAGTGGGGTGCCGTCGCGATTGCCCCTGGCCCTATTGTGGCCTAACGTCTGCGCTCTATCATCGCAGTCCGCCGAGCCTGGGCTCGGCGCGATGGCTAGTATCTTGTTGGCTGAGCGTGTTCGTCATAACTCCGGCGGCGGAGTGTAGTTGTGCCTTAGTCTCAGGAGCATGCCGCGTGGCCCGGAGGAGATCATCCACGAGCAGCTCGAAAATCCCTATGGCCGCACCGCGCCGATGCTATGTCCCTCACCCTACACGGCCATCTATATCAACGGCTTCGACCGCACTGTCAGACCTTGCTGCTATATGCAGACAATACCAGGCTACAAGAGACCTTTTCTGCGTAAGGGCGCGAGCTTTGACGATGTGTGGAACTCGCCCGCCATGGTGGGCTTGCGCGAAAGTCTGAACCGAGGCCCGCTTAAGCAACCCTGCCTCAAATGCGCGTTCTATTGGTAAGGCGCTGAGCCGATCCAGACTACCTGGCCCAGTCGCTCGACGAGTGGCCAAAAATGCGCCCTTTGATCGATTCAAGTTCCTTCATGTTCCGTTCGATCAGATCGAGAACGGACCCGAGGAGAATGCAAATCTCCTCTTTTGACACGGTGTCCGCGTCCTGCGCCTGACGGATTTGAGCCTTGACCTTGATCAGCATTTGTCGGTCGGCATCTCGAATTTGCTCGCTTGGCATCCTCTTCCTTTCGATTGTCCGGTGAGCCCGCATCTCTTGGTTCATGGCGTCGACGCGCTCGTCGCCTTGAAAGAACAAGATCCCGTCGTCGTCGCATCGCTGTCGACGAGACTTATGCTCTCGATCTCGGCTTCCGCCGGCCTCGATACTTGCCCATTCTGCAGCACCAATTTGCCGGTCGTGGCATAGGAGCGAAACGGGAGAACGACCTTCTGTAGACCATCCTGTGGCTTGACAAAGGTGCGCGTCAAGAAATCGCTCCCAGTTTTGTTTTCCAGCCCGACCCCGATTTCGTCGCCCCTTACGCGAAGCGCGACGATGATCCAGCCTCCGCCGACCTGGCAATCGGCCGGAAGGTCGAGCGTGCCGATATAGTGCCATTGCGTCGGCGTCTCCGCCCGGCCCAGGACGCCGGTGGCCTCGCGCTCCAACGATGCGCCGGGCACCGCACGCATTAGCGCCAGCGGAGCGCTCTGTGCCTTGGCAATCAATTCTGCGGTCGGCTCGGAGGCAAGGCGGAGCTCCAGTGGATCGACACCGACCGCGCTTTTCGCAGGTTCCGCCGATGCCGCGTCGGGACAGAATGTGGGCTCGGCGCCGTCGCTGCGGATCACCTTGATACTTCGGATGTCAACGCTCGCTGGCGTCCTGACGTCGCCGTTCTGGACGACGAATCTGCCGATATCGTAGAACGATTTGACCGGGAGAGACACTCGCTGGAGCGTGTCCTGAGGTTGCACGAACTGCCGTGTCAGGAAGCTGTTAGCCGCCTTATTCTCTAATCCAATCCCGATCGTGTCCCCTCCGGCAATAAGATCGACCGCCACCCACCCACCGCCAGGAAGGCAATCCGCTTTGAGGTCGAGCGTGCCGATGTAGTGCCAAGGTGTCGCGGACGATACACGGCCAGTCATGGTGTTGCCCGTGATCGTGATCATGGCATTTCCACCAGCCGGAACCACCCCTTCCAGTTGCAGCGGTTTGGCGCGGGCCAGCATGTCATCGGATGGCCGGCATTGTTGGTGGAAGACGGAATAGGCCAACGAAATGCGGCGCGGAGGCCGGTCTTGGCCGGTAGACTGCCGGTGTTCCCGGCCATTTCCGATGTCCGCGGCGAAGCTCGGCAGAAAGTGTTGGAATGCGATCCAGCCGAGAAGACGCAAGCCGTCTGCATTGACGTGATAGCCGTCGCGGAACAGAAGATGGTCTCGCGGGTATATGGACGCGATGTCGAGAAGAGGGATGCCGCCGATCTCGGCGATGCGCTGCAATACGCGATTTTGCAAGTTGATCAAGCGGCGAATCTCTGGCGGTTCGAGCGGCCAGAACAGCGATTTCAGGTGACGCGAGATCAACAGGTCATGCGGGTCCGATTGGCTGTTCAGCTCGCTTCCGTCCAACCAAAAGATCGTCGACATGTAGAAGTGAGCGCCCGCAGCTTTGGCATCGGCGGCCATTCCTTGAATATCCGTGACGAATGTCGACAACCCGAGCGGCAAGTCCGGCCGGGTGATATCGGGTGCGTTTTCGTCAAGAGTTGCCGGGAAGGCAAACCGATGAGGCGGCGGAGGATTCGTGTCCAACGGCCGCGGCACATAGATATCATATGCTCGTTCGATCAGGTCCGCGACCTTGGAATGCGCCACCAACCACGGGGGCAAATGCCGCGGCGCAATGAGATCATCCATGCTGGGGCGCTTTATCGGCGCCTCCGTCCTGATCAATTGCTGACTTCCGCCGAATTGGTTCGCGCCGTCGTAGAAGATCACATAGTCGGGGGAAAGAGGCAGGACCTCCTGCTGGAGAATCGCACGCACATCGGTGGTCGAGATCCCTTCCCGTCCGGCATTGATGATCTCGACGCGCAGGGGCGAGCCTTCGGCCTCCAGCCATTTGTTAAGCCAAAACCCGAAATAGTCTGGATAGTTGTGAGCGAAACGCTGGTCCGCGACCGTCTGCGACGAGCCGAGGAAGGCAATACGAATGACATTGGGCTGCTTCGCCAGGGGAAGATCCGACCCTCTGAAGCCATAGCTGTTGGTGCTCAGACCGGACGGCAGGTGCCGGTCGGGCGGAAAGCGATAGCGTGGATGCGGATTGCCGTCGATCGCCGGAAAGGTTCTGAGATCGACCGGTGCGCTCTGGAAATGCTGTTCGTCCGCATCACAAATGGTGCTTTTGACGAATTCCTCGTTCCAGAGGTAGTAGGACTGAGGGCCGTAAAGGCCGGCCGCAACATAGGCGTCTGAGCGCGCCTGATCTTCTGGATCGATGGGCCTGTTGTCGGGAGTGACGGGAGGCGAGTCCCAGTAGAGGTTCGGATCGAACCCTCGCGTCGAGGGGAGTGAGGCGATGTATCGCCCGGAAGCCGCCGATCGCGGCGCCATCGACCCTCGCGTGTCAGTTCCCAGATCGGATGCCTGAAGCAGATCGGAGTTCGTCAGGGTGCCGTAAAGCCGCAAGGCACCTTCTGCGAGGCCCGCCGTGAAAGCCAAGGAAAAGAGCGTGAGGAGCAGGTTCGTGACGCTCCGCTTCAACCGGGACGGTCCGGCGGCTCCCCTGTTATTTGTTGCCATTCTCCCCACCATTCTCTGTGCTCGGCGTTTGGTCCGGCGAGCAAGCCAATTTAGAAGTCGAAATAGACAAACTTTGCCGAACTACCCTGGCTCACAGCGACGGCGAGAACCCAGATCAACCCGATTATCGGCCATACGATCGCGCCCGGTGTCCGCCGAACCGCGCGGCGGACAATCCGGTGATTGTCGAACCGATGGAGCAGTATGAAAAGGGCAAAGAGCAGGAGCTCGAACCCATAGTGGTCGAAGACGCCGCTCCAATTCTGCCAGGGCGCAGTCACCGACCCGACAAGAACCCGCACCCCGCTTTCGATGTTCTGAGCACGAAACCAGACCCAGCCGACCAGCACGAAGACATAAGTCGCCGCCATCTTCACCCAACCGGGAATGCGACTGAGAACCGTCGCAGCGCCGAACCGATTGGCCGCGTGGTTCAACGCGAGCCCAGTCCCGTGCATCAAACCCCAAAGGACAAAAGTCCAGTTGGCGCCGTGCCAGAGGCCGCCAAGCGTCATCGTGGCCATCAGATTGGCGATCTGCCGGGCGAACCCGAGGCGATTGCCGCCGAGAGGAATGTAGAGATAATCCCGCAACCAGGTCGACAGCGTGATGTGCCAACGCCGCCAGAATTCGATCGGCGACCGCGACAGGTAAGGACGGTCGAAGTTTCCAGGCAGCCGGATGCCGATCATCATGGCGATCGCAATGGCCATATCCGTGTAACCACTGAAGTCACAGTAGATTTCGGCGGCAAATGCGTTCACGGCGATCCAATAATCCTGCGCGTAAAGGGGTCCGCCGCTTCGGAATACCGAATCGACAACGACCGCCAGCGGATCGGCGATGACGAGCTTCTTCAGAAGACCGAGTGTGAAAATCGCGATGCCGTAGCTGATCCGTGGCCAGAACATGCGGCGCGGCAACCGGGGACGGTTGATCTGCGGCAGGAGATCGGCGGGGCGGAGGATCGGGCCGGCAATGAGATGGGGAAAGAAGAGGACAAGGCCTGCCAGCATGCTGACGCGCCGTTCGACCGCATAACGGCCGCGATAGACATCGACGACATATGCGATGAGCGTGAAGGTGACGAAGGAGATGCCGAGTGGAAGCGGCAGCGCCTGCCACCGCACAGATTCCCAGTCCAGCGCCGAAAGAATCGAATTGTAGAAGAACGCCGTGTATTTGACGACGAAAAGCGGCGTCAGAAGCGCCACGACCACCAACAGAAGGCGTCTCTTTCGCTCATCATCCTTTACTCTCACCATCCAGATCGTGCCAAAAAACGCCAGCAGCATGAGAAGATGAGGGAAGAACGTATAATATATATTCCAATATCCGTAAAAGAACGTGCTGCCCAGGATGATGACGAGCAGCCGGTATCGCATCGGCGTCCAGGTGTAGACGACGAAAAAGACAATGAAGAAGGCCGCAAAGATCGGCGAACTGAACAGCATTGCTTATGGTGTCTTCAACTTCAAGGCGGGGTAGAGCGCTTCGGCCATCCGCTGGTGGCCGAGGCCATTGGGATGCGGATCGCCCGGCATCGCCCACAGTTCCGCCGGCGTCAGATGTGACATGGACGGCAGCAGATCGACGAAGATGAAACCGTAGTCCTGAGACAGAGACTTCATAATGTCGTGCACGAAACCGAGCTTATAGTCGACGAGGTCGTGCACCTCCGGCGTCATAGCGAAGTAGATGCGAACATTATGTTCCTTGCCATAGTCGGCCAGCTTGCGCAACGCGTCCTTCATGGCAAGGAATCCGGGCGCTTCCGGCGTGTAAACCGCCCGATAGTGATCTTCGACTGTCTCCGACCCTTCCTTCTTGAACAGTCGCGTCATGGCAATCCAGGACGTGACCGCCAATTCGCTGTTGCGCAGAAGAACGTTGCCGCCGCCCGGATCAAGCGCTTCCGCATCGCGGACGAATCCATCCACCACGATGTCGGTCGGGTGGAGGTCCGTCAGTCGCAGCAGAAAGCGGTTTACGTAGCGCACGGAATTGTAGTTGCCGATGCCGGCGTTGAGGACCTGAACGTTTTGCCCATCCGCCGCAAACATCTGCTGGATACGGCTGGTAATGGTCTGATCCTCCGGGACGCCCCAGCCGAGGGTGATCGAGCTGCCAAGGAAAAGGATGCGCCGTTGTCCAGGAGCCAAGGGCGGAACCGGTCCGCCACGCAGCCCCCATTCATTAGTGCGGATCTCGACGGATTCGAGAGTGGCGCTCGAGGACGGAATATGCTCGAAGCCGAGCAGCGGCTCGCCGCTGCGCTGCTTCAGCAGACCAGAGTAACGCCACATCTCGATATCGTAATTGTGCATGGAAGAATTCTTGATTCGCAAGAACACTTCCGCACCCATCAAGGCGACACCGGTCGAAACGACAAGAATAGCGATAGAGAAGACGAACTCCTTGATCCGAGAGGGTGGGGATGCCTTCGACCTCGTGCCCTCTGTCTTTTCGCCCACAGTAACGTCTCCCAGGATTATATGCTTTATGGTGGAGGGCAGGCCTCCCAGATCGGACTCGGTGCCGCTCAGCGGTATCGGGCGAACCGTGCGGCAGCGTATCGGCGAGGCCGATGAGTGTCGCCGTTGCTCCGCGCCGACTTGGTCCATGGGCGATGCAGCTCGACATGATGGGGGGCGCTCGCCGGACGATGAGACTCAATCGAGTTCGAAGGCATTCTTGTAGTCTTGCTTGAGTTTCGGATCCTGCCGGTCCTTCTGTAAGAAGCAATTGCCGATCGACAGAATCTCGATATCCGTGCCCATGAAGCAGCGGAACGCATCCTCCGGCGTGCAGACGATCGGCTCGCCGCGCACGTTGAAGCTCGTGTTGACGAGCACCGGGCAACCGGTACGGGATTTGAAGGCCTCGAGGAGGGAATGAAAGAGGGGATTGGTTTCCGCATGCACGGTCTGGACCCGAGCCGAATAGTCCACATGCGTCACGGCCGGGATCTCCGATCGCGGCACGTTCAGCTTGTCGATGCCGAACAGTTGAGATTCCTCTGCGCTCATGGCCCGCTGACGAGCCTTCGTCACATCAGCGACGAGAAGCATGTAAGGGGAGTCGCAATCGATGTCGAACCAGTCGGAGACATCTTCCCGCAACACCGCAGGTGCGAAGGGCCGGAAGCTCTCGCGATATTTGACCTTGAGATTCAAGATTTTCTGCATCGCCGGGCTGCGCGCGTCGCCGAGGATCGACCGTCCGCCAAGGGCACGCGGGCCGAATTCCATGCGGCCCTGAAACCAGCCGACGGCACGCCCCTCGGCGAGATGACCGGCCACTGTCTCGACCATGTCCGCATCGTCCAGGCGGTCGAAGCTAGCGCCAGCATGTGTGAGCGCACGCTCGATGTCCAGCTGGGGATAGCTCGGGCCGAGATAGGCTCCCTCCATTGCGTCGATCCCATTGCGAGGCTCGCGCGGCTGGCCGAGTTGCAAATGATGGGCCGCAAGAGCTGCGCCGATGGCACCGCCCGCATCTCCCGCCGCGGGTTGAATCCAGATCCGCTTGAAGTGGCCATCGCGCAAAACCTTACCGTTGGCGACGCAATTCAACGCCACTCCGCCGGCAAGGCAAAGATTCTCCGAGCGCCCCTCGGCCGCAAGGGATCGAGTCAGGCGCAGCACGATCTCTTCTGTGACGGCCTGGATCGAGGCGGCGATATCCATCTCCCTTTGGGTCAGCCGCTCTTCGGGCTTGCGCGCCGGGCCTTTGAACAAATCGTCAAAAGCGCCGTTCGTCATCCTCAGGCCGGTACAATAATCGAAGTATTTCTGGTCCAACCTGAAGGTGCCATCCGCCTTGAGATCGATTACGTTATCAAGGATCAATTGAGCAAAGCGCGGCTCACCGTAGGGTGCCAACCCCATCAGCTTGTATTCACCGGAATTGACCTTGAACCCCGTGTAATAGGTAAAGGCCGAATAGAGAAGGCCGAGGCTATGGGGGAAGTGCAGCTCCCGAGAGATCTTGAGGTCTTGGCCCTGACCGAATGAGACGCTCGTCGTCGCCCATTCGCCGACGCCGTCCATCGTAAGAACGACGGCCTCGTCGAATGGGGAGGGGAAGAAGGCGGATGCAGCGTGGCTGAGATGATGCTCGGCAAAGAGCAACCGCTCCGCCCAAGCGACGGACTTGCCTCCCTCCAACTTCGTCAATTCCTTGGCGAGCATGCTCTTCTGAAAGAGCTTTTCCTTGATCCACAACGGCAGAGCCATGCGAAACGAGGCGAAGCCGCGCGGGGCAAAGGCCAGGTAGGTCTCGACGAGGCGCTCGAACTTGATGAAGGGCTTGTCGTAGAAGGCTACGAAGCCAATATCCTTGGCTGTGATGCCGGCTTCGCGAAGGCAGTAGGAGCAGGCGTTCACAGGAAAGGCACTGTCATGCTTCTTTCTCGTGAAGCGCTCTTCCTGGGCAGCAGCGATGATCCGGCCGTCACGGATGATGGCCGCAGCGCTGTCATGATAGAACGCCGAGATTCCGAGAATGAACATAGACGGCCTAGAAAACGGCGTAGATGAAGGGCGCGATCACAGACCCCTTCGTCAAAACCACGAGTCCACCGAGGATCAGGAAGACCACAAAGAGTGGCAGCAGCCAGAATTTCTTCCGTTGCTTCATGAACATGTAAAATTCAGAGAAGAAACTCGACATTATCTCGTCCTGTCTAAAATTGTTGCTTCATGCTGTCGGGCGAAGGACCGGGTGGGACGCGCTCAACCCAGTAAGAAGGGATGGTCCTGTCGAACTGCGTCGGCAGGAGCTTCTTTCCGATCGCGCGGACAATAAATGCAAACGGCGTCACCACAACAAAGAACAGGATCCCCATGATCACGGGATTCATGACCTTCGACAGCAGTTCTCCGAACTTCATCCAGAGGCGGTTGAAGGGCGTCAGCAGATGCGGCACGGCGAGTGTCACAACCATCAGAGCGCAAGCCGCAACCAGCCAGCCGATATAGCTTTCGTGCTTCCATAGGCGCGCTGCCGCGACAATGGCTAAGAAGGCGGTAAAGACCCAACCGAACGAGCGGTTCGAAGGCCCTTCGTGGTCATCGCCACGCTCATATTCCTCGTGTGCCATCACCTCTCCTCCAGGTCGACCAACCCACCGCCGAATTTCCTAGCGCGAGCGAAAAGGGACAGATCACAAGCTTGCGTCAAAAGAGATTAGTTGCGGACGATGCCATGCCTTGCATGATAAGCGAGCATCCCCGGCGAGGGCTTTGACGGGGCCGAAATAGCTGCTTTTTGCGGGTTTTGCAATCACTCGACGGCTGGGATCGCGGGCGTCCCGCCCGCCCATGGTGAGGCCGGCGCGGCGCTGGGAAGAAGCGCGACCGGGACGGTCGCGGTCCCAGGGCGCTAAGCCCCGTGTCACGTCCGCGACGATGTCGACCACGGTCTCGATCGCCTCGTCCGGGATCCCAGGCCAGACCGGGAGCCGCACCAGCCTTGCGCTCGCATCGTCCGTGACGCGCAACTCTCCATGGGTGCGCGCGAAACGGCGGCCGGCAGGCGAAGAATGCAGCGGCACATAGTGCGACCACATATTCGTGGAATTAAGACTGCCTCCCTCTTTCAAGGACACGGTTGACGGGGTCCAGAGCTTGCAGCCGGGCCCGCTTTCGCAGTGCATCGTGTGCGCCAGACTCGTGACATCGCGGTCGACAGGCGTTGGACAGCGTGCGGAATGATTGGTAAGGCTCGCCCGCATCAGTCTTCGGCGGGCAATTGCTGCAAATCTTGTTCCCGGGAGCGTGTAAAGGGCGATGGCGTGGTCGATCTTGTGCGCGGTTTGAGCGATTCGAGCTTCTGGGGACTTATAACCCTCACCGCTCTTTTCGCTTTGGGCGCGATCGTCTTCGTGCCGCGCACCTTGATGTGCGTGGCGGCTGGAATAGTCTACGGCTTGTGGGCTGTCCCATTCTCGCTAATCGGCAGCACGCTCGGGGCGGTCCTCGGCTTCGGGCTGGCGCGCTATGTGTTCAGGGCGCCGTTCGAGCGTGCCGCGCTCACGCGCCCCAAATGGCGCGCCATGTTGCGTGCGGTAGATGAGGAGGGATGGCGGCTCGTCGGCCTGTTCCGACTTGGAGCGCCCATACCCGCCACCGTCCAGAACTATGTATTCGGGCTCACGCGCATCGGGATCTGGCCTTACATTCTGGCCACCCTGATCGGCACGCTGCCGCAGACGATTTTGTACGTCTATCTCGGTGCCGCCGGAAAGATGACGCTTTCCGGCCCGTCGCGGCTCGGCAACATTGCCGTCATGCTGGTAGGCGCCGCCATCATGCTGGTCGTCATCCTGCGTGTGACCGCCAAGGCCAAGGCGGCGCTCGCCGAGAGCATGGCGGCGCCGGGGCAACTTGCCGGACCGGCGAGTCTTGCCTCTCGGCTTGCCGTCAAGCGATCGTGAAGCCGGCGGCGAGCAGGCACGCAGCCTCATGCAAGACTCGACGATCACATAACCGAATCTCGATGCTTTCCTGGCCCGGCTCAGAAGCCCCGAGGCAATGGATTTCGCGACGCGTGAGACCGGCATCGCCCCGAGCGCATGAAATTCTCTTCTCAGAATCACCTGAGCTTGTAATCGAATTTGGGGCCTCGCGTTCCCCTTCGGCAAATAGATCGAGGCGATGATGATGCCGTCCAAAGCGCGCTTGACATGGTGGGAAATCCCGTTTCTCGCCTTAGCCCCTTTTGCGGCGATCATTGCGTTCCAGATTTCACCGGTCAACCAGGCCGGCACCGTCGATCCCTGGCTCTACACAGGCCTTGCCCGAAATCTTGCCGCCTCGTGGGTCCAATTCGGCCCGACTTATTATGCGGTCCGATTTTCGGCCTTACTGCCAATGACATTGGCGTTCGAGCTATGCGGCGACGTGGGCGGCTATCTTGTCCTTCACTATCTCGCCTACGTGCTGTTGGCAGGGTCCCTCTACGCAACGGTCAGACGGCTTTGCGATCGAAGCGTCGCAGCCGTCACCATCCTCTTTCTCGTCTGCAACCCGCTAGCCACGCGGTTCTTGGTCTGGGACTATGTGAACTTCCTCGCGATCCCGTATTTCATGGCGTCGATCGCGTTCTGGACGCTGGGCGCCGGCCGATCCCCGCTTTGGCGCGTCTTGGCGGGCTTCTTCGCGGCCGCCGCCATCATGGCTCACCTCTATGTCGGCATCGGCCTCGCGATCTTTTACCTCGTCGAGACAATCTCCGCCGCATGGCGCGGACGAGCCGCATTCTTCCGCCTCACGTTGAACGCTGCCTATGCTGCCATCGGTTTCGCGCTCTGCCTGGTCTTAGGCTGGCTCGGCTACGTGGCGATCCTTGGATGGTTCTCGCCAATCGACCTGCTCAGGCCAACCATGGCGATTGCCGCCGAGATGCCTGACATCGCGAACAGGTGGTCGATGCCCTTTCTTGATTGGGCCGCGCATTCGTACAATGTCTACATACCGGTCATCGTGGCGATGACGGCGCTTGCCGCTACGCGGTTCAAGCTTCGCGGCACACCGGCCATTCTGTGGTTCTCGCTGGGCTATCTCGCTGTCATTTTCGGTTCCAGGATGATCGCCGCCACGTTCGTTCTGGAACAGTCTTACTATTTCAGCTATCTGGCGCCGGCCATTTTCCTCTTGCTGGCAATCACGCTCTCGAATCTTCCGGGGCGGAAGGTCTCACTTACGCTGTTTTGCATCGCCACTGTCTCCGTAGCAGCAGCGCATGTCTGGCTGCCGCGGATCATGGCCCCGCTCTATGTGCGAATGAGCGGGGCCTTCGGCATACTATGGATGCTCGCCGGCGTTTCGATCGCTATAGGATTGCTGATCTTTATATCCCGCCAGCATCGCGCCGCAGCGCCCGTCGCGGCGGCGGCTCTGGCGATCACGCTTCAAGTCGCGGGCTTCTCGACGCCCGACTTCGGCGGCCTCTACGGTAAGCCCGCCGATACGCGTGATTGGGGATGGCCATCCTATATGACCGGAACCAGCATCGCCGACATCACGAAGCGGCATTGGCGCCCCAATGAGCGCGTCCTTATTTGGAGGTCGAACAGCACCTCGGATGCTGTATGGTCCCCGACGTTCGTCGGCTTCTGGGGCCAACTTAACGACCTATGGGGGGGGAGCGGCATGCCGGAGCTCGGCACGCCGCAACTGCAAAAGCTATCCGATGCGCGCGTCACGCAAATCCTGTTGGTCAGCGGACAGCCATCGATGATTGATGGAGGAGAGGCCGCGCTGGAGCAAGCCGGGTTCAAGATCAAGGAGCGCGAGCGGGAGACGCTGGGTTACGCTCCGGCTCAATCTTATGCGAGACTCGTCGAGATCATCGAGCGGCCGACGCAATGAGATCACGCAACCTTCGCCGTGGAAGGCCGGTCCGTGCCTCCATTCATCGATACGGAATGAGCCTCGTTGCTTCGATGTCGAAGCGCCCTGCCAGAATTACGAAGCGCGAGTGCCGTTTGGATTTCCCACACGTCGGTTGTTGCCGGTCAATACACGTCCATTCCCTTCATCGACTGCGGTCCACATCCTCTCGGGGAGCTCCCGGATTGACGCTTCTTCAAAGCTGCCTTAAGCGCACGCCATATCAAACCGCTTCGGCGGTAGAACATGGCAAGAACGCAGCCATCCATCCATCGGAGCTACGTGAGCTCGGATGCGTTGTCGGGTGAACAATGAATTCCATTTCAGCGAGCAACACCACCTACGACGATAGCTTCTTCGATTATATTTCGATCGGATCGATGCGATCGGCGGCTATCGTGGCGCCACTTATCCTCGAGCATTATCCGCTTGCCTCGCTCGCCGATATCGGTTGCGGGCGCGGAGCATGGCTGACGAAGTGGCAGCAGGCCGGCATTACCGATTATCTCGGGGTCGACGGAAGCTATGTCGATCAAGACAACCTGCTCATCGCGCGCGACCGCTTCGTCGGGCAGGACCTGACGAAGGCCTTCAATCTCGGGCGGAAATTCGATCTCGTCATCTCGCTCGAAGTGGGCGAACACATTCTTCCCGACGCGACCGAGACCTTCGTCGACAATCTCTGCTCGCACGCAGACGCCATCTTATTCTCGGCGGCGGTACCGGGGCAGGGCGGGACTTTCCATGTGAACGAACAGAATTATGAATTCTGGCGTCAGCGCTTCGCCGCACGAAACTATCGCCTCTTCGATTTTCTTCGGCACAAGATCGCTGCGCGCCGTGAGGTTGAGCCCTGGTTTCGCTATAATAGCCTGTTCTTTGCCCGCGGTGACGCGGTCGACCGGCTGAGCGATGAGGCACGCGCCTCGGAAGTGAAACTCGATGAGCCCGTGCCAAATGTCGCTCCGGTCTCCTGGCGCTTGCGCAATGCCGTGATCAGGTGCCTGCCAACGTCCATCACCGATTGGCTGGTGGAGGTGAAGCACCAATTCGTTCGCCTGCGCCATGGATGAGGGAGGTCATTGGGCATGATCCCCGAGGTCGATCAAGGATAACGACATGATCATGGACCTCGCCAGGAGGACTCTTGCGTCTCCGATCGTGTACGACACTTTCCAGTCACTCGTCGGCGCGCCCCACTGCCATGAGCGCTTCATAAGGGACATGGTGCGTCCGATCCCTGGTGAGCGTATTCTCGACATCGGATGCGGGGTCGGAGCAAGCTTGAGATACCTGCCCGACGCGATCACCTATGTCGGAATCGATGTCAGCGACGCATATATCGCCAAGGCCAAGGCCGTCCACAGCGAGCGCGGCACCTTCGTTTGCGCCGACGTCGCGTCCGTCGATCCCGTGACCCTGGGCACGTTCGATCGGGCCTTCTCCTTCGGCGTGTTGCATCATCTAACGGACGAGGTCACGGCGCAGCTTGTGGAGCTAGTGCGCCGCGTCGTGAAGCGGGGCGGAGCCTTCATCAGCATCGATCCGTGCTACGCGCCGGGCCAGCATCCCATCGCCAGGCTGCTCATCGATAACGACCGCGGCGAGCATGTCCGGGACGCCGCCGGGTTCCAACGGATCGTTGCCGGGCTCGGACCAGTGCGCGCGACGGTGTATCATGATCTGCTGCGCATCCCCTATACGCAGATCGTGATGGAAATTGACATCCAATAATGGATCTGGCTGCGCTCGTAGATTTCTCCACTCGCGCTCAGAGGAAAGCAGTTCGCGCGAGCCAAGGTGGCCGTGCTATCAGCCAGCCTCCGAGGCGGCGCAACGTCCCTCACTCATTTGTGGCGATCGATATACGCGGCCATCCATCTCGCAGTTTGGTGCAAGCCATCAGACCAATTTACCTTCGGCGACCAATGCATTTCAGTTCGAATTCGTGTGCAGTCGAGAAGGCTTATCGGAACAGCAGAAGGTGCTGCTGCAGTATATACTCTTGTAAGCTGACCACGACCAGTGACGCTCTCTATATCATCGATCACCTGACGCAAGGATATACGTTCCCCCGAGCCGACATTGAAAGTATCATGCGGGCCATGATAAGTTACCCCCAACACCAAGGCAGCCACGACGTCGTCGATGTAGATGAAATCACGCACCACATCATCGGTCCCCCAAATCTGGACCGGCTGGCCAGTCAAGGCGCTTCTCAGAAAGGTCGGCACGACACCCTGATGTTTTCGACCGAGCTGCAGCGGCCCATAGGGGTTCGCCACTCGGAAGATCACGACATCGATCCCGTGCCGCCTTCGGTAGAGATGCAGATAGTGCTCCAGAGTCAGCTTCTGCAGTCCATAGGCCGAGATAGGTAAAGTCGGCGAGTCCTCGTCAGTTGGGGTTCGGGAAGGGATACCGTAGATTGTTCCGCCCGATGACAGGAAAATGATTTTCTTGACGCCGCTGCGAACGGCCGCGTCGAAAAGCCTGAGGGCGCAGACGACGTTGTCCGCGACATCCTGCGCGGGATCGATGTCCGCTGTCTGGGGCGTCGACGAACTGGCAAGCTGGTATACGACATCGACCCCATTGAGGAGCGGCTGCCACGCTCCGATGTCGCTGAGTTCGCCGCTGGTCCAGGAGACGCCTGGATGCATCGCGTCGCGGTCGACAAGACCACGACCGAAGGCCCGGACCTCCGCTCCTGCACCGATCAATGCCCTACACAGATGTGTGCCGATAAAGCCGCCGCCACCGAATACCGCGCATTTAAGCTTTCCTTGTGCTTGCATCCGAACACTTACCTTGAGCATTCCCGGTCCTACGGGCCGAGGCCCACGCAGTCATTCAATGCATCCACCGCCGTCGGGTGCAACGGGCACCGCGCCGGCCGCAGCCGGCAGGTTGACGGTTCCTGCAACGACGAATTGTGACGATCCGCTCACATGCATGTAGATCCGACCGACATATTCGCCGATGATGCCTAGCGCCAGAAGCTGAACGCCACCTAGAATCAGCGAGGTCACCAATATCGACGCCCAGCCCGCGGGAAGTGCGTTCGACATAAACCGCTGCAGAATTAGGTAGATAGCGAACAAAAAGCCAAGTCCGGAGAGAGCGGCGCCGGCGAGCGAAGCTACCCTCAGCGGCGCAATAGAAAAGCCGGTGAACATGCGCAGGAATAATGAAATCGAGCGGCGAAGGTTATAATTTCCGTCGCCGCTCAGACGTTCGTTATGGGTTACGCGGACTTCGGTCACCGCCCGGGTGATGGACAGGATCAGACCATCGAGATAAACTGTCGGCCCCGCATATTTGACGATCTCATCCCGAACGGGGCGCGACATTGCCCTGAACGGCGAAAGATAAATATCCTTCGGCTTTCCGAGAAGGATGCTGGCGAGCTTGTCATTGAATCTGCTGCCAAAGGATTTCCATCGGGCGTGCTGTCGTTGTCCGAAGCGCGCATAGCAAACGTCGTACCCATCCGCTAAGGATCGACAGAGGGCTGGAATATCGTGAGGCGAATGCTGGAGATCGTCGTCCATCGTGACGACGATGTCCCCTGAAGCAAAATTGAGACCCGCGATGATGGCGTTATGCTGACCCACATTGCGACGCAGATTGATCCCGCGAACGCGTTTATCCTTGGCCGCGAGCTCTCGAATGACCCTCCAGCTGTCGTCAGGGCCACAATCGTTGACGAGAATGAGTTCGTATTCGGTATCCCCGAGGGCCTCGGAGATCGTGGCGGTCAGTTTCGGCAGGATGGGGGCGCTGCGATAAACCGGGATCACGATCGAAAGGGTCGGCGCTCTTGGAGGCGTCGTGGCAGGGTCGGCGACTTTCAAAGCTGATGTGGTCAGGGTCATCGCGCCGGGAGAGTTGATCTAGCGGACCAGATTTGACTGGCTCGCACTCCTCTAGGGCGAGCTGGACTGCTAAGCAACCCCTTGTTGGGGCGTTATGATCGCTTGCGCCTGAGCTTTTGCCGATCAGAGTCATGCGGTTCTTCAAAGTGCGCGCCGGCGGCGATGCGCAGCGTGAGATTGTGGAATGGATCGAGCGGCCCTGAGCTAGCGTCGCGATTAAGGCGCCGGGCGGAGCTCGCCGAGTTCAAGCTGATCCGCCAGCTCAAGCCGGCCCATCACTATTTCTCAGGCGAGTTTGAACCCAGCTTCGATTTGTGAGCTGAGATGGTCTGTGGCCTCCGAGCTTTCGGCGATGTTGATGGCGACCGAGGGCCGCGAAGCGCCTTGATCAAGCGAATTGATCCAATATTGTCCACCGATGGGGTCAAGAGAGCGGCCGAGCGCCCCCTCGTAGAGGGCGGTCACGAATTGAGCATTGTCCAGCGTGCCGAATTTGGCGGCGTATTCGGCCGAGTTGATGAAATCCGTTGCAATATTCACCAGGGGCTCGCCCTGGGCAAAGGAGTTCTCCCAATAGGCAAGCCCATTGGGGTCGGGCGCATGGTTGAACAGGCCGTAATAGAGCCGGGCAATTTGCGAATCGGCTTCGCTCGGCACGAACACCCCGGCTTGCGATTGGAACACCGGTGCGAGGTCGCCTTGCGCTTCGCTCGACAGTGCAATGTCGATAGCGACCGAGGTGCGCGTATTGCCGATCTCCAGCGAGTTGTCCCAATAGGCGAGACTGGACGGATCGGCTTGGTGATGCAGCGCGTTCACATAGAGCTGGTTGATGAATGCACTGTCGGAGCTCTGCGTGTAGGGGCCGTATTTCGACGTGTATTCGGACGAGGCCAAAAAGTCCTGCGCGATGGAGCTGACCGACATTCCCGCATCGAGCTGGGCGGTCCAGTATTCAAAGCCGAGGGGGTCGGGAGGGTGGCCGAAAATGGCTTGGTAAAACGCGTAGATATCGCCACCCGGGCTCGTCACGTCATGCGTCGTCGCCCCGAACAGATTTTGGCCCGGCGGCGCGCTGGCCCAGCCCAAGGCACCCATCAAGGTGACGTCGGTCGGTGTGAGCGCGTTGATCACGCCGGGAGAGCTGTTATCGTTAAAGGCGTCGTTTCCCGCGCTGGGTGCCCAATCGCCCAGATCGCCGCTATTGCCGGTCTGAAAATTGTTCCAGTTGTCCAGGTTCGTCAGGCCGCTATTGACCGAAAAATACGAAGATGCTCCCGTGGTGAATTGACGGGTATTTGCCCCCGAATAGCGGAAGAGATCCATTGCAGAGTACGCGGCTGAAATATCCAGAGCGGATATTCGACCCATAATCTCTGAAAACTCGTGCTCCACCACACCAACGAAGTAATATTCATTCGACGGCGGCGTCGCATTGGGGGTGTAGCTGAATATGTTCGCGCTTGAGCTGAACCCGACATAGCCGTCAAGGCTGCCGCTATTCGTCATCAGGCCGAGTGCCTTCGCTTCAGCCTGGGTCGTCACCAAATTGGCCGGGGCACCCACCGGCGCGCTGGTCGGGAGCGTAATGGCGCCAGGTGCGTTCTGGGCGATCAGGGCGTTTCTGACCGAGCCGTAGCTCTCGAACGGTATGAACCCGGCCGAACCATTGAGCACCGGCAAGCTCGCACCAAGTGCGTTCCGCGGCAGGCTTTGCCCGTGGATTTCGCCGAAGCCGACGTCGATGGTAACGGTGACGTTGCTCGTGAATAGGCTGTCGAAATAGGACGCCACATAGTTGACGGCGGAGACAAACCCCACGGGGAGCGTGGCTGTGCTCTGGTCGAAATTAGCAACGATCTGCAAGACGCCTCCATCGACAGAGCTCGCGACTCACCCCACCACAAAATCATACTGCTAAGCGGTGAATCCAGTATTACCGACGTAGCCCGAATCAGCCTCGAATTTGCGACGATTCGGCGCCTCTGGCAAGCTCACGGCGTTGCCGCATATGTGTGAAGACCTGCGAGATTGACGCGGCTATTGCCCCTCGTCAGCGCCAGTGGAAAACTGGGCTGGTCAGGGCCGTCGCCAAGCTTGAGGCGCCGCTGCGAACCGAAGCCGCAAAGCTGGCGGAAATCGCCCCCCGGCCGGGGAAGCCAGGGAAGGAAGGCGTCGGCTGTCATCGTGCCGGTTGGCCGATGCGTCGTTGGATCCCCGAAACAAGGCCCAGTGCAACAAATGGGCCTCGCACGGCCAACGGGAGGCCGGACGCCGGGTCTAGCTTCGGCGAAAAGCGAGGTCACAGCTTCGGAACACTCTCCACCGCGCCCGTTCGCTCATCCTGTTTGAGGCCTCCCGGCCGCGCTCGCCCGGCAGACGGCTCGATCGAAGGCGCGCGGCTCGACCCCCGACCACGTCGAGCTTGCCATCCGGGAAATGTGCGGCGACAAGCTCGTCGATCATAGTAGTGGCTTTTTGCCACGACGCTAGGTAGATGCGGGTTCTGCAGTGGAGTGGCGCCTCGCGCAGGGGAGATGCATCATATGTTGGACGAACGAATTCCGCCAGGCTGGGAGAATCCTTTCGATGTCCTTCGACAAAAATGGGGAATGATTCCCTCTGGGAATGATCTCCGCGCTGAAAGCGCGGCGCGCCTGAAACAGACCGATGACGAAGTTCTGGAAACCTGGCAACGAGCACATGCTCACGACACGCGCGACGCAGGCTTCGGTATTCGCGGCTGGTACCATGAGATGTACCGATCATTCATGCCAGGAAAAAAGGTTCTCGATATCGGCTGCGGGATGGCGATCAGCACAATTGCATTCGCTGAGATGGGCGCGGAGCTGACCTTCGTCGATATCATTGCCGACAACGTCCGGCTGGTCGAGCGCCTCTGCAGGCTTAAAGGGATCAAAGCCAAATTCCTTTACTTGGAGAGCCTCGAAAGTCTCGCTTCGCTCCCTCGCGACTATGATGTGGTGACCGCTATCGGTTCGCTGATCAATGCGCCGCTCGCTGTGACAAAGCGCGAGGTCGAGGCGATCAAGCTCCATCTGCGCCCAGGCGGCCGCTGGCTTCATTTCGCATACCCGCAATCCCGATGGGAGCGTGAGGGATCGGTTGAGTTCAGCAAATGGGGCGAGATGACAGATGGTCCGGGAACACCGTGGATGGAATTCCACGATCGTACCAAACTGGAATGGTTGTTCGGCCCCTCAAAGATTCGCATTCTTTTCGATTGCGAATGGCACAACAACGACTTTAACTGGTTCGACATCGAGCTCCTGTCTCATTGAGCATCTGTCGGCTAGGCGCCCTATCCACCTGGTCGGTTTGGTTGCCCTGAAGAAGCTCAACCCAATTCGGGCCCGACTCTGAGCGATGGATTAGCCCATCCCTGAGAGCCGTCTACGAATGCAATTCGACCGAATGGAGTTAGCGCCGTTGCGCCACAGGCGTAGTCGCATTGGCACTGCCAGCCGGCATCGCTGAGAATAGAGCGCAACCCGTCTTCGATGCTCTGGCTGTGGGTGCCGATCTGAAGCCTGCGGACCTTGCTAGAAAGCACATCGATTGCGGCGCTCACCGCATCAAGCTCCGCGCCCTGAATATCCATGTCGAGATAATCGACGCGATCGGCTTCGCCGAGAATCGTCGCGAGGCTGAAGCTCGGAACGGTCACCACCGTTGCCTTCGGCCAATCGCCGAAGCCGGAATCTTCGCTTGGGATAATCGCCTGTCCATACCATTCGGCGGCGTGGCCCTGCGTGAAGAAGACATGGCCGTCCTTGCCTGATGCGGCCCCCTTGATCAGGTGGTGGTCGTTGGGATCGAAACCATTGTCGGAGAGGTGCAGCTTCAGCATCTCGAAATGGGCGTCTTCGGCCTCAACGGCTATGAGGTGCGCGGGCAGCGAGCGGACTCTTCGAACGGTTCGGGCACCAGCCACAAGCCAGCGCCCATAGCCGGCGCCGATCTCGGCCATCGTCCATGAGCCTTCGGCTTCGTCGATAGACTGCAGAAGATGGATGAATTGGAATACCTCTTCGCCCAGGATGCCGCTGAGGGCACGCAGGGAATATTCGCCGTCCATATTCCGGTGTGGATCGTAGAAGGCGCGGCGCACCCGGGTCCCGAGTTCGGTTTGCATGAACTCAGTTGGCGGCGCAGTCCATTCATCGCGATAGCGCGCCAGCAAAAGCTCAAGTGACGAAGGGGAATAGAGCGCGGCGGGCGAATGCATGCCGCGCACCCTAATGATCGTTTGAGTTGCAGGCAACCGCCTCCGAGGCGGCTTTTTTAGCCTTCGCGATCTGCGATGGTCAGGCAGTGCTCGCCAGCGGGGCTCCTAATCCCTGCCAGCCACGGTAATTGACGGCATTCACCTGACTCCTTCCATCCAGGCGCCGCGGTAAACTTGGTGGCCAAACACGATTCGCACCGGAATTGCCGGCATTTGATGGGCGTCGCGTCAGCCTGTTCACGGATGCGCTGACCGAGCCGTCCGATTAGGATTGTCGCGATCGAAACGCCGGATGGTTTCTTTCGGAATATGGGCCATCGAAATAGGTCTTATTCATTCGATAGGCAGCCTTGACGAATTCGTTATCCAGCGCACCCTGGCCGACGGTTTCGGTTCGGCCCATCAGAGGAGATGTCGTCCCAAATCGAGTTCCTGCCTCGGTGATCCGTCGACTAAGCACATCGAACGAGACAGGGCTCACATATCCGGACTTCTCTGCAGCGAAAGCCGATCGGTCGTCAGAAGAACCTCCAACCGTCCCTTGCTGAAAGTGGATATCACAGGAACATGGCGTCGAGCCCTTCAGCGGGCACGGGATCACGGGCGGCAGTTGGACAAAGGTGTCATCGTATAGGTTGCCGAGCTTAAGATTTCCGACATGCGCGCATGGGGTGATGTCACCAGTTCGGAGGTCGATGAAGATAAGATCGGATCCGGCCGAGCACTGCAATTCGACCGTATCAATCCCGCCATTGAGCTGGATCACCTGGCTAAGCGAGCAGGCATGCTTTTCCAACGCCTGGCGCTCCTCAATCGTATACGCAGCCGGATAATCTACCGAAAAAAGAGGTGTCGGATGGAAGGCCACGTCGATCTCGCGGCATCTGTGTGCGAGATCATCGAGTCGATGCAGACGCGCCGGATGGCCGACGAAGCGGAAAATAACGGAATGTCCAGCAGCCTTCAGCATGGCCAGGCGTCGGAAGAATTGATCTTCGATGGCTTCCGCTTCAGGATGAAAAGAGGCCATGATGTAGTCGGTGACCGAGGTGCCTTCCTCGATCAGAAAGCGGAAAGTTGGATGCGTCTCGCCGATCAGCATTGCAGTATAAAATGCGATCTTGTTGCCGCATGATGATAGACCACGAGCAAAGCGCTCAAGATTTGGCATCAACATCGGCTCGCCGCCGGTTAGAGTGAGGAGCCATTTGTCTTCATCGGTCGTTCGATTGTTGAAGAACTCGACAATGCGGTCAATGAATGCCGGATCCCTGTAGGGGCGCATCTGAGAAATATCGAGAACTTTCCCACTCTCGGCGAAGTGACAATAGGCGCATTTGTGCGTGCAGGTGTCGAAGAGGAAGGTTTCGGCAACTCGATATCGCATCTCACGCCCCTTAGTGTCGGACTGAAAAAGAGTTAAGTAATCTCAGTGGGTTGTCATTCCATCGGCTTTTTGCGAAGAATCGATGAAGAGCGCGAATGCCTGGGACTGACCCACTCGGCGACACTATCGGCGAAACGGCCTCCGTTATGCAAGCGACTTGAAGAATGCGGAACGCGGTTGGTAGACCCCTTCATGCCCGAGGAACGACGCGTCTGGCGTCCGCGTGAATCGGACTTGCGAACGGGTCGTGAACGCGATCTCTACATGGCTTCGATGGGCTTGCCAATGGCAGCAACCGCCGCAGACCGTCACTGATGGCAAGGATATCCCTGAGATCAGCCGCAGACAATCCAAGCGTGTCCCGACGCACGGCAGCGGATAATGCGGCGATATTTAGTCAGTTCGGGCCAGGCTCGGCCAGAGCTAATCACTCATCGAACCCTCCCAGCAAGGAGAGGCTCACAAGTTAGCGGCGCCACGGATCGTCAACTTTAAGTCGATCCAGGGCCTAGCGGCCAAAATTGAAAAGAATACACCCTCATCTGCCCAGATTATTATTCCGGAGTAAGCTGGTTGGTAAATGCGCCATTAGTCACGAAGTTGCCATCCACAGCGTTGTTTTTGTACGTATAGAGGCCGCCAAGATTGAGCGACTTCAGCCCTGTCCCGTTCTGGGTAATCTCACTGTTAGAGGCAAGGATAAATGCAGAGCCGCTCACACTCTGATCGGACAGCAAACCATTCGTGGTATTGTTCACGACTGACGAGCGTGTCAGGATAATAGCGACCGTCCCCACTGCTCCACTCGCCGCCCAAAGGCCGGTGCCGTTTCCGGCGGCGAGGCTGTCGGAGACGTTCGTGTAGATCGTGCCCGAACCACCACCAGTGCCGTCCGCCTTGAATCCAAAACTGCTGTTTTGTTTCATTGAGGACCGTTGGACCGCCACGAACACATTGCCCGCGCCGGTCGTCTTGGCACTAATCCCACCGCCGCTGTTGGTGACGACGGTGTCCACTATGTCCACTTGGGTAGAGCTCGCCGAGCCCAGCGCGATATTGATAGCATTCTGGGTAAAGCCAAATATCGTGCAGTTCTCGACATGCAGCGCGACGCCGCTTTGAAACTGGATGCCGTTGACGCCGGTTCCGAGTCCATTGATCCTCAGATTTCGCAGGGTCACGATATCGCTCGGACCTGCCGCGACCACAATTCCGTTCGTGCCCGAGACCAGAGTTGACGCGACCTGGCCGCCACCGCCATCAATGGTGATGGCCTTGGTGATCGTGACGGCGCCAAAGCCGCCGGGGTCCAGCACGTCGATTTCGCCGCCCACCGCGGTTTTCGAGATCGCCCCCGCGAAGGTCTTGCAAGGAGCCGTCCGGCTGCATGGATTGGCATCATCGCCCACGCCCGAAACCCATGTGCGGCTCGCCTGCGCGCTCGCCGACGTAGCCACGAATGCCAGACATGCCGCTGATATAATAGCCAATGCAAGCTTACGCTTCAGCATCGTGCCCTCCCGCTCCTGATTCCCGGTAGCCAGCTATAATGGCGCTCAAGATCAAGTCAAGCTTTAAGCACTCATAATAAGGGATTCGCTTGAGCGGTATCAGGCTGACTGGAGGATGATTTGTTCTAACTAGGGGAAACCCCAAGTGGCTGATTTTCTGTGCATCTTTGCTTACCAGTTTTGGATATTGAACCAGATTCACACGATCCCGCGGCGACTGACTGATCCCTCGTTCGTCAAATTCAGCCCGTCGGCAACCCGCAGTCGCGGTCACGATGCACGGCCAGGAGATTGTCCGACGATACTTCCTTCCCGTACGGCACCGGGAGGCCGGTGCTCGGGTCCAGGCAAAGCAACCTGTAGCCGGCTTCGGCTAAAAGCGAGGTCACAGCTTCGACGGAGCCGCCTTGTCGGGCGAGCGCAGCCGGTGAGGCTTCAAACAGGATGAGCGGCCGGGCCTGCCGCAGAGTATTCCGAGCTCCCGCCAAGGCTCGCAGCTCGGCCCCTTCGAGATCGAGCTTGACCACATCGAGCTTGCCGTCCGGGACATGCGCGGCGACGAGTTCGTCGAGCGTGGATGCGGGCACAGCCACCCGACCCGCAGAGACGACCCCCTCATACATGAACTCGCCCAGCGTGTTCTGCCCGGCATGGGTCGCATTGGCGACGTTGAGCGTGACCTCGCCGGTCCGCTCGGCCAGGGCCGCCGCCGCAACCACAACGTTGTCGAGACTGTTGCGGGCGATATTGCGGCGCAGCCGCTCGAGCTCGCGCGGGCTTGGTTCGACCGCGATGACGCGGCCTGTCGAGCCGACCCGGCTCGCGAAGAACACCGTATAGGCACCTTCATTGGCACCACCATCGATGATGTTCATCCCCGGTCGCAGGAGTCGGTCGAGAAGCGCAAACTCGTTCGGCTCGTAAGTGCCGCCCACGAACATGGCGAGGCTGAGGTCGTTATCGAAACACGACGCGAATGTCGTCCCCCCATGCCAAGGCAAGGCCACGGTCGGGGCTAAGGGCAGACGGTGCAGCGTTCGCCAGAGCGCATGACGTACGAGGGTAGCGAGATCCGCACGGGATTGGAACTCGCCGAAGTTCCAATCCGGCATATGTCGCAGCGGCAGCAGTATTTTGAGATGATCGGCCAGGACGCCGAGGATCTGCGCATCCAGGCCGGCAAAAACCGCCTCGATGGCTGCCGCATTGGAGTGGATCAGCGCCAAACCGCCCCGGCTCAGCAGCGGGCGCAGCCTTTCAGCCGCCTCGCCGATCTCAGCGAGCACTGTGGGAGACTCGATGTCGTCGGCATTCTTGCCCACGAGCGCAATTGCCGATGCGCGGATCTGAGTGGCGAGAAACGATGAGTACCCGACGCTGGTCTCCGTTTCCGATTCGAGCTTCGGGGGCGTCTCGGTCGTGATCCCGAGCAGGCGGCACCATCCATGGCTGGAACCGCCCGCAGATGCGTTGCGCAGCACCAGGCGCCCCACACGATCGAAGCGGGGAATCACCAAATCGATAGTCTGGCGCGCGCCGACCCCAAGGGTCGCGGTGGTGATGAAGTCGGTTTCGGCTTCATTCAGGATACCGGCTTGCAGCGCTCCGGCATCGACCTCCAGGGCCAGGATGAGCCGCACGATGCTGCCCTTCGGCGCCCTGGTCCTCTCGACCGGGATCACCGCGGTGTAAGCCCATTGCTCCGGTGTGGTGGTGATCTCGAGCCTGTCGTCCGAGAGCTGCACAGTTCCCGCCGCAATCTCAAAACTCTGCAGGTCGTAGAGTCCAGACGCGTCCTCGCCTCGGTCTTCAGGCGGGGCCGCAACCTGATCAGGAGAGGACGGTCGCGCAAATGTCAGGTTTTCTTCCTGACCGTGCGACTGCACTTCCGTTGGTTCAAGGACGAAGCCTCGCTCGGCCATGTAGGCGATGATGGTGGCCTTGTCTGCGGCGCCGCAATAAAGCTGGTCCGCCTTCGGGATAACTTCGAACTGGATGCGCTTGACGTCACCTATCCGATCACCCAACGAACGGACGACCGAAAAGTCGGCGCCCTGGGCATCGATCTTCAGGAATTCGACCTTCGTAATCCCGTTCTCGCGCATGAAGCTGTCGAGGCGAATGGTCGGGACCAGGATTTCGCGTTCGTCGCCCGGGCGGTGACCGCCAAGCCGTGCCGGCAGCGCTGCTTCATCCATCGGCAGCACGGAGCTCGCGGCATCGAAGCTGTTGATCCGGAACGATGCGACGCCGTCATGATCGGACACCGCCATTGCGTGGGCCGTGAAGTTCGGAGGGGCCGAGTGCATGAGCTTGTCATGCAGGGTCGGGCGTGGCTCGAAGGCATGCACCATGAGCGAGGGATCATTCGCGGCCGCCGCGATGCTGTGTTCACCGTGATGGGCGCCGACATCGATCCAGATGCGCGAGGGCCGGCGTCGGATCGTCCGGAGCGGCGCGTTGCGATGCCGCATGGGAAGCGTCTCGGTCAGCCCCATGGCTGTGAGCGGCTGCTTGGAGCCAACGAACACGGCGCGCAGATTGCCGTCCTTATTGACGACGCCCCAATCGCCGATGAAGTCGGGGTAATCCGGCTGGTCGAGCGTCGTGTAGGCATGGCCGAAATGGTTCTTGAGCGCTGCCATCACCCATGGACGCGTGGGGCGGCAGCCGACTCCTAACAAGGCTTGGTTGGGGACAAGCGGTTCGGTGATCAGCTGCACCTCGGGATAGTTGCCGGGCAAGACACAGGTCTCGAGCAGAATCATGCCGGTGCAGACGGTCGCGAGCGCGGCCAGTGCCCTATCGGGATATCGCAGGTGGTAGAGCGTTCCGTAACAGTAGACGACGTCGAAGCTCCCGAGCCCGGTGAGGTCACCGGGGCGGTCGAGATCCAAAAGTCCGATGCGCCGCTGTGGATAACGG
The DNA here is from genome assembly GCA_900104855.1 of Rhizobiales bacterium GAS188. Taxonomy (NCBI): domain Bacteria; kingdom Pseudomonadati; phylum Pseudomonadota; class Alphaproteobacteria; order Hyphomicrobiales; species Rhizobiales bacterium GAS188. The sequence continues at coordinate 2,041,287 of FNSS01000001.1, forward strand.
CGCAGCATCTCGGCGACATTGGCCGGGCTGCCTTCCGTGCTCAGGATGTCGCAACCGCGCTCTTCGAAGAAGCCCGTGTGAAGCCCGATGCCGGCGCCGACCTCCAGGACCCGCTTGTTCTGAAGGTCGAGCCCCAACGTCGCGAGATGCTCCTGCCGGGCACGGTTGATGCGGAGTGCCTCCGGGGCCAAAAAAACGTCGAACGCTGTGCTCATATTGCCTTGGCTCTGATGGAAGCTCGGCCCCCTCTTGCGCATTTCGGCCGATCTCCTGTCAAGCCCGCAACCCGTTCAAGTGGCGATTGCAGTGTCGGAGCGTCCGCAGGCCGCGCCGGAGCGCCCGCGCCCCCTACACAGCCACCACCCCATCGAAGACCAACTTCACCCCGATAAGCACCATCAGGATGTAGACGCACAGATAGAAGCGCTCATTCGAGAAGCGCTGCACCAGGAGCACGCCGAACCAGGTCGCGGCGAGCGCTAGCGGGAACAGGGCCGCGGAGGTGGCGAGATTGCCCGCCGTGAACTGGCCGAGCGCCAGATAAGGCGGGATCTTCATCCAGTTGACGGCCGCGAAGAACAGCACGCTGGTGCCGACGAAGACGCGGGCTTCGAGCTTTTGGGGCATGACATAGATCTGGAAGGGCGGGCTGCCGGCATGCGAGATCATGCTGGTGAAGCCGGACAGCGCCCCCCAGAACCAACCGGCGGCGATATTCGGCCGGCCCGCCGGCGCCGAGGCGGTGGAACGGCCGAGCAGCTGGCGCAGCCCGAAGGCGATCGAGATCACGCCGACCGCGAAGCCGACCGCCGCCTCCGGCAGGCGCGCCGCCAGGAGATAGCCGGCGACGACGCCGATGAAGGCGCCCGGCAGCAGCGCCCTGAGATTGAAGGCATCCCAATGGCGGCGATAGACATAGATGCCGTAGAGATCCTGCACCACGAGAATGGGCAGCAGGATCGAGGCTGCCTGGACGGGCGGCACCGCGAGCGCGACGATCGGCGTCGCCAAGGTGCCGATGCCGGCGAAACCGCCTTTCGACAGGCCGAGGATGATCACCGCCGGGATGGCGGCCAGATAGAACCAGGGATCGCCGATCATTTTGGCGTGGGCGCCGCTGCCGCGCTCAGCGCTCGCGCCAGGGGCGGGCCGCGCTCCCCGGATGCCCGAATTCGCGCGGCCTGAGGCCCGAATGGAACCAGGCCATGAAGCTCACGATGTCGAAGACCGGACGCCGCAGATGCTCGCTCAGCGCCCGCGCATAAGGGGCCATGTTGGTGCATTCGAGCAGCACCGCGCCGGTTTCGGGATGGCGGGCAAGCAGTTCCGTTCCGGCGTCGAGAATGTCGCGTTCGGCGGCGGCGACATCGAGCATCGGCTCATCACCCAGAATGGCGCGCGTGAATTCTTTTCCGCCATCGGTGCCGATGACCGGCGTGCCTTCGGGCACCCCAGCCTTGGCGAGATGCTCCCTGGTCAGGGAGGCGGCTGAGATGGTAAGGATGCCGACCCGCTGGCCGGCCGGCAAGGTCGCCTGGATCAGCGGCGCCTGCATGAGGCTCGATGTCGCGACCGGCACGCCCACATGGGAGGCGAGCTCCGCCTGGTAGAGCGACAGAAAGCCGCAATTCGTGGTGATGCCGTCGGCGCCGAGCTCGACGAGCTCACGCGCAGCCTCCAGGAAGGCATCGAGCAGGCCGTCGGCGCGCTTGCGCACCACGCGCTCCGGCGAGGCGCCGCGCACCACCTTATAGAGCACCGGGAACGGAAAAGTTGAGGCATTGCCCATATCGCCTGGGATACGGGGGAAGCGCGCCTCCAGCATTAAGATGCCGAGCTTCGCGCCATAAACGGCCTTGCCACCAAAGGCGATGCGCGGATGCGAGGGAGAAGAGGTGGTCATCATGCCGGCTGATCGTCCTGAATTATCCGTCTCGGCGCGCAGGAAACTCGTCCTGCAATGAGACTTGCAAAGTTCCTTGGCCTCGCGCCGCCCTCGTGCTTAACACCGATCTAAACAATCGAGGAACCGTCATGCAACGCACAATCCCGCCTTTCCGTGCCGATCATGTGGGCAGTTTGCTGCGCCCCAAGGAGGTCAAGGAGGCGCATGCCAGGCGCGCGAAGGGGGAAATCGGCAAGGACGAGGTCGTCGCGGTCGAGGACGAGGCGATCAAGCGCCTGATCAAGAAGCAGGAGGAGATCGGCCTCGAAAGCGTCACGGACGGCGAATGCCGCCGCTCCTGGTGGCATTACGACTTCCTGGGCGCGCTCGACGGGGTGCAGATGGTGCAGGTCGAGCACGGCATCCAGTTCGCCGGGGTCGAGACCAAGGCCGAGGCGCCGCGCGTCATGGGCAAGATCGGTTTCAGCGACCACCCCTTTCTCGGCCACTTCAAGTTCCTGAAGGCGCACACCAAAAAGACGGCGAAGATGACAATCCCCGGCCCCTCGATGCTGCATTACCGGGGCGGGCGCAAGATGATCAATATGGGCGTCTATCCGAATATGGTCGATTTCTACGCCGATCTCGGCGCGGCCTACAACAAGGCCGTGCACGCCTTCTATGCGGCCGGCTGCCGCTATCTGCAGCTCGACGATATCAGCTTCGCCTATCTCTGCGATCCCGAGCAGCGCAAGATGCTGAAGGAGCGCGGCGACGATCCGGACAAGCAGCCGGCGATCTATGCCGGCATGGTGCAGGCGGCGCTTGCGGACAAGCCGAAGGACCTCGTCATCAGCATGCATCTGTGCCGCGGCAATTTCCGCTCGACCTTCGTGGCCTCCGGCGGCTACGAGCCGATCGCCGACACGCTGTTCAACACCATGCCGGTCGACGGCTATTTCATGGAATGGGACACCGACCGCGCCGGCGGCTTCGAGCCATTGCGCTTCCTGCCCAAGGGCAAGAACGTGGTGCTCGGCCTCGTCACCTCCAAGACCGGAACGCTCGAGAAGAAGGCCGATCTCCTGCGCCGCATCGAGGAGGCATCGAAGCATGTCGGGCTCGAGCAGATCTGCCTCTCGCCGCAATGCGGCTTCGCCTCGACCGAGGAGGGCAATGTGCTCGCCGAGGACGAGCAGTGGCAGAAGCTGTCGTTGATCGTCGAGGCCTCGAAGGAGGTCTGGGGCCGCTGAGGGGGCGCTTGGGAGCGACCACACTTCTTCCCGGCGGCGAGGCTCACCATCGTAAGGGCCGGCGGGACGCCGGCGGTCCAAAGTAGCGGAAAGTGGCATCGGAGGCTTGGTGGTCGCTTGACATTAATACGGACGTACGTATTATATCCCGCATGTCGAAACCATCCTTACGCGAACCCCTCCTCGATGCCGGGCTCCGGGTCATGTTCCGATCGGGATATGGCGGGGCTGGCGTCCGCGACATCGTCGCCGACGCGAAGGCGCCGCAGGGCTCCTTCACCAATCATTTCCGCTCGAAGGAAGCCTTCGCGGGCGAGGTGCTCGAGCGCTATTTCGCCTATGTGAAGGGCCTGGTCGCGGAAGCCCTCGACGACCGCTCGCGCCCGCCGCGAGAGCGCTTGCGGCGTTATCTCGACATCATCACCGGCAAGCTCGAGGAGGCCGAATGGGCCAGGGGCTGCCTGATCGGCGATCTCAGCCTCGAAGCTCCCCCCCACAGCGAGGCCTTACGGCTGCAGCTCGCTCAGATCTTTGTCGAATGGCGGCAGCCTTTCCGGGACTGCATCGCTGAAGGCCAGGCGCTGCGCGAGATCACGCGGAGCTTCCCGGCCGACGATCTCGCCGATCTCCTGATCGCTGGATGGCAGGGCGCCATCATGCGCATGAAGGTCGAGCGCAGCCCCGCCCCCCTCGAACGTTTCAAGACCATCATGTTCGCAACCATCTTCGCAAAGAAAGAGGAAAGTTGAGATGACTGCAGCGACCTATCGCGAGACCGCCGTGCTCGGCTCGACCATGGCCTATGTCGAAGCCGGCGCACCAAGCGCTCCCACCGTGCTGTTCCTGCACGGCAACCCGACCTCCTCCTTCATCTGGCGCAACATCATCCCGCATGTGGCGCCGGTGGCGCGCTGCATCGCGCCGGACCTGATCGGCTTCGGACGCTCGGGAAAGCCGGATATCGATTATCGCTTCGCCGACCAGGTCCGCTATCTCGACGCCTTCATCGAGACATTGGGCTTGGGCGATGTGTTTCTCGTGGCCCAGGACTGGGGCACGGCGCTTGCCTTCCATTTCGCCGCCCGCCATCCGCAGAGGATGCTCGGCCTCGCCTTCATGGAGTTCATCCGGCCGATGCCGAGCTTCGATGATTTCCACCAGACGCCGCAGGCGCGCGCCATTTTCCGCAAATTCCGCACGCCGGGCGAAGGCGAGAAGTTGGTTCTCGAGGACAATGCCTTCATCGAGAAGATCCTGCCAAACTCGGTGCTGCGGCGCCTCGGCGAAGACGAGATGAACGCCTACCGCGCCCCCTTCCCCACCCCGCTGTCGCGCAAGCCCGTCTGGCGCTTCCCGAACGAATTGCCGATCGCGGGCGAGCCGAGCGACGTCTATGCGATGCTGGAAGAGGCGCATGTGGCGCTAGCTCACGCCGACTATCCGAAGCTGCTGTTTTCGGCCGAGCCCGGCGCCCTCATCTCGCCGGCGCTGGCGCAGGATTATGCGCGGCGCCTGCGCCATTGCCGGCTGGTGAATCTCGGTCCCGGCGCGCATTACCTGCAGGAGGACCATGCCGACCGGATCGGCCGCGAGGTGGCGGATTTCGTCCGCGAGACGCAGTCGCAGAGGCTTGTCGCGCCCGCCGCCTGAGAGGCGCTTATCCCTCCCACACGAAGTGGGGGAGGGTGGACGCGAGGCCCTTGCCGAGCGGACGGGTGGGGGACTTCTCCGGAAACGCACCCCACCCGGCTCGCTGCGCTCGCCACCCTCCCCTGCTCCGCATGGGAGGGATAGGCGCCTCACGATCCACGCTACATTACGATCGCAATCACGCGGTGTGTCCTTGAGGGCTCGCCCGCGCACTTGCTATGAATGCCGGATGATCACGCCTGACCAGATCGATTTCAGCCCGCAGAACTCAACCGCCGTCATTTCGGGCGCGCAGAAATTCATCATCCCGGTGCCGGCCTTTGCGGATGGCGGCGAGCCCCTTGTTTACCCTGACGGCGACAAGGCCGGACAGCCGGTCGAGGATTGGCAGGGCCACAAGGTGCATGGCAGGGGAATCGTGTTCCACAATGCCGAGGACGGCGCCTGGCAGGTCGCGAAAGGCGATGGCAGCGCCGTGATCATCATCAACGCGGTCAGCAAGGACAAGGCGGCGAAGCTCGAGGCGCGCATCGCCGAGCTCGCCCCGAACCCGGAGCAGCTGAGCCTGAAGCAGCTGAAACAGGTGCTCGCCTATGCGCAAGAGCTCGACCTTCCGGCGGTCTATGATGCGTCGCGGGACTTCGTCGCGGCCCATATGAGCAAGGTGGAACCCGGCTCAGGCATCGCGGGCCTGCACAAGCGTGACGAGCGCGATATCTGCCAGGCCGTCTATTTGCCCGGCAAGGGCGAGTTCCAGGGTCCTGCCGCGACACCGCAGAGATTCACCGACGGCGCCGTGATCCTCAAGCAGGGCGAGGATGTGCGCCTCATCCAGCCTGACGCCTTCGAGGCGACCTATGCGCATGCGGATGGCCGCCCCCTGCGCGTGTCGGAGCTGAAGAGGCAGGATGTGGTGTCTTGAGGCGGGCCGGCGTAGCTCCCTCTCCCCGCCGCTTTGCGGGGAGAGGGCGGGGGGTGAGGGGCCGAGTGATTAGCTTTCTTCTGATGAGCTGCAAAGCGATGGGGAAGAGCTCGGTGGGTGTGAGTCGGCGTTGACGCCAATCACCCGGCCCCTCACCCGCTCCCTCGGTGCGCTCGGGATCGACCTCTCCCCGCAAAGCGCGGGGAGAGGTGAAAAAAAGCATCCCTACTTCACCTCCGGATGCATGAGGATGTCGCGGTCGACCGGCCATTTCAGGCGCCAGCCGAAGCGGATGTCCTTCTGCTGGCTGGGGGCGAGGTCGAAGCTCCAGGCGGAGACGCCGCGCTTGTCGGCGACCACCTTCTCGGTCGCGGGCGTATTGGCGGCGAGCGCCTCGACGGTAACCTGGTTCGAATCGGAAACCGGGATGCGATCGGTGACCGTGACCCGGATCGGCGCGTCATGCAGGTTCTTGACGCTCGTCTTGAACTCGGTGACCTGCGAGCGCGTCGTGCCGATCCAGCTCGGCTCGTTGTCCTGCTGGCGCAGCGGCGCGCGCGACACCTTGATGCGGTCATCGGATCCGGCGCCGAGGGTCGCCTTGTCGCCGGGCGCCACCAGCGGGAAATGGCCTTTGCCGACGAAGATGCCGTCGCGCTGCACGGTCACTTCGCCCGGCAGAAGCGGCGCCTCTTCGTTCTGCACGAAGGCGACATCGAGATAGGCTGTCTGGTCGAGCGCCGGCGCGACGCGGGCGATGAGGTCGGGGGCGATCGTCGCCGAGGACAGCGCGAAGGTCTTGGCCGAGCCGTCGCGCGGCACGCTCACCCGTCCCGGCACGGCGAAAGAGGCCTGGAAGGCGCCGGCGTCGAGGGATGCGAGCACCGGTTTCGCGGGCGCCGGCGCCTCGGCGGTCGTTTGCGCCGGAGCTCCCACGGGCGCCGGGGCCGGCATCGCGGCGGCGGGCGCCAACTTGCTGCGCGCCATGACGTCACGCTCCGCCGCCCCCTTGCCGTACAGGGCGCCGTAGAGGTTGGGATCGTTGATGGAGACGATCAGCGTCGTCACTTCCGGCGCTGCCGTGCCGCCGAGCGTGCGCACCGTCGATACGGCGAGCCTGGCGTCCTGCCAATCCTCGCCGGTGCGCTGGCTGATCTCGGCGCGGCGTGTGAGCTCGAGCGACGGCTTGCGATCCTTGGTGCCGGTGTCGAGCTTCGCATCGTAACGCGGCGTCCAGGCCGCCTGCGAGACGCGATAGACCAGGGTGAGCGACGCCTTCAGAGTGCCGCCCGCCTCGACCGCGATCGCGACATCGTGTTTGGGGGCGCCGGGCCGGGGCGCAAGCGGCCTTGCCCGCTCCAGCGCCGCGATCTCGCCCGCAAGCTCGGCCTTCCTGGCGCGCCCGACGCGCAAATCCTCATTGACCTGCAGGAGCGCATCGCCGACCGCATCCCAGGCGGATTTCCACAAAGACGGGTCGACGCTCTTGCCGCCCGAGAGCTTGCCGGGATCGGCCTCGCCGTAATGGATCACGCTGTTGCGCTTCGCCTCCAGCGCATCGATGCGGGCCGCGATCTTGTCGCTCTCGTCGCGCAGCGCCGCGATCCTGGCTTCGAGCCCCGCATCCACAGCCGGCTTCGCGTCGCCCGGCACCAGGCGCGTCTCGACCGCGCCGATAGCGAGCGTCCCGTCGGCCGTGGCCTCGACCCTGAGCGAGGCCGGATCGAGCACCGCCGGCAGCCCCTTGATCAAAAGCGTCGTCGCGCCTTGCGGCAGCGTCACCTCGGCGAGCCGGGTCACCATGGCGCCGTCCGGGTAGACGGTGACGGCGTCGATATGCGAGGCGGCGTCGAGATCGGCAGCGCCGGCCGGAGCCGCGGCGACGGCGGTGGCGGCAAGCAGGGCGGCTGTTGCGATGCGCATGTTGTGAATTCTCCCTCATTGAGCGTTGGCGCGATTAGCGAGGGACATTTCGGCGGCTTAACGGCGCCGCCGCGGCGCGAAACGGGTGCGATCTGGGTGGGGTGCCGCAAATCCTGAGGCGGCATAGCTTTAGGCGAGATCGCCTGCGCTTACCTCGCCACGCGTGAGCGCCGTCACCAGATGGCGAGATGCGCCTATCCCTCCTCCGCGAGCGCAGCGAGCGGGGGAGGGTGGACGCGAGGCCCTCGCCGAGCGGACGGGTGGGGGACCTCTCCGGATACGCACCCCACCCGGCTCGCTGCGCTCGCCACCCTCCCCTGCTCCGCATGGGAGGGATAAGCGCCTGGCGATCTACGTATCGGCCTTCTATGGGTCCGGTTACCAGCGGCGAAGCGTGAGGCGCCTATCCCTCCCACACGAAGTGGGTGGACGCGAGGCCCTTGCCGAGCGGACGGGTGGGGGACTTCTTCGGATACGTACCCCACCCGGCTCGCTGCGCTCGCCACCCTCCCCTTGTATGAGGGGCGGTTTGTCAAGAGGTGTTTTTGGCACCGGCGGTGGGATGCCGGAGCCGATCGACCGCCAAGAGTCAGGCGGCTGCGGCCTGCGCTGCGGCTGGATGTTTGCGGCCTGTGAACGGCGAAACGTGATCCTGGACTGGGCTGTGTGCGAGATATGCGGCAACACCGCATCACCTTGTATCCGGTCGGGCGCGATAGCCCGGTGCCCTAGTCTTTCATACACGGGTGAAGGCGAAGCCCAGAAGAGACGGGACCCATCTGCTAAGCGGCATTGGATAGCGCCAGCCCCAGGGGAGGCACGGTCACACGTCTGTCCTTGGCTCACGTCGGCCGTCATCTTTGGCCGCCGTTCAGCGGCTCAGGCCCAGCTTGGCGCCGGTGGGCACCAGGCCGGTCTCGAGATAGCGCCACAGGGCAACCACGAGCTTGCGGGCCAAGGCCACGATGGCGATGCGCCGCACCTTTCCTTTGGCGTCGCCCACCCGCTCACGAAACCAACGGCTCAGCTCGCTGTCTGGCTGATGGCGCAGCCACAGCCAGGAGAGCTCGATGGCGAGCTCGCGGGCCCGGCGGTTGCCGGCTTTGCTGATGCCCTGATCATGCCGACTGGCGCCGCTGTCATAGGGCGTTCCGGTCAATCCGAAATAGCTGCCGACCTGGCGGCGATTGTCGAAGGAACGATAGAAGGCCTCGTTGACCAGCCCTTGGCTGCCGACCGGGCCGATGCTCTTGAGCCGCGCCAGGCGCACGCTCTTCTCCTCGGCCGAGCCCGCAACGGCATAAGGGCGCTCGGCTCGGCTCTCGGCCTCCACTGCGGCCAGCTGCTGCTGCACCAGGCACAGCCGCTGATGCTCGCGCACGATCTCCTCCTTGAGCTTAGGCGGCAATGGATGCCCATCGCCGGTGCACAGCTTCGCAAGCTTATCGATGAAGCCAGACTTGAGCGGCATGACATCACGGATGCCTTGGGTGTGCAGCAGCCCCTTGAGGCGATTGGTGTGGGCCGTGCGCTCATCGAGCAGGTATTTGCGTTCCCGGTTGCGACGCTTGCGGTCCTCGTCCTCGACCGTCGGCACACGCAGTACGCTGCACACCCGCGGTTCGCCACGCAGATAAGCCAGCAGCGTCCGCATCAGGTGATCGAGGTCGATCCGGTCGGTCTTGGCCCGCCGCGCCCGCCGGCTCACCTGGATGCTCGCCGGATCGATCTCGTGATTGATGACCCCTTGCTCCGTCAGCCAGCGATGCAGCCAGTGGCCGTCGAAGCCCGCCTCGTAGCACGATATGATGCGCACCGGTTTGCCGCAGCGCGCCGCACGCGACCGGGCCGCCTCCAGTCGCGTCGCCAGCGCCGCCAGGTCGCCCCCCGCAATCGTGTAGCGGCTCAACTTCGCCGAGCCCGGCAGCATCACCCCGAGCTTCCACTTCGCCTTGCTCAGTTCAAAGGCCACGTGAATCGTGACATACTCGTCGTCGGTGGGTGCGTCAGTCCGAACGATCGCCTTCATCTTGATCTCCCGGGTTAGGTGGGTTCTGGAAAGCCAATCCTAACCTCCTGATCACCCACCACCCTCATAAGATCTGCTCCGCATGGGAGGGATAAGCGCCTGGCGATCTACGTATCGGCCTTCTATGGGTCCGGTTACCAGCGGCGAAGCGTGAGGCGCCTATCCCTCCCACACGAAGTGGGTGGACGCGAGGCCCTTGCCGAGCGGACGGGTGGGGGACTTCTTCGGATACGTACCCCACCCGGCTCGCTGCGCTCGCCACCCTCCCCTGCTCCGCATGGGAGGGATAGGCGCTTAGCGATCTACGTATCAGCCTTCTATGATTCCCGGCACTAGCGCGGATTCGTGAGGCGCCTATCCCTCCCTCACGAAGTGGGGGAGGGTGGCCGCGAGGCGCTTGCCGAGCGGACGGGTGGGGGACTTCTCCGGCATCGTACCCCACCCGGCTCGCTGCGCTCGCCACCCTCCCCTGCTCCGCATGGGAGGGATAGGCGCCTTGCTAAATGTGTGCTCACCTTAACTCTGCGGGGGAGGGATCAGCTCAGCCGCCGAGGGACCGGAAGTGGGGGCGATCAATGGCCAATGCCATCGCGCGCAGTCTGCGCAAGCGCATGACGCCGCAGGAGGTGAAGCTTTGGGTGAAGCTGCGCGAACTGAAAGAACAGGGCTTCCATTTCAGACGCCAAGTACCGCGGGGAAGCTACATTGTCGACTTTGCCTGCCTGAGGCAGCGCGTTGTCATCGAAGTCGATGGGTCGCAGCATGGAACGGAGGACCACAGTCGGCGTGACGTTGTTCGCGACCGCCATTTGGCGAGCGACGGCTTGGTCACGCTGCGTTTCTGGAATGTCGAGATCGACCGAAATCTCGACGGCGTCGTCGAGACGATTCTGGCTGCCTGCACGAGAGGGCAGGACGTTGGTCGATGATGATCGTCTGCAGGGCGTCGGCGGCGCGGAGCGTGAGGCGCCTATCCCTCCCACACGAAGTGGGGGAGGGCGAGGCCCTTGCCGAGCGGACGGGTGGGGGCCTTCTCCGGATGCGGACCCCACCCGGCTCGCTGCGCTCGCCACCCTCCCCTGCTCCGCATGGGAGGGATAGGCGCTTAGCGATCTACGTATCAGCCTTCTATGATTCCCGGCACTAGCGCGGATCGTGAGGCGCCTATCCCTCCCTCACGAAGTGGGGGAGGGTGGCCGCGAGGCGCTTGCCGAGCGGACGGGTGGGGGACTTCTCCGGCATCGCACCCCACCCGGCTCGCTGCGCTCGCCACCCCCCCCCCCTGCTCCGCATGGGAGGGATAAGCGCCCGTCCGAACCACGCGCCGAACCTCTCCACGCGCCGAAGCCGACCGGGTGTGATATGCGGGTCGGAAAGGCTAGATTGAGATCGCACATCAGGATCGGCACGCTGCATCATGACCCAACGCCCCGTCGACAAAGGCGACCATATCTTTCTCGTGGACGGCTCGTCTTTCATCTTCCGCGCCTATTTCCAGTCGATGAACCAGGACCGGAAATATAATTACCGCTCGGACGGGCTGCCGACCGGCGCCATCCGGCTGTTCACGACGAAGCTGCTGCAATTCGTCAAGGATGGCGCGCTCGGCATCGTGCCGACCCATCTCGGCATCATCTTCGACAAATCCGAGAACTCCTTCCGCAAGGAGCTCTATCCCGCCTATAAGGGGAACCGCTCCGATCCGCCGGACGACCTCATCCCGCAATTCCCCTTGATGCGCGAGGCGGTGCGCGCCTTCGGCCTCTTTCCGGTGGAGCAGGACCGCTATGAGGCCGACGACCTGATCGCGACCTATGCGCGCCTCGCCTCCGCGCGCGGCGCCGATGTCACCATCATCTCGGCCGACAAGGACCTGATGCAGCTCATCAAGCCCGGCGTCTCGATGTACGATCCGGCCTCGGGCGACGCCAAGAGCAAGACCTACCGGCCCGAGCGGCTCATCGGACATGAGGAGGTGGTCGCCTATTTCGGGGTGCCGCCCGAGAAGGTCATCGACGTGCAGGCGCTGGCGGGCGATTCCACCGACAACGTGCCGGGCGTGCGCGGCATCGGCATCAAGACCGCGGCGCAGCTCATCGAGGAGTTCGGCGATCTCGAGAGCCTGCTGACGCGCGCCGGCGAGATCAAGCAGCCGAAGCGCCGCGAGGCGCTGATCGAGAATGCCGAGCTCGCCCGCATCTCGAAGACCTTGGTGACCCTGGTCCAGGACGTGGCGCTCGAGACGCCGCTCGACGATCTCTCCTTGCAGCCGCCGCCCGCCGTGCAGCTCATGGCCTTCCTCAAGGCCATGGAGTTCACCACCATCACGCGCCGGGTGGCCGAGCTCTACGGCGTCGACATCGCCGAGGTCGAGGCCGATGAGAGGCTGAAGATCGGCGGCAGCGCCGATCCGCGCTTGAAGATGCCGGCAGCTGCCCCGGTGGAGGCCGGCGCCGCCGCCACCGCCACGACCGAGGGCGCTGCCGGCCGGCAGCCCAAAGCGGCTTTGCCCGAAGCCGGAGCGGCCGCCGAACCCGCGTCCCCTGCGCAAGGCCCCTCGCCGGCGACGCTCGCGGCCGAGCGCCTGGCCGAGGCCGCATCCTCGAAATTCGACCTCTCGGCCTATGAGACGGTGACCAGCCTCGAGCGGCTCGATGCCTGGATCGCCGAGGCTGGCGAGCTCGGCAGCGTCGCCATCGACACCGAGACCTCTTCGCTCGACGCCATGCAGGCCGAGCTCATCGGCCTCTCGCTGGCGCTGGCGCCCGGCAAGGCCTGCTACATCCCGCTCGGGCATCGCCTCGAGGGCAGCGATGCCGGGCTCTTCGACGCGGGCGTCGCCGCGAACCAGCTGCCCATTCGCGAGGCGCTGGCGCGCCTGAAGCCGCTGCTCGAGGATGCGAGCATCATCAAGATCGGCCAGAACCTCAAATATGACTGGCTGGTGCTTGTCCGGCACGGCATCGAGATCGCGCCTTACGACGACACGATGCTGATGTCCTATGTGCTCGATGCCGGGCGCGGCAATATGGGCATGGACGACCTGTCGCAGCGCTGGCTCGGCCACCAGCCTCTCGCCTTCAAGGAGGTGGCTGGCCAAGGGCGGCGCTTCATCGGCTTCGCGCGCGTGCCGATCGAGCGGGCGACCGAATATGCGGCCGAGGATGCCGACATCACCTTGCGGCTGTGGCGCCTGTTCAAGGCGCGCATGGTCGCCGAGCATCTGACGAGCGTCTATGAGGTGCTGGAGCGGCCGATGGTCGAGACGCTGGCACGCATGGAGCGGCGCGGCATCGCCATCGACCGGCAGATCCTGTCGCGCCTCTCGGGCGAGTTCGCGCAAGGGATGGGGCGGCTCGAGGCCGAGATCAACGAGCTCGCCGGCGAAAGGTTCAATCTCGGCTCGCCGAAGCAATTGGGCGACATCCTGTTCGGCAAGATGGGCCTGCCGGGCGGCACCAAGACCAAGACCGGCGCCTGGTCGACCTCGGCACGTGCGCTGGACGACCTCGCCGAGCAGGGCCATGAGCTGCCGAAGCGCATCCTCGCCTGGCGCCAGCTCGCCAAGCTCAAATCGACCTATACGGACGCGCTTCCGGGTTTCGTGAATCCGGAGACGCAGCGCGTCCACACCTCCTATTCGCTGGCCGCGACCACGACCGGGCGGCTCTCGTCGTCGGACCCCAATCTGCAGAACATCCCGATCCGCACCGAGGAGGGCCGCAGGATCCGCACCGCTTTCGTCGCTGCCAACGGCAACAAGCTCGTCTCGGCCGACTACTCGCAGATCGAGCTGCGCATCCTCGCCCATATCGCCGACATCCCGCAGCTGCGAAAGGCCTTCGCCGAAGGACTCGACATCCATGCGATGACGGCCTCCGAGATGTTCGGCGTGCCGGTCGCCGGCATGCCGTCGGATGTGCGGCGGCGCGCCAAGGCGATCAATTTCGGCATCATCTACGGCATCTCGGCCTTCGGGCTCGCCAACCAGCTCTCAATCTCGCGCGAGGAGGCCGGCGCCTATATCCGCAAATATTTCGAGCGCTTCCCCGGCATCCGCGACTATATGGAAACGACGAAGCGCAGCTGCCGCGACAATGGCTACGTCTCCACGATCTTCGGGCGCAAATGCAACTACCCGGCGATCCGTTCCTCGAACCCGTCCGAGCGCGCCTTCATGGAGCGCGCCGCCATCAACGCCCCGATCCAGGGCTCGGCTGCCGACATCATCCGCCGCGCCATGGTCCGCATGGACGAGGCGCTGGCCTCGGCCAAGCTCTCGGCCAGGATGCTGCTACAGGTGCATGACGAGCTCGTCTTCGAGGTGCCCGATGCCGAGGTCGAGGCGACCTTGCCGGTGGTCCGCAAGGTGATGGAGGACGCACCGCACCCGGCCATCAACCTCGCCGTGCCGCTCGCGGTCGACGCCCGCGCCGCCCAGAACTGGGACGAGGCGCATTGAGGGGGCGGGGGTACCGGGCTGGCGGGGGCGAGGGCGGGTTGCGGGTAGGGTGGGCTCAGTGCCGGAGCTGTGGGAAATTGTAGGAAGCGGGAGTCTGCTGCTGTCGAATGTCCGAAACTCCAAAACGAAGTCTGTGGCAAGGTTTCGGTGCGCGAGCGGACGTTTTGGAACTCCAGACGGTGATGCGCCGCGTCGCGCCTCCCAGGTGCGTTGGCTCGCTGAATGCGTCTGACCGCTGCCGCCCGAGAGCCCACCCCGCTCCGCCTTTCAGATGCCGATAGGCGCTTCGGAATGGCTACCGCTCGTGCCACGGCGATCGCCTCGCCCTATATTTTGGGTCGCACGCCAGGCTCTCGATGTCGTTGCGCTTCTCAGATAGGGGCGGACCCGCTCAGCCTGATCCTGTCTGACGACCAGCACATATCCATACCTGAACACAGCGCTATCGACTTCGCTGGCGAGTTCGCCCCCGTCACGCCAGTAGAGCGTCTGGGCGACCATCTCATCCGAATCGTTTAGGTAGACAAACGCGTTGCGGGGATCGGATCGCCAGCCTAGCTCGGCAGCGACAACGGGGCAGAGCGTCAGCATGTAAAGATCAACGGAGCCAACCATGATAGGCTCCACGTTGACGACAGCGCCTGGTGCAACCCCATCATAGACCGCCATGACCCTATCGGCTATGGCAACCCGCGGAAGACGACGAAGCTGTTGGAACAAGCTGTCTTCTGTTTGGCCCGTGTCCGGTCCGAAGTATTGCTCCACAAACCACTCGTCTTGGAAATGACGGCGTCTATGGAGGGCAGTGGCGGCGAGCACGATGTGCCCCTCGACTGTCGGCCGGATTGCGTCCTGCTTCGCATCAGCAAGCCACGCTTCGCTCTCGCTAGACCGGAAAATGTCCACCATCTCGGCCGCTGGCACTCCGACCGGCCGCACGGCTGGTGGCATAGTGCGAACACCGCTGGAGAAAGCTCCGGCGCGCATTAGAATACGCGGGACGACCCGGGGATCGATAGTTTCGGCCGCGACCAGTTCTCCAACCAGCTCCCGCATTGCCTGGAACGCGGCGGAAGTCGACAGTTTCCGGAAAGGCGAATTCAGGCTCAGGCGGCGCAAGCGCCGTTGCTGGTTTGCAATTGCGCCGGGACCAAACACAGCGGCGCCGCCCATTCGAGTCATGAGTTGGGCCGCGCGCATGCGCAAGTTAGCAAGATCGAGCCCAGTAGCACGGACGGTAATCCTGAGAGCGTCCCCAAGCGGCCACGTCCAGGCGTAGGTGTCCTCCGTGTACAGCCCTTGCGAAGTGAACGACGTGCCCGACGGCGGCTCAAAGCGCTCGGCCTGGGGGTTCGGCGGAAGCTTGAGACCATAGATGGTGGGCAGATCGCCACGTTTGGCCTGGGGCTCCCGTCCCCACTCACGCCCCATGGTCATAGCGAGCCGCCTAATGGCCATGTCGTCGCAATTGCACATTTCACCTAGGAACGGAGCGACCGCGTCCCGAACAGCCGCGACATCGCGACACTCCCAGGCGATCTGCGCCGCCTCCAAAGCTTGGTAGCCGCCCGCTTGCCAAAGTCGAGGAAGCAACGCGGCGACTACAGGCGCGCCGCCCACGCAATTGGCGAGTTCTATCGCAGCAGTTCGCGCCATGTGCGTGAGTTCAACTGAAGTGACCTCAATGGCCCGGTAGAGAATATCGGCCAGTGTCTGCTCGTCGCCCTTAGGCACGCCGGTTATGGGTTCAAGGTCATGTCCGATGCGGTACTCGCGAAACTGCCTGAGGTGGTTCTGGAGACGAGCCCATGTTCTCGCCCATGTCGGCCTTGGCGAGAGCAATTCGAGGACAAGGTCGAGGTTCGGAAGCAGGTAGTCTAGAGACTCCCGCCGGTTGGCCAGATCGTCGATAAAGGCGTCGAAGGCGGCACAACGCGCCTTTTCGCCACCGAGCTCTACGTTCAGGCGATGGTAACGTTGCTTGGCCTTGCCATGCCAGCCGTCGCCCCATGATCCGCGCTCCTCGGCGAGCGCCTTCAGACGGGCAAGGTATGATTTCGCCTCCTCCAGTCGCCCGGCCGCGAGCGCCGCCTTGGCTATCGTTTCGATACTACGCTCGTCTTTGCTCAGTACCTCAGCGCAATCGAAGACGGCCTTCGCTGCGTCGTAGTCACTGCGCGGCGCGATGCGCTCGAACGCCCGAACCGCGCCATAAGAGCCGGACTTGTCGCCTACTTCCCCTAGGACGGCGGTGATCTCGCCCAAACTACGGACCAGGAAGAATGGATCTTCCGGGCTATTTCCCGACTTCGGGGGCGGCAGCTCAGCTCGCCAACGTTCCAGAGCTTCGACGCCATACGGGAAGCCACGATCGGTGGCTGCCTCGACGACTTCTTCGAGAAAGATGATCCGTCTTGTCGGGTGGGCGTCGGCTTCGAGGCAATCGACGGCATGGCGGACGACGGCTTCCAACTGAACAGCCGGAGCAGCGCGAATCAGTATTGGATAGATGCTCCCTTCATCTTCGCCACCGAACGGTAGGGCAATGCGGCCGAATAGGACACTCGCGGCGGCGGTCAGGTCGGTCCTGCGCCCGATCAGGCCGGACACGAGCCCTTTGACGAGATTTGGCCAATTGGAAAGACTATTCTCTTCGATCAGGTCCGAGGCGCCTCTCGCCCAGGCGGGACCTGCCCGGGCCGCTTCGTTCAGCAGCGTCGCCGCAAGCCGGCTGCCTACGTCGTCACCTTCCGTCTCGGCCAGCCCCCCCAGTACTCGACCGAAGAAGCGTAGCCGATCGGGGCGACCTGTCGGATCTTCCTCACAGGCCCGCACGAAAAGGTCCCGCCAGGCGAAGTACTGTGGATCCTTCTTCGCAGGCCTTGCATAGCCCAGCCCGTCCTCATGCATCTGGGCAAGTATGGCGCGCGCACGCTCATCGAGACCGAACCTCGCATAGGTTGATGCCATTGCCGCCGCCTCGCTGAGTTGCGCCGACGGCGTCCTTTCGAGGCCCGGTCGATAGTCGAGCCGAACCTCGGCGCGTGTTGCATCGAACTCGTATCGGTAAGCCGCGATCGTGTACGCCCTGCGAACGGACGGTCTACCAAGACGGCCCGCTCCGCCAGTCAGGCGCGCGTCCATTGCCTCAGTGAAGTGAGACAGAGTTTCTGGCCCAATCGCGGCCGCTGCATCGACCATTGCCGACACGGCCTCATCCATCACCTGGTCGACGCGCCACCGCTCATAGTCCTGTGGTGTGTCACCCTCGGCGTGCTGCAGGAAGTCAAGCGTTGTGCGGAATTCCTGGAGGGGCTCCATCGACGCCTGGCGCCCGGCCCGTCCATCGCCGAGCAACCTGCCGATGATCTCCAACCTCGCCTGATAGACTCTAAGGATTCCTGGCTTAGGCGCACGACCCGGGACGAATGGCCGACCAACCCAAGCCGCAAGCTCGGCATGGATCAGGATCTGTTGACATGCCCACCGGAGGTCTTCGCGCCCGTAACTGAAGTCCCGGTCGGCGAGCGTCGGAGGCGATTCGTCCGCAAAGTAGGCCTCGGCCAAATCGAGGCGCCCCACCCTCGCGGCCATCGCCGCCGCCTCTCTCCGGAGCTCCGATTCTAGTTTGATCGTTAGCGGAAGCGTATCCTCCAAGCGCTTCAAGGCGAGCGCGTCATTGTCTGCGTGGTAGGCTGCGCATGCAGCATAGAACATGACCAGACCGCGATTTTCTTCGCCAATCTGTAAGGCCTCGATCAGCGGCTCGGGTCGAAGTTCGGGGTTGCGCGTCAGCTGTCCTCGGGCAGCCATCAGCTTGAGTTTGGTTCGGTAGCTTTCGATATCGAAGTGTTGGATGAATGGCTGATCGGGCGCCCGGAGACGCGCAAGTGCCGCCAGGAACGGTCCTGCTTCGCGGAACACCAGCGCCCGCTCGGCCCATTCTTCAAGATCGCTGTCGTCGATCTGGCGGTCGAGCGCTTCGGCCCCCAGCAGCTTGTCGATGGGCTCCAGGGCGTGAAATAGTCTCCGAGCTTCGGCTTCCTCGCCATCCACCAGAAACGCATCCACAAGTTCGTAGCCTTTGCCGGACGTCAGCGTTACCCCCTCGGCCTCCAACAGACCCAAAGCTGCACGGAGGTCGCCCAACTGTATGAACGCGCTGAGGACCTCGTCACCCAGTGCCTCCGCACGCATGTTGATCTCGTGCCGCGCAAGAATCAGGTCCACGATCAACTCGGTTCGCCGCAGCATTCCGGCGGCAATCAGGGCGAAGTCCATATCGTCACGGATGTCGCGCGGGTTACGACCTTCTATGAATTGGGCTCGAAACCGCTCAGGCGTGGCGAGGGTTGTGACGGCCGCGTGATCGCCGGCCCGTGCACGATAGCGCAGTTCCATCCAACGCTGGGGATCCAGCGACTCGGCCTCTCGGGCCATGTCGGCCAGTTCGCTGTATCGCCTTCGCACGGCCGAATCGTCCGCCACACCGTAGCGGAGGCCAGTGCGAGCCCTAAGGAACATACGAAAACTGTTATGGAAGATAGACCAGGCGTTCTGGTGATTCCGCACGAGGAGGTGGCCGGCAGCGCGCCAAGCGGCGTCGGTCGCGTCTGCACCTACCAAGCCGTCGAGACTGACCGGGCAGATTGGCCCCTCTGCCAGCGCCACATAGGCCATGGCCCGCTGGGCCATTCCGCTGGGCTCGAGATCATGCCAGGCTCGTTCGTAGAAGACATCCACATCGCCGCCGTAGGCGGGTCCGTTGCGCAACCAGTGTTGACGCTCGTTAGTTGAGGTGGCGTTCAGCAGGCCTTCGATCACGTAGCGGGTCGAGAGTGGATGGCCCTCAGTGCGAGCGTAGAGCTCGCCGCGATCGACGTCTTTGGGTAGTCCCGCCGCATCTGCAAGGCGGCTGACGGCTTCTCGCGGCAGCGGCGTGACCGCAATGCATCGACCAGCCTCCTGCGCTTGATCAGTGACCGTAGGCGGTATGTCTTGTAGGTCAAGGCGCTGGGTGCCAAGGGCGAAGATGACCCCGTCGGGGACGGCATGTGGAAGCGGCAACTCGCACAGGAAGGAGTGCTGCGGCCTCTCCTCGCGAGGGACGTGGTCTAGCCCGTCGACTACGATGACCGTTCTGGTGCCTTCAGCCCGGAAGCGGTCGCTGGCTTCGAGAAGGATCGTGCGCAACTGCTCACGAAGCTCGACCAGCTCTGTTCCGGGTACGATTTCATGCCCGAGATTCTGTTGCTTCAGCTGCTTGACGACGTCGTGGAGAAAGTCGAACGCCTCTGCCCTTCCCAGGCCTTGGCCTTGGCCCGGAACAAAGGCGAGATAGCGGACTACGATGGCACGCGGAGGCGGCAACAGGCCAGCCGCTAACAGCGTGGATTTGCCACTCCCTGGCGGACCAACGAGGCTGACGTAGCCAGAGGTGATCGCCGACAATGCCTGTTGCAGGGCCTCCTGAGTGAGGTTGTTGGATTCATAGAGAGCGTCCACCGGGAAGATGTGGCTATGCCTCAGGCCAAACGGGTCGCGCCAACCCAGGCGCGCCAGGAGTTCGGCCACGGTCCAACGATCCTTCTCGGCGTCGTCGGCGGCCAATCGGGGAAGCATGGCGGCTATATCGCGCAGACGTCGGCCGTCTCCAACGCTATTGCCGCCGAAGCCCAGCGAGCGACCCTGCCCGCCCGCAAGGAATCGCGTGTGCCGCCAGGCAGTCTCAAACTCGCCGTCTTCCAGGCCGGACGCCGCCTGAATGTCGGCAATGAAAATGGCAAAGGGCGATGCTCGCCAGTCAGCGAGGCTCCAGGTCAGGCGGTGCGCGTCGTGGGCGCGGAGAAAAGCTGCTGAGGATATCGCAACATCGGCGCCACCAATATCGTCGTTGGTGCGAGGATAGTCATCGCAGGCGTAGATCGTTTCGATTAGCGTGTCTGGGTTATCGGCGTGGAGCTTGCGTCGAGAATCCATCATTCGATGCAGGAGATCTTCAGCACCTAGCAGCATAGTCCTGATGCTGAAGGGCTCGGGATCACGGCTTGTCTTCACTTGGTGCGCGGCGATGCGATCGTTGAGCCCAAGGACAATGTCATCGAACGCACCGGCGCCGCGGTCGGCGATTCCGATCCACCGAAGGCCGCCCGAGGCCAGCGCTTGGTAGGTGATGCGGGCGCCAAGGTCGTATTGGGGCACATAGCCGCGCTGGGCCCGCCGCTCGCCCTCGCCCGGCGTCGTTTGGGAGTCGTCCCGAACTGGAGCTTTGCCTCTCATGCTGAGGTCCAAACTCAATCAGATCGAATGGATGCGCAAGCTTTCTGTGGCCAAACGAGAGAGAGCCTCCTTAATCGCGAGGTCGGGGCTGCACCCACGCGCGCGGGAGGGCGCCGGTCGGAGCAACAAAATGCTATCGGCCGTCATTTTTGATCGACTGACCTCAGCGGCTGCCGTAGATCGGTCCTATGGCGAGCGAATCCAGATTCCGAGAGAATGACC
This sequence comes from Rhizobiales bacterium GAS188, assembly GCA_900104855.1. Taxonomy (NCBI): domain Bacteria; kingdom Pseudomonadati; phylum Pseudomonadota; class Alphaproteobacteria; order Hyphomicrobiales; species Rhizobiales bacterium GAS188. Next base: position 2,061,912 of record FNSS01000001.1, read on the forward strand.
TGTTCCGGGGCGACCGGAAAAATTCCAGCAAGAACGCCTGTGTCGGCGACAATGGTGGGCGTTACGACCTGTTCGATTATGCGCTCGGGTATTTCGACGCAACGCTGATTCTGCTCAGAGCCGGACAGCAGCCCGACGCCATAGTTGACACGCTCGTTTATCCAGCTTGCTACAGCTACCGGCACAGCCTCGAGCTGTTCATGAAGTGGCTCGTCAACGAAATGGGCCTTGCGCTGCGTGGCGAGGATCTGAAGGCAGCGAAAGTCCACGATCTCACGAAGAACTGGGAACGCGCTTTGGCAGGCTTCCAGAAGCTTCCTGAAAGGCTTGCAAGGCCGGAGGAGCTGGAGCTGATGGCGCTTGCTATCAAGTGCGTCGATGAAATCGACCCGAACGGTGAGACGTTCCGGTTTTCGGACGACCGGAAAGACAGACAACACCTCAAGGAATGGAGGCTGGTCAATCTGACAGTCTTGCTCAGCTACGTCGAGAAGACAGTTGCGGTGATGAAGGATTGGCAATACAGACTTGACCGCCATCAGGAAGACCAGAGAAATTGATACGCTTGTCAGTGACAGTGCATTTAATTTCTGCATTCAGCGTCCATGGCACCATGAGCGATATCAGGTTCTTCGACCCGATTATCTAGCGCATCTAGTCGCACGAAGGGGAGATAGCAAAAGCGATGACCACACTAGATATGTTTACGCTCGCAACCGTCCCTCTTGAGCAGTACTTTAGCGACACTCCGCTCGGGCAGGGCACGGGGTTCATGTGGAAGAACCAAGAGCAGTACTACCTCGTGACCAACTGGCATGTGCTCTCCATGTGTGACTTCTTCACACGAGCCAATTTGCGAAAAGACGCCGGCCGACCAAATGTCCTGCGCACGCTCTTCAACATCCAAGGTTCATTCGAGAAGCAGCGATGGGACATCAAGATCAGGGACGACGACGACAAGCCACTTTGGCTGGTACACCCGGGAAGGCGCGTTGATATTGCCGTCCTGCCCATTCCCCTCAAGCCGGAAGAACTGATCATCGCTCTCTATCCGCTCAATATCCTGGCCAATGCGGCGCTTCGCGTCGAGATCGGGATGGAAGTCTTCATCATAGGTTACCCGTTTAAGCTAGAGCCGCCCGCCTATCCCGTCTGGAAGCGGGGAAGCATTGCATCTGAACCGCAGATCGCTCGGCTTACGACAGATTACATGCTGGTCGATACGGCGTCGCGGCCCGGTATGTCGGGAGCGCCAGTTATCCGCCGAAGCTGGACAAATCACATGGTCGAGCCGGGTGTTGTTGCCTTGGTAGACACCCCATTGAACAAGTTCATCGGCGTTTATTCCGGCCGGGTACCGACTGACCACCCCCACGAAGCCCAGATCGGGCTTGTATGGGACGGCTCCTTCATCAATGAGATTATTGCCGGAAACACCAGGGACGATTGACCGGCTTGATCGATTGTTCATCGATACGCCGAAGGGTTGGTTGCTAAAGCCAAGCAAACTTCCCGTCGAGAGCGGGCATTATAACGGTCCCAAACCTCCGGCTTTATCCCCTACCCATGCGTCCATTCTTCGCCGCCGAGGCCGGCGAGCGCCTGGACGCGGGCTTCATCGGCGGCGAGATCGCGCGCCGGTCTGGAATGGACGATAAGGCCGTCGTCCAGCACATAGGCGTAGTCTGCGATCTCGAGGCTCCAGCGCGTATTCTGCTCCGCCAGCGGGACCGCGGTGCCTAAGCAAGGCGTGGATGGCCGCAACGAGTGCGGCCATGACGCACTGGCGCCTCTTCGACACGATGCATTGAAGTCGGAAAACTGCCCTCTCACGGGCACACCAAAGTAACTGCTAGCCGAATTGAGTCGGCGGCCTCAATGGCGGATCGCCTCACCGAGCTAGGTCCTGCGTTCCGTGCCATCGTCCGACCCGGCGCCCGTTATTCGGTCAAGAGCGACAAGTACGTCTGCCGCGAGTGGCTGGAGCCCTCGCCAAGGTCCGACGAGTCCTTGGACAGGCTTAGGCGGGTTAGCCGAGACGCCCCTCGACAGATGAGGCCGGAGTTGCGAGCCATACCTTGATGAGTCGGACGCACCGCTCCCTCCGCCTTTAGAACGACATCTATATGCGAGTCGCCATCCCCTATGACTTGGTTGCTCTGGGCGAGTACATCCCGCGCTTCGTGGGCCTTATCGGCGAGGAACGCTGGTTCAAGCGCGTTCACGGCGTAGATGCGGATCGGCTCTGTACGGCGTCGATGGCGCACGCCAGCGATTTAACTCGCATTGCTGAGCCGTTTGGCCGTGTTCTCGATGTGACTTCGGACAATCGTAGCCAAGGTATCAGATATCTCCCTCACTACGCCGTCTGTGCTCTCCTTCCAGTCGAACTTGTACCAGCGCTGAACGGCTTTGGTACCGTCGACGTCGTACTTGCCGAAGTCGTGCAGCATGTGCTGGGTGGCAATTTCAAGCACATAGCAAATTTCAAGACTTGGCGCGCAGGTGATGACGAGAACGATGCGCTGAAGGGTGGAGAACTTCGGCGTTAAAGTGATGCGCAATTGTGCGCGCAACATCTTGCAGTTCAGCTCAAGGTTATACATTCTGACGTATTGTTCGTCGTCATACCAACCAGCAAGGGTTATTGCCATTGCTGAACCAAGCAACGGATTGGCCAGGCGACGCTCACGGGAAATTTCCGCGGTAACGAAGTTATCAGTGCGCTTCTCACGGGACAGGACTTCGATGATAAAGCGCTTTGCGGTCGGCTCCCGGAAATCGTCATGCTCGGCGAATTCGAGCTGGAAGAATTCGGCGAAGTCAGCCTTTGCCAGCCGATCTTTCAGGTTGTCGAAGAAAGTAGCGACAAAGGTGCTCATGAGCTCCGGCGTCACGAGTTTGGCCTCTGCCGAACTCAGAAGCCCCGCCAGCGTCGGCGGGGCTGCCGGTGGCGCGGTCTCGCTGACGGTCAACGCGGTCGTGGTTGCCGACTCGCGCTGCCTTAATGCTTCGCGCAGCTTGTCGAGCTTGTGTGCGTCGTCGGCGAACTGCTCGCGCCCGGTATATTGCGAGACAAAGAAGGGAATTTGAGCATCATTGTCAATGAACTTATCGCGCAGCGCCGCGATCACGTCGGTGTAGTAGACGACGCCTTCGGTCTTGCTCAGGGCCGCATTGCGGAATTTTTGAGTGAACTGGCTCAGCGGATGGCCGGTGAGCGACGACTGGGTGTCGAGGCACGACGAGATTTGAATGAGGTTTTTGAAGCCTTGTCTGTTCTGCGTCGTGAGCCCGATCTCGGCCTTCACCAGATGTGTTCCTGAATTGCAAGCATCCGCGACTTTGATCACCAAATCCGCGTTGGCAAGGCGCAGGAACGTGTGGAGGTCGGTCGTGGACAGACCGGTTTCGTTCGGGCGGTTCGAATTGAAATCGGTCGCACAGTAAAAAAATTCGTCTTCGTATGAATAGCCGTGGCCGGTGTAATAGAAGAAGAGCTCGGCGGGCGACTTGGTCTTGTCAACGGCGGCACGAATCTTCGCTTTCAGATCATTCGCATCCGCGTTCTCAATGATCTCGATCGTTTCATATTTCTCGGTGGCATCGAGCAGCTCACTCATCGCCACCACATCCGCCCTACAGCAGTCGAGCTTGGCGAGAGAGCAGTATTCTGTGTTACCGACGAGGATGGCGATGTTAGGCATGGCGTCACCGTGGGAGAAAGCCGGTCAAGCTACCGGGGGCGCAGGGCCGATAGAAGTAAGCCCCAAAGCGTCACCCCATCGACAACCCGCAGCTTTGGCGGACCAATTAACACCTATACCGAATAAAACAAAATGGGGATTCCAAAGGTGACCGTGTGTCGGCCACCCCGCGCAATATGGGGCGCAGGAAGGCACGGTCCAGAGAGACTGCCGTCAGGCGCAGCGTTTCTCCTAGTCCCGCGCCGCCCTGCAGCACTGTCTGTGCGTCCAATCGTTAGATTCGCAAGAGTGCATAGCCCCAGGCTGCCTCACCGTCGCTATCGGAGCGCGACTTGACTATCTTCGTGTGGCATTTTTTTGCCCACGTAATAATCCTCGTCTCAACGGTGCTCTGCTGCGAGGCCGTAGTATGAACAAGAACATACCCAGATTTTGGACCGTGAGGTTTTCCGATAATATTTTGGAGCTTAAATACATCTTTGCTCATTAAACCGAAACCACCTGAGCGCTTGACTTCAATGGCCGCCCGAATGTCGGGTTTAGATTTGGCCCAGACTGATATATCCGGTCGAAATGCAAGAAAGGCGGGCCTTGGTCCTGGGATCTTGTCAATCCCAAGTTCGGCACGCTCCCGGGCAATCCGACTCAGCGCTGTATCTATGTAGACAGAAAAGTCCAACTTTTTATATATCTTCATCGCTATCTGGGTGGTGAGAAACGATTCCGGGGCATGCCAGAGCCAATAGCCAGTCATGTTTTCGTACTCTTTATGAGCAAAATCCACCCCATCACATATTGCATTTTCTAAGGCATTGGCCATCGAACGTTCTCCCCTGCGTATGGAAGTTTCTGCCGAAACAACGCCCCGGCAATCCTCTAATTTTCACTCTAATCCCCGCGGAAGCCCACTGCAATATCTCAGAGCCTCTACTTCTACTCGATTATAGGATTTGTAGAGTCGAGGAAGGGCGCGGTAGCTTGGGCCATTCGGCATCGCCCCGTTTCCCTTCCCCGTTCATCAAACCGGACGTGCGGATTTCCCGCATCCAGCTTTCCGACAGCCTTCATTGCGGGCTCACGGCGGCGGCCTTTGGACGTGTGGTGAGTTGCTGCACGCCGAATGTCCCGAAGATCTCGCTCCAGGAGAAGGGCCGCGTCCCCCGTCGATCTTCCTTGTGCCGCTTGGCGAGGAAGCGTCTGACACGGTCGCAGACTTACCGATCAACCGCCCGATAGACCGAGGCCCTTGTGCCATAGCTGAAGTAGGCCGACCAGGCGGCAAGCAAGCCGTTCAGTCTGTTGCGCACTTGCGGCCATGAGCCCTTGTTGCCCGGATTTCCGGTGACAGTGCATTTAATTTTTGCATTCAGCGGCCCCTGCCGCGGCCCGGGATCGCCGAAGCGGCTGCGGGCCAGACGAGCTCGATAGCCCACCCCACACGATCGCTGTGTACGCTTCGCGACCGCCGTCGCCGACGACCACGCAACACTCGCTACCGGGCGCCCGCTACGGCTTACCCGCGCCGGACTCGCGCCGGCTGGACCACGCCAGCTTCGCCAGGCTCTCTGACAGTGCACCTAATTCACCGGATGGCTCACGACGTACTGGCGCACTGCCGTCCGCTGAGGTAGGCACGGGGGCGTAGGTCTCGAAGAGGAGCGCTATACAAATTCCATGGGGTTCGGGGTCTTCATCCACCGCTCAGATTCGATCTACGATGACAGCCCCGCTGAGCAATATCAGTTTCCTGGCCAGTATCTTCGTCGCGCCGAAGCCTGCATCGGCGACTGGATTATCTACTACGAGCCTCGCAAGGTAGCCGAGACGCGTGGCTACTTCGCCGTAGCGAAAGTCCAGCAGGTCATTTCCGATCCTGCGACGCCCCGTATGTACCTCGCCTTGATCGAACCTGGCAGCTACCTCGATTTCGCCAACCCCGTTCCGTTCAGCGGCCGCGATGGTGTCGTTGAGCGTGGTGTACTGAACCAGCAAGGACGGGTTTCCGGTCGCGCCCAATCGGCTGTCCGTCCGATCACTCCGAGCGACTTCAACCGCATCATCGCATTGGGCCTCGACCAGAGCGAGCCTTTGCTGCCGCGCGTCGACGAGGCAATTCCGTCTTTTGGCATCCAGGAAGAGCAGGTGCCGTTCGAATTCGAGCAGAACCGCGATCGAGTAAGCTACATCACGTCGCGGATCGTGCGGGACCGTGTCTTCCGTCTGATCGTCTTACGGGCCTATGATGAACGCTGCGCGGTCACCGGGCTCAAGCTGATAAATGGGGGCGGTCGCGCAGAGGTCGCCGCCGCGCATATCCGACCGGTCGAAGCGAACGGTCCAGATACAGTGAGCAACGGGATTGCCCTTTCCGGAACAGCGCATTGGATGTTCGATCGTGGACTGATCAGCTTGGCGGACGACTTCGCGATCCTCATCTCACGCCAGGTCAATGACCCGGATGGCGTACGGGCCTTTATCAACAAGACCGGTCGCGCGGTTGCGCCTCGGCGAGCTTTCGAACGCCCGCATCCTCATTTTCTGCAATGGCATCGCGAGCACTGTTTCAAGCAGTGATCCGCCGCCCTCGGCTCCGTGGGTTCGCGTACCGATCGAGAATGGACGATGCCGCATGAGCAAGGCGTGATTGTAGAGTCGAGGAAGCGCGCGGGGCAGCAATCGCCTCGGCACCAGGCGATCGTCGACTTCGTGGGCCGGTTGTGCTAGTCGAGTTGTGCATGTGCAGGTCTGTGGCGGCCTGCCGGTCCTTCGCGCTGCCCGTGGGCATGGGTCATGACGGTCGAAGTCCGACTTACTGACCTCGAACGTAAGGTCGTCGCCCTCGAAGCCAGCGGCGGCGATTTCGCGCGACGGGTCGGCGAGGTCGAGCCCAAGCTTGCGGCGCTCGACTTAAGGGCGGCGAGCCTCGAAGCCCGGGCCGGCGCGCTGGAGGCCGGCGTGACGGCCTTGGCGCGTCCGGCGGCCACACCGGCGGAGCCGACACCGGGCTTCTTCGATCGGGCCATGGCGGTCGGGGACCTGATCGGAAAGATCGTGATCCCGCTTGCCCTCGTGTGGTTCACCTGGGCCATCAAGGACTCGGTCGACGCCGCACTGAAGGAGCGCGAGCTCGACGTGACGGCCGGCAAATCGATGCAGCAGGCATTGGTGACCCTGCGGTCGAAGACCGGTCTCACTCAGGAGGCGGCCGACGCCTCAGCGCTCGTGCTTGCATCGATGGGGCGGCCCTCGATCATGCTGCTCATCCGGGAGTACGATGCCGGCACGACGGAGGGGTCGGTGGCGGCCAGCAAGGCCTTCCTGGTGCTCGGAATGACCCACAGATCCGATCTGTGCGATGCCTTCGCCACCGTGCTGCGCGACAAAGGCGGCCGCTTCCGTATCCAGACGCATGCGGTGGCGGCCGCCAATCTCGGCCAAGCTCAGTGCCGGGAGCAGAAGGAGTTGCTGCAGACCGTCAGGCAGGACCTCGCGGGCCCTGCTTCATTATATGCGGGTAGATTCAGCCTCGAGCCGCAGCCGGAGTTCGTCAAGGATTTGCGCGAAAAGGTGGATCATGCGCTTACCGTCCTGGCCCCGTGACCGCCGGTGCAGATGGCTGCTCGCCGCAAACATCGTCGCGGCGTCGCTCGCGCCCGCATCCGGACCCGCGCTCGCCCAGGGGAGCTGTCCCGGGATCAGCCCGTCGACCGAGCCGAAATTCGTGATCTCCCGGCTCGTCGCCGCCGGGCTGAAGGATGCCGACCAAATCAAGGCTGCGAATTATGCCTATCAGGCCGCATTGCACCTTGCCGTGACGTTGTCGGCCGCATGGAACGTCCCCATCGATGTCGTGCAGTGTGGCCAGCGGGCGCCCAATGTCGATGGCAGCGACTTCGCGCCGGACGTCGTCAGAGAGTTGAACGGCCGCAACGTCCTCTTCGAGATGTGGGGCAATCTCTCGACCAGCCAGGCCGGCGGCAAGGCGACAGCCGAGGGCCTCGTCGTCACCTTCGTGTTTCCGATGCTGAAGTCTGGCCCGCCATGGCCGCAGACGGCGCGGCTGACGCGCGCCTTCAAGGCAAAGGCCGTTCCGATGAAGGACATGTTCACGTCGATGTTCACGCAGGGGCGCCATTTCGAGGTCTTTGCCGCGGTGGCCTTCGGTATGACGGAAAGCCGCAACAACCGCTTCGACAGCGCCCAGAAGGCGCTGTGCCAGGCGAGCCTCGCGTTGCAGCAATCGCGCGGGGATCCGATCTGGAGCGACCTCGGGCTCGATACCAAGACGCTCGGCCCGGCAATCGATGCCTTGCTGCAGAACAATATCGACGCCGCGAAGAAGGATACGAGCTATCGCGGAAGCCTCACCTCCCCGGCAACGCAGCCGGCCAGCGGGCGCATTTGCCCCAGTGCCTAGGATGTCGCGAATGTACGCCAAGGCCCTTGCAACGATCGGCGCCTTGTTGCTCGTCATCTTCGGCGGCGCTACGCCGGCCGGCGCCGGCATGATCGGCGATTGCCGGGAACCGCAGCTCTTTCATGGCGCGGCCGTGAACACCGTTGTGCTGGGCTATCGCTATGCCGGGCGCGACGATCCGGCCCTCGTGGACGCAGCCGCGAAACTCGCGACGCTCATCCAGTTCGACACGCTGTTGTCGCAGCTCAAATACCGTAGCATCGCGGTGATTCAGCTGACGCGTCCGGCAGAAAACGACCCCTCGCTCGATCGAGCCTGCGCTCCCGAGGTGCTGGTTTCGCGCCTCGCCGATCAGCTCGAACCGGGCAACGCCTTGATCTTCCTGTGGGGAAATCTCTTCGAGGATGAGGGCTCGTTGTTCATTCAAAGCTTCGTCGCGACGAGGCGTGCCGGCCAAAGCGGAGATTTCGCGTTCCGCTGGCGCGTGGGCGATCGCGATCATGCCTTCGCGGCCGGGCTGCCGGCCGATCGTGCGGCATTCGCCCCGCACGAGGTGCCGAGGTCGGAGCTCGAGAGGCTTGCCGAGGTCGATGCCAAGCTCGCGGTCGCCCGCAAGGAGCCGGACGCCCGCCTCCAGGGCGATGCGCTGGCGAGGGACCCGCACAGACCGCTCTCATTCTATATCGACGACGTGCGCGGCGGCTGGATGCACCTCAAATCGGTCGAGGGCGATGCGATCGGCTGGATCGACGCGGGACAGATGCAGCAGGAGTGGCCGCTTCGCCAGTTTCTTCCAGAGCTGAGCTTCGTGGAGGGGGCGGTGGGCTATTTCCTGCTTCAGATCGATCGTGCTCACGGCCGTCCGTTTCAGCCGAGAATAGCCGAGCTCGCCGACAGCGAGCTTCGCCGTTTCGCCGAAACCGCCGATCGTGTACGCGGCGCGTCGACCCTGGCGCTGGCGAGAGCCATGCAAGGGATCATGAGGGCCCTGCGCGGGGATATGCGCGAGCCGATTCCGCTGCTGCGCGAGACCTTCCAGGACATCGTGCAGCTGGTGCCGGGAAGCTCGCAGGCCCGCAATCTGAAGGCACTCGCCGATCTCCATGCCTGCTGCATCGCGGGGTCGACGGTTGTCGCCGCACAGAGCGTCATCGACCAGCTGGTCGATGCGCTCCGAGTCGATCCGACGGATGCTCGGACCTTGAGCAACCTGCAGAACCTCTACCTCGCCCTTGCCTCCTACGCGGGCCCCAATCCGCCGAAACTGACGCGGCAGGAATTGACCGAGCGGGCGGCGCAGGTGGGCAGCGTGCGCGAGGCCCTCAGGCTGCCTTGAGCCGAAGGCAGGATGGGCGTTCGGCGCGCTGTTCGCCCCGTCGATCAGCACCGGCAGACCGGTCAGACACGGATTTACGGGTCGCGGTAGGGACGCTCATTGCTGAGCGCCCCCCGCACAGATCCCGGCGCTGTGTCCGGAGCATGCGTTGCTGCTCGCCTTCCCTCCGACCGGCCGCCTTCCCTCCACCGTCTCCGCCGCCGATGTCAGTCGGCTTTGTTCGAGGCTTCATCGGTACTACGCAGCCGTCCGACTCCTCGCCCGTTCCCCGACAGCTTCGTTTCCTCGACTTCCTGTCGCGGCCCGGGATCGCCGAAGCGACTGCGGGCCAGACGAGGTCTCCCAGGTTCCGACGCGATCCCTTCGCACGTGATGTGGCCTTCGACCCCGGCGGAGCGAGTGCCTTCTGCGCCTTCTCCGGCTGCCCGGCGAGAGCGGCGCTTTCCGCTAGTACCGCCTATCATTGAAGAGTGAGTCGTGTCCGCTGTATCCCTCCTCCGCGAAGCGGGGGAGGGTGGACGCGAGGCCCTTGCCGAGCGGACGGGTGGGGGACTTCTCCGGATGCGGACCCCACCCGGCTCGCTGCGCTCGCCACCCTCCCCTGCTCCGCATGGGAGGGATAGGCGCCTAACGATCCATGTATCAACCTTCTATGATTCCCGGTACTAGGCCGGCGATTGCATCCAGAGAATTCGGTTGCTCCCGTGCCGGCTTCTCCGCCCATGACACCGCCTCGTCATAGCGCCCTGCGAAGAAATGAGGTTGCGGTTTGCATCGAATGGAATGCGGGATCGAGGGGGCTCAGGCGCATCGCGCGAGTCAGGTGCTCAATCGCAACTTCCGGCTCGCCGAGCCAGATTCTCACCCAGCCACTCAGGTTCCAAGCCCTCGCCAAGTTCGGATTGAACTGGAGCGCCCGATCAATCAACGCAGCGCCGTAGTCGAGTTCGCCGACGACATAGGCGAGCGAATATCCGGCCCAGCAGAGCGCAAACGCGTCATCCTTGCCGAGCTCTACCGCCCGCCGAGCGAGCCTGGAGGTTTCGGCGATCTCTTGCTCGTTGTCGATAACCCAGGAATTGCTCTTGCGAAAGCAGTAGCACCAAGTTGCAAAGGCATAAGGCGCGGCAAAATCAGGATCGAGCTCGATGGCCTTGTAGAACAGCCGCAGCGCCTCCTCGTTGGTCTCCCTGGTCCAGAGATAGACGCTCGCCGTTCCACGCAGATAACAGTCGTAGGCGTCGAGATCTGCGGTTGGCTTGCGCTTGATGCGCTCGATCTCAGCTGGCTCGAGCTCCGGCGCGATCGCACCCACGACGCTCGCGGCCACTTGGTCCTGAAGATCGAAAATGTCGTCGAGCGCGCCCTCGAAGCGATCCGCCCAAATATGTGCTCCCGTCGTGGCGTCTATGAGTTGCCCGATCATACGCACCCGGTTCGCTGCCTTGCGCACGCTGCCTTCGAGCACATAGCGCACCCCAAGCTCTCGCCCCACCTGTTTCACGTCAACCGCCATGCCCTTGTAGGCGAAGCTCGAATTGCGCGCGATCACGAACAGGCAGTGCATGTGCGAGAGCGCCGTGATGATCTCGTCCACCATGCCGTCGGCGAAGTATTCCTGCTCCGGGTCATCGCTCAGATTGGCAAAGGGCAGCACAGCGATCGAGGGCTTGTCTGGCAGGACGAGCGCGGGCTCGGTCGATGCTGCCGGCCGCCCCGTCACTGGCGGCGCGATTCGAAAGACGCGAACTGGCCGGGCGATATTCTTCACCTGCCGCTCGCCCATGTCCTCGAAGGTCAGATCGAGCTTGTCACGCACCTGATCGCGTACGACCCGGCTCACGCAGAGCCCGCCAGGTTCAGCAAGGTTCTCGAGGCGTGCCGCGATGTTCACGCCGTCGCCATAAATGTCGTCGCCATCGATAATGATGTCGCCGAGATTGATGCCGACGCGGAACTCGATGCGGCGGTCGGAAGGCACCTCCAGATTGCGCTCCGCCATGCCGTGTTGCACCTCGTCGGCGCAGCGTACTGCGTCCACGACACTCGAAAATTCCACCAGCATGCCATCGCCGGTGGTCTTGACGATGCGCCCGCGAAATTCGGTGATCTTGGGGTCGACAAGCTCGCGTCGGCACGCCTTCAGCTGGGCCAGTGTGCCCTCTTCGTCAGCCCCCATGAGGCGGCTATAGCCGGCGACGTCAGCCGCCAGGATCGCCGCCAGCCGCCGCTCGACGCGCTCGTTGGCCATGAGCGCTCCCTTCGAGAAGTTGGGAACGGGATTATAGGCCAGAAACTCGGGATGCGCCGGAAATTCGGCCTATCGACAAGCGTCCGCCCTTCTTGTCCTTTTGCGCCAGCCATACGATGCCCGCTCGCTGGGGGAATTCCCTTTCAAAGGGCAATGTAGCGCTCGAGTTGGAAACGCGTGCGCAAGGGCTTCGTAGGGTCCTGGCACTGGAAACGGAAAGACCCGGCCCAAAAAGGACCTCCTGCTGAGAAGCGCGATTTACAGTGACAGTGCACTTGATTTTTTGCATTCAGCACCCACCGCAAGACGGTGTGCGTCGTGCGGCCAATTTAATGCACTGTCACCGAAATCCACCCGCTGTGTAGGGCCGCTCCGGGTGGGTAGCGGTCGCAATTGGTGACCATGCTATCGAGCGATGGCATTTGCTTTGGTTGCCGCCGCGGCGGTCGCGTCGAACCACCGACGCGCTGTGGCTTTTGTGGGAATAGAGGATCGGCTATGGAACTAGTACCGACTCTCATTGAAGGATGAGTCATGTCCGCTCATCCCTCCTCCGCGAAGCGTAGCGAGCGGGAGAGGGTGGACGCGAGGCCCTTGCCGAGCGGACGGGTGGGGGACTTCTCCGGACACGGACCCCACCCGGCTCGCCACCCTCCCCTGCTCCGCATGCTCCGCATGGGAGGGATAGGCGCATAGCGATTTGCGTATCAGCTTTCTATGATTCCCGGTACTAGTCGGCTAGTTTGCGGGCGCCAATCGCACAGTGAAAAAGGGAGCCTGGGAGGATCACCATGTATCTGTCGAACGAGAGCATCATTGTCATATTGGTAGTCGGCCTTATTGCCGGATGGTTGGCTGCGAAGATCGTGCGGGGGGCCGGCCTTGGTCTGATCGGGAACATAGCGATTGGGATCATCGGCGCGTTCATCGGTGACTGGATGCTGCCTCGCTTAGGCATCCATCTTGGGATCGGAACGATCAACTTGATCGTCAACGCCACCGTCGGCGCGATCGTGCTGCTCCTCATCATCCGGTTGGTTGCCGGTGGCGGTCGTTTCGGCGGCGGATGGAGTGGTCGATTTGGTCGTCGGTGGTGGTAGCCCGGGGTTGTCGAGAGGATTGGACACCGACATATTCGGAGCCTCTCCCAATGGCACGGCGCATGACACCCACTCGCGAGGAATTCGAGATTCGCGAAAACGAGGTCATCCATAAACCGACAAACGCGACTTGGACGGCAGACCCGAGCGTCGCCTAAGCGAATGTCCACGCAGCGGGAATGATGTCGGCCCTTGAGAACCGAAGCGCTCTGTGCCAGCCCCCACTTCCCTGCTCTGCGCACGATGCAGGCTACAATCCAGGTTACCTATCTCGGGGCCCCTAGTACCGCCTATCATTGAAGAGTGAGTCGTGTCCGCTGTATCCCTCCTCCGCGAAGCGGGGGAGGGTGGACGCGAGGCCCTTGCCGAGCGGACGGGTGGGGGACTTCTCCGGATGCGAACCCCACCCGGCTCGCTGCGCTCGCCACCCTCCCCTGCTCCGCATGGGAGGGATAGGCGCCTAACGATCCATGTATCAGCCTTCTATGATTCCCGGTACTAGACCGCAATCGCTCCGCCTCCATTGGCGCCACGCTGGTACACAGCGTAATTCAGCAGCGGCCGGGGTGTTGGGTGCACCATATGATCCGCAAACGCCTGGCGTGCGCATCGCTACCATCGCCGTACCCGCGACGGCCATAGCCCTCACCTTCTCCCTCGCCGTAGCGGCGGCGACCGCCGTAGCCTTCGCCTTCTCCGTAGCGGCGATGACCGTAGCCGTAGCCTTCGCCTTCACCACCTCGATAGCGCCAGCGATCACCGCCCCGTTGGTAGTCGTCATACTGGATCAACTGAAGCAAGTTCGCGTCCATATTGCCGTTGAACTCGGAACTTGCGGGAACCTGCGAAGCGGGCGTGGCATGCGCGCTCGTCAGCAACGCCAAGGCAGCCGAGACAGCGGCGATGGATGCAAATGCGATTTTCATTTTCCGTTCCTTCCGCATTGTCGCTCCTTCCGTGTGGCTCGTTATCTCAACGGCGCCACGTCCGGAATGGTTCCGCGCCAAGCGCAAGGACAGCCCGGCCTCTCCGCTGGCCTATTCGGAGCCCTCGGCCCGCTCCAGGGGCATGGAGCCCCGGCGCGCGCCCCTTCCGCGGGGGCTCCTCGCGTCTCATGACAGGCACGCCCCCCTTACGTCCGCAAGGGGTCGGTTCCGGTCGTACGGTGGTGGCCAAGCTCGAATGTCGCCACAGGGTGGAAACCGGTCATTCGCATGGGATGCTCGCGTCCAGCGGATGCGCAGCGCGCCGCTTGCTTGGCATGGTCCGTGAATTCCGATGCTGGTCACTGCGAGGATTTCGGCACTTCGCGCCAGAGTGGAGCGAGAAGCGCTGCGCCACGCCGCCCGACGAAAAGCTGAATCTCATCGAGCGAGAGGCGCGGGCGCAGACGCTGCGCCTCGCGCAACGCCGCGATTGCCTCTTCCTTGCTGCCAAGGCCGGCCGCGGTGAACGCCAAGACGATACGTGCGACATAGAACTGCGGATCGCGGCGGCAGGCTGCTCGCACTTCCTCGTGAGCCTCTGTCAGCCGACGATGCCTCGCCAACGCCAGCGCATAGAAGGTTCCCCAAAATCCCAACCGATGATCGCGGGGGCTGAGCCGCATCCCGTGCCGCAGTTTTTCCAGTCCCACATCGCCCGATTTCTCGAGAAAACATAACGAAGTCCCCAACGCGACCCATGCCTGTGCATTGCTCGGATCGTTCTCGATCGCTCGCTCCAGTATCTCGGAGCCTCTTTGCACATCGCCGAGCTCCGCCAACGCACAGCCGGCATAGCCCAGCACCTCGGAAGCGTCGTGGTCGATCGTCACCGCGCGTTCGGCTTCCGCGCGCGCTTCCGTCACGGCCGCTGCGCCGTCTGCGACGAGGCCGAGCCGCGCGCCCAACGACAAAAAAAGAGCAAGCTGCGCGCGCGCGAGGGCAAAATCAGGATCCAGAGTCGTGGCTTGCCGCAACAGCGCCGTAGCCTGCGTCAGCGTTTCTTCGCTCCAGCCTTTGAGGCTGATCACCCCCGCTCCCTGACGGAAGCATGACCAGGCGTTCGGGTTGGCGTCGCGCCGACGCCGAATCAAGGCGACTTCGGCACGAACGAGTTCCGGTTCGATCCGACTTGCGATCGCGCGCGCGATTTGATCCTGCAGTTCGAGGACATTTTCGGCTTGACCGTCAAATCGATCGGCCCAAAGCTGTACCCCGGTCGTCGCATCGATCAGTTGCGTGCCGACGCGAAGCTGCTGGCCGACGGGCCTCAGACTGCCTTCGATGATATAGTGGACCCCAAGCTCGCGTCCGATCTGGCGGCTGTCGACTGAGCGGCCCTGATAAGCAAAGGAAGACTGCCGGGCGATCACGATGAAGCCCGGAATCCGTGCCAACATCGTGATCAAATCCTCAGTCATCGCCTCCGTCAGAAATTTGAACTCGCGTCCCTCGGAAAAACAGGTGAAAGGCAGCACGGCAATGGACGGCTGATCGGCTGACGGCTCTCGCGTTTCGGCCAGGGGAGCCGTCGACGGATTGATTGCGCTAGAAGCTAGCGAGTAGACCCGCACCGGTCGCTCGATGTTCTTAAGAACCTGCTCGCCGAGATCGGCGTACTGCTCTTTGACCTTGTCGCGCACCTGTTCGTAGGCCGCGTTCGAAAGACAGATGCTGCCCGGCTGCGCGATGCCTTCCAATCGCGCGGCGATATTGACGCCGTCGCCCATTAGATCGCCGTCGCTCTCCTCGACCACATCGCCCAGGTGGATGCCGATGCGGAATTCGATGCGGCGCTCGGTGGGCAGGCCGGCGTTGCGCTCGACCATGCCATTCTGCACCTCGATGGCGCAGCGCACGGCGTCGACCACGCTGCGGAACTCAATAAGTGTTCCGTCGCCAGTGCGCTTCACCACGCGCCCGTGGTGCACGGCGATGGTCGGATCAATGAGATCGCTCCGGAGTGCCCGTAGTCGCGCCAAGGTTCGATCCTCGTCGGCGCCGGCGAGCCGGCTGTAGCCTACGACATCGGCAACCAGGATCGCCGCTATTTTCCGGGTCTCGCTCATGGCGCGTCCCCCTGCCGCCATTTAGATTAGCACAAGAAAGCCGGCGGGAACCGCCCCACTTTGATGGTGGGCGATTCAGGCGAACGAGGGCAGCTCCGAACTATTGGCCGTACGGCCGCTTTGGTGAAGGGTTTCGGACGCTGGCCTCTGGCACAGGCGCTGCGTCACGCGCGGTTGAGGCCGGCGTTTGAAAGCCTCCCAAGGAGGAAACCGCGTGATGGAAGCGCCGACGTGGCGAGCGCGGTCTATGGGGATTTGAGGATCGTGGGCTGTCGGTGTCGCGCGCTCGAAAGGAAGATCGAGCGCACTCTTGTCGGATTGGAGGGTCGAAGGGCGCGTCTCTTGCCGCTGGAGGGATCAGGTTCGGGGCGCCGAGGGCGCTTGGATGGGGAACGCAGAGCATTATCGAGCAAAGCGCGTCGACGCTGGCGAGCGGCCAGCGGTGAGAACGGGCGGCGTTGCGACGCGGCGGGCGACTCGATCTCGATCATGATGTGTCGATCCTGATCTGGCTGTGCGAAGCGGGGCGCTGAGCGCCTGCGCGTTCGAAGGTCTCGATGATGATCATGCGGCCACCGCAGCATGGGCATGGACGCGAAGGGGTGGGCGGATCGGCGTCGCCGGGGTCATTGACGCCGCCGTCTTGACGGGCCTGCGCGGCAACCGCGAGCAACCGGCGCGCGAGGGCAATATTGTGCGCGCGGACGCCGCTGGCGAATAGGCCGCAATGGCGAATGCGGTGGAAGCCGCTCGGCAGGACGTGAATGAGAAAGCGGCGGATGAACTCTGGGACGGCGAGCCTCATCGTCTTGTGGCGATCACGCCCCTTGATCCGATAGTCTTTCCATTTGAACGCAACGGCGCCCTCTTGGAGCGCGGTCAGCCGGGCGTTGGATATGGCGACGCGATGTGTGTAGCGGGAGAGATAAGCCAGCACGGCCTCGGGTCCGCCAAAGGGTCGCTTGGCGTAGACAACCCATTCCACCGTGCGCAACGGCGCCAGAAAGGCCGTGAATGCAGCGCGCGCCGAAAGGTCGGCGTGGGCGCCAAAAAACTGCAGGCGGCCGGCGTCGAACGCGGCCATGAGCTTTTCGAGGAAGAGACGACGGAACAGCCGAGAAAGAACCCGCACCGGCAGAAAGAAGCCGGGCCGGCAGGCGACCCACCGCAGACCATCCAGCGAGAGGCCGCCCCCCGGCGCGATCATGTGAATGTGCGGATGATGCGTGAGCGCCGATCCCCAGGTGTGGAGAACGGATACGGCGCCGACGCGCGCGCCCAAGTGTTTTGGATCGGCCGCGATCGTGATCAGCGTTTCGGACGACACCTTGAACAGAATGTCATAGACCGTCGCCTTGTTCTGATAGGCGATGTCGGCGACGGCGGCCGGCAGCGTGAACACGAGGTGATAATAGGCAACGGGCAAGAGTTCGACTTCGCGCTCGGCGAGCCACGTTCTGGCCGCCGCGCCCTGACACTTCGGACAATGACGGTTACGACACGAGTTGTAAGCGATGATCGTGTGAGCGCAATCCTCGCAACGCGCGACATGACCGCCGAGCGCCGCCGTGCGGCAGTTCTCGATCGCCGCCATCACTTTCAATTGGCCAAGACTCACATGGCCGGCGTTGGCCTCACGCCAAGCCTGGCCGTGGGCGCGGAAGATATCCGCGACCTCCAGGACGGGACGCGGCACGGGAAGCGGGCGTCATGCGGGCGCTTCGTGCTTGGTCGGGTTCTTGGCTAAGTTCAAGCTGAGCCGCTCCAGGGGGCTCGTTACGTCGCGGATCGTGTTGACGGCGACACGCGTATAGAGCGCGGTCGTATCGAGCTTGGCGTGTCCGAGCAGAACCTGGATCACCCTGATATCGACATTCTGTTCGAGCAAATGCGTGGCGAAGCTATGCCGCAGCGTGTGGGGCGACACGCGCTTGGCGATTCCCGCCGTCTGCGCCGCAGCGAAAACGGCGCGACGGAGCTGCCGGGCGGACATTGGGTTGACCGGATCGAGCCCAGGGAACAGCCAAGCCCGTGGGCGCGCCACATGCCACCAGTCGCGCAGTAACTCAAGCAGTTGCGGCGAGAGCATGACATAGCGATCCTTGTCGCCCTTGCCTTGCTCAACGCGGAGCGTCATGCGCTTGCTGTCGATATCGGACACCTTCAACGCGACGACCTCGGACACGCGCAAACCGGCCCCATAAGCCACGCTGAGCGCCGCCTTGTATTTGACGCCGGGGGCGGCCTCCAGAAGTCGCGCCACTTCCTCGGGGCTCAACACGATCGGCGCCCTGCGCGGTTCGCGCACCAACGTCAGACGCCGGACCAGATCGTCCCGTTCGAGCGTCACCTTGAAAAAGAACCGGAGCGCGACGATCGCGGCATTGATGCTCCCCGGGCTCACATGGGTCTTCGTCATGTGCAATTGAAACAGACGAAGATCCTCGCTGGTGGCGGCATCGGGCGAGCGGCCGAGGAAAGCTGCGAAGTTTTTGACGTAACGGATGTAGTCCTTCTGGACCTTCTCCGCGAAATGACGAGCCGTCATGTCTTCGATCATGCGCTGGCGCAATGGGCTGATGGCCTTGTCGGTCATGGCGATAGCTCCTGTCTCACACGAGGTTTAAAAACCCCATGATCTTGAGACAGGACGGGAGAGCCCGTTATGCCGACATCCAATGAGCCTCGCCCGCGCTCCCGGCGGGGAAACCTTACCGCGCGAGCGGTTTAGTCCTTGGGTCGGTTCCGGTCGTTCGAAGCAGGTCAATGAACCTCGTCAGATCCTTTGAGAGCATCGTCAGTCGGCAGGTCGGCGGTCTTCGGCGATCGGTGCGCAATGACCACCATTTGTTCGTCGGTTGTTGGCGGGGTGGGGGATGGCTGGGAGGGGCTGGCTGATCCAGGTCCGCCCGAATTTCGGTCTGTTCACCTGGCAAACACGACAGAACAGAAAACCAAATTGCAACAGGGCTTTAATGCCATTTCTATCCACCCGCGGATCGCCTTCGAGAATGACCGTTATCGAAAGTGATCGGCCTACGGAGATTCCGACCTTTCAGCCGGTGTCCTCAACCTTCTGAAACGCCTGCCTCGCGGGGAATTCGGTGCAAGCTGGCGAGATCAATTTTTGGTGGCGAGCGGCGATGAAGCTTGCTTGGGTTCAAGCGCGCTCTAGGTTTCCAAGACATGGGACAGCAGGTCAGCCGGACGTTGACCTGGGTCGAACCGGCCTGCGTTGCCGGCTAAAAGAGGAAGATCGCGTTCGCGTATCCTCCCGGTGGCGGCGGGTTGCATCATGGTGGAGGCCATCATGTTCGAACTTGTTCGTGTACTACGGATTGGTTGTGCCGCTCTTTTGGCAGCGATCCTGGTCCTGACCGCGCCCTTGCCGTCTTACGCGGCCAGCGGCTCCGTCCGCATTAATCTCGTAAAGGCTGGGTTCATCGCCGGCGTCGCCGGCGGCGGCGGGATTTTGCATTTTCGCGGCAGGAACTATCGCCTGAACATCGGCGGTATCAGCGTCGGAACGATCGGGGCGGCGGGCGCGGACTTGGTGGGGCGGGCCTACAACCTGCGGAGAGCGGCCGACATCGTTGGCACTTATACGGCTGTGTCCGGTAGTGTCGCCATTGCGGCTGGCGTGAAAGTCGCGCGACTGCAGAATTCAAACGGCGTCGTGCTGGAATTGCAGGGCCCGGAGGTGGGCCTTGAGGCATCGGCCTCCTTTAGCGGCATGAGCATTTCCATGCGCTAGCAAAAGCGGGGTTTGCGCGACGCCGACGAGCGGGCAAGCATGGCGTCCGTCACGCCGCCTTCATTCCGGATCTCGGCGGCCGCCGGCGTACGGAAGAAGGTTTCCTCGCCCTGTCGCCTCCTTGATCGTTCGGTCCATCCTCTCGACCTGACCGGGGTCGCGTGGGATTCTCTGCAGGATTGTACGCTTAGCCCTAAACCTAGAACCCAGCCGCGTCCGAATCGACGGATGGCGGGTTGAGCGATGAGGGGCGGTGGGCTCTCCCTCGTCACCGATCGCCGACGGTGCTGGGAGGAAACGAATACGGCAGGGACGGGTCGCTTAGATCACCACGACCGGAGTGCCGATATGCACGCGATTGTAGAGATCGATCGCGTCGAAGTTGCGCATGCGGATGCACCCGGAGGACACGGCTTGGCCGATCTCCGCGGGCTCGTTGGTGCCGTGGATGCGATAGAGCGTGTCGTGATTGCCCTCAAAGAGATAGAGCGCGCGGGCCCCGAGCGGATTGTCCCACTGACCTTGAAGCGGACCGTGTTTAAGATAGACTTTGAACTGCGGCCATTGCTCCATGATCGAGGCGGTCGGCATCCAGGTCGGCCATTCCTTCATCCGCCCAACCGTTGCCCGGCCGGTCCAGCCATAGGCCTCGGCGCCGGTCGCAATCCGATATTCGATCGCTTCGCCGCGAGCCAGAACGTAATAGAGATGTCGGCTGCCGGTATCGACGATGATCGTGCCTGGCTTTTCATTGGTCGAATATTGGACCTTGTTGCGGATGTCCGGGATGCGCCACTCGTCGGACTCGGCCTTCACCATCATCTGCTTGTCGCGCGCGGTGAGCTTCGGATCGGGCAGCCCCGATTGGAGGATCGGCACGCAGCCGCCCGCAGCCAGTGCAATCGCCAAAAGCAAAACGTTGGGCTTCATGTAAGCTGCCCCGTAGGACCTCCGGACTTCCTCTTACAGCATCAGACCCAGCGAAACTACCTCCATCAGGAGGTCAAGCCGGAGAGCGGTTCTCCGGTATCTTGGGCTGGGACGCCCGGTAATCTTGGGGTCGCGGCCAACGAGAAGATCCAAGATCGGAGCTAAAGGCCATGGCGACAGAAAATCTCGATAGCGCCATCGAACGCAGCCACACAGCGGTGGCGGCAATCTTATGCGGCAATTGCGAGCCGGCCAAGGCACTATTTTCAGATGAGGATGACGTGACCTTGGGCAATCCCTTCGGGCCCTTCGCACGCGGCCGGGATGGCATCAGCCATTGCTTGGGCCAAACAATGCCGATGCATGCATGGAGCGGCACCAGACCGCCGCGGTCGCGGGAATTCCGCTCGAGAACATCACCGTTCGCTTTAGCTAACTCGAGCGGCCGATGGCGGCTTAGGTCGACAGCGGACATTCAACAGGACACCACGTGCCTCACTTTATCCATTAGGCTGCTTCGGCCGCCGGATCCTCTTTCTCTCCCCGCGCCACGATCTTGAGCGTCCCGTCGGGTAACGGCCTCTGCAGCTTGAGTGCCTCCGAGGCCGGTGCCATCAGCCAAGCCTCGATCTCCTCGGCCGTTGTCAGGACAACCGGCATCGCTTTGGGATGGATGGCCGCGACCTCGACATTCGGCTCTGTCGTCAGGATGCCGTAGAGCTGGTGCTCGCCCTCGATCGGGTTGGCCTTGGTGCCGCGCTTGCCGTGCCAAACCGTCCAGAGGCCGGCGAAGAAAGCGAGCGGCCTCTCCTCCGACAGCGAGAACCATGTCGGGGTCTTACGAGGCTTGGTGTCCGCGTATTCGCAAAAGGACGTCCAGGGCACCAGGCAGCGGTTCGCCGGGCCAAGCCAGGGGCGCCAATGGGCGCTTTTGACGTTGCGGATGTTGGTGATCGGTTGGCCACCGAAGGCCGGCGGCCCCGGCATGCCCCAGCGCGCCTTGACCAGCTCGCGCGTGCCGTCTGAGCCGGTGCGCACGATCGGCGCCAGGTAGTCGGGGAAGATGCCCGGCAAAGGCGGCATGTTGCCAGTCCCGTCGCGCATGGCTCCCACGATGCCGCGGATTTCGTCCTGGCTGCGGTTCATGGAGTAGAGGTTGCACATATGGGCATCATGCCGCGCCATCTGCGATCGCTCAAGATCGTGGCGACGAATGAAACTTTTGGCAAACCTCACCGTAGCTGAATCCAGCCGCGGCCGATTAGCCCCCCTTATCAGTTGCGGCCAGGGCCCCCGTCGGTCTGACCCCGGCGGGGGTCCACCGCTCAGCTAACCTATAGCCAGCGAGGGCAGTCGGCAGCGTCAAGCATCGGGGTTGACCATGCCCAAAGCTGTCGCTCGCCGTCGAGACGCCGTATTGCCGTCCTTCGTGCGCCCCCAGCTCTGCCGGCTGCAGGAAAAGCCGCCATCAGGGGATCGCTGGGTTCACGAGATCAAATATGACGGCTATCGCATCAACGCACTGATCGACGCTGCTAGCGTCAAGCTGCTTACCCGCACGGGGCTCGACTGGACCGATCGCTACCCGGCCACCGCCGCCGCGCTGAACAAATTGCCGGCACGCCGCGCCTATATCGATGGCGAGCTTTGCGCTCTGAATCCCGATTGCACCACGTCATTTGCCGCAATGCAGGCCGCGACCGATTCAGCGAACACCGGCGACCTCGTCTATTACGGATTTACGAGATTTACGGTGACAGTGCATTCAATTCTTGAATTCAGAAGCCGCCAGAAATAGCGTGAGCCAGGCGGCAATTTGTGCACTGCCACCGAAACGTGCGATCCGCCCGCTCACTGCTTGAAGCAGTGCTCTCGGTGCCATTGCAGGAAGTGCGGATGTGGACGCTCGGATGCCCTTTGAGGCCATATCGCGCTTCCGCTTCTGTTGATGAAGGTTCGGATCCCATCCGGGTCATTGGCGTGGCGGGAGATCAAGACCTCCAGGTCGTTCGAGAGACTGATCAGCCCACGATCGAACATCCAATGCGCCGTGCCGGACAACGCAAGACCGTTGCTGACGATGTCGGGACCGCTCGCTTCCACCGGCCGGATATGCGCCGCCTCTACCTCGGCACGCCCGCCGCCATTGATGAGCTTCAGTCCGCTGATGGCGCAGCGCTCGTCGTAGGCGCGCAGGACGACACGGCGAAAGATGCGATCCCTCGCGATCCGCGACGATAGATAGCTGACGCGCTCGCGGGCCTGCTCGAATTCGTAGAGTGCATGCTCTTCCTGGAAGACGACAGGCTGTGAGGGCACGACGTCAGCCATGCGGGGGAGCAGCGGCTCATCGTCATTCAATCCGAGCCGGGTTATCCGGCTGAAGTCGCTCGACGATAGCGGACGCACAGCGGCCTGGGCGCGCCCGGAAATGCGTCCACCCTGATTCAAGACGCCGCGCTCAATCACGCCTTCCGCGTCGCTGAACGGCACAGGATTGGCGAAATCGAGATAGCTGCCCGGCTCGATGAGCGCGAGGAACATGCCGGGAGCGGTGGGATCGGGAATGACGCGCTCGACCTTAGCGATCGCGAAATAGCCGCGGGTCTCCGCGATCTTCCGCGGCTCGTAATAGACGATCCAATCGCCGACACACGCTTCGACCCGCCCCAGATACTGGCGGGGAAACTGATACCGCTCAGCCGGGCTGTCGTCGTAGATCGAATCCGAGCGATGGATGAAGACCCCGAATCCCATGCGATTTTATTAGCTTGCTTCGTCCGATGATGCACTTGCGATGAGCCAGGCCGCTACTCATCGGGGATCTCGCGGTTCGAGAAGTAGGCGTCCCAGAACGGGTACGCTGCCGCGAGCCACCGGCGAAGCGCGCGGTGCGTCTTCGCGTAGTACCCCGCTTCATAAGCGCTCGGGGTGACCCACCAGCTGACATCGACGTCGTAGCGCAGCAGGTCTTCGGTGAGCTGAGTGCGCCGCCCCATCGGGTACAGGTAGCAGCAGCCGAGATAACCACCCTCACTGTCCCGCAGGACGTAGGTGAAGGAGTAGCGCTCACGGAACTCGAGCTCGTGCCAAACCAGATCGACGAAGTTGAACTCCTCGGTGACGGGCTCGCTGGGCCAGTTCCCGCCTCTCGTCCGGCGGATGAGAGCGAGGCTCGCGTTGATGCCCCGCACGTCGTCTTGGAGATCGGCCCGCGTGATCGCGGTGGCGACGACCTCCTCGTGGGCGAGGCGAGCAGGTGGGGAAAAGTCTGCGGGCATCTCGAGCTGCTTGGACAGTAGCCGGTAATCCATGGATCCCTCCGGGCGTTGATGGTGGCGACCACAATTGAAGCGGGGGTAGTCGGCGGGCTCAGCGACGAACACGGTAGCGGATGTGCGTGGCCTCCGGCGTGTCGACCACCCGAACGATGTCCAGCTCGATGCGCGACGGCAACATGTCGAACATCCGCCGGCCGCTCCCGAACAGCATCGGGATCTGATGAATTTGCAGTTCGTCCAGCACGCCGGCCTCGAGCGCCCGTTGGGCCGTATAGGCGCCATGTACCAACACGTTGCGGTCCCCCGCGGCAGCCTTCGCCTGCGCCATGGCGCTGGCAATCCCATCGGTCACATAAGTCACCAACGGATAGTTCGCGACGGACGGGTTCGGCGGCCGGTGACTGGGCACGAAGATCGGCACACCGTGATGATCACCGCGCCAGTGATCAACCTGCTCCACGGTACGCCGACCGGCGAGTACCGCGCCGGTCGCATTGATTTCGTCAATTAAGTCTCCAGCCGGCCCGGCCGGTCGGAAGGGCTCCCTTTCAGGTGTGGCGAGCCACTCGTGCAGTCGCATAAAGCCGTCGCCGCCGGGGTTGCCCGGTTCGTCGTTGGGACCCGCGATGTACCCGTCGAGGGACATCGACATGAAGAGCACTGATGCAGACATCTTTACCTCCCGGACCAGAGCGGGTTCACCTCTCTAGGACGATCCAGCTCGCGTCAGGCCGACACCTGCGCGAAGAATTTTGGCGGCCCCTGGGGTTACGCCGAGCTCCTCGAGGCCATCAAGGCCCGAGTGCACTGTCACGGAAATCGGAATGTCGGGCCTGACCTCGGAGATGATGGAATCAGGTGTAACGTTCGGGGGGCGATTGGACGGTTGGGCGCGCGGCGTCCAGGATCTCCTGGGGGTTGCCGGTCAGCGGCGGGTAAATCCGCACGCAGTTGATCAGTTCCTTGGTCTGCTTGGCCTGCGGCCCCACCGCCACGACCCGGCGCTCCCAGCCATGGGTATAGAGGGCGCCCCAGGGTCCCAGGTCGAGCACCGTGACATACCAGTCGATCTGCAGCGGCAGCATCGGGTGGCCGAAGAGGTCGCAGACCACGTTATGCCCGGCGAACCGCCCCATCGGGCGGGCGTGTTGGCAAGACATCACCGAGGGATGGACGCCGTCGATGAGGAGCCAGGCCACGTCGCCTGCAGCGAAAACGTGAGCGACGCCCTGGACCCGCAGGCATTGGTCGACCTGCAGGCGGCCGAACGTGTCGCGCTCGACGGGGAACAGGGCGGTCAACCCGCTCGCGCGCATGCCCGCCGTCCACACGATGGTAGCGGCGGCGATATGCTCGCCCGTGTCGAGCATCGCGCCGGCCGGATCGACCGCCACGACGCGAACGCCGGTGCGCTGCTCGATCCCCAAGGCATCGAGCGCCTCCCGGATGACCGGCATGGCCGCTTCTCCCATCGTTGAGCCGATATGCGATGCGTGATCGGCCAGGATCACGCGTGGCTCGCTGCCTTGTGGCAGGGTAGCACGAAGCCGGGCAGGCATCTCGCAGGCGGTCTCCACCCCGGTCAGACCCGCGCCGACGACGAGCACTGTTGTCGGCCCGCCGGCGGCCGGAATGCCCCTCAGGCCGGCGATGTGGCGATCGAGCCGGGTCGCCTCGTCGAAGGTGTCGACGCTGAACGCATGATCCGCGAGGCCCGGGATAAGCGGCTTGGCGACCTCGCTGCCGGCGGCCATGACGAGCCGGTCGTACGGCAGGACCTTTCGACCCTGCGGCGTTGTCACCCCAACCTCCTGCCCGTCCAGGTCAATGTCGGTTACATTCCCCGCAATATGGCGGACGCCGATGGGATCGAGCACGGCATCCAGTGCGACCCTGACCTTGCTCAGGTCAGCCTCATAGTTGCGCACCCGGATTCCATGGAAGGCGTCCCGGTTGACCAGGGCGATTTCGAGGTCTGCGGCTGAGGTTCCGAGTTCGCCGCGGCGACGTGCGGCGCCGACCGCGCTCCACAGTCCGGCAAAGCCGCCGCCGACGATGACGATACGCTGCATGCCACCCTCTCCTGCGCATCAGACGCTTCCAGCCGCCCTTCGGGCCTTGCCCTGGCGATCGAGGATTTGCGGCGACAGCGAACTTGACGGCCTCCATGTCTCGTGTCCAGATCGTCGGAACTGAAAATTAGGGGTCGGTATGGGGATCCGCGTGCTCTTGGCTGGTGCATGCTTGGTCTGTGCATGCTTGGCCTGTGCCTTGGCAGGATGCGCCGTCGTCGATCCAGTCGATTCGCGCTATGATGCGATTGCTCGCAGTCTCGCGAAAGGCCGCAACGAAACGATCCTGCTGAACCTTGTTCGAGCCAGCCACGACTACCCGCTGAGCTTCGTGACGATCGCCAACGTCACACCTTCGCTATCGAACACGACATCCTTCGGGCTGCCATCTTTCCTGCTCGGACCCGCTCCGCGTGGGGTGGGGCCGCTCTTTACCCCGGGGCGTGACGTTGTGTTTGGGAACCAGACGGTCTCGAACACGACGGCGGTCAGCACCAATTTCAACGTGTCTACGCAGGAAACAAGTGCGTTCTATACGGGCTTCTTGAAACCCATCGATTTGCAGACTTTGGACTATTTCATTCGGCAAGGCTACTCGCGCGAACTGCTGTTCTGGCTCTTCACTCAATCCGTTGAATTCGACCTGCCCGGACGCGCTTTTTTATACAGCTACAATCCACCCGACGACTACGGATGCCCGCGAGAGGATCCAAAACAGAGGTGCTTCCGCGAGTTCGTCCTGATGGCGATCTATGCGGGCCTGACGGTGGAAGAGAGAACTGTTCAAAAGGCCGCGTCCGGCCCAAGGGGAGGGAGTGCCAGCGGCCAAGGCGGCGGCAAAACCGAAACAACCAGCTTCTTTCGCTTCTGCTTCGATCGCCAATTGGCTGCAATCGGCCAAAATGCCATGGGATCGAAGGCGATCGAGGTCAAAACAAAATTCCTTGATCTCCCGATCACTTCAGTGTCGCCGAAATGCGGAAGCTATTGGGATCCGCGAGCCAACGCCGGACTCCCCCAGACCGACACGCTCGACTTCAACGCAGGCTCCATCAAATTCCGAGTAAGGCCTCGTTCCGCGTTTGGTATTTTTCAATTTCTCGGAACCCTGATCAAGATGCAGCGGGACCACCCGGATGCCTGGCAAGGCGCATATTATCCAAGGCCCGAAGTATTGGATCCGCCAACTCTGGCAACCGTGCACGACGACCGCTATGTGTTCAAGATCAGCTTCAATGAGAGAGAAGGTTGTTTCGCGCATACGTGGTTCAATGATGGAGATTATTGCGTTCCGGAGGACGCGACGAACAGCAAGCGAATCTTCAATCTGTTGGCACAACTCATCGCGATCGAGACCGCGGCCACCGATCTCTCAATCACGCCGACCGTTCGGGTCATCCAGTGAGCATGCATAGCTGATGGGTCCTTCGGCAAGCGCCGGTTGCCTCGGCTCGGCGTGCGGCTGTAGCCTTCGCCGGCCAATTCCTCCCGAAGCCGAACCCAGGAGAGCCGCATGCAGCGCCGCGATCTCAACGCCCATGACGCCCCGCCCCCCGTCGCCGCCTATACGCACGCCATCGAGGTCACGGGCGCGACCCGCACCCTCTATATCAGCGGCCAGGTCGGCCAGAGGATGGACGGCACCATCCCCGACGACATCGTCGAGCAGAGCCGGCTCGCCTGGCAGAATCTCGAGGCACAGCTCAAGGCCGCCGGCATGACCTTGGACAATCTCGTCAAGACCACCACCATCCTGCCGAACCATGGCGACCTCGCCGCGGCGCGCGAAGGGCGCAGCGCGGTGCTGGGCGATCGCCGCCCGGCGAGCACGCTGATCGTCGGCGGTCTTGCCAATCCCGCCTGGAAGATCGAGGTCGAGGGCATCGCGGCGGCGTGAGGCTTCACCTTCTCATCTCGAGCGCCGGCGCTTACCCTCTCCTGCTGGCGAGACCTTTGCGGATTGGGGGTCATCCCGTGCGCACTGCAGCACGATAGTGTTGCGGTGCAGACACGGGACCCACAACGCGCGCCGGCGGATGGGTCCCGGATCTGCAGCGCATCATTTCATGCTGCGCAGCGTCCGGGATGACCAGCGTTTGAGAATTTTGCAAAGGTCTCGCTCACGGGCACCTACCGGCGCCATGCCTTTCACTCAGCCATGCCTTTCACTCAGCCATGCCTTTCACTCAGCTATGCCATGCGGAGCCGCCTGCAGAGGGGACGGTTTACGAAGTTCGGGTTCTACAAGTAAATCGTATCTGGATTGATCGGCTCTTTCGATAGCGGCGATGTCCGGCGCGCCGCCCTTGCGCCAGCCGAGATAGGCATCGCTCGCGTCGATTCCCATGGCCTCGGCAACGAGCTGGACCCAATTCCTCACGCAAATGCCGTCCTTGCCATCCAGAGCCGACAATTCGCGATGGCAGGAATGAAAGATGGTGCAAATCGTATCGACATGGTTTGCCACGGCAGCGGTCCACGTATCACGAGCGGCGATCGCCAGGGCTCCGGGCACGGCGGCGAGGGCGCTGCACATGTGCCCGGGATGCGCCGGTCCCTCGACCAGTTCCAATCCCGGAATACGAGACAGCAGACGCATCACGCGATCGTTGACCGGCACATGCGTGGCAAACCCGATATGCCGATGGAGAAGGACACGCCGCTTCACTGGAACCGTCAAGAGCGGCGCCAGCCAATCGGCACAGCCGGCAAGGAGCTCAGTGATATGGGTGATGTCAAACGACGCGGCATTGCCGGGTGCCATGATGTCGGACATGTGCATGTGGCAGGACGGACACCATGTCACGACGACGCTGCGGCCGTCCTTCTCGGCGGCTTCATTGAAGCGGGCGACGGTGCGAGCGGCCATGTTGCTCGCCCCTCGCGGTTGATGATCGTGGGCGGTGCCACAGCAGTGGGCTGGCCCACCCGCCGCGCTCACATCATAACCGACACGCTCCAGGAGCATGATCGACAGCCGTATCATCTCGGCATGACGAAGCATGTTGCAACCGAACCAGAAGGTGATGCGATCGCCGCTTAGAGCCATTTGGCAAGCTCCTCGTCACTGAGCTGCAATCGAGCAAAGATTTTGATGCGTGGGAAATAGGTGGGGTCCTGCTTGACCGGCAGCTGGTGCGTGTCGTTGAGGGCGCGTTGTTTGGCAATCCTGACGAGCAGCATCGCGTCGAGCCCCGCAGACCTCTCGGGACACGCCGCGACGCACTGGCCGCTCTTCGTGCAGGCACCCACCCAGGAAACCGTGTCCTCAGGCCCCGCCTCTCCCATCGCCAGCCGGCGCAAACCGTCCGTCGTCGATTGAGGGTCGGCGCCGCGAAGCCCCAAGTGATCAACCATTGGACACACGTTGAAACAGGCTCCGCAGGCCGTGCACAAGGCCGCGAGTTCCGGCCCCGCTTCAGCCAAGAACTCTTCCGTCGTCTCTGCGCGCGCCGCCTGCAGCTCGGTCATTTGCGAAATGTGCGGCGCACTGGCCATCTGGTCAAGTCATCGCTTGTTAGTGGCCGAGCCGGGAGATGGGCTCAGATATTCAGTCCCATGTGGTTCCGGACCCTCCCCCCCGAAATATCCTGGTAACGACCTTCGCTCCGCCGCTGGCCGAAGGAAAGTTGTCGTCGAAGGCGCTGAAGGCCTCAAGGCGTGATCCCGCTGGTTGCCCATCTGCGCGAGTGATTTCGAAATCCTGGTCGCGAACGCTGAACTTGGGCCACGTGTCGGTTGCGCCCGCGTCGAAATTCCACGGTTCCCATCGCAAAGCCCAGACGAGACCACTGAAATTGAGCCTCGCACAGCGGCCTTGCGGGATTCTCGACCAACCCCGAACCGTAAAGGCCACATTGGTCGATTTCGGATCCAGCCAGCCGCCATCTTTTGGGGCAATGATCGCCGGCCGCTCCCGGTCATCAACCAGAACAAGCGCCACTTTCAACGTAGTCGCGAGATCATTACAGATTTGGAACTCACCACGCGCAGACGAGATTGACAACAATGAGAAGCCGATTGCAGCAATCGTTCTGTTACCAAACATGGCCTTCCCCATCATCATAAGACGAAAGCAGATTTCTATTATTTTTTAAAGTGCGTCATACCCTCAAATTTGGCAAAGATGCCGTGATCCCCCATCTCGATCGTCGAAGCATTCGCCGCATAAATAGCAGGGCGAGCGGATCGTAGATGTGCAGCCGGTCACAGGCGCACCGCCCGAGCTGGGCGAAGGCTATCGCATGCACCCTAGTCCCGACTATCATTGAAGGGGGAGTCGTGTCCGTTCATCCCTCCTCCGCGAAGCGCAGCGAGTGGGGGAGAGCGAGGCCCTTGCCGAGCGGACGGGTGGGGGACCTCTCCGGATACGGACCCCACCCGGCTCGCTGCGCAGAGTCTTTCTGTTCAAGATCTGCCACCCTCCCCTGCTCCGCATGGGAGGGATAGGCGCTTAGCGATCCACGTATCAGCCTTCTATGATTCCCGGTACTAGGCGGCAGGGAGCGCTCTCCACAGCCCGCGCGGCGAAGACCTGCCACGATGACATGCGCCCCACTTGTCCGGAAGAGGAGGTCTTCAGCTCGGGCAGCGTTTCCTCCTTGACGCTCTTCACGAAAAACCCGCTGAGCAGGAGTAGGCCCGCACATACGATGATCATGATCCCCCGGATCTTGGCGTCGTTGATGTGCTTCTCATGGGTTGGCGGAAGGGCATGGTCTGACATCGCGGATCTCCTTGTCAGGGTTGCAACTGGTCGACGGAGAGGGTAGCGCCGAGCCTTCAGCAGCCCGTCGTCGCCGCGGCGCAAAGTGCGTTGCGCGCGAAGCCTGGCGGGCACTGCGTGCTCACATCATGATCCCGGCGTATTCGGCGAAAGCGAGGGCGTAATCATCCAGCGACATCCCCGTGTGACGGGCGATCGCCAGCGCTACGGCCAATACGATCACCGGCAGAGCCACGAGGATCGTCACTCCAAGTTGGGGAGATCTCCCTTCGGGAGCGAGCAGAACCGGAATGCTGGTTGGCATTGATGCACCTCTTAGCCGAGGAAAAGCGGAATGAGCCAGGGCGCGGCCAACGAGGTACATATCGCCCCGAGCCCCATCGCCACCGCGGCGACGGCACCGGAAAGCTCGCTTTCGCTGGCGGCTTGGGCGGTGCCTTGCCCATGCGAGATCGTGCCGAGCGCCAACCCCCGCGAGACCGGGTGGGTGATGTCGAGGCGGTCCATCAGCCATGGACCAAAGCTCGCCCCGATCATGCCGGTGATCACGACGAAGATCGCCGTCAGCGTCGGATTGCCATGGACGATCCGGGCGATCTCGACCGCAACCGGCACGGTCGTCGACTTGATCGCGATCGAGGAGAGAAGTTCCGGCGAAAATCCCAAGATCCGCGCGGACAGCCCCGCCACGATCATCGTGCCGAGCGATCCAGCGAGCAGACCGAGGCTCGCGGGCACGAGCTGGCTGAAGAACGCCCGGCGGTTCTTGTACAGCGGAATGGCAAGGGCGACGGTGGCGGGGCCGAGGAGGAACGTCATGATCTCGTTTGCCGGCCGATAATCTTCAAACGAGACCCCCGCCATCAACAGAACGGCGATGACGATGGTCGTACTGAACAGGACCGGGGTGGTGAGCGGCGACGGATAGCGTCGGCGTGCGGCGAGGCTCAGAGTATAGGCGCCGACCGTCACGGCGATCGCGAACGCCGTCACGACGATTGTGGAAGAGACGGTCACATCCCGTCTCCCGTGCGCGGTGATTTACGAAGAAGCACTTGCGACACCCATCCGGCCAGGAGAATGCCGACCGCGGCGCTCACCGCGAGAATGAGGAGGATTGCAAGGCCGCGCGCCGCAAGCAGATATCCGGCATTCATTAGCCCGACCGTGATCGGTACAAAAAAGAACGCGAGGTGCCGGATTAAAAACGATCCGGCGGTCTCGAACCACGCCAGCTTGACAATGCCCAGCGCCAACAGGGCATAAAGTGTCATCATCCCCACCAGATTGCCCGGGATGGGCAGAACCATCCTCTTCACGAGCCAGACGCCGGCGAAGTTCAGCGCCCAAAATGCGGATATCTGCAATGCCGCGAATGCAAGCTGCCGTGCGAAATCGGCGACCTTGCTTCGGGCCATGCCCGCAATTTTTTCCCCGACCCTAGAGTCGGAGAAGACATCTCTGTGCAAAGCGACAGAATTTTGCAAAGGCATGATACCTCCGAGCTTTGGAAGTTCACCGCCAGTGCTCGGCGAGACGGCCGAGGTAGGCGACGAGAACTTAGCTCGCTCGGCCATCGGCGCGAGAACGAGGGACCTTGTCAGTCGATCGGCCCAAAAATCTACACAGATTGCGAAGTATCAGGACAAATCGCGCAACTGATCGCACCTGTGGCGGTGCGGGCAATTTCGACGTGCCAATCTCCGTTCGTATGGTCGGATATAATCGACTTAGCGCCGTGTCCTGCGGACCGAGTTGCGGCGCAAGGCATCCGCCGGAGACTCGCCGAATGCCGCCCGGTACTGACGGGTGAACCGGCCCGGGTTGGTGAAGCCGTAGCGGTAGGCCACCTCGATCACCGTTCCCGCCGCCTCGCCGCCGGCAAGAGCCTGGCGCACGGCCGCGAGCCGCGCCTGTAGGATCACCGCACCTGGGGTCGTGACGCGGAAATGCTTAAATCCCAGCTGCAGGCTGCGTACGCTGCAGCCGGCGACGTCCGCGATCTCGTGGAGCGATAGCGGCTGTTCCGCGTTCGCACGGATGAACTCCTCCGCGCGATGGATGGATCGCGGCACCGGGGAAGCCGCCGCCCGAGCAAGACGAGCGGTGTAGTTGTGCGGCAGCGACTGCAAAAGCGTGTAGACCAGAAGATCAGTGAGCGAGCGGGTCGCCAAGTCGTTGGGGAAAAGGCTGTGCGGAGAGGTCAGTTCCTCCATCAAGAGTCCAATCAACCGCCGGACCCGCGGCCCGCCACCCGTCGACCAATTGATGATCGGATCGAAGTCCAGGGCCTCGTGTCCCGGATCGCCGAGCAGCGCGGTGAGCCCTTGTTCCAGGTTGCCCGCGGGGATCCAGATGGCCAGCCGCTCATGGTTTTCAGCCGCACGCAGTTGTGTGCCGGGCAGCCCGCGATAGATCACACCGACCGTCGGGCTGACGACCGCAGTCTCCGCGCGCGTCGGGCTTGCGTAGTCGAGCGAGCCTCGGTTGACGGCCGTGAGGCAGTAGTCCGGCAAGCCTCCGTCGCCGACAAACATCGTGGCTGCGTGGCAATCCGTGATGTAGGCGATGTCAAGGGGACCGAGGCCACCAGCGCCCCGAACGGACAGTGTCGTCTTTCGACCCGGGAGCGCCGCGCTCCTGGCCGTCAACTGATAGGTCAGGCGTCTGAAGTACGGCTTGATGAAATACGGCTGGAGCTGCGGCCAGTACGCTCCACTTTCCAGAATATCCAAATCGTCGATACGCGACAGGCGGAATTTGCTCAGCAGGTCATTGCTGATTACCGGAGAGGCGGGCGCCTTGATGAAGGCTCCCCTCTGAGACGCCGCTGACGCCATGGACGCCACCGTTTCGATGGGCATCTCGACCGGCCGATCCGCCGATCTAATCAACAGCGTAACACGCGGTTCGGGCGTACCGCAATGATGCGGCGGCACCGCGATCAAGGGTCGCGATCAACTGCAGACCGTCCTCGACTTTATCCATACTGCTCGACGCTCGCCGATGGGCGTGTCGGGATCGGCACTTGACCACCTGAAATATGCGTGTAAGTGTATATGCATGGACACGCAAATTACTTTGTTCCATGCACTCGCTGATCCGGCCCGCTTTCGCATCGTCGAGGCGATGAAGTCGGGCGAATGCGCCGTTGGCGACATCGTCGAGCGCATGGACATCCATCAGTCCGGTGTTTCGCGACACCTGCGCATCCTGGCGGAAGCGGGGATCGTGCAAATGCGCCCCGACGGGCAGAAGCGCCTCTACTCGCTGCGCGAGGAAGCCTTCGATCAACTTGAGGCATGGGTGGCGGGATATCGCCGCCATTGGGAGGCGCGGCTTGATCGATTTGGCGCCGCCCTCGAACGAAACCGGGCGGCCGCAAAGACCGACTCTCGGGAGAGATCATGATGACCACTGCACCGACTACCG
The DNA here is from genome assembly GCA_900104855.1 of Rhizobiales bacterium GAS188. Lineage (NCBI taxonomy): Bacteria > Pseudomonadati > Pseudomonadota > Alphaproteobacteria > Hyphomicrobiales > Rhizobiales bacterium GAS188. Next base: position 2,095,970 of record FNSS01000001.1, read on the forward strand.
CGAGGGCTCAGTTTTCGATCCAGCGCACCTATGCCGCCGCGATCGATGAGGCTTGGGCGCTTTGGACCACCAAGTCCGGTATCGAATCTTGGTGGGGGCCGGAGGGGTTCGACGTGACCGTGACCTCGGTCGACCTGCGTCCCGGCGGGGAGTTGGTCTATCTGATGACCGCCGTGGCGCCAGAGCAGGTGGCGTTCATGAAGCGGGCGGGCATGCCGCTGACAAGTGAATGCAAGGTCACCTACACCGAGGTCTCAACGCCAAGCCGACTGGCCTATAAGACTTTGGCCGATTTCGTGCCTGGTGTGACACCCTACGAAGTCGCCACCGTCGTTGAGTTGAAGGCGACGGCCGACGGGGTGAAGCTCACCCTCACCTTTGACGCCATGCATGACGACGTTTGGACCGAACGCGCTCGCGCCGGGCATGAGAGCCAGATGCGCAAGCTGGACGCTTTTCTTGCCGCTCAGGGCAAGGGGGTGCACTCTTGAAGCCTTGGCTCGCTAGCGTAGGTGCCGTTGCGGCCGGCTTCTTCTTCACGGCGCTCGCCTCCACCGCTACGGACGCGGTGATGCACGCCGCCGGCATATTCCCGAGCGCGCCGCGGTTGATGTCCGAACCGCTGTTCGCGCTGGCCGCAGCCTATCGCGCAGTTTTCACTGTCGCCGGTGGCTACGTCACCGCCCGTCTGGCGCCCGACCGGCCCATGCGCCATGCATGGATCTTGGCAGGGATCGGTCTCGTCGCGGGACTGGCGGGTCTCGTCGCCTACTACACCATAGGCGGAGCGGAACTCGGGCCAGCCTGGTACGCGATCTCGATCCCCGTCGAGGCCATCCCCTGCGTCTGGCTGGGCGGTCGGCTAGCCGCTCGCGTCGATCTTCTGCGCACGCGTCCGAACTGGAACCGCAGACCTGAGGGGGAATTTCGCCAGTGATCAATGTCTACGACTTTCCTCACGGCGCGCGGGGGCTGAGGGTGGCTTGGCTGTGCGAAGAGATGGGGTTGGCCCACAGCTTCGTGCCCGTAGACTTCCCTCCGGACAGCAACTACCGCGAACTCAACCCATTCGGCACTGTGCCTTTTCTCCAAGACGGCAACGTGTCGATGTCTGAATCGGTCGCGATGATGTTCTACATCGCGCAGAAATATGGGCCCACCGACGCCTTGCCGTCAGTGGATGACGAGCGCTTCGCCAAGGTCCTCCAATTCACCCTGTTCGGGGAGGCGTCACTTTCATCGCTGATGACACCCCTCCTTGCGGTACGCTTCGGTGCGCCGGACGATCAAAAGCGCAATTGGTCGGCGCTCAGCATCGAGTCTCGGCTCAAGGGCACCATCGACCGACTTGGGCATGAGCTCCGCGACCGCGAATTCCTTGTGGGTCCTAGTTTGACCCTGGCGGACATTTCCGTGGCGACCGCTCTTCGAATTTGGGGTCGAGGTGTCGGCCAAGATCTTCCGACGACGTTGCAGGCATATTGTGAGCGGCTTCAGGAGCGGCCGGCTTGCAAACGCGCGATGGCCGCACACGGTTGAGCGGTCGATCAGACATGTTCACGCCGAAAAAAGGCTTTCGCGGAACGGCATGAAATCTCGCTCTTGCGGGCTGCCGAGCTGGTCCCGGTTGCCAAGCAAATCGTGTCGGCACGGCAAAGGGTCTTTGAATTGCAGCTGGCGCTCGGCGTCGGCATCGAGTTCCTCGGCCCCGCATGATCAGATCACGTTGCTTGGCGGTCCTGACACATGGAAAATTGACGTTGCCCGTAGATCGCCGATATGATCTCGCCCTCCGTCAGCTACGAGCGCCTTGAGCAAATGTCTGAAGCAATCAGGGATTAAATCTATGTGCGTGGCCGGCGTATGCGGCACAATTTTGCAATCCGGGAACGTCGTGATGGCGTTAACTTCATGTTCTCATATCGTCTCTAGCCATCCCCTATCTCGTGTATTTCGGTGGTAGGGATTCCTCTGCAATGGCCCGTCGTCCGAATGATCCAAAATTAGCAGTGCGAGGCGGGCAATCGTCGGTCGTCGAACAAGCGATTGCCGAACCTCACGCGGGAGCAGATCACAAGATGAAGCCAGCTGTCATTCTCGTCGGCGCGGACAAGGGCGGAGTCGGAAAGACGACTGTCGCGCGTGTCCTTGCCGACTATCTCACGGGAAAAAACATTCTCACGCGCGCTTTCGACACGGAAAGTCCGCGCGGCACGCTGAAACGATTCCATGGCGACATGACCGAAGTGGTCGACATTGCCTCGACATCCGACCAGATGAAAATCATCGACACGTTGAACACCACTCAGGTCAAGGTTTCGATCATCGACACGCGGGCCGGCGCACTCGCCTCAACATTGAGGACCCTACGCGACGTCGCTTTTTTTGACGCGGTGCGTGAAGGGGAATTCACTTTCATTTTGTTTCACGTGCTTGGGCCCTCGATCTCCTCGCTGAACGAGATCGCCGAAACCACGCCGTTTGTCGCAAACGCAGATTATTTCCTCGTCAAGAATCACGTCAACGACACGACGTTTTTCGAATGGGATCCAGAGACCTACCAGAAATATTTTTTGGAAGCTCGCAGCGCCGGCGAATTGACTATCCCGAAGCTAAGCGAGATGGCGTATGAGCAGGTCGAGGTCGCCGGCTCGCCATTTTCGACATTCGTAGCCAACAAAACCAATGATGGCCGGCCAGTGACGCATTCTTTCGTCCTGCGCGGCTACGTGCGCACCTGGCAGGGCAAGATCGCCGAGGAATTCGATCGCATCGGGTTGCTCGATCTCATCGCGGGCACTTCGGACAAGAAGTGAACATGCGGCGACCCTGATCATGGAGCAGAGGACCAGGGTCTACATCTGTAGCTCGCCCAATAAACGAACCGGCACAACCACGACCGCGCGCCTGCTGACCGACTATTTCATTTTCAACGGCAGGAATTTCGCCGGCTTCGACACCGATCCGCAGGACGCCGATTACGGGGCGCGTTTCCCGCAGGCCGTGACGATCGTCGACGTTGCGAAGGTCCAAGGCCAGGTCGCGATGTTCGACAGGTTGCTCGTCCATGACGAGACGCCAAAAATCGTCGATGTCTCGCACCGCTCCTACGACGAGTTTTGGGAGACGATCGATCAAATCGGCTTTATGGATGAGGCTCGAGCGGTCTCGATCCAGCCGATCGTGCTGTTCCACGTGGATGCGAGCGGGGCCGCGCTCGCTGCCGCGCAGGCGCTCGCCGGGCGATGGCCGGATCTGAACATGGTGGTTGTAACGAACAAGGGCGCAGCGCCGTTCGGTCAGGGCGCACTCGAAATTCTCGCCCAATTCCCGTCGCCGCGACGCTTGGTGATCGGCGCGCTCGACCCTTCGACCAGGGCATATTTCGAGGCGGCCGATTTCTCCTTGCCGAACTTCCTGCGGACGCGGCCGTCCGACATGTCGATTGTGATCCGCATTGGCCTAACGGCCTGGGTCGCGCCGATTTTCACACAATTTCGGGCGTTTGAAACGGATGTCCCGTTTGGTGTGGGGGTGTCCCGGGGTCTGTTGGAAGTGGGAGTGGCGGCGTTGCTCGCCTTGAGCCGTTAGGCCCGAGTGCAGAGTCCACGAAAGGAAAGCAACGCCATGACGAGGACAGCACAGCAGCTGGGCTGCGGGCGAACGGGCCCATGAACGATGCCCACCCTGCGCCGGATCTGTCCGACTCCATCACGACCACTTCACGCGCATGCCGATCAACTCGAATCGATCCAGCGATACAAGCGGACCCCGCCGATCCCGATGGTCCGAGTGGCGGGGTCCCGGCCACGGGCGGCTATGTCATGAGGGGCAGAGCGGCCGTGGCCAACTCTCACATAGGCACGCTGGCTCAGCCATTCCAGGTCGGAAAAGGCGGACCCCGCCAGATCGGGGGGATCGAGCGGGGTCCTAACCACGGCGGAGGCTTGAGGGGCAAGCTTCGCCGTGGCTGCTTCAATCCTTTAGGAAGGATCGCGCCCGTTCACCGCTGGGATTCCGAGGTAGCCCCGCGCAGCTCGCCATTTTGGCGAAAGCATGACAGACCCCACCGGGGCGAATCGTGATCCCGGCGGGGTCCGAGCCACGGGAGTGATGGGGGGCATAACGACCGCGGCCGACTACAGGCTACCATGATGTCTGCGTCAGCCAAAAGTGAGGCTGTGAACAGCGGTTCAATACCCGGCGGCAGCCACCACAACCGCTCCCAGTTGAAGCTCTTCCATTGGACGCACCGGCTCTATGCGGCTCGGGACATCCTGGTGCCTTCAATACTCCTCAACGTTCGATTGATGGCGCGCAGGCGCAAGACCTTTTCGCGGCTTGGCCTCAGGGCTATCGACTGCTCGAAAACGTCTCTCCAGACAGTGAGCTCGTGCTCGGGCATCTCCTTATAGGTGTCGAGGTATGGGTTCTTCACAAACGTTCTCAGAGCCCCGACAACGTCTGGGGTCATGGCAACCTCCCGAGTATCTCCGCACCAACACCGCCAGCATGAGAGGCGGAATGGTGCATGGGGTAACCCCCGCCCTTTTCGCAATAACTCGGATGGTGGTCGATTTGTTCCTATATCAGCCCCCATGTTGCCGGGCTCGCGCTCAGCTAGTACCGGCGCGTCTCTCGCAGCCCGATCCTGCCTCAGCTCCTCCAGCAATTCCGGGAGCTTCACCACTTCGATTGTAGAGTTGAGGAAGGGCGCGGTAGCTTGGGCCATTCAGCATCGCCCCGTTTCCCTTCCCCGCGGGGAGGTTCGCGGTGGTCTGGCCACCATGTTCGGCCCTCTCCTGCGCGTCGGCCTTCCTACTGCTTGGTGCCTGGCTTACCCGAACTCTTCATCTTGGCGGTCACGCATGCAGAGATTTGGGCTTCACTCCTAGCAAACTGCCCACGCGAGGCTTGCCTGCTATTGGGGTCAACTCCTCTCTCTCTAAGGCACGCGTCACGCGCCTCGTTTGGACTAAGAGCAAAGCCTGACGATGTGTAGATTGTCGCGAAAGCCGATATGGCGACCGCCAATATGATAGCTTTGCGCATTTGGTCCGCTCCTTTTCTGGGAGGCAACTCCGGATAGATCACCTTAACGTCTTGCCGTCCAGGGCGCCGCGTCGTCCGGCTCAGCGCGAGTGAATTAGACTGGTTGCGGGGCGGAGGGTCGCCGAGATGCGGCGCCCTCGCTCAATGAATGTTCCACGAATGGGCGTGACGCCTGCGCCATTGCGCCGGGGTCACGCCCATGTGCTGCTTGAAGGCGCGCTGGAAGGCCGCTTCGGACCGATATCCGACCGTTCCAGCCACGGCGCCGATGGAGGCTGATGGTTTGCGCAACTCGTTGGCCGCGACCGTCATGCGGATGTCGGTCAGGAGTTGGCTGGCCGATCGGCCGAGCCGCTCCTGGAAATGGCGCGCCAGGGTCGCGCGCGACATGTGGCAGAGACGGGCGAGTTCAGGCAGCGACCAAGCGCGGCCCGGCTCCTGGAACAGGGCATTCAAGGCAGGCGCCAGGCGCGGATGGCTGGCCAATGCCAAGAGCCCGGTCGGCGCCGTCTCGGCTTGGCCGGCAAGCCGCAGGATGAGAGCGAACATGGCGGCAGAGAGCGCGTTGAGCATGGCGCGGCCGCCCAGGTTCTCGGCTGCCGACTCGATCCGCATGAGCGAGACCAAGCCGGAGAGCTGCGTGCCGGTTCCGGGCTCGCCCCCGGCCGCGTCATGGTCGGCCGCGCGCACGACCAGCTGGGACGGCAGATAGCCCCGCAGCAGGCGATCATGCGGCGGCATCAGCATGAAATGGCCGCACAGCATGTCCAGGCGGTCACCTGTGCCGGCGTTTTCGCTGACGGTCAGATTGAGCCGCTCGCGAGCTTGCGCCGGCACCGGCCGCGCGCCGCTGCCGTCGTGCAGCACATGCAGCGGGCCTCGAGGCAGCAGCAGGATATCGCCCGCCATCAGGCGCCTCGGCGAGCCGCCGTCCGGATCCTCCAGCATGGCCGAGCCGCTCAGCACGGCGTGATACGGGATCTCGCCCGCGGCGGCCGGTCCCTGGTCGATGCGCCACGGCGCGCCATAGAAGCAGCGCAGGTCGAGCCTGCCGCGCACCGGAACGATCTCGAGCAAGTGGCTCAGCCAATCCGTCGGCTTGGACATGCGGCACCTACAGAATGAGACGATTGGGCATATTATAGAGATTTTATAGCATTAAAAATCTCATGCCCCCGCCATAAATGGACACTCGTTCGGTGCTCGAACCTCTCGGCGCCGAAGCTCTGAAACGAAGGAGTGTCATCATGTCCCGTATCGTTACCCCCGCTCTCGAGACCGCGACCGGCGCCACCGCCGAAATCTACGCGGAGATCAAGAAGGCGGTCGGCAGCGTGCCCAACACCTTCGCCGCCATCGGTGCCCATGGCCCAGCAGCGCTCAAGGCCGTGCTTCAAGCGGAAGGCGTGCTCGCGGCCGGTAGTCTCAGCAAGCAGGACCAGGAGACCATCAAGCTGGTCGTGAGCGAGGTTGCCGGCTGCGACTATTGCGTGGCGGCGCACAGCCTCCTGGGCAAGCTCGCCGGCCTGAAGCCCGACGCGCTCCGGCAAATCCGCACCGGCGAGCCGACCGGCGATGCCAAGCGAAACGCGCTCGCCCGCTTCGTCCGTACGCTCACCCAGAACAGCGGGACGATCAGCGAGGCCGAGTTCCAGGCGATCCGGGCCGCCGGCTACACCGACGCGCAGCTGGTCGACATCAGCCTGGCCATCGCGCTCACCGTCTTCACCAATGTCTTCAACCGCATCAACGACACGGACATCGACTTTCCGGCAGTCGCGTGACCGCCGTTCCGCCGGATGGGCGCGCGTCGTCGGACGCGTCGATCGCGCCTATCTGGCGGCGGCGCACCGCCATGATAATGTGTCCACAACCGCGGCAGTCACTCCTGATCCTGCTGCGGCCAGGCCCCCGCGGCGGTGACCCAACGCCCCGCGGGGTCCGTGGCCCGAAAACGCGGGGACGGCGATAGGTTCGGCTCAGCCTTCGCCCTTCAGGTGCTTGTTGCACATGCTGTAGTAGCCGCCACCCTTCTGAATCCACTTCATCCCGCCATTGGCGTTATTGGCCTTGCCGGCGTTGTAGGCATCGAGGCAGGTGTGCATGCGCTGCTTGCCGGCGGGCTGTGTCGAATATTTCGGGTCTACAGCGTTGGGGAACGCGGCGGCGCCTGCGGCGGCCGGAGCGGTAGCAGCAGGCAAAAGCGGCTTCAGCGGGTTGGCTACGGGTGCCGGCGCCGGGGCCGCCGCAGCCGCGGGAGCGGGCTTTGCGGCAGGTGCTGCGGCGGCCGGAGCAGCAGGCGCGGCGGCGGGCGCGGCCGTGGCCTCGGCTCCGCACTGCGCCTTGCGGAAGTCCTGCCACTTCATGCCGTTGAGCGTGCCGGCGGTCTGCGCCGCTTTGTATTTCGCGCTGCATTCTTTCATCGACAGCGCGTGCGCCGGGGTGAAGGACAGAAGGGTGAGCGATAGAGCCCCCGCCGCGACAGCGGCCGCCAAGAGATGCTTGGACATGGCGAAGTTCTCCCGATTTCGTTGGCCAATTCCATCCGAGGATGGAAGCATCGCCCCCCACGGGATCCGAACAACCGCATGGTAGGCGATCCGGGACGCAGGTTAGATCAGGGTAGCGCCCGGCGCTAGCCGGAGCAGTCCGGCGGCCAACTTGACTCTCGGCCCCGGTGAGAACAAAATAGGAACGGTGGACATCTGGCCAAATATACGCGCTCGCCGATAGGATGGCCGCCCGCTTGGGTCGCGGCTTCAGGGTGACCCCGTTGACGGCGCGGCTCGTGGTGGTGGCATTGCGCCACTACGCCGATGACCTGGCGGCCGATATTGCGGCAAGTCCCCACCCCTATCAGGTGCGGCTTTGGAGCTTGCGGGGCGAGCTTGTGAGCGAACTTGCGGTCGTCAACGATCTGGCGACGGCCCACGGTGCCTTCGATGCCGCATCGCTCGCCAATCCGGGCCAGCGCGTCACGCTCGGACAGCAGGCACGGATCCTGATGGAGAGCGGTCCGCAGCCGATCATGCCGGCCGAAGAGCGGACGCTCCTGCTTCCGCCGCCGCAGCCGGGCTCGTCGATCGACGACAAGCTCAAGGATACCCAAACCGTCATGAGATACCACGACAGGCGCCGCCAGGAGCGGTGATGATCGCACGGCCCAGTCGTCCTACGCTTCGACCGGCGCGGGCCAAAGCTCGAGGCCGAGCGTGTCTGGCGCGAGCAGCAATTCGGAGACGAGGTGCTCGGCTATCAGATCGTCGACGAAGGCGGGTTCTGCAGGTATTCCTATCTGAAAGACCCCGCACCGCTGTCGAAAGGCTAGTGATTCAAACTTGGCGCTTTTTATCCGCGGCGTAGGGCCGGCATGGGTGGGAAGCGGACCTTCCGGAGGCGTGTCCACGCGCCGGAAGCGATTCTGTTCGAGGATCATGTCAACGGGTAGGCTTGCCTTGGACCTGAGGGCAATATCGCCGGGCACCGCGCCGACATCCTGCACCTAAGGACAATGTCGGCCGGAGCATCGAAAGGCATAACCTGAAAGGCGTCGATCTGTAACAATCAGGGAGCGTGCTATGGGAGGCGTGATAATGTCGGCGCTGAGGGGCGCCGGTTTGTGTATCGCCCTTAGTATTGGTTGTGTTGGGAGTGCCAAGTCTCAGGCCACCGATCTGGAGTCGCAGCTCGCCTACCAGCGCGGCATCGAGGCGGTCATCTGGTCTATGCCGGCGATCAGCATCCGCGAGTTCCAGGAGGCTGCATTCAAGGACTATGGCATCACCTGGAACGACGTGGTCCTGTTCAGCAAGCCCGCGATACCCAAGCAAGAGCTGCTGACGGCAAACAACCAAGTGCCATACGTGCTGACCATGCTGAACCTGCGGCAGGGGCCGGTGGTGGTCGAAATCCCGCCAGAGGGCGCAAAGGCGCACTGTTCGGCAGTTTCGTGGACAACTGGCAGGCACCCATTGTCGATGTTGGCCCGTCGGGGGAGGACGAAGGGCGCGGCGCCAAATACCTGTTCCTGCCCCCTGGATACTCGGAACCGATTCCGGACGGCTACCTTCCGGTTCGGATGGAGGGCTACGTCGTTGCCGGGGCCCTTCGTCCGGTGCCGGCAAACGGCGGCACGGCTGAGGAGGCCCACGCCTACGCCCAGGAGATGAAGGTCTATCCGCTGGCGGACGCCGCGGCCCCGAAGCCGACGCGATTTGTCGATGGCTACGCTAAGCCTCTCCATTCGCTTCCGGCCTATGACGCTAGCTGGTTCCACGAGTTGGCCGCGATGGTCAACGAAGAGCCGGTGCGCGAACGCGACAAGGTGATGATGGGCATGTTGGCATCGATCGGCATCGAGCGCGGCAAACCGTTCAAGCCCGACGCGAAGATGCAGAAGGCGCTCGACGCAGCGTTGGTCGACGCGCGGCGGATCATGCAGAACTATTTCGAGACTCCCAACCGCGCTCTATCGCCCTGGTGGCCTGGAAGCCAGTGGGGAGGACCGTCGTTGGGGACGATACGGGTGGCAAACGGCTTCACCTTCGAGACGGACGACGCGCTCTGGATCGATGCGCGTGCGGGCCTCTTTTACTGGGCGACATTCGCTCCGAAGAAGCTGGGTGGCGGCACCTTCTATCTGATGGACCTGCGCGACTCCGCCGGGCAGCTATTCGACGGACAAGCAACCTACCGGCTGCGTGTCCCCGCCGTTGTGCCGGCAAAGGATTTTTGGTCGGCCATCGTCTATGACATGGACTCGAAGGCGTTCGTCTGCGCCGGGCCATGCGATACGGCGGACAACGTGGTTGGGCTGTCGTCCTTCGACAAGCCGGCGATGAAGCAGAACAGCGACGGGTCCGTGGACCTCTATTTTGGCCCGAAGGCGCCGCCAGGCTTCGAGAAAAACTGGGTCCCGACCGCGGGCAGGAGCTTCTTCCTGATCTTCCGCCTCTATGGGCCGGAGAAGGCTCTCTTCGACAAGAGCTGGAAGATGCCGGATGTCGAGAAGGTTCCGTAAGCGGCTTCCGAGAGGGTCAATTCCCGGCGGCCGTCCCGCAACGCGGCAGGAGGGCCTTTGGCAGTCGAAACGATGCTATTGGCTTAGTGCGAAAACCCGGATGAAGCGAACTTCCGCAACGGGTGGATTCCAGACCTTCACGCCTGACGCTCAGTAGCGGCAGGACACCGGGAATTGTCTCCGGCTGTAGCCCGCGACATCGGCGGCTAGGATGGCAGCAGACGCCGGGTCGCGCTCACTCCGGCAGCCCAGCCTTGCGCAGGCCATCGAGCCAAATGGCCATGTGCTCGGGCTTGCGATAACCGGCGCGAGCGGCGCGCTCGAGCGTCTGATTCGGTTGCAGCGAGAAAGCCTTTCGGATCGCCGTCCTTGCCTCGTCCAATCGGCCGAGATGGGCGAGGCTCGCGGCCAACACGCGGTAAGGGGTGATGAAGTTTGGATTCTCGTTGATTGCTCGCTCGCACCAGGAAACCGCGTCGCCGAATCTTTCCGCGAAAAGATGAGCGAGAGCAATAATATTGCAGAATAGATAAGTGTCGGGATCGAGCGGGCTCAGTTTCATCGCTTCTTTAGCATGCCGAATGCCGTCATCGACCAACCCACAAAGCACCGTGGTCATGCCCACCGAGCCCCTAACCTCTGCCGAATTCGGGTTCAAAATAGCCGCCCGCTCGGCAACGTTGATCGCGAGATCATAATCCGCGCCAAAATGCGCGAGAACCCGGCTGCTATGCGCGAGCGCGACCGGGTCGTCTCTGTCCGCCTCAACAGCGGCACGCGCCAATCGAACCGCCTCTTGGACCTCCGGCTCGGACCACGGCACCCAGCCGTAAACGCACTGCCGCCCCTTGCAGAGCGCGGCGAGCGCCAAGGCAGGGGCGTAAGCGGGATCGATCGATATGGCCGTTTTCAAGAACTCGAACGCCTGGGCTAAGCTTGCCTCGGTGATGACGTGTTGGTGGGCGAGCCCCCGCAGAAACGCATCATAAGCGTCCAAGCTCTCGGGGCGTTTCCGCTTGCTTCGCTCGGTCTCCGCTTGCCGCAGCTTGGGCTCGATGATGCCCACGACGCTCGCGGTGACTCGATCCTGGAGGTCGAAAATGTCGTCCAGCGCGCCGTCGAAGTGGTCGGCCCAGACGTGAGCGCCGGTCGTGGCATCGACCAACTGTCCCGTGATGCGCACCCGGTTACTCGCCTTGCGCACGCTGCCTTCGAGCACGTAGCGCACGCCCAGCTCGCGCCCGACCTGCTTCACGTCGACCGCCTTGCCCTTGTAGGTGAAGCTCGAGTTGCGCGCGATCACAAAGAGCCAGTGCACCCGCGAGAGCGCCGTGATGATGTCCTCGACGATGCCGTCGGCGAAATACTCCTGCTCCGGATCGCCGCTCATGTTCTCGAAGGGCAGCACGGCGATCGACGGCTTGTCGGGCAACGCGAGCGTGGGCTTCTGCACGATAACCGGAGCTGCGATGCGGAAGACGCGGACTGGGCGGGCAATGTTCTTGACCTCCTGCTCGCCCATGTCCTCGAAGGCCAGATCGAGCTTGTCGCGCACCTCGTCGCGGACCTTGCGGGAGATGCACAGCCCACCAGGCTCCGCAAGGCCCTCGAGGCGCGCCGCGACATTGACGCCATCGCCATAAATGTCGTCGCCGTCGATGATGATGTCGCCGAGATTGATGCCGACACGGAACTCGATGCGGCGGTCGGACGGCACTTCCGCATTGCGCTCCGCCATAGCGCGTTGCACGTCGACGGCGCAGCGTACCGCATCCACGACACTCGGGAATTCCACCAGTATGCCGTCGCCCGTGGTCTTGACGATGCGCCCTCGGTGCTCGGCAATCTTCAGGTCGACGAGCTCGCGGCGATGAGCCTTCGGCCGAGCGAGCGTGCCCTCTTCATCGGTGCCCATCAGCCGGCTATATCCGGCGACGTCTGCCGCCAAAATGGCCGTCAGCCTCCGCTCGGCGCGCTCGTTGGGCACGGCGCCCCCTTAAGCAAGATCGGGTTTCGGCATAATAGGCCCGATTTCGGCTTTAGGGGAAGCACGGTAAGTCGCGCGGGCTCAGCCGCCACCGGGGCCTTGTCCCGCCCTCACCTGTCGCGGACGCTGTTTGAAATGCGCCATATACAGCGCTCGGCGCCGAATGACCGGAATGGGTCGACTCCGGCCGTACAACAGCGGGCGATCGAATGTCGCCACAGGGTGGAAACCGGTCATTCGCTAAGCAACCTGAATGCGCCTACTCGCGCCACCTCATTCGATCACCTCGTCGGCCTGGGCGAGCAGTGTCGGCGGCACGTCGAGACCGAGTGCCTTCGCAGTTTGGAGGTTGATCACTAGCTCGAACTTCGTCGGCTGCATCATCGGCATGTCGGCAGGCTTCTCGCCATTGAGAATTCGGCCGGTGTAGACTCCGGCTTGTCGCCAAGTATCAGGTCTGCTCGTACCGTAGCTGATGAGGCCGCCTACTGCCGTAGACTGGCGCGCGGCGTAGATCGCTGGCACGGCATGGCGGGCAGCCAGCGCGACGGTTTGATCGGGATTGGTAACAAGAGAAACGGAGGGGCTCACCACGAGCGCGTCGGCCTTCTGCTCAACTAGCTCTGCAAAGGCCATCTCAAACTCGCTTGGGAGACTTGCGTTCACGAACAGAAGGGGCACTCCACGAGCTTTCGCTGCAGCCTGCAACTCTTTGGTTTCGGTCTCAACAAAGACTGGGTTGGTTGGGTTGCGCAGGTAACCAATCGACTTGGCCCCCGGCACCAATTCGAGCAACAGCTCAAGACGCTTTCCAGCCAGTTCGCCTATCATGACGTGGATGCCGGTGAGATTTCCGCCAGGTCGGCTTAGACTGTCAACGAGGCCAATTCGGACCGGATCGGCGGCCTGCGCACATACGATCGGGATAGTTTGAGTTGCCGCTTGGGCCGCAAGCGCACCGGGTGTGCTGTCCAGTATAACGATCACGGATACCTGATGGCGAACCAAGTCGGCAACGAGCGTCGGTAGCCGATCATTGTGACCCTCTGCCCACCGGTATTCGATCGCCGCGTTCCTGCCCTCGATGTAACCAGCGTCGCCCAGGCCTCGGCGAAAATCATCGAGATACTCGCGCACCATTTCGAGCGATGTGAGTTGAAAAAACCCGATCACCGGCATCGCAGGCTGCGCGCGTCCGGGGAGCGGCCACGCCGCAGTAACGCCACCAACGAGCGTGATGAACTCGCGCCGTCTCATGGCCCTCCTCCCTATACCAAGGGCCACACCCTAGCGACATTGCTAGGGACGGACAATCAGCCCCGCGCCCGATACACGGTTGACCATGGCTCTATAGCGCAGCACCGGCAGCTCGAAGCTATGGCCATTGAACGTAACCAACTGAGGGCGCAGCTCGCCAACTCGATCTATGAACGAGCGGATTAACTCCGCCTCGCTTCGCTGCCCTATGTGCGGTGCGCCGAGCTGCCGGACCTCCCAGCCACTGGCCTGACCTTCGGCCGATCTGCCTTCCAGCCGATCGACAATCGATGCCAGCCATATATCTCGACGTGATGGTTTGGCCCGAACCGCCGCTATGGGTTGCCGCGTGCTTAGCGGCCGAAGGACCGCTTAGGGTCGACTCCGGCCGTACAACAGCGGGCGATCGAATATCGCCACGGGGCGGTTTGCGGATACGCGGCCATGACTCGTTCACGACCGAAGGTCGTCAGATCAACCCCGCGCAAAAATGCTAATATGTCTCCTATGCGGCACCAGTCGGGGAGAACCATGATGGCCTACGTCGATTGGATGATCAGGACCAAGCAGATCGGAACCTGCAGCTGCGATTACGGTTGCCCCTGTGAATTCAACGCCCCACCGACACGCACTCCCTGCGAAGGGGTCATGGCGATGGAGATTACCGAGGGCTATTTCGGGAAAGTCCGTTTGGACGGACTGCGCGTGGCCGGAGCATATCGCTGGCCCGGCCCCGTGCACAAAGGCAAGGGCACTTGGTGGAGCATCGTCGACAAGAGAGCCACCAAGGAACAGGTCGAAGCGCTGTTCACAATCATAGGCGGCAAGGAGCAGGAGCCGACGACCGGCTTTGCGATCTATGCCTCGACTATCGAGAACGAGCCGGAGCCGATCTTCGCGGATATCGATTTCGAGTGGGATCTTGATGGCCGGAAGGGGCGATTTGTGGTGGCCGGTGTTCTAGAGGCTGAGGTGGAGCCGATCAAGAACCCCGTGACCGGCGCACCGCATTTCATCGCGATTCATCCGCATGATGGCTTCGAATTCCGGGAGGCCGAGATGGCAAGCGCGACCTTTTGGAGCAAAGGCAGTATTGATCAGAAACACGCCAGGCGCTTTGCCGCGATCAGCTATGTCACGTATGGTCCCCGAGGGATCATCCCGGAGAAGAGTCTGCCGAATGCTCGCGGTTAGTTTGGGAACCGCGTCGATTGAACTGGAATGCCATCTAGCTCGTTCGCCGAACTCGCAAGTGTCCGAAGACGAGCCGCGTGGCCGCAAATCCACCCGGCGGAAGCGCTGAAATAGGGCCTGGTGGCGACAAGCGAAGCTCCATCGAATGTCTGCCTTGGGTCGACCCCGGACGGTTAGCGGGTGACCGTCCCAGATGACCTAACGTGACGAAAAGGCGACCGAGCCTCAGCTACGGCGCACCGTTCGGCGGCGCGAAACTCATCGCCCGAGCGGTCGCACTCGCGGCGAGGGGTGGCAGACCGTACAAGGTCTCGATTGTATGAAGCAGTGCGTAGTGGTCAGTCAGCTGATCGCTCCGGCCAGCGCCGACCCCATCGCCGACAACGATTGTGGCAACTCGATTGTTGGTTGTGCCCTGATCTTCATCGAATGTGACCACCAGCAGACTGTTGTGGGTCATCGCCCAATTGGCATAGGCGCTTAGATTGACGTTCAACCACCGATCAGCCTTGGCTATGCTACCGTCGTGCATGTCGTTCAACAGGTTGGGAGTGACGAAGGATACGGTCGGCAACTTGGTGAAGTCGGTTGGAAATTGGCTGAAAGCCTGACCCATGCCTTGCGAGTCTCCAAAGCTCAACCAGGGAGTATGATCCCGATCTATAGGGGGTTCGGCATAGCCGACGAAGCTATATCCGGCTTGCCGCAATTCGCCAGCGAGCGTAGGCGCGTTCGCGAAGAAGTACGTGCCGTCGCCCGTGATGCCCTGGGTAGAGCCCGAGAAAAGGGCGAAATAATTCGGCTCACTCGGATGGCTGACTGCATGGTAGTTCGTGAACAGCGTGCCCGCCGCAGCAAGGGAGTTGATGTAAGCGGCGTCAGGGTTGCCGATGATCTGCGAATAGCCATGATTCTCTTCCACCACGACTACGATGTTGTCAGGGGCCCCAGCTGGCCTATTGAACGCGTAAGCCGAGGCATTGCTGGCGCCGATGTTGCCGACTGCGTCACTACCCTTCGCCGTCAGCGCAACGACTCGAGACGAGAGGGGCAAACCGGCCTTCATTGAGTCAGTCTGAAGAATGCCGCCCGCGACTGCCGTTGTTGCCTGCTCGGCATTGACCATCCACGCCGGCAGGATGACCTGTCCGATAATGGCGACCAGATGGAGATTACTCAGCTTCATTTGGCTCCCGAACGCGAAAGCTGACTCGGCGAACTTGCGACCTAGTGCCACAAAGAGGGCCAATGTCCAACTCCAGGCGAGTGACCGGTATGGGTCGATTCCGGTCATTCGGAAGCGGCCCGGGCGAGTGGAGCTCGGTTCAATGAGAGCGGGCGACTTCTCCACGATCGCGAAGTCCGGGCGGGTTCGGGGAATCCCGACGCGCACTGCCGATCAGGCGCCGAAGCGCCAGACCGGGATACCGAGCTTCCGCGGCCGGCGTCCAAGCGCCAGAAGTGATCCCAGCGAACATTGTGCGAAGCGCTCTCAAACCGTAGCTGTAGGCGCGGCCTGCGCCGTGCTGGCACTGCCCCGCTTGGCCGTCGTCCAAATCGGCAATCGCTTTCGCGATCGGTTTCAGTTGGCGGTTTATCAAACGGCGAGCCGAACCAGGGCGCTCCCGAGGCACCCCCGCCTTGGCGCCAAGCCCGGTCATGCACTAACATTCAATCTGGACCACCCAATTGGGGCCGGCCACGAACGTCGTGCCGGACCGCCAGAGAGTTAGATCATGGGGCCGTCAGCCGTATCCTTGGCCGCGTTGGCATGTATTTTTGGCGGAGCGCTTTTCGGCATGTTTCTCAGCGCCAGGCTGCCCAAATCTCATCTGAGCGCAGATACAAAGGATGTCGTGCGGTTGGGCGTCGGCCTGATCGGAACGCTGGCTGCTCTCGTCATCGGCCTGATGATTGCTTCGGCAAAGAGTTCCTATGACACCCAGAGCGGCTATATCAGCCGAGTGAGCGCGGACATTGTCCTGCTCGACCGCCTTTTGGCCGAGTACGGATCCGAAGCCCGCGAAGCCCGCGATCTGCTTCACCGCAGCATCGATCCCCTGATCGATCAAATCTGGGGAGAAAGCGGTTCCGGGTCTCCAAGCACTGGACCATTCGCCCCGAACGGAACGGCCCAAGCAGGGTTTCAGAAGACACAAGAACTCGCTCCAAAGAACGAAGAGCAACGCTCCCTGCAGGCTCGAGCAATCACGATCGAGACCGACTTGGCTCAAACACGCTTTCTGGTGTCGGCACGGGCAGGCAACCCAATTCCCACACCCTTTATCGTCATTCTCGTGTTTTGGCTCGCCATGATCTTTGCGAGCTTCAGTCTCTTTGCTCCGCCCAACGCGACGATCACCATCATTCTGTTTTTCCTCGCCGTGTCGGCCTCTGGCGCCATATTTCTGATCCTGGATCTCAGTCAGCCATTTTCAGGATTGATGACGGTCTCCAGCGAGCCCCTGCGGAACGCGCTTGCTCCTCCCGGGCCGCGCTAGACAGCGGTTTGATGTGAACCTTCGCCAGGATCAGGCGCAACCGTCGCCTGAGGCGGAGTTCGAGTGCTACGCCAGCACCGTCGCTCTCCTTGGGCTTCAACGCCAACGCCCCCGGATCGGCTCCCGGCGCGCCTCGCCGCGAATGTGATAGCCTGCGAATCAGTCCGTGACCCAACAGTTGAGGGCAACCGTCAGCAGGGGGACTTGTTACGCCGATCTCAGCGCGGCCGTCCCGATTGAAATGGAATAGCAACCGCCCGCCCGCATGTCGAACCATCCGGGTATTGGGCACGTACCGAATCGTTGGCGAGAACACCTTTAAGCGTCTGCTAATAAGCATCCGTTAACCTTCGAGTTGAATGCTGTCCCAGCGCGCAATTTGCACTGCGTTCGCGCTTCGAGGGATCTTCGCAACTTCCCCGCGCCTCTCAACGCGGGGCTGGGATTACGACTGAGTGCCCCACTTTGCAGGAAGAGGGGTGCTCGCCTGGCACAGATTGCCGTCGGAGCGGAGGCCGAGACGGTCACGGGAGAAAATATAGAAACTTGTCGCGAGCAGATCTGCTCAGCCCCGTTATCGAGCATAGAGACGAGGACAGCTGAATGCTAACCAAGGCGCAAATGAAATACGCGACCGAGAGGTTGGCTGAAATACCGGAGACCGACCGGGAGCCTGTGTTGGACGCTCTCCGCGCCGAGCTGCCCAGACACGGGCAGGTGTCTGACGAAGAATTTCGCTCGGCTCTGCAATGCGCTCTCGACTGTGAGACGAGTGGGAAATGCGACGATCAAGGCGTCATCCCAAAGCTGAGGCCCGACTTGCCGATAAGTGAGGTTGCGGACACCTGTCGCCGCTTAAGCCACTCATCCCCGGCACTACTGCCACCGGAACGTCAGGCTCGGCTGGACGAGAGGGAAGCGCTGCTTCGCGCGGAGTTCGACAGGCTTGCGCCGGGAGAAAAGCTGCGCTGGCAGCGGTCGGTTTTCTCGAAGGATGTCACCGAACTGTCCACCAACCCGATTGTGCGAGCTGGCACTTACATTGCGTGGAAGATCTTCAAAGAGACCGGCCGACCGCCTGGCGTCAAGCGGAATGGGCCGCCAGCCTGAAGCCGATAGCCTCGGCATGGCGCAAAGGCTCTAAAGCGCCCCGTCGGCCGCGTCCATCCCTCGCCGCTAATCCGAAGTAGTCATCGACGGACCTCCGGCGCTCCCGTAGCTTGGGGAGCGGTGAGGGCATCGGCCAGGCATCGGGACGTTGCATGCCCACAGCCCTTGCCCGCCGGTCCGCCGGCCTCCCCTCCTTCGTGCCGCCCCAACTCTGTCGGCTGCGCCAGACGCCGCCGAGCGGCGACCGCTGGGTTCACGAGATCAAATATGACGGCTACCGCCTCCATGCGCGGATCGACGCCGCCAGCGTCAAGTTGCTGACCCGCACCGGGCTTGATTGGACCGATCGCTACCCCGCCACCGCCGCCGCGCTGAACAGGTTGCCGGCGCGCCGCGCCTATATCGATGGCGAGCTTTGCGCTCTGAATCCGGATGGCACGACCTCATTCGCGGCAATGCAGGCCGCGACCGATTCGGCGAACACGGGCGACCTCGTCTATTACGCGTTCGACCTGCTGCACCTCGACGGCGAGGATCTGGCACGTTGGCCGCTGCTGGAGCGCAAGGAGAGGCTCGAGGCCCTGCTCGCCGGCGCCGAAGCGCGGTTGCGCTACAGTGAGCACATCGTCGGCCATGGCGCGGACGTGCTGCTCGAGGCTTGCCGGCTCGGCGCCGAGGGCATCGTGTCGAAGCAGATCGACCGGGCTTATGCGCCCGACGATCGCGGCATCTGGATCAAGGCGAAATGCCTCAAGCGGCAGGAATTCATCGCTGTGGGCTGGACCGAGCCCAAAGGTGGCCGCCAGGGCCTCGGCGCGTTATTGTTGGGCTATTATGACGCGAACGGCCGGCTGCTCTATGCCGGGCGAGCCGGCACCGGGATGACGGATCGCGAGCTTGCGGAGCTCGCGGCGCGGCTGAAGCCTCTCGCCGTCGATAAGATGCCGCTCGCCGTGCCGCCGCCTAGAGAGACGCGCTTCGGATCGAGGCTGGAGCTCTCGCGCGTGCATTGGGTGCGGCCGGTGCTCGTCGTCGAGGTGACCTATTCGACCTGGACGGATGACGGATTGTTGCGCCAAGTCGTCTATCAGGGGGTGCGCGAAGACAAGCCGGCTTCCGAGGGGGGATGATGAAGGTGAAGAGGGCGAGCGGGGACGCAATACGGAAAACCCGCTCGCCCCCATCCGGTGCGCGGACGAGACCTCTTCTCCGCGCCGAATCAGTATACGGCTGTAGGGTTACCCGCAGCTTAAAGCGGCGCGACCGCTGCTATGGTTGCTGAGGCTGCGGCAGGGTTGCTGACCCCAGTGGGTTCGGCGGAAGAGACTAAGATGGTCCGAGCCAAACGCGGCCCATATAGAAACGGGCGGTCCTTGTCTGAGCAAAAGAGTATCTTTGAGCTTCCATATAAGATTTGGGCTGGTGCCGCCGGTTCATTGGGCATTGTCGCCGGATTGTCTACCGCAGATCGCGCGGATCCCCCAATTCCGCTTTGGACTATCTCGGCCGCCCTGCTTGGGTTCGGAATTTGGTTTGCGGCTGTCAACAGGTCCAACCCGCGCGGCGAAGGATGGATCGCCGACATCCTTTTTGGCCTGTTCCTGTCGGCGGTACTCACCGAATTCGGGATGCTGCTAGGAATAGCTCTTCGCTAGATTCGGTGACTCGAGGTTGCATTTCCTGCAGGAGAATAGCTCGCAGGACATCGGCGAGGCGGTCGCCAATTTCGTGCAGCGACTGCGCCAGGGCTGATACGCGCCATCCGGGTTCGCTGGACGCGCCTATCCCTCCTCCGCGAAGCGCAGAGGAGCGACTGGGTAATGCGCACAGAATTAGGAGAGTGCGGTGTGGCAGACTAATACCGCCTATCATTGAAGAGTGAGTCGTGTCCGCTGTATCCCTCCTCCGCGAAGCGGGGGAGGGTGGACGCGAGGCCCTTGCCGAGCGGACGGGTGGGGGACTTCTCCGGATGCGAACCCCACCCGGCTCGCTGCGCTCGCCACCCTCCCCTGCTCCGCATGGGAGGGATAGGCGCCTAACGATCCATGTATCAGCCTTCTATGATTCCCGGTACTAATCCGCCGGAGAATTCTCGCGCCGCTGGGCGATGTGCCAGAGCACGCCAGCGGGATCGACGACATATCCAACGCGCAATCCCCATGGCTGCATCGCCGGTGCTTTTGGAGACGGAACACCGAACCATTTCGGCAAATCCAACGCCTCAACATGTTTCCACCAGGCGTCGAGATCATCGACCATCATCTGCATCATGCAGTTCTCGGCCCAGTCCTTTTGATAATGGCGATGCAGGATGAAAGCGCCGCTTCCAACCGCAAAAATAGCCACATCGCCGTCGAGGAGTTTGTTGAAGCCCATCGCTTCGTAGAAGGCCTTGCTTGCGTCAAAGTCTTTCGACGGAAGGAAAGCGCGCGCAGATTCTGCGCCATCAGGAACGGCCATCTTGGTTATCCTCCGCGTCGGGCCGTCCGCGCTCGGCGATGTTGGCCGGTGCGAACCTACGAAGATCGGTCAGTGCTGCTGAGCGATTTGGATGAGATTTCCGCAGGTGTCGTCGAACACCGCCGTTGTAATCGGTCCCATGACGGTCGGCGGCTGAGTGAACCGCACACCCGCGGCGGAAAGGCGGGCATGCTCCGCGTGCACATCATCCATGGCGAACGACGTGTAGGGAATGCCGTCCGCCATCAGTGCTGCCTTGAACGGCTTCGCGGCCGGGTGGCCGTCTGGCTCCAGGACCAATTGCACGCCCTCCGGATCCCCCGGCGAGGTTAGTGTCAGCCAGCGATGCTCGCCCATCGGGATGTCGAGCTTAGGCTCGAAACCCAGTACGTCTCGGTAGAAGGCCAGCGCCTTGGCCTGATCCTAGCACGCTCGTCAGTACGATCTTCAACGCTCTCTCCTTCCGATGAGCCCTCGGCCAAAGGGCCGAGCCACATACGCCACAGCCGTCGCAGAGGCTCACGCTCCAAGAAGTGGTGCTTGGACCGCCACCTCCACTCGGTGCGGACTATCCCCGCCTCCTCGAGCACGCCGAGGTGCTTCGAGAGCGCCTGACGCGACAGCGCCGCCCCGTGCCAGCTGATGAGCCGGACGTGCAGCTCGAACAGCGTCTGCCCGTTCCGCTCGTCCAGTTCGTCCAGCAAACGGCGCCGCGTCGGGTCGGCGAGGGCTTTAAAGAGCGGGTCCAGATCCACTCACATATCCTGCATCAGTCTCATGTATCATGCAACCCTTGACTTACATGATGGCGGTCAGGCGGACTTGTTCAACGCCGTCCATGCGGCCAGCGAGTCCATGTAATCCCGCCAGCGCACGATCTTGCGGTTCTCGATAGTAGCGATCGCGACGAGCCGATTGTCGTAAGCCACGCCGGTGGCGAGCACCTTCCCATGCACTTCGTATTCGAGCGTCACGACCCGGCCATCGTCGGAAGGATGCACGATCAGGGAGTCGCCTCGATCGAGCCGGATGTTGCGGCCGTACCCGGAATAGAGCGCTATGAGATTGTCGCGGCCGCGCGTTACCCGAGGCCAGCCCGGGAATTCATAGAGGAACTCGAATAGGACGTCGTCGGCGAGGGTGTCGAAATAGTGCTCGCCATCCACGAACTTCGAGAGGCCCTCCATGACCACATCGAAGAAAGGGTCGAGTGCGAAAAAAAGCTATGTAATCACTTTTGGGCATCTCTTTCTCCGCAAGACGGCGTGAGCCGTGCGGCGAATTTAATGCACTGTCACCGAAACCGCGACACGGCCGACCGCTACGACCAGATCGCTGCCTTCGATCTTCCGCTCACCCTCGGCGGTGCGTATGGAGACAGCCACGGCGTCGCCGGAACGGCCAAAGACGCTGACCGGCTGTGCGTCGAGCAGGACCTCGATGCCTTCGCCGCGGCCCTTCACACTGCGGCCATCCCGCCGTCGACCACGAGGTCGATGCCCGCGACGAAGCTGCTCTCGTCCGATCCGAGGAACACGGCCGCCTGCGCGACCTCCTCGGCGCGTCCCATACGCCCGAGCGGTATGACCTTGATAAAGTTCTCGCGGATCTTGTCGGCGCCTTCCTTGGTCGCCGCCTGCGAGTCGATGATCGGCGTGTCGATCGGGCCGGGGCTGATCACGTTCACACGGATGCCGCGATCCTTCAGCTCGATGGTCCAGGTTCGCGCGAAAGAGCGAATGGCCGCCTTCGTCCCGCTATAGGTGGTATGAGCCGGGAAGCCCATGAGTGCTGCGATCGAGCCGATGAGGATGATCGAGCCGCCCTGACCCATGAGCGGGAGCGCCTTCTGGACCGTGAAGAGAAGGCCGCGGGCATTGAGCCCGAAAGTCTTGTCGTAATGCGCCTCGGTAATTTCACCGAGCCTCTGATGTTCGACGAAGCCGGCGCCTGCCATCAGAACGTCGACCTTGCGTTTGTCGGCCGCAACCTGTGCGTAGAGACGGTCGAGATCAGCGAGGTCCGTCACATCGCCGCGCACCGCGGTCACGTTGCGGCCGATCTCCTTCACGGCCTTATCGAGCTCTTCCTGCCGCCGACCTAAGATATAGACGTAGGCGCCTTCTTCGACGTAGCGCTTGGCGGTCGCAAGACCGATACCGCTGCTGCCGCCGGTGATCACGGCTACTTTGCCATGCATTCTGGACATTGCCCTGACTCCTCTATTGTGCCCACCACTGGCCCTGGAGAAGGAGCTAAAGCTTAAGCTGCACGGGCGGCAGGCGGGGACGGGTCATATAATTCATTCCCCTCCGGAATAGCGCTCGGCTGAGCCTTGCGTCCTCGTGCAAGGCTTCAGCCTGCCCGGGCCTCGGCCGATCGGGAGTCCATCACCTCCTCGACGAAGCCGATGAAGGTCCTCGCCTTGGTCGTCGCCGTTCGGCCCGCCGGGAACACGGCCCAGAGGTCGATCCCGGGCAGTTCCCAATCCTGCAGCACGGCTCTCACCGTACCGTCGGCCAATTCCGGGGCGAACATCCATTCCGACGTGATCGCCAAGCCGGCGTCTGCGAGAACCGCGGCGCGCACGCCCTCGGCCGCAGTGACGCGCAGCCGTCCTTTGACGGTGACCGCCAGCTCGGCGTCGTCACGACGAAAAGTCCAGACTTCTCCGCCGCCTCGCTGGGCGTAGATCACGGCCTCATGCGAAACCAGGTCGCCCGGAGCGGCCGGTACGCCGGCTCTTTCGAAATAAGCTGCAGTGCCGAGGACATGCCGCCGACTGGTCGCGATCTTGCGCGCGGTCAGGGTCGAGTCGGCCAGCTGTCCCATGCGCAAGGCGACGTCGATCCCTTCCTGAACAAGGTCGACGTTTCGATCGTCCAGCACGACATCCAGCTCGAGATCAGGATGGCGCGCCAGAAACTGCGGAATTCGGGGCATCAGGTTGAGCCGAGCGAAGGTAACGGCGGCGCAGATGCGCAGCTTGCCCGACAGCCCCGCTCCGGCGCCGCGGGCCGCCAACTCCGCCTCATCGGCCTCCTCGATCGAGCGACGCGCACGTTCATAGAAATTGAGCCCGGCTTCCGTCGGGGTCAGACCCCGCGTGGACCGGACCAGGAGCTTCACGCCGAGCCGAGCTTCCAGCTGGGCGATCGACTTGGAAACGGCGGGCTGCCCGACGTCGAGGCGGCGGGCGGCTCCGGAGAACGAGCCCGTGTCGACCACCATCACGAACGTCTCCATGGCGGCCAAACGATCCATGATCATGCCCTCCCGGAATAGATCATATCTCCCAAACCTTACTGCCATGCAGAGGAGGAAGAGGCCAAGTCCGCGGCGCCGGCGGCGGCGGCGACAGAGGCGACGATGCGCAAGGCGGCGAGGCAAAACGGGAGACGCGAGAGGCACCAGCCGCAGACAGCGCGCATCTTCGACACGATGCGGAAGGCATCCCGCAGGATGAGCGGCGCCAGGCCGCCCCCAACCGCCGAGGCCCTTCGAACCCCCAGAGCAGAGCAGGCGTGGATGGCCGCACCAAGTGCGGCCATGACGGTTGGGTGCAGGGTCTCCCGTCATGGCCGGGCCAGTTCATCAGCAAGGGTATGGGCCCGGCCATCCACGCCTTTCGAGCCTCTTCCGGCGTCAAGATCGAGATCATTTGCGATGACAGCGCATTTAATTTTGCATACAGCCCATGGCAGAACGGCGTGAGCCGTGCGGCCGAACTCAATGCACTGTCACCGAACCCTCAAGCACTACGCGGAACCGACCATCTATCAGGCGGCCGCCACCGTCGAAGGGGCCGGCGACTGGAAGACGATGTGAGGCCATAGGGGCGCCGCCGCGGGCCAGCGCGGCGCCTTCGCGTCGGAAAGAGGCGATATGAGCGAGCCGGCCGGCATCATAGGGTTGGTGACGCTGTCGCCCGGCGCCTTTCGCCGTTACGCGCGCAGCCAATGGGTGGAGGGGGTCGCCGACCGGCTTCACGCCGTGCTGCGCCAGCGGGATGCTGCGCTGCTGTTCACATATCTGGAGGAACGACATAGCCTCGTCGCCTGCGAGTTCCAGGAATTCGGGCGGGGAGCTGAGTTGCTGAAGAGCCCGGTATTGGCAGCCCTGCTGGCCCTTGGCGAGTACAAGGATCTGCCCGGCGAAGATATCATCGTCGTGTCGGAGAGCCTCCTCAATTTCGCGAGCGACCCCAACTTCCGGGCCTACCTGGTTTCACAAGGCGCGACACGCGATCTCGGGCCGCGTCCCGAGCTGCCACGGGCGGCGCTGACGGCCTTCGCCACCGTGTGGCCGCGTATCCCGGACCCGCATCTCGGCGAAGAGGAGCTGCTCGATTGCGTGGATCCGTCCGTGGTGCGGGCCTTGCGCAATCGCAAGAATGCCAAGCGCCGCGAGATGCACGATCTGCTGCGCGCCGCCACGCCGAAGGCCCCGATCGACATTTTCTACGGATATCGTTTCGACGGAACGAAGGTCTTCGATCCGCACGACGGAAAGCCTTTCGAGGGGATGGATCCGTTCACCTTGAGGATGGTGCACGCCCCGACCAACACCGCGGCCGACGCGAAGCGCATCTGGCAGGGCACGCGGTCGCTGGAGGGGGCGCATAGCCCATCTTTCAAGGTGCTCGGCGGTGCCGACGGCATCTATGCGCTCGACCGCGAGCGCGCCTACAGGTCCGGCCAGGCGGGGTGGGAGGTGATCCCGCAAGCCGACCGCGCCACCTTCGTCCATCTGGATTTCGGGTATGCGAAGGACCGCAGCCATGTCTACAACAATGGCCGAGTGCTCGACGGCGTCGGCTTGAACTTCGAGATCGACGGCTGCGGATTTCTGCGTGCCGAGCATGCGATCTATCATTACGAGGTGCGGCTTGACCTCGACCCGGCGAGCTTCGAGGTGATCGACATGGAAAGGCACCTGAAGAGCATCAATCCCCATATCGGGCCGTACCGCCTGCGCGATCGCTCGGGAGTGTATCGCTTCACCCGCTTCGGCATGGGAGAGAAGCTGGTCCGCGAAGCCGACGGGCCATGAGTCAACGCGTGCCGAGGACGCGCTGCCAGAGCGTGCCGCCGAGATATTTGGACCCGATGACGAAATAAGCGACGATCAACGCGAAGAGAATGAATGCCGGGCCGCCCGAAAGCTGAAAACCGCCTTGGGTCTCTCCGCCGGTCAATTTGGCAATCGCAAAGCCGCCGACAAGAAAGATCGTGAAGAAGTCCGGGATGGCCGGGATGACCTTGCGCCAAGTTGCGACGGGCTTTGGCTCGACCATCAAAAATTCTCCGACTGATCACCCTGCCTGGCCGTCGAGCCAGCGGCGGATGTTCTCGACCGTATCCTGGTAGAAGCGCTCGTACAGCCCGCGCGAGACGTAGCCGATATGCGGCGTCGCCAGCAGGTTCGGCAGGCTGCGGAACGGGTGCTCGAGCGGCAACGGCTCCTGGTCGAAGACATCGATGGCTGCGCCGGCGATCTTCCGATCTTTAAGCGCCGCAACGAGATCTGCTTCGACGACGATCGTTCCGCGCGAGGTGTTTACCAGGCGCGCCGTCGGCTTCATGAGCGCCAGTTCCGCCGCACCGACAAGGCCGCGCGTCCTGCCGCTGAGCACCAGATGGATGGAGACGACATCCGCCTCCCGGAACAGCTCGTCCTTCGAGACGAGTGTAGCGCCCACTTCAGCCGCGCGCTCGGTCGTGAGATTCTGGCTCCAGCCGATCACCTTCATACCGAAGGCGTTGCCGATCCGTGCCACCGCACCGCCGACATTGCCGAGACCCAGGACACCGAGCGTCCGCCCGGCCATGTCATCACCGACCGAGAGCTGCCATCCGCCGCCGCGCAGCGACGTGTTCTCGGCGACAAGATTGCGGGCACTCCCCAGGATAAGTGCCCAGGTCAGTTCGATCGTCGGCGCCGAGGTGTAGCCCGTATGAACGACCTGCACGCCCCGCTCATCCGCAGCCTTGAGATCGATCGAGGCATTCCGAGTCGCCGTCGAGGCGATCATACGGAGCTTGGGCAGGCGCTCGATGATGGTCCGCGTCATCGGCGTGCGCTCGCGCATCACGCAGACGATATCGAATGGCTGCAGGCGCTCGACGACGGCGTCCGGATCCGCGAGATGGTCGTCAAACACGGTCACCGTCGCCCGCGCATCCAGCACCGACCAGTCCGCGAGCGAAAGAGCGGCGTGCTGGTAGTCGTCCAGGACGGCGATTCTGAAGCGCTCCTGCTTGGAAGACATCGCGTGCCTCCGGAGAGATGTCATCGGCTCGCTACCAGACCCACTGGGCGGCTTCCCAGCGGTAGGCCGTGTCGTAGCGGGCGACATGCCCGACAGCCGGGAACGGAAAATGGTAGCCCATCACCATGATCCGATCGGCCGCGACGCGGTCCAGGATGGCCTTGCGCGACTTGATCGCCTGCGCGGGGTCGTAGTCGAAGATGGGCGTCCAGTCGGGGTGCTGCAAGCTCGTTACCGGGTTATGGGCGATGTCACCCATATGCATGAACTGCTCCTCGCCCGAGGTGAACAGGATTGCGGCATGGGACGGCGAATGTCCCGGCGCCGCAATATAGTGCACGCCGCTTGTGATTTCGCCGCCCTGCTTCACGAACCGGGATCGGTCGGCGACCGGTGGCAAGTTCTCTCGAGCTGCCTCGATGAAGGCCTTCTTGAACCCTTCCGGCATCGGCGAATTGTTGACCTCGCTTTCGTAACGGCTGCCGGTCCAGTAGTTCCACTCCGTATCGACAAAGACGAACTGAGCCTTCGGAAAGGCCAGCGCGCCCGATTTCGTCACAAAGCCGCCGATATGGTCCAGATGACCGTGCGACGTCACGACCAGATCTATGCTCTCCGGCGTGATTCCGGCCCGGCGCAGGTTCGCCTGGAGCCCGGGAAAGTTGCCGAAGGATGGGCCGAGTTTCTCACCAAAGCCGGTATCGACAAGGATACGCTCCCGTCCCGTGTCGACCACCAGGATGTTGCTCGTGGCTTGGATCACCGGCTGCATGAAGTTTGCCTGCAACACCGAAGCGAGTTCAGCTTCAGGGGCGTTCATGGCGAGGATCGGCCCGACCGGAAGCTGCCCATAGCCATCCGAGACCACGGTCGCCTGGAAGTCGCCGATCTTGAAGCGATAGAAGCCATTGCCGTTGAGGGGTTCCGCGCCGGCTTCACTGGTGCCCTCCGCCCGGGCCGAGGCGGGGGTGAGCAGCGGCATCGCCGATGCAGCCACAGCCAGCCCGGCGCCGGCACGAAATACACTGCGACGGGTCAGGATCGTCGGGAACTTAATCATGTCCATCTCCAAGTTCAGGGTCGTCGGGGACGCAAAACACGATGTCGATCACAATTGTGATTTAGCTTCTTTTGCTGGAGTGTCAAGCCCCATATCTTTCCGACGCGATGCGTGCGACGCCGAGCGTCTCGTCTATGGCAGGCCCTTATTTCGACCCAACTTAGATCCCATATCAACCGCGATAGTCGATTGTGAATGCAATCGTGAAGTGATAGCCTTAGGCCATTGGCGGCAACGATTCGAGGAGCAAGCTTTGGGCGTGTCGAGAGAAAAGGCTGCGGAAAACCGCCGCGCGATTATTGCCGCGGCGACGCAGCTATTCAGAGAACGCGGAGTGGAGGCCGTCGGGCTGAACGAACTGATGAAGCATGCCGGCTTTACGCAAGGCGGCTTCTACAACCACTTCGAATCGAAGGCCGCCCTGGTTGCCGAGGTGCTTGCTTCGGCAATGGCCGAGGGTGCTGCCGAACTCGCCGAGGGCGCAAGGGCGCCCGTCGATGAATCAACCACCGCTCTTCGGCGCTACATCAGCTATTATCTGTCGCCGGCCCATCGCGACAACATCGATCACGGCTGCCCTGTCGCCGGATTTGCAGGCGATGCTCCCCGCCTTGGCGCCGGAGCACAATCGCATTTCGCCGGCGGTTTGGACGATCAGATAACGATCCTGGCCGGGCTGATCGCCGAGAGTGGATCTCTAGCTGCGGCAGGCGGGCGCAGGACGTTGCGCGAACAGGCAATCAGCTTGCATTGCGAAATGGTGGGTGCGCTGGTCCTGTCACGGTCTGTCGCGCAGGCTGCGCCAGCACTTTCGAACGAGATTCTGGAGTACGTTCAGCGACACGTACTCGCATCTATCGATGAGCGTTCGAGCCAGGCCCCCAACCCGCGAAAGAGCCACTAGGCAGGCCTCGTCCGGTGCGAGTGTCGGCTCGAGGAAGAGCTGCCGCCGGCGCCGATCGGGCCGCCGCGGCGCTGACAAGCTTAGTTCCGCTTCTCCCCGCCTTCGCCGCCGACCTCGCCCAGCACGCGACGGATGGCGGCCAGGATCTCATCCGATAGATCCGGCCGCGATTTCGCGGTCGCCCGGGCCATCGCCACACCGCCGATCATGGCGGCGCAGATGGTCAACGCGCGGGCGCGGTCGTCGGCCCTGAGCGTCGTCGCTTCCAGCGTCGCCTGAACGGCCCCGACCATCTGCTCGAAGCCTTCGGCGAAACGCGCGCTGACGGCTTCGTCCTGCCGGGCGATTTCGCTTGCCGATGCCGCCATGGCGCAGCCATCTGCCAGATTGTCGCGCTGATCGAGCGACAGATAGAGATCCAGCTGGTCGGACAATGTCGGCGCGCCATTGAGCTTGGGTGCCGTCATGTAGGCGTGGCTGCCCGCCAACCCATGCGCCAAAGCCTCCGCAACCAAAGCCTGCTTCGACGGGAATTGGGCATAGAGCGCTCCGTGGGTCAGGCCCGCCGCCTTGCTGATCTCCGCGACGCCGACGCCGTCGATCCCTCGCTCCCGGAACATGCGCGCTGCCGTCTTGATCAGCGCCGCGCGATTCTGCGCCGATTTTTCCTTGGTGACTTTCACCGATCGTCTCCTTGTCGCCGCGGGCTTGATTCTAAAGATTGCGACTGCCATTTAAAATAATCATGGTGGTCGCAACCATAAATATGGGCGGCCGGCGAAAACAAGAAGGAGGCTCCCATGCGTGCCGTTCACCTCACCGCCTTCGGCAATCCCGTCGAGTGTCTCGAATTCGTTGAGATCCCGGAACCCCCGGCACCGGGCCCCGGCCAGGTCCTGATCGGCGTCGAATTCTCCCCGATCAATCTCAGCGACCTGCTGCTGGTCCGCGGCACCTACCCGCTTCGCCCGAATCTCCCGAGCGTCATCGGCAATGAGGGCGTGGGCAAAATCCTGGCCGTCGGTCCAGGCGTGGAGAATGTCACGGTCGGCGATCGCGTCCTGGCCCCGCTCTATGGCTTTGCCTGGGCCGAACGGATCGTCGTGCCGGCGGAAGGGCTGTTCGCACTGCCCGCCGATGTCGATCCGCAGCAGCTCGCCATGCTGACCATCAATCCGCCGACCGCTGCGTTGCTGCTGAGCGAGTTCGTCGACCTCGCGCCCGGCGACTGGGTCGTCCAAAATGCCGCGAATTCAGGCGTGGGTCGCGCGGTCGTCGCCTTTGCCAAAGCGCGTGGCTTCAAGACGATCAATCTGGTCCGTCGACCGGAATTGATCGACGAGTTGAAAGCGCTGGGCGGCGATCTGGTGATCGTGGATACGCCGGAAGGCCTGAACCTGGCGAAGGCCGCTCTCGGAACGGCCGCCCCTCGCCTCGCCATCGACGGCGTCGGCGGCCCGTCCGCCGCGACCCTGATCAATCTGCTCGGCCGCGACGCTACGCTCGTCGCCTATGCGGCGCTGGGCAAGGCGCCCATTCCGGTGAGCGCCATAGCGCTGATCTTCAAACGGATTTCGGTGCGCGGCTTCTTCCTGAGCGACAAGGAGCACGCGGCGAAGATTCGCCCGGCCGTCGTCGAGGCAGCGCAATTGCTCCGATCGGGCAGGCTTCATGCCCCGGTGGCCGCGACCTATCCCTTATCGGCCATCAAGGACGCCGTGGCCCATGTGGAACGCGGCGGCAAGGTGCTGCTCGATGTGGGCGCCAGCTGAGCACGCGCTCGCGCGATGGCGCTGGCCGCGTGGACCCTCAGGCATTCTTCACAAACCAAATTGCTTGATCTTCGGGCCTGTTATCGATTGTGCACCCCGCCGATGCCGCGAGAGCCAAGCAGGCCCTGCGGGCGTCGTCAGACCGCTCGCCCGGTGGAAACAGAAGAGCATACACATCATGGTGCAGGCCGCTCCGTTGCCCCGGCTTCAGGGACAAGAGCACCTTTTTCAGGTCATCCTTGGTTTCGATGATCGGGTCCATTCGCGGCTCCCTGCTCTGCGCTGAGATGGGCAGGGTGAGCGGGCCGCGTCAAGGGCCGCCTTATTGACACGACCGTTTGCGGAGCCCTCTTCTTGAGATGGCCGACGCGCGAAAGGAACAGTCCGAGAATTGGCGAAGTGTTGGCCTTGTTGTAGCCGATGACGAGATCGATCGTCGGTGCCTCACCATCGAGCGGACGGACTTACGGTGACGGTGCATTCAATTTTTGCATTAAGCGCACACCGCGAGGCGGCGTGAGCCATGCGGCGAATTCGATGCACTGTCACCGAAATCCCTCCACCGATTCGCATGGGCGAAGTTTAGCTTCAGCCGCGCCTGCATGCGCGCCCCGCCCAGGGCGTGAGAGCTGCGATCGCGGCGACCACCAAAGTGAGCCCGATCGGCGCGACCGCGATCGCGTCCAGCCCGGCGCGATCGATGACGAAGCCACCGATGAGGGCGCCGGCCGCGATACCGAGATTGGCCGCCGAGATGTTCATCGACATGGCGAATGCAGGCGCCCGGCCACCCGCGGTGATCACCCTGACCTGGCACAGCGTGACGACGGCGGTGTGGGCGGCCCCCCAGATCGCCAGCAGGGGAGCGAGGACGACCATGTCCCCGTGATAGTTCGCGGCAGCGGCCGCCGCCGCGGTGACCGCCGCCACCGCCGCTACGGTGCCGGCAATCGGGATAGGGTCCGCGATCCTCGAGGCAACGAGGTTTCCGAAGAAGCCGGCCGCGCCGAAGCCGAACAAGGTAATGGCCACCTCCGGCATGTCCATCCCGACGACGGCGTTCAACCAAACCGAGACATAGCTGTAGACCGCGAACGTCGCCGCAAAGGCTGCCACCGTCAGCGCAAGATGCGTGAGGAAGGCCGGGCGCATGAGAAGCCCAACCTGATCGCCGAGCTTCGGGAAGTTGGCACCGACCGTCGGGAACAGGGCCGCGACGAGGATCGACGCGATGAAGGCGAGCCCCGACAGAACCAGCAGCGGCAGCTCCCAGTGACCGCCCTCGCTCAGGGCAACGCCGGCGGGCAACGCACCGACCACGCCGATCACGAAGCCCCAATTGGCCTTTGCAAGCGTACGCCCGCGGTGTTCCGCGAGCGCGAGGCCATTGACGGTCGCGGTACCGACGCTGATGAACACCGGCAGCGCCGCGCCTTGCAACGCCCGGATGACAAGGATGGCGGCATATTGCGACGTCCATGCGGCGATCGCATTGCCGGCCGCGAAGAGAAGCAGGGTTGCAACCATGACATGTCTGGGCGGGTGGGCCGCCGCAAGCAGTGTCAGCGGCGGCCCGAGGACCGCAGCCGCGAGCGCAAAGGCACCGATCAGCCAGCCGGCGTCGGCCACGCTGACACCCAGATCATGCGCAAGCACCGGCAGCAGCCCGATGACGATGAACTCGGTCGCAACGACGATCGAGGACGCGATCGCAAGCAGGATGAGCACGAGCCTCAGACGCGGCCCTGCTCCCGCGTCAATCGCGGTCACGCATTCGCTCCGCCGTCGATGGTGAGGCCGGTGCCATTGATCGAAGAGGCCTCGGGGCCGGCAACGAAGGACACAAGGGCGGCGACGTCCTCCGCGCGTCCGTAGCGCGCGATCGCCATGCGCGAGCGCTGCAGGTCGGCGTGCGGGCCGTCCGCGGGGTTCATGTCGGTGTCCGTCGGGCCCGGGTGGATGATGTTCACCGTGATGCCGCGCGGCCCCAGATCGCGCGCGAGACCTTTGGTCCAGCCGATCAACGCAGCCTTGCTCAAAGCGTAGAGGCTCATCCCGGCGCTCGGCACATGCTCGGCGAGGCAACTGCCCGTCGAGACGATCCGGCCACCTTCCGGCATGTGCGCCACGGCAGCTTGCGATGCGACGATGACCGCCCGCACATTGACGGCCAGCACCCGATCGATCTCCTCGAGCGTCAGCTCGTCAACCGGCCCGCTCGGGAAGATGCCGGCATTGTTGATGAGGATATCGAGGCCGCCGAAGCGGGCGGCAGCCGCATCGACCGCCGACTTCACGGCCTCCGCATCCGCATTGTCCACTTGGATGGCGAGGGCGCGCCGTCCCTTGGCTCTGATCTCGGCCGCTACGGCCTCGGCATGATCGGCCGAGCGCTGGTAGCTGATGGCGACGTCCGCTCCCTCCGAGGCGAGCCGTCGCGCGATCGCTGCGCCGATACCGCGGCTTGCGCCACTGACGAAGGCGCGTTTTCCAGCAAGCTGGGCCATGAGCAATCCCTTTCTGTAATGATCGACACAGAAATAACTGACAGCCTTGCGCCGCTCCGTCAAGCAGATTATGTGTTGATCGACACATATATATGCAGGACTGCATGGCTGACCGCGGCAGACCGAGAAGCTTCGACAGGGATGTGGCGCTGGCGCGCGCCATGGATGTCTTCTGGGACAAGGGCTACCAAGGCGCCTCGATGGCGGAGCTCACCACCGCCATGGGCATCGGCTCGCCCAGCCTCTACGCGGCGTTCGGATCCAAGGAGGACCTCTTCCGCGCCTCGGTCGCGCGCTACAAGGCGCGCGACGGCAGCGCGATCTGGGCACCGCTCGAAACCGCGCCGACGGCTGTCGAAGCCGTGCGCGGCGTCTTGATGGCATCGGCGCGGGCCTTCTCCCGGCCCAAAAGACCGCGCGGCTGCCTGATCGTGCTCTCGGCGCTGCACGCAGACGAGATGAGCGAGACCGTCCGGCGTGAGCTGATCCGCCTCCGTGCCGGCAATGCCGCGCAGCTTTCCGCCCGCATCCGACGCGGAATGGAGGCGGGCGAGATCGCGGCGGGCGCCGACCCGGACATGATCGCCAATTATTACGTCACCGTGCAGCAGGGCATGTCGATCCAGGCGCGCGATGGCGCAGGCCGCGCCATTCTCGAGACGATCGCGAAGGCGGCGCTCGCCGCCTGGGGGCCGTTGACGGGCAGCGCCTGATGGAAACCCGTGGCGCGGGCGGCGCATCGGCCCTATGTTGTCAGGTAACGGAGGTCATCATGAGAACTTTGACCGGAGCCCGAGCCTGCATCGTCGCGATCGCCGTGAGCTGGCCCGCCATCGTCCTCGCACAAAGCGCGCCCACTCCGCCGCCCGGCATACCGGAAGCGCCGATCGGCCATCGCCAACCAACCGCGGGCAGCGTGCCGGCCAATGACAGTGTCAAAGGTCTGGGCGCCGACGCTGCCGGGGGAGACACATTCGGGCCGGCTCTGCGTTCGCTGCCCAAGCTCGACATCAAGGCCACGTGCAGCCGGGCGCAACCTATTTCGGGGGGCGAAAAGAGCGCCTATCAGGGGTGCCTCAACGACGAGATCGAGGCGCAGAAGCAGCTTTCGCGAAGCTGGTTCAGCTTCAAGGCCGGCCCACGGGGGATCTGCGCGCAGGAAACCAGGATCGGGGGAGCGCCGAGCTATGTCGAGCTGCTCACCTGCCTGGAGCTGGACAAGCAGGCGGCGGAGGCGTCGGCCGAGAACAAGAAGCAGCTCAAAATGCCCGCGCCATCCCGGGTCGCCGCACCGCCCAAATAGCTGCCGCTTCCGTAGCGGCTGGCGCGTCGATCGGATCGATTGGAGGCTGGATGCTCAAGATGCTCGTGATCGCGTTCGCGATGGGGCTCGCGGCGTCGCCGGTGGAAGCCCAAAGCACAGCCTCGCTTTGCGCCGGCAAGGGGACGGTGGACGCCACGATGCCGATCCCTCGATCGCTGATGGAATCCGCCTCACGGCTCTTCGGCGACGATGGAACCGACTTCCTGGGAAGCACGGTCTTTCGCTGCATGAACAATGAGGTCTGGCTGTGCAATTACGGCGCAAACCTCGTCTGCGACAAGGCCGACGCCAGCAGGATCAATCCCGGCGCAGCGCAATGGTGCCGGGAGAACCCCGGCGCCGCCGGCGTGCCGATGGCAGCGACCGGTCATGCCACGATCTTTTCCTGGAGCTGCGCCGGCAGGAAGGCGAAGATCACCGGCGCAGTCGCAAAGGTCGATCCACGCGGCTATCTCGCCGGCAATTGGAAACGCCTGCCTGAATGACCGGGGCCGAACCGGTCAGCTGCGGTCCGAGGGATATCCAACGCGGCAGCCGTCCAGGAACAGCCGGGCGCAGGTCTTCGCCCGCTCGGCTATTTCCTCGGCGGCCGGAGCGCCGCGCCGCCCCAGCATGACGGCGCGCTGCGGCTCCATGGTCATCATGCCGCGCAGCATGCCGGCAGCGACTTGCGGATCCTCGAGCCTGATCAGCCCGCGCTCGCATTGCCGGCGCAGCCAGTCCGCCATGGCTTCAGTGGTCCGCCGGATGGCGACCTCGTAGAATGTCGCGGCCAGCTCGGGGAAGCGGTCGCATTCGCCGAGCACCAGGCGGATCATCGCGATCGTCTCCTCGTCAAGCGTCAGCGTGCCATAGGCGACGAGCATGCGCTCCAGGCCCTGAGCCGGCCCGAGCCCATCGAGAGCCCCGGGGTCGATTGCCAGCATGAAGCGCCCGATCCGGTCGGAAATGACGCTCTTGAACAGATCCGCCTTGGTCGGGATGAGCCGATACACCGTCTTGGTGGAAACGCCGGCGCGTTGTGCGACATCGCCCATGCAAGTCGAGGCGTAGCCATTCGTTCTGAACTCGCCCGTAGCCGCCTCGATGATCAGGCGCCGTGTCTCCTCATCGGGCCGGATCTGCGGACGTCCGCGAGGCCGCCTCGCCGCCTCGACATTCTGCTCGACAGCTTGCTCGACATTGGGCTCGACAATTTGTCCCATGAGAATTTTCCAAATTCCTATTGACAACGCCCATGTAGCACTTATTTTGGGAAATATCAAGTTTCCTAATTGGAGGCGACCCGGTGTCCCGAGGCTCCTCCGGATGGAAAAAGGAGCGCTCCGATGAGCAAGCACCCAGGCGCCTTCACGATAGAGAGGCCGGTTTCCTTGGAGGAGGCGACGCCGGTGCTGAACCGGGCGGATGTCGCATCCGAGACGCCGGCAAGCTCGCGGATCGTCCCCGAGCCGGATTTGCGCGCGCTTCCGGCAGAGGTGGCCGGGCCGAGCGCCGATGCCGTGCAGGACGGCACGGTCGAGCGGCCGGTTCCCGCGAAACATCTCGTCCGCAAGCTCCTGCTCGTCGGCGCGAGCCTCATCGCCCTCGCGGGGGCGGGCTATCTCGGCTGGCAGTATTGGACGGTCGGCCGCTTCGAGGTGTCGACGGACGATGCCTATGTCCAGGCCGACAACACCACCATCGCGCCGAAAATATCGGGCTATCTCAGCGCCGTGCTGGTCGGCGACAACGAACAGGTCAAGGTCGGCCAGGTGCTGGCCCGCATCGACGACCGCGATTTCAGCGTGGCACTCGACCAGGCCAAGGCCGACGTCGCGGCCGCAGTGGCAGCCGTTGCCAACAAGCAGGCCTCGCTCGACGCGCAGCAATCCATCATCGAAGCGGCACGGGCGACGATCAGCCTCGATCAGGCCAATCAGCTCTTCGCCGATCAGGACAACAGGCGCTATTCCGATCTCGCCTCCTCCGGCTTCGGCAGCCTTCAGAACGCCCAGCAGGCGGCCTCCCGGATCGCTGCGGCACGTGCTGCCGTCGCGCGCGACACGGCCTCTCTCCAGACTGCGATCAAGCAACTCGATGTGCTGAAGGCAGAGCTCGCGCAGGCGCAGGCGACGCTCGCCCGTGACGGGGCGCTGCAGCGTCAGGCCGAATTGAATCTGTCCTATACGACCATCGTCGCGCCGGTCGACGGCGTCGTCGGCAACCGGACGCTGCGCGTCGGGCAATATGTGCAGGCGGGCACGCAGCTGATGGCGGTCGTGCCGACGGACGCGGCCTATATCGTCGCCAACTACAAGGAGACGCAGCTCACCGGCGTCCGTCCGGGCCAGCCGGTCGAGATCGAGGTCGACATGTTCCCCGGCACGACATTCCGCGGCCGCGTCGACAGCATCGCACCGGCCAGCGGGCAGGAATTCGCCCTGCTCCCGCCCGACAATGCCACCGGCAACTTCACCAAGGTCGTGCAGCGCATCCCGGTGAAGATCATCTTCGATCCGGGCAGTCCGCTCGCCTTGGAGCTGCGCCCCGGCATGTCGGTCTATCCGACGATCGACATCAAGACGCAGGAGCGCCGGATCGCGTCGGCGCCCGTCGTCAAGGGTTGAGCCGGGTCTGAGATTTCAGGCCTACGGAGGCTAGATCATGTCGGCCATTGTCCAAGGCGTTGCAACCGGTTCTCCGCGTTCTGTTCCGGTCCCTGCGGGACCTGCGGACAAAGCGAGCCTCGCGACCTGGATCGCCGTCATCGCCGGCATGATCGGCGCCTTCATGGCGATCTTGAACATCCAGATCACCAATGCGTCGCTCCTCGACATCGAAGGCGGAATCGGCACCGGCGTCGACAATGGCGCCTGGATTTCGACCTCCTACCTGATCGGCGAGATTGTGGTCATACCGCTCACGAGCTATTTCAGCCGGGTCTTCTCGTTTCGCAACTACATTATCGTCAGCACGTTCTTATTCGCGCTGTTTTCGATGGCTTGCGCCTTTACGCATGATCTCGGCTCCATGATCGTCATGCGCGGCCTCCAGGGCTTCGCCGGCGGCGTGCTCATTCCCATGGCTTTCACCATGGTCGTCACGAAGCTGCCGAAGTCGCAGCAGCCGACCGGTCTTGCGCTCTTCGCCTTGGCCGTCACCTTTGCTCCGGCCATCGGCCCGACCATCGGGGGTTACCTCACCGAGAACTATGGTTGGCAGACGATCTTCTTCATCAACACCGTTCCGAGCCTGGTCATGATCGTTGCGCTGTGGCTCACGCTCGAGCGGGAGCCACTGCAATTCGGCCTGCTCAAAGAGGGCGACTGGGCTGGAATTTTCACCATGGCGGTCGGTCTATCCGCCCTTCAGACCCTGCTCGAGGAGGGGAACAAGGACGACTGGTTCGGATCGCCGTTCATCGTGCGGCTTGCCGTCATGGCGGGCGTGTTCCTCACGGCCTTCATCTGGATCGAGCTCACGGTGAAGAAGCCCCTTGTCGATCTGCGTCTGCTTCGCAATCGAAATTTCGGTATCGGCACGCTCGCCAACGTCCTGGTCGGCTTCGCGCTCTTCGGGACCGTCTATGTGCTGCCGCAGTATCTCGGCCAGGTGCAGCGTTACAACGCCGAGCAGATCGGCAATGTGCTGGCCTGGACGGGCCTGCCGCAGCTCCTGTTGATCCCGCTCGTGCCGCGGATGATGAAAATCGTAGATGTCCGCTATGTCGGCTTCGTCGGCAT
Organism: Rhizobiales bacterium GAS188; assembly: GCA_900104855.1. Lineage (NCBI taxonomy): Bacteria > Pseudomonadati > Pseudomonadota > Alphaproteobacteria > Hyphomicrobiales > Rhizobiales bacterium GAS188. The sequence goes on from FNSS01000001.1 coordinate 2,134,114, forward strand.
CGCGCTGTTCGCCGTCAGCTGCTTCATGAATACCGGCATGTCGCTCGATTATTCCGGCGACCAGTTCTTCGTGCCCAACATCGTTCGCGCCATCGGGCAGGCCCTGATCTTGACGCCGCTCACCGCCATCGCGACACGCGACATTGCGCCGGAGGACGCCGCGAACGCTTCAGGCCTCTTCAACATGCTGCGCAATCTCGCCGGCGCCATCGGTACCGCCTCGCTGGCAACCATCATCACCAAGCGCGAACAGTTCCATTCCAACATCATCGGCCAGTCCGTGACGCTCGCGCGCGATGAGGTTCGCCAAAGAATCAGCGAGATGACCGGATACTTCATGTCCCATGGGATCTCAGATGCCGCCGCGGCGCAGCGGCAAGCCATTGTGGCGCTCGGTAACATCGTCAAGCGCCAAGCGCTCATCATGGGCTTCAGCGACACCTTCGCCGTCATCGGCTTCATGCTGGCGCTCGCCGCCATCTCGCTGCTCTTCGCGCGCAAGGTCAAGGCCGCGGCGAGCGCAGGCGGCGCTCACTGACGGAGTGAGCGTCAGCCGAGAAGTCGCGTCCAGTCTCGCGCGACCGCGGCCGCGGTGAAACGGGCGAGGATCGTGGCGCGTGCCGCCGCGCCGCGGCCCTGCGCTTCCTCGCGCCGCGAGGCGACATGGCGCATGAGCTCCACCGCCTCGTCGCGGTCGGGCTCCGCCCAGACCTGGCCCTGATGGTGGGGATACTCGGCGTCGCGGACATCCACCAGCTTGTAGCCGACCGGATAGCTATTGGCGGCATCCATGAAATCCATATTGCCGGAATAGCCGGTGGCGATCGCCGCCTTGCCGGCCAGCATGCATTCGGCGATGTTGAGCCCGAACCCCTCCGAATGATGCAGCGAGACGATGCAATCGCAGGCGTCCTGCAGCAAGGCCATTTCCCGCCTGGACAGGACGCTGTGGATCGCCCGCACGCGCGGATGCCCGCCGCAAGCCTCCATGATGCGCGCCGCTGCAATATCGGTCGTCGCCGCGCCGTGCGATTTCACGATCAGCCAGGGCCCGTCCGGATCCGTCGCCGGGAAGGCATCGACGAAGGCGCGGATGGCGCCGGTCGGATTCTTCCTGGCCGGGTGGGAGGCAAAGTCGAAGGCGCAGAGGAAGACGAAGGCCTCGTCGGGCAAGCCGAGCGCTGCGGCCCTGGCCATGGCGCGCGGCGTGAGCTCGCGCTCGCTCACCACATAGGGGAGGATCTCGACCTTGCGCGCGGTAGTCTCGGCGATCGCCTGCGCGACGAAATTGGAGCCCGCCCACAGCTCGTCGAAGCGATCGACGGCCGGCAGCCAGGCGCGCGGCAGATGCGACAGCTCCCAGGCCCAATGGGCGATTCGTCGCGTGCCGCGCAGCGCGCGATGCGGGAAGAAGGCTTCACCGGTCAGGATCTCGGGCGGATTGATGAACGCCAAATTGGTACCCGGCCGAAAGCTCGGAGCGTCGACCGGGTAATCGACATTGGCGCGATCCGGCAAAGGCACGTCCATCCCGGCCGCCGCGCGTCCGGTGAGGCGCAACGCCTCGAGCGCGCCTCGAGCCGCGGTGCCGAGGCCGATCTCCGAGCGCAGATAGCCCCAAACCGCGACGGCGTCCGGCCGCAGCGGCAAAGCTGCGAAGGAGGAAGGCCAGGGCGAGCCGTGAACCTCGAGCACGCTCGCCAGCCGCGCCGCGATCCGCGGGGCCACGAGGCTGACGACCTTGACGCAGGCCCGGCGCTGGGCAATCGGCGCAAGGCGCAGCCCGAAGGCCATTGCGCGCCGGATCGGTCGTGGCATTCCTATCTCGATCCCCATCAGCTAGATGGCCCTCGTCTTTACGCGACGCTGTCGCTTTGGTTCACATGGCACGGCTGATAGGTGCCGCCAAGCTTGCTGCATCACCTGACGTAACGCGGGAACATCGGGCCGCCGTTAGCGGCAGCGGACCCCGCCTCCGGGCTGAGGGGTGGCGGGGCCCTAACCGCGACGAGGCTAAACGAAGGTCCGCCCGCGGCTAAGGCGATAGTAACAAGGATTAATTAGGAACGAATGAGTTGCCTGGGTTTCCAGGCGGACCCGCCGTCGGGTAGCCGACGGAGTCCGAGGCTTGGTGAGATGGAGGGGCACAATCCCGCCCCGACCGAGACGATAATCCAAGGCAACGGGCTCGGGCTCGTGCTATCGCCAAGCGCCACTGCTTCACTGTCACGGTCGAAAATCGCGTCGATCGCAACGGTTCGCGGCGCGCGTGTCATGCCCCGCGGGAGCCCGGCCTCATTCGCTGCTAATTCTGTATGGCTATGCTGAGCCCGCGCCCCCTCCCCGACCAGTCACCCAGCATCCACGAGCAATATCGTTGCAGACAAATAGTGAAGCCTTGGCCGTTCTTATTCCAACTCGGAACGGACCGCGTCACCGTGGTGCGCTGTCGCGCTTCCTCGGCCGCTGCGGAATTCGCTCTCCCATCATCGGGGACCCGAGCAGCCCCAGGTTGCGGATCATCATCCTCACCATGGTACTGCTCGGCGCGCCGGCGCTGGCGCTGTCGACACTGGCAAACCCACTGAACGATGCCGGGGGAATCGACGCATATCTTTATCTCGCGCTGATTCACGATCCGACTCAAATACTAAAGCGCTTTGGCACGACATATTATTCGAACCGGATCGCCTTCACACTCCCCAATCGGCTTTATCTGTTAGCCTTGGGCGATTGGCATGGCTATATAGCCATGCGCTACACGTATCTTTGCGCAGCGACCGCCTCAGTTTATGGCATCGCCAGGTCATATTATTTAAGTCGTATCGCAATTTTTAGCGCGATCCTGTTTTGCTTCAATCCATGGTTCATTCGTTCCATTATGTGGGACTACGTGGACGGGGCGACAATTACGTATCTATTTGTCAGCCTATATCTGATTTCAACCGGCGGCCGCTACAGCATCCGGTATCATGCGCTCGGCGGAATCGTGCTCGCTTTCGCAATCAACTGCAACACATTCGCTTTGGGGGTAGCCGCGTGCTTTGGATTCCCTTGGCTGATCATTCATCTCAAGGCTGGCGCCCGGCAATGCGCACGGATGGCAGCCGTATTCGTCATCGGTCTCATGATTGGCTACGCCGTCATTCTGAGCTTGCAATATATGCAAGCGCCGTGGCTCGGATTTTGGCAAGAGCGGCTGACCTGGGCTTACGCTCTGTGGTCGTTCAATAGCGCGAAGCCATCCTGGTGCGTTCCCCTGCTACGGCATTTGAGTTTCGGCAACTATTATCTACTAACGGTCATGCCGGTTTTGGTGGCGGTGATTGCTGCGGCGGCGCAACCCCGTCTGCGATCGAAGATCGACCTCTTTGGAGTGGCCGCGAGCGCCTTCCTGTTTATCATTTTATTTTTCTTTGCAATCATGCAATTTGTTCGCCACTATCCGATAATTACATTATTTTATTATTTTGATTATGCTCTGCCGGCGGTCACGTTCGCGCTGATTGCCCTGGTCGGGATGATTTCGCCGAGATTGCGCCGCGTCGATGACATCGTGGGGTATTTTGCCGGCATCGCCTCCATTCTGATTCTCTGGATCGCTGCCAGACATTTACGGGTGGTGATAGATTGGATTCCGCTCAATATATACGCTCTCGTCATTGCCTTATCTATTGGCGTAGCCGTCGTTGTCCGATCGAGATCATGGGCGTGGGGCGGGCTGGTGACGTTCATAATCGCAGTCAATTCGATGTTCTATTACGGGCCTCATGGGACGAATGAGTATGCCAAACTCCATTCGAGCGAGATGTACGAATCCGCACGGGATGAGCGCCGAGCTTCGTTGTTCCTGCTCGACACTGTGGGCCGCGCGGTGCCGCCGGAAGACGGTAAGGTGGGATTCTGGTACGGTTCTGACAAAGAAGATTCGAAATTCATGTCGATCCAATCCATTTTCTTTTACGAATATTCCTTGGTCTCGCTGCCCCCGGCGCACGGTATGCCCCATATCGACAAGAATATTCGCGGTCGCATGATGGGCTACGATTATCTCGTCCTGTTGGCCCGCGACCGAGGCAAGATCGACGCAGGTTTGAGAGCCTTGCAGGACGATGGAGCATCGATCCAGGAAATCAAGCGCGAGACGTTCCATGGCCACATGCTGAACTATGAGATGTCGATCATTCGATTCAAGGGACCTGCGCGTTGTGCAATCGACCCTGCGTGCCTTGATATTTAACGAGCAGACAAGAGCGCTCTCCAAGCAGCGCTCTTAAGAGAACCGGCACCCATCAGCCCGACCTGTTACGGGTGAATGAGCAATTTGCCGTGACACGCTCACCCTTAGGCCCCTGCAGTCGGTCCGATTCTCGATCTGGATCGCGAAACCATGGCGCTCGGCGACGGCGGCAGCGATCGACAGTCCGAGTCCACTGCCTTCGACGTTGATCGGCGTGGCACGGAAGAAGCGATCGAATAGGCGAGGAATGTCGGCGTCCGCGACACCGCAGCCGGTATCCAGAACCTCGACCGCGATGGAGTCGCTGTTCTGTCGTACCGAAACGTCAATCGACCCTCCCGCGGGGGTGTAGCGAATCGCATTGTCGACCAGGTTGTCGACCAGCATTTTCAGATCGGCGGCCCAACCGCACAGTAGGACTGCATCGCGCGTAACGATCCCGAGATCCACGCCTTTCGCAGCGGCGATGGGGATGAAATCGGCGACGCATTGCGTGACGAGATCGGAGAGATTGACCGTCTCGTGTGGCGTCCGCCCGATCGTCTCGTCCGAACGCGCCAAACGGAGCATTTGCTCGATCAGCGCCGTGGCACGGCTGACACCGCTGCGCAGTTCGGAAATTGGCGAGGATTGGCCGTCGCCCCCGCTGGCGCGCAGATTGTCGATCTGGATGTGCAGGGCCGCCAAAGGCGTCCGCAATTCGTGCGCGGCGTCCGAGACGAAACGTTTCTGCTGCTCGAGCGCTCGCTGGAGGCGGTTCGCCATGACGTTGATGGCCTCGGCGAGCGGTCGAATCTCGGCCGGTATGCCGGTGACCGGAATCTGTTTGCGACTATCAACGCCGCGCTCGGCAATCTCGCCGGCAAGATCCGTAAAACGGCCCAGCACTCGCCCCTGCGCCCATCCAACGACCACCCAGCTCAGTGGGATGACCAGGAGGATAGGCACTCCCGTACGAAGGGCAGCCGCTTCCGCCATCTGCTCCCGCACCCTCAGGCGTTGCGCCACCTGCACCGAGTGGCGGGCGTCGCTGGCCAGGTAAACACGCCAGTATTCACCGCCTACCTCGATCGTGGCGTAACCGGTGTTAGTTTGACGCGGCAGCGCGACGCTCTTCGGCGAATTGCGCAACGGCTCGCCCGCCGCGTTCCAGATCGCTGTGGCGAATTCGTCCTCGGGATCGCGCTGCCCCTTAGGGCAGAAAGCAAAACCTTGGCCCGCATTGAGCGCGACCTGGCGCAACTGACCGTCGAGAAACTCGGCGGCTTCCCGCCGCGCCAGTTCATACGAAAGGAAGAAGGCAAGCACGCCGACAACCATGAGCAGGGCGGTCATCCAGATCAGGGCGGTGCGGCGCAGCGAGGTCATGGCGGCTCCTTCAGGACCATCCAGCCCGCGCCGCGCACATTGCGTATGATATCCTTTTCGAATTTCTTGCGGATCGAATGGATCAGCACGTCGACGGCGTTGCTTTCCACTTCGTCGCCCCAAGCGTAGATCCGTTCCTCGATCTGACTGCGCGAAAAGATGACGCCGGGACGCTCGACGAGCGCGTGCATCAGGGCGAATTCGCGCGCCGGCAAGACAACCGTCATCTTCCGATAGTTCAATTCGTGGGATGCGAGATCGAGCCCGATCTCACCAGCCTGCAAAACGGACTGGGCCGCGCTCCCATGACGCCGCAGTACGGCTCGCATGCGGGCAGTCAGTTCGCGCGTCTCGAAAGGCTTGATGATATAATCGTCCGCGCCGACGTCGAGACCCGCAACGCGGTCGTCGAGACTATCGCGTGCCGTGATCACCATAACCGGAATGCGATTGCCGGCTCGGCGCGCCGCACTGAGGAGATCGAGTCCGCATTGTCCTGGCAGCCCGAGATCCAGGAGGATCAGCGCATGGATGCCCGTCGCCAAAGCCTCCGCCCCGTCGGGGCCATTGTGCACCCAGTCAACCGCCATGCCCTCGCGCCTCAAGGCAACCTGCAGGCTGCTGCCGAACATTCGGTCGTCCTCGATCAGCAAGACGCGCACCAGCGTTCCTTTCTCTCAAGGCACCGCGGCGCCGGCGAGATCACAAACACATGTCCGAGGTATTCGATGATGGCCGATCTCCCCCTCATCACCGCGATCCGTGCAGGCTTTTGGCGCTTTCAAATACGCCCGCTTCGTCGAACTCCTCGCAATGAAGAGCGCGCCTGTCAACCGGCTTGGGTCGCGCCCAGCTCAGCGATCAACGTAGCAGCCCTCTCCGCTTCCAAGCGCCTACCCATGCGTCCATTCCTCGGCGCTGACGCCGGCGAGCGCCTGGACGCGCGCTTCATCGGCGGCGAGATCGCGCGCCGGTCCGGAATGCACGATATGGCCGTCATCCAGCACATAGGCATGATCCGCGATCTCGAGGCTCATGCGCGCATTCTGCTCCACCAGCAGAACCGAAATGCCTTCATCGCGCATCTTGGACACGATGCGGAAGACCTCGCGCACGATGAGCGGCGCCAGGCCCTGCGACGGCTCGTCGAGAATGAGCAGCTTGGGATTGATGAGGAGCGCGCGTCCGATCGCCAGCATCTCCTGCTCGCCCCCCGAGAGCTGGCGCCCTCTGTTCTGCCGGCGCTCGGCGAGCCGCGGAAACAGCTCGTAGATCCGCTCAGGCGTCCAGGGACCGCTGCGCTCCAGCGGCACTTTGAGGTTTTCGTCGACGCTGAGATTGGGAAAAATCCGCCGCCCCTCTGGCACGTAGCCGACGCCGCAGGCGGCGATGCGATAGGTCGGCCAATGGGTGGTGTCGGCCCCGAAGATGGTGACGCGGCCCTCGCGCGCCGGCGTGAGGCCCATCAGGCTGCGCAAGGTCGTCGTCTTGCCGGCGCCGTTGCGGCCAAGCAGCGCCGTGATCTTTCCCTCGGCGACCGTGAGGCCGACGCCATGCAGGATATGGCTCTTGCCGTAATAGGTGTGGAGGCCCTGGGCCTCGAGCGCGGCGGTCATGCGGCCTTGCCCAGATAGGCTGCCTGCACGGCCTCGTTGGCGGCGATCTCCTGCGGCGTGCCTTCGGCGAGAAGACAGCCCTGATCGAGGACGGTGATCATGTCGGCGAGGCGGAAGACCACGCGCATATCGTGCTCGATCAGCACGATGGTGATGTTGCCGGCGCGGTGCAGCCGGCGGATGAGCTGGGTGATCGCGTAGGTCTCCTGATCGCCCATCCCGGCCGTCGGCTCGTCGAGCAGCAGGAGATGCGGCCGCAGCGACAGCGCCATCGCGATCTCGGCGGCGCGCTGGTCGCCATGGGCGAGCTCGCCGACCAGGCGGTCGGCCTTGGCGGTCAATCCGGCGAGATGCAGGATGTCCTCGACACGTCGGCGGACCTCCTGCTTCCCGGCGCGGCTGATCCACGGACGCAGCGCATAGCCCATGGCGACCTCGGTGCCGATGCGCACATTCTCGAACACGCTGAGCTCGGGGAAGATCTCGGTGATCTGAAAGGTGCGGGCCATGCCGAGCGCCACGCGTCGATGCGCGGCGAGCGTGGTGATGTCGCGCCCGTCGAAGACGATCCGTCCCGTGCTCGGCGCGAAGACGCCGCTGATCAGGTTGAAGAATGTGGTCTTGCCGGCGCCGTTCGGCCCGATGATGGCGCGCAGCTCGCCCTTGCGCACGGTCAGCGATACGTCACGCACCGCGACCAGGCTGCCGAAGCGCTTGCTGGCGCCCGCGACCTCCAAGATCGTCTCGACGCCCGAGCTCGTTGCGGCGCCCAAAGTCCTCGAGGTTCCGATCTCGCTCATGCTTCGCTCTTGCGCCGGATGAAGCCCAACAGGCCGCGCGGAAAGAACAGCACCACCAGGACGAACAACAGGCCGACGAACGACATCCAGTTGATGGTGATGCTCGACAGGTAATCCTGCAGCGCCACGAACACGGCGGCGCCGAGCAGCGGCCCCCAGAAATTCCGCATCCCGCCCATCACCGCCATCATGACGAAATCGCCCGATTGGCTGTAATGCAGCCCGCGCGGATCGGCGAAATTGTTGACGAGCGCGTAGAGCGCACCCGCAAGGCCCATGAAGAAGCAGGAGAGCGTGAAGGCGATCCAGATGTGGCGCTCGACCGCGATGCCGAGGAAGCGGGCGCGCCGCTCATTCTCGCGCACCGCGATCATGGTGCGCCCGAACGGCGAACGCAGGATGAAGCCCATGACAGTGGTTGCGAGAGCGAAGCAGAACAGCACGAAATAATAGAAGGCATCGGCGTTCGACAGGATGTCGATCGAGAACAGGCCGAAATCGAGCGGCTGGCGCGAGAAGCCGCGCAAGCCATCATCGCCACCGGTGAGCGAGCTCCATTGGAAGGCGATGTAGTAGAACACTTGCCCGAAGGCGATGGTGACCATGGCGAAATAGACGCCGCGCCTGCGCACGATGAGCGACCCCAGGAGCGCGCCCGCGACCCCGCCGAGCAGCATGCCGCAGAGGAGGGAGAGCGGCGTGCTCGGCGCCAGAAATTTCAGCGCGAGGCCGGCCCCATAGGCGCCGAGGCCGAAATAGGCCGCGTGGCCGAAGGACAAGACGCCGGTGAAGCCCAAGAGGAAATTCACCGACATGGCGGCGAGCGCCAGCACCAGGATGCGCGTGCCGAGCGCCGTGTAGCCGCCGAGTGGGGGCATCCAGTAGGGCGCGAGCAGCAGCACCGCCCAGATGGCGGCGAGCGCCACGAGCTTGCGGGCCCAGGCCTGTCCGCTCATGTGAGCATGCCCTCCTCGCCCAGCAATCCGCGCGGGCGCAGGAGCAGGATGACCGCCATCAGCACATACATGATGGCCTCGCTGGCGGCCGGCAGAAACACGGCCGTGACGCCCGAGGCGACGCCGATCAGCAATCCGCCGATGAGCGTGCCCGTCAGGCTGCCGACGCCCCCGACGATGATGGCGATGAAGCTCGGCATCAACAGCCCCGTCCCCATGGTCGGCTCGAGACCGAGTTGTCCGGCCGCGAGGACGCCGCTCAGGCCGGCGAGATAGATGCCGGCCGCGAAGTTGAGCGAGCGCAGCATCTGCACATTGATGCCCATGGCGGCGACCATCTCGAGGTCGAGCGTGCCGGCCCGGATACGGATGCCGAGGCGGGTATAGCGCAACATCACGAAGAGCAGCGCCACCGTCACCACCACCACGGCGACCATGAACAGGCGATAGCCGGTGATGAAGAAGAACTCGTAGCTCAGCGGTTGCGCAAGGATGGCCGGCACGGTCACCGGCTTGCCCTGCGCGCCCCAGATGAAGCGGGTACCGTCCTCGATGATGAAGGCGAGCCCGAAGGTGAGCAGCAGGCTATAGAGCGGATCGCGCCCGTAGAGCGGCCGGATCAAGACCCGCTCGATGACGAGACCGAGCCCCGCCGTCAGCGGCGGCGCGATCACCAGCGCGCCCCAGAAGCCCACATAAGGGGTGATAGTGTAGGCGATGTAGCCGCCGATGACGAGAAAGCCGCCATGGGCGAAATTGATCACATTGCTCAGGTTGAGGATGAGCGACAGGCCGAGCGCCATGAGCACATAGAAGGCGCCGATGATCAGCCCATTGGTGATGTTGAACAGAAGAAGCTGGGTCATCGAGGCCTCACGGCGCCGCTAATGCCGCCTGTCATTGAAGAGTGAATCACGCTGGGCTTATCCCTCCCACACGAAGTGGGGGAGGGTGGACGCGACCCCCGGCATCTTAGTGATGCGCTTGGGTGCCAGGATTGGGGAGCCGGGGGGAGCGGACGGGTGGGGGCCTTCTCCGGCAACGGACCCCACCCGTCCGCTCGGCAAGGGCCTCGCGTCCACCCTCCCCTGCTCCGCGTTGCTCCGCATGGGAGGGATAGGCGCCGATCCACGTACCAGCTTTCTCTTGGCTCTAGGCCGGCCACTGAACTTTGCAGCCGGTGGCGCTCTCGGCGGGCGCGGTCTTGTCGCCGGGGATGACATGATCGACGCGGAACAGATCCTCGGGATCGTCCTTGCCTTGCGGTTGCGCCTCGCCGACGAATGCCGAGGTCATCAGCTGGTGGTCACCCGCACGGTAGTAGCATTTGTTGGGCTGCAGCTTGACCTCGGGAGGCAATTCGAAGTTGCCGAGGGCCCGGGCGAGCGTCACCGCGTCGAGTGATTTTTCCTGGTTCGCCACACCGACGAAGGTATGGAGCGAGGTGTAGCCGAACCAATGGCGCGCGGTCGGCACCTTGCCGCCGTTCATCTTGCGGATGTCCGCGACGAACTTCTCGACGCCCAGCACGCCCGGCTGCTTCCAATACCATTCGAACATCCAGATGCCGATGCGCGCCTCGGGCGGCATCGCCTCCAGCGATTCCAGCTCCTGCTGCAGGCCGGCGACGTGCATTTGCTTGTTGAGGCCGAACTGCACGACCTGCTTCAAGCAATTCACCATGTCCGACCCTTGCGGCAGCACCAGCACGACGTCCGGATTCGCGGCCCGGGCCTTGATCAGATAGGCGGAGAAATCGCTCGTGCCGAGCGGTGTGAGCTCGTTGCCGGTCATCGTGCCGCCGAGCTTCGTCAGATCGGCCAGGGCTGCCTGCTGCAAAGTGTGGCCGAAGGCATAATCGGGCGTGATGAAGTGCCATTTCTTGCCGTATTTGCTGAATAGCAGCTCGGAAATCGAATTGGCTTCCATGCTGGTCGTATTGCAGACGCGGTAAACATTCCATTTGCAGTCGCTGCCGGTAATCGTGTCGGTATGCCCGCCGGAAACGATGTGCAGCACTTTCTTCTCGTTGCTGACTTGGGCGATCGCCTGCGCGACCCCCGAATTCACGTCGCCGATCAGGAACGTGACTTGGTCTCGCTCGATCAGCTTGCGCGCCTTCTGCACCCCGGTGCCGACATCATTGGCCGAATCCTCGACCAGCAGCTCGATCGGCCGGCCGAGGATGCCGCCCTTGGCATTGGCCTCCGCGACGGCGAGCTTCGCCCCGGTCACCTCGTTCTGCGCGACGGCCGCATAGACGCCGGTCAGCGGGTCGACCATGCCGATGCGGATCGGCGTCTCGGCGCGCGCCTTGATGATGAATGGGGACGCGACCTGCAAGCCGCCGAGCGCGGCCGCACCCTTGAGGACCGTGCGACGGTCCAATCTGCCAACAATCCCAGGCGTTGCCATAACTACCCTCCCTTGGTCATTGGTTCATATTTTGTTCGATCGCGATTGGACGACCTCGAAGACCGGGCGCCCAAGCTGATCTCACGCCTAAGGCCTTGCATCTAAACCGATCTTGACCGTATTGGCCTTTATCCGCAAGGCGAAGCTGACGATCGTGCCGAACAACTCCCCGCGATCAGTGCAGGTTCGAGCGCATCGAGGCCCACGCGCGCGGCGGAATTCGAGGTACTACTGGATTGGCGCCGACATGTCTTCCGCCACAACGGGCGGCAAGGTATCATCCGTCCTGCGAATCATGCGGGAGGGACCTCACGTGAGTGGACCTGTCTTCATCATCCTCGCGCCTCTGTCTCTCTTGTGGGTCTTGCGCTTGATGCACAAGGATCGGACGGCGACTGCGCAAGAGCTCGAATTGAGCCTGATGCCGAGGCGATGGACGGGAATATACTGGATATAGCTCGTGCCATACACGCACAGCCTCGATCCGACGCCGCATCTGAGAGCGATCGGCTTGTCGTCGTCCACGGCCCTGACCTGCCCAACCTGCCGTGCCGAGTTTACGGCGACAAGCGGAGCAAAATTTCCGACGACGTATTACAGAGGCGAGCAAGCCTGCTATGGCCCCGTGATCTTTTGCAGTCCGGTCTGCGTCCTCGCCTGGTTCGCACCGCAAGAGCTCGGACACAAGCAATAGCCACGTCCAAGGATCGACGGCATCCGGGCCCGTCGTGCCAGACCATCTGGCGACGTCAAGGACGCGCCATCCTTGGATTTGCGGTGACGGCTGTCACCGAAATCCGAGCTGATCGAACGAAGCGGTGGGCTCGGCGTCGACTGCACCCTCCGAAGCTATTCCTTCAACATGGCTTCAGCCCTGCTGCCTGGCATTCGGCTGGAGATTTCCGTGGATAACTTCGGGGATAACTTTGAGCCACGCTCTGCGCGGGTTGAAGCGCCGCGAAGATTGGCAGTTGGTGTTGCTATTGCGCACTAGCGAAGCGCGCGAACTCGGCGTCCCCTCTGAGGGTCTCTTTCGGGAGACGTCATTCTACTTCAGGAACTTTGCCCCTGCGCCTCGGCGTAGGGGCTTTTTCTTCGGCTGGCGATCCCATCGCGAACTCCGGGAATCGTCCGGTGAGCCGGGCAGCGAATGAAATGCGCTGTCACCGAAATCACCGAAATACGAAGGTTAGGCGTGGATGGCCGCAACGAGTGCGGCCATGACGCATGGGGCATGCGTTTCCGCGTCATGGCCGGGTGTCGGCCAAGCCATCCACGCCTTTCGAACGCACGAGCAAGGCAAGGCGCGGATCGTCGCCAGGGCTGAGCGGCCCGCTCCTATTGCCGCCTGAGCAGAAACCGCTGCACCTTGCCGCTCGGCGTCTTCGGCAGCTCGGCGATGAAGGCGATCTCGCGCGGATAGGCGTGCAGCGCGAGGCGCGTGCGGACATGCCGCTGCAGCTCGGCCTTGAGCGCGTCCGTCGGCTCGATGCCGGGCCGCAGCACCACGAAGGCCTTGACGATCTCGGTCCGCTCCGGGTCGGGCTTGCCGACGACCGCGACCTCGGCGACTGAAGGGTGCTCGATGATGCTGCTTTCGACATCGAAGGGGCCGATGCGATAGCCGGCCGAGGTGATGATGTCGTCGTTGCGGCCGACGAAGAAGACATGCCCGTCGGCGTCCTGCTGCACGGTATCGCCGGTCAGGTACCAATCGCCACGGAAGCTCGGCGTCTCGGCGGCCCAATAGCCGTCGAAGGCGAAGAGCGGCGAGGTCGGGCGATGCACCGCAAGCACGCCCGGCGTGTCGGCCGGCACCGGGCGCAGGTCATCGTCGAGCACCGCCAGCGAGAAGCCGGGCATCGGCAAGCCCGCGGCGCCAGGCTTCATTGTATGGCGCAGGCCATGGTGGTTGTTCACCGTCATCAAGGTCTCGGTCTGCCCGTAATGATCATGGAGCGGCACGCGCAACACCCGCCCGGCCCAGCGCACTACTTCCGGGTTGAGCGGCTCGCCGGCGCTGCTCGCGACCCGGAGCCGGCCGGCGATCGGCGCCATGGCCTGGTCTCCGGCCGCCATCATCAGCCGGTACACGGTGGGCGCAGCGGCAAGACAGGTGATGCGCCGCGAGAGGATGACACGCAGCGCCGCTTCGACGCTGAAACCGCCTTCGAAGAAGGTCGTGGTGTAGCCGAGCTGGAGCGGGCCGATCACGCCGAACGCCATGCCGTAGGCCCAGCCGGGATCGGCGACGTTCCAGAAGCGGTCTTCGGGCCGCAACTCGATCGCGTCGCGCATGTAGATGGCGCTGTTCAGCAATTTGCGCAGCGGCCAGCGGACGGCCTTGGGGCTTCCCGTGGTGCCCGAGGTGAAGAGGATCACGAAAGGATCATCGCCCCGCAGCTGCACCGGCGTGAAGTCGGGCGACTGGGCGGCGAGCGCTGCGGAGAAACCAGGACCCAGCACGAGCACCGGCGGACAGTTCTCGAGCCCGTCGAGCTTATGAAGATTGGCTGCGTCGGTCACGATGAGCTTGGCGTGGCTGCCGCCGGCGGCAGTGACCCGGCTGGCGATGGCGGCGGGACCGAAGGCGGTGAACAGCGGCTGGTAGATTGCGCCTGCGCGCCAGGTGCCGAGCGCCACCACCAAGAGTTCCGGGAGGCGGGGAAGCAGGCCTCCGACCACATCGCCCTGTCCGATGCCGCGGCTGCGCAGCAGATTGGCGAAGCGGGCCGACCGGTCGCGCAAGGCCTCGAAGCTGACGGTCTCTTCGGCAAAGTCCTTGGAGATCCAATGGAGCGCGGGGCGGCCATCGCCGGCCCAGCGGTCGCAGCACTCGACGGCCGCGTTCATCCCGTCCAGGCTGCCCTGCAGCACCTCGCCCGCCAGGCGCTGCACCGAAAGCTCGGCATAGGCGTCCCGATAATCGCGCATGGTTTCGGCCTCCCGGACGTCGCCTTGCCGGCGATCTGCCCCGGACTTTCACATTTGCGGCGATGGCGCGCAACGGAGGCGCCGGCGCGCTCCCTCTCCCCGTCCTTCACGGGGAGAGGGTGGGGTGAGGGGCTTGGTGAATAAGAGCCAGCGCTGCAGCTACTCACCCTGCCCCTCACCCGATCCTCGCCCGGCGGCTCGGATCGACCTCTCCCCGCAAGCGGGGCGAGGTGAAGGGCGCTACCGCTTTGCGGCCGGCATCCTCTCACGCTAGATACGCGCGGCGCGATGCAGCCGATAGGTCATGACATGAAGATTGGCTTTGTGGTCAGGCTTCTCCTCGCTATCACCATCTGCGGCGCATTTACCGTTGCGCGAGCAGCCGACAGGCCGCTTTGGCTGCGCGAGCCGGCCATTTCTCCGGACGGCACCCGGATCGCATTCCGCTTCCAGGGCCAGATCTGGATCGTGCCGGCGGCGGGCGGCGATGCGCTTCCCCTGACGCCGGCGGGTTCGCACGCGGGCACGCCGGTCTGGTCGCCGGACGGCGCGACTATCGCTTTCGCGTCAGACCGTTTCGGCCCCATGAATATCTTCGCGGTGCCGGCAGATGGCGGGGATGCCAGGCGGCTGACCTGGTATTCGCTCGACGAGAAGCCTTCGAGCTTCACGCCGGACGGCAAGGCCGTGCTCTTCTCCTCGAGACGGCTCGGCGATGCCGTGCAGACCTTCGCGATGCCGTTTCGCTCCGAGCAGGGCAGCCAGCTCTACCAGGTGCCGGTCGCGGGCGGGCGCGACACGCTGGTCTTGCCGAATGCGGCGCTGGATGCGCGCTTTGACCCGCAGGGCAGGCGCCTCCTCTACACGAGCGCCAGCATCGAGCAGCCGTTCCGCAAGGGTCAGACCTCGAGCGCCGCGCGCCAGGTCTTCCTCTATGACGCCGCGAGCGGCAGGCATGAGAGGCTGACGGACGACATCCATGAGAGCCGCGATGCCGTCTGGTCGCCCGAAGGCGATGTCTATTATCTCGGCGAGGCGTCCGGCTCGCTGAATATCTGGCGCCTCTCGCTGGCCGACCGCAAGCCCGTCCAGGTCACCTTCCTCAGCGGCGATCCGGTGCGGTCGCTGTCGATCTCGCGGAGCGGCGATCTCGCCTTTTCGTTCGGGGGCGAGCTCTACCTCTTGCGCCGCGGCGCCAAGGCGCCTGAGCGTGTCAACGTCAACATCATCCGCGTCGCATTCCCGGGGAGCCGCGCCAGCCAGGCTGCGAGCTTCAACGACCTGGTGCTGTCGCCGACCGGCAAGGAGATGGCGCTGGTGACGCGCGGCGATATCTTCGTCGCCTCGATGAACGGCAAATATGTCAAGCGCATCACGCAAGGACCGGGCGAGGCGCGCGATCCGAGCTTCTCGCCGGATGGCCGCAAGCTCGCCTATGCGGCCGAGCGCGACGGGCATTGGAGCCTCTATGAGACCAGCATTCTCGATGTCGACGAGAAGACCTTCTCGGAATCGACCCGCATCGAGGAGAAGCTGCTGAAGACGGGCGAGGACGACGCCATGTCGCCCGAATACGCGCCGGACGGCAAGCATGTCGCCTATGTGGCCAATCGCGAATCCGTCAGGGTGCTCGATGTGGCCAGCAAGGCCGACATCGAGGTCCTGCCCAAGGACCTGAACTACTCCTATGTGGATTGGTCCTGGTGGCTGTCCTGGTCGCCCGATTCCAAATGGATCGCGCTCCCGGTGCAGCCGAGCCAGAGCGTGGTCAACGTCGCGGTTGCACCAGCCGATGGCCATGCCCAAGCGGCCCGCGTCTCGCCCGCGGGCGAATATCAGATCGACGCCCAATGGAGCCAAGATGGCGGCTTCCTCATCTTCGCGACCAATCCCGACGGCTTGAAATGGATGAGCGGCACCGTCTGGAGCGCTGATATCGAAGCCGTCTTTGCATCACGCAAGGCGCGTG
This sequence comes from Rhizobiales bacterium GAS188, assembly GCA_900104855.1. Lineage (NCBI taxonomy): Bacteria > Pseudomonadati > Pseudomonadota > Alphaproteobacteria > Hyphomicrobiales > Rhizobiales bacterium GAS188. The sequence goes on from FNSS01000001.1 coordinate 2,150,412, forward strand.
ACGAGTTCGAGAAGAAGTTGCGAATCCCGGTCATCGGCGATTCGCCACCGCCCCAGAACGAGCCGACGAGCGTGGGGTCCGCCTCCGAGGAGAAGGATGCGCCCGCCGGCGGCTCGGCGCCGACGCGCCCGGCAAAGGCTGCGGCGATCTTCCCGTTCGAGCCCGAAGGTGTCGAGGACCGCACCATCAAGCTCTCCCAGCAGCCGGCCACCCTCGTCTATTACGGGTTCCTCTCCGATGGCGTCAGCGTGCTCTCGGTCGAACGCGGTCCCAATCCGCAAGGGGACGGGATGACGCTCACCGGAACGGTGCGCGACCTGCGGCAGGAGCGCCGCAAGACCCTGTTCTCAGGCCTCGCCTATGATCCCAATAGCCCGGTGCGGATGAGCAAGGACCAAAAGAAGCTCTACTTCCTCCAGAGGGAGGGCATCACCGAGGTCGAGACCGCGAAGGGCACCACAAGGCTGATCAAGGTCAGTGCCGACACGACGCGAGACGAGGCGCAGGCGCGAAGGGCAGCCTTCGGGCAATTCTGGACCTTGACCAAGAAGAAATTCTACGACCCGAAGCTGAACGGTGTCGACTGGGAGGCGGCTCGTTCCAAATATGAGCGCTTCCTGCCGGCGATCGTCGATATGCGCGATCTCGCCGAGCTCCTGTCCGAGATGTCGGGCGAGCTCGATGCCTCCCATACGGGCGGCCGTGTCCGGATCAGCGCGCCTCTGGCGGAGCGGACCGCCTCCCTCGGCCTCATCTATGACGAGCGCTATCGGGGGCCGGGCATGCGGGTCGCGGAGACCCTGACCGGGGGTCCCCTCGACGCGAATGGCAGCGAGCTCAAGCCCGGCGACATCATCCGCGAGATCGACGGGGAGGCCGTGCCGGACGAAGGCGGCGTGCGACGCCTCATGCGCGGCAAGGCGAGGCAGCTCCTGGCGATCACCGCCGAGCATCCGGATGGCCGCCGCTTCACCGAGAGGCATGTCGCCGTCACTCTCGAGAAGGAGCAGGAGCTGGCCGCGGAGCGATGGGCCAAGCGCAAGCGCGACTATGTGGTCGCGAAATCCTGCGGGCATCTGGGCTATGTGTATGTCGCCAACATGGATGCGACGTCGTATCGCTCGACCTTTTCCGAGATTTTCGGACGCTTCCAGCGGGCAGACGGCCTGGTCGTCGACATCCGGTACAATGGCGGCGGCAATCTCCACAACCAGCTGCTCACCTTGCTCTCGGGCAAGGCTTACATGAATTATGCACCGCTGCGCGGCGGCCCCTCCCAGGACGAGCCACGCGACCGCTGGACGAAGCCCTCGGCGGTGATCATGAATGCGGCGAGCTATTCGGACGCGTCCGTCTTTCCGCAGGCCTACCGGGATCTCAAGCTCGGCCCGCTGGTCGGCGACCCGGTCGCCGGGACCGGCACCTTCGTCTGGTGGGCCGAGTCCAATATCATTCCGGGCTTGACCTACGGATTGCCGGAATTGCCGATCCGCAAGATCAACGGCAGCCTGATCGAGAATTCCGACATCGCGCCCGACATCGCGGTCGCGTCGGACCCGACCGCTTGGGAGAAGGGCCTGGATCCGCAGCTCGATGCCGCCATGCAGGCGCTGCTGCCGGGCGGGGCCGGCGGCTGTGGGGCGCATTAGGACCGGCCCTGGGACCGCGACCGTCCCGGTCGCCCTTCTCCCCTCAGGTGCGCCGCGCCGTTCGCAAGAGCGGGCGGGACGCCCGCGGTCCCAGGGGCGCGGTCCCAGGGTCTAGCCTTTCTGATTTGGCGCATCATCTTATCCGGTGATGCGTCCCGATCACGGAGGACAACATGTCGCCTCGACCGGTCTTCCGGCGCCTTCTCGCCATGGCGTTTGGCGGCTTGGCGATCGCGTCGCTGGCCGGCGCCGCGGCCGCCATGGACGGGATCGGGGCGCGGGGCGGCGTCAAAGGCGTCCTGCCGCCGGGCCTGCCGGCGCCAAGAATGCCGGTGCCCGTAGTACCGATGCCTGCGTTGCCGCCCCCCGCAATTCCGGCACCCAGGCTGCCGGCGCCTGGAATCCCGGCTTTCGGCGGCGTTCATGTCGGCGCCCCGGCGCCGTTTGGTGTCGTGCCCGCTGATCCGCCGAAAAGCCCGCTGATCCATCATCCCATCCTCTGCACGCCCCTGCGCCTGGCCGCGGGTGATTGCCGACGGGGCCTCTGAGCCCTGGGACCGCGACCGTCCCGGTCGCCCTTTCTTTCCAGCGATGCGCCGGCTTCTGCGGTTCAAGGGCGGGCAGGATGCCCGCGGTCCCGGCGATGCGCCTTGCCTTCGCCGCCATGTCGGGTCACAAGCCCCCTCGTCATGCTCCATATCAACGACCTCACGCTGCGCATTGCCGGGCGGCCGCTCTATGAGAAGGCCTCAGTCGCCCTGCCGGAAGGCGCGCGCGTCGGCTTCGTCGGACGCAACGGCTCCGGCAAGACGACCTTGTTCAACGCTATCGCCGGCGAGATGTCGCCCGATGACGGCACGATCTCGCTGCCCAAGGCCGCAAGGCTCGGCCGGGTGGCGCAGGAGGTGCCGGGCGGGCCCGAGACCTTGATCGAGGTGGTGCTCGCAGCCGACAAGGAGCGCGCCGCGCTGATGATCGAGCGCGAGACGGCGCGCGACCCGCATCGCATCTCCGAGATCGAGACCCGCCTCGTCGATATCGAGGCGCATTCGGCCGAAGCACGCGCCGGCGCCATCCTGCACGGGCTCGGCTTCTCGTCGGAGGCCCAGAGGCGGCCCTGCTCGGAATTCTCCGGCGGCTGGCGCATGCGCGTCGCGCTCGCGGCCGTGCTGTTCGCCGAGCCCGACCTCTTGTTGCTCGACGAGCCCACCAACTACCTCGATCTCGAAGGCACGCTGTGGCTTTACGACTATCTGTCGCGCTATCCGCGCACGGCGCTGATCATCTCGCATGACCGCGAATTGCTGAACGAGGCGGTCGACCACATCCTGCATCTTTCGGAGCGCAAGCTCACGCTCTACAAGGGCGGCTATGACGAGTTCGAGCGGCGCCGGCGCGAGCAGGCGGCGCTGCAGAGCAAATCGCGCGAGAAGCAGATCGCCGAGCGCAAGCACCTGCAGGCCTTCATCGATCGCTTCCGCGCCAAGGCCACCAAGGCGCGCCAGGCGCAATCGCGCATGAAGCGGCTGGAGAAGATGGAGCCGATCGCCGCCGTCGCCGAGGAGACGGTTCTGCCCTTCAACCTGCCGACGCCGGAACGGGCACTGGCGCCGCCGCTGATGTCCTTCGAGGGCGTGCAGGGCGGCTATGGCGAGCGCGTGGTGCTGGAGCATATCGACGCCACGCTCCTGCCCGACGACCGCATCGCGCTGCTCGGCTCCAACGGCAACGGCAAATCGACCTTCGCCAAATTGCTCACGGGGCGCCTGGCGCCGCTCAAGGGCGAGATCAAACGCTCATCGAAGCTCAAGGTCGCGTATTTCGCCCAGCATCAGCTCGACGAGCTCGACGTGACCGGCACGCCCTTGTCGCATGTGACGGCGCGCATGCCCGAGGCCTTCGAGAGCAAGCGCCGCGCCGCCGTGGCGCGCATGGGCTTCTCGGGCGACACCTCGGAGAAGCCGATCACGGCGCTTTCGGGCGGCGAGAAGGCGAGGCTGCTGCTCGGCCTCGCCACGCTCGAGGCGCCGCATCTCCTGGTGCTCGACGAGCCGACCAACCATCTCGACATTGATGCGCGCGCGGCGCTCGCCGAGGCGCTCAACGATTATGGCGGGGCGGTGGTGCTGATCACCCATGACCGCTTCCTGCTCGATGCCTGCGCCGACCGGCTCTGGCAGGTCGCGGATGGGCGCGTCGCGCCTTTCGACGGCGATGTCGAGGATTACCGGCGCCTGGTGCTCTCGAACGGCTCGGGACGCGGGGCCCGCAAGGCCAAGCGCGCCGGCGCCAAGGCCTATCACACCGGCGCCTATGACGGCTCGAATGGGCGCGCGTCATCGCCGCCTCCGCCGCCGGCCCGCGCGCCCCAGACGGCTCGCAAGCAGCTCGCCTCGGTCGAGGACCGGATGGAGAAGCTGACGGCGCTGATCGCCAAGGTCGATGCCGCGCTCGCCGACGGCACCGCCTTCGTCACCGAGCCGAAGCGAGCGAAGCTGCTCGCCAAGCAGCGCAGCGACCTCAAGGCGGCGCTGGCCCGCGTCGAGGAGGAATGGCTCGAGGCGAGCGCGGCCGTGGAGTAGGGGGCCAGCGGCTGTGTCTTCCCTCTCCCGCTACTTGAGGCGGGAGAGGGTGGCGAGACGCAGTCGAGCCGGGTGAGGGACGGTCGAGCGCTTCACCGGCGCCCCTCATCCGCCTCGCAAGGGCTCGGCACCTTCTCCCGCCTCAAGTGGCGGGAGAAGGGGCGGCGCCGGCGCCGCTAATGCCGGAACGGGGCGAAATCCGCGGCCGTCAACCCGCCGAGCTCGCTCAGCAGCATCGGCCAGCTCCGCAAACCCTCATCCAGTGAGGACAGCCTGAAGAACTCGTTCGGCGCATGGATGTCCTCGTCCGGCATGGCCAAGCCGTAGGTGAGCGAGTCGATGCCCAGCATGTCGCGGAAGATGGCGGTGATCGGCAAGGTTCCGCCCATACGCACCGGGATCGGCTTTTGCCCGTGCAAGCGCTCCAGCACTTTCGAGGCGGTGATGAGCAGGGGATGATCGTCGGGCAAGGTCGGGGCCGGAATGCCGCCGCGCTCCGGCGAGACCTTGATCTCGACACCCGCCAGCAGCTGGGCCTCGAGATGCCGGGCGAGATTATGCCGTGCGCGAGCCGGATCCATGCCGGGCGCCAGGCGCATGGTGATCTTCGCATGCGCCTCCGACGGCAGCACCGTCTTTGTGCCGACGCCCGTATAGCCGCCCCACATGCCGTTGACCTCGATGGTCGGGCGCAAGGTGATGCGCTCGCGCACCGTATAGGCCGGATCGCCCCAAGCGGTGCCACCGATGCGCCCATAGAATTCGGCTTCGTCGACGGGTAGCGCTGCCGCCGCGACCCGCGTCGCGTTCGAGATCGGCGTCACATCGTCAAGAAAGCCGGCGACCTGGATGCGGCCTTCGCGATCATGGAGGCTCGCGATCAAGGCGGCCATCTCGTGCAGGGCATTGCGGGCGGCGCCGCCGAAGGCGCCGGAATGGCCGTCTTTCGCCGCGGTGCGCAGCGAGAAATCGAGCACCGCCATGCCGCGCCCGCCGACGCCCAAGGTCGGCACCGTGGTGCTGGCGCGCCCGCCATCGGCGGAGAGCAGGGCATCGGCCGCGAGCTTGTCGCGATGGCGCCGCACGATCCCGCGCAGGCTCGGGCTGCCGCATTCCTCCTCGCCCTCGAGGAAGAGCTTGATGTTGACGGGGCAGGCGCCGGTGGCCGCGAGGAAGCCGCCGATCGTCTCGACCGCGATGGTCGTGGAGCCTTTCACATCCGATGCGCCGCGCGCATAGAGGCGGCCGTCGCGCTCGGTCGGCTCGAAGGGCGGCGAACGCCAGAGCTCGAGCGGATCTGCGGGCTGCACGTCGTAATGGCCATAGACGATCAAGGTCGGGCGCCCGGGCGCGCCGCTCCATTCGCCGAACACGGCAGGCTGGCCCTCGCCTTCCTGTTCCCCTTCGAGCAGCTGGACATTCTGCATGCCGATGGCCCGCAGGCGCTGCAGCAGGAATTCCCGCGCGTCCCGCATGCCTTGCGCATAATGCGGGTCGGTCGAGACGCTCGGCAGGCGCAACAGCGCCTTCAGCCGCTCCAGGATGGCGCCCCGCTCCTTGGCGAGATGGGCGATGACGGCGTCGGACATGGGAATGCCTTCCTGTTGCGGGATCCTGGAAGGGTGGCAGATTTTGCTGGTGCGGTCATCTGGGACCGCGACCTGGGACCGCGACCGTCTCGGTCGCCCTTTCTTCCTTGGGTGCGCCGCGCCGTTCTCAAGAGCGGGCGAGGACGCCCGCGGTCCCAGGTGGGCGCCCGCGGTCCTAGGTGGATGCCCGCTAGCCCAGCGCCGCCATCCGGCGCGCGATCTCGCCCTTCACCTTCACGACCGCCTCGTCCTTCACCGGCCCGTAGCCGCGAATATCCATGGCCAGGCCGGCGATCGCGACGGCGTCGGCAAGCCGATCGCGATCGAGCCGCGCCAACAGATGCGAGACGATGTCCTCGAACCAGGGGATCAGGGCGCGTTCCTGCCGGCGCTCCGCCGAGTAGCCGAACGGATCGAAGCGTGTGCCGCGCAACCGTTTCAGCCTGGCGAGGACCCGGAACGGAACCTGCATCCACTGGCCGAATTGACGCTTGCGCGGCCGGCCGCGCGCATCCTTGCCGAGCGGCAGGAAAGGCGGCGCCAGGTGATAATTCACCTTGAACTCGCCTCCGGATACGCCCTCGAACTCCTCACGCAGCTTCTGCAGGAAACCCGTCTCCATATGCAAGCGGGCGACCTCATATTCGTCCTTATAGGCCATCAGCTTGAACAGCGAGCGCGCCACTGTCTCAGTCAAGGATTGAGCTTCAGTCAAGGATTGGCTGCCGAGCAGCGCCTCGGCGGCCCGCACCCGATCGATCATCGCCCGGTAGCGCTTCGCGTAATCGGCGTCCTGATAGTCGGTGAGGAAGGCCTCGCGGCGCGCCACCATGGCGTCGAGCGTCTCGGGAACTTCCGGCTCGAGCCCGAGCGCGCTCGTCAGGGCATCCGGTCTCGCGCTCGCGAGCCTGCCCCAGGCGAAGGCCTCCTTGTTGCGCTCGACCGCAACGCCGTTGAGCTCGATCGCCCGCAGCATCGCCTCGAGCGAGACCGGCACCAGGCCTTGCTGCCAGCCGAAGCCGAGCATCATCATATTGGCGAACACCGCATCGCCGAGCAGCGCTTCGGCCGCCCGGTTGGCGTCGAGGCTCGCGACATTCTGCGCGCCCAGCACATTGTCGATGGCGTCGTGGCGCGCCTGCATCGAGAGGCTCGCATCGCGCGAGCGCACGATATCGCCGGTCGGCATCTCGGCGGTGTTGATCACGGCCCGCGTGCCGGCCCGATAGGTGGAGGAGGCCTTGGGCGAGGAGGAGACCACGAGATCGCAGCCGATCAGCGCATCGGCCGCGCCCTGATCGATGCGCACCTGGTTGATCTCGGAGGGACTGCGGGCGAGACGGATATAGCTCATCACCGGCCCGAATTTCTGGGCGAATCCCATGAAGTCGAGCACCGAAGCGCCCTTATGCTCGAGATGGGCCGCCATGGTGATCAGCGCACCGAGCGTCACCACGCCGGTGCCGCCGACGCCGGTGACCAGGAGATCGAAGGGCTTGTCGAGCGCAGGGGCCGGCGGCAGCTTCAGGTCCGCGGCTGCGGCGACCGCGCTTATGGCCGAAGGCGGCTTCTTGCGCCGCCTCGCTCCTTCGACCGTGACGAAGCTCGGGCAAAAGCCGTTGAGGCAGGAGAAATCCTTGTTGCAGGATGACAGGTTGATCTTGCGCTTGCGGCCGAAGGGCGTCTCCTTCGGCTCGACGCTCAGGCAATTGGATTCGACCGAGCAATCGCCGCAGCCTTCGCAGACGAGCTCGTTGATATAGGCGAAGCGCGGCGGGTCCACGAGCTCGCCGCGCTTGCGCTTGCGCCGCTTCTCGGTGGCGCAGGCCTGCTCGTAGATGAGCACGGAGACGCCCTTAACCTCGCGCAGCTCGCGCTGCACCGGGTCGAGGTCGCGGCGGTGATGCAGGGTGGTGCCGGCCGGGAAATCGCGGATGGCGAATTTCTCAGGCTCGTCGGAGACCAACGCGATGCGCTCGACGCCTTCGGTGCGCACCCCATGGGCGACGGATTTGACGCTGAGCGGCCCGTCCACGGGCTGGCCGCCCGTCATGGCGACCGCGTCGTTGAAGAGGATCTTGTAGGTGATGTTGGCGCCGCCCGCCACCGCCTGGCGGATGGCCATCGAGCCCGAATGGTAATAGGTGCCCTCGCCGAGATTCTGGAACACATGGCCCATGCCGGTGAATCTGGAGGATGCGACGAAGTTCACGCCCTCCCCGCCCATCTGGATCAGCGAGCTCGTGTCGCGATCCATCCAGCTCGCCATGAAATGGCAGCCGATGCCGGCGAGCGCCTTCGATCCCTCCGGCACCTTGGTCGAGGTGTTGTGCGGGCAGCCCGAGCAGAAATAGGGCGTGCGCGTGGCGCCCGCGACCGTGATGAGGCGTGAAGGCTCGGGCGCCAGCGAAGTGGCCCGCGCCGCAAGGCCGAGCCCGGGGAAGATGGCATCGAGACGCGCCGCGACGATCGGCGCCAGGAGGCGCGGCGACAGCTCGCCGATCCAGGGCACGAGGCGCTCGCCGGTCTCGCTGTGCTTGCCCACCATGCGGTCGGGCTTGGTGCCCGGCGTGTCGTAGAAATACTCCTTGAACTGGCTTTCGATGATGCCGCGCTTTTCCTCGACCACCAGGATCTCGCGCTTGCCCTTGACGAATTCGAGCGCGTCATGGAGCGGCAGCGGCCAGCCCATGCCGACCTTGTAGATATCGATGCCGAGCCGCCGGCATTCCGTTTCGGTAAGACCAAGGAGACGCAGCGCCTCCATCAGGTCGAGATGGCCCTTGCCGGTGGTGACGATGCCGTAAGTCGCGTCCTTGATGTCGTAGATGCGCCTGTCGATCGGATTGGCGCGCGCGAAGGCATAGACGGCATGCTTCTTCGCCTCCATGCGCTCCTCGATATGGGGGCCCGGCAGGTCCGGCCAGCGATAATGCAGGCCGCCCGGCGGCGCCACGAAATCGGGGGTCGCGAAGACGCGCTCGGGAGGCAGGTCGAAGGAGGCGCCCGACTCCACGGTCTCCGAGATCGCCTTGAAGCCGACCCACATTCCCGAGAAGCGGCTGAGCGCATAGCCATAGGCGCCGAAGCTCAGATATTCGGCGACGCTCGCCGGATTGAGGGTCGGCATGAACCAGCTCATGAAGTCGACATCGGATTGATGCGGCATCGAGGACGACACGCTGCCATGGTCGTCGCCCGCCACCACCAGCACGCCGCCATGCGGGGAGGAGCCATAGGCATTGCCGTGCTTCAAGGCATCTCCCGAGCGGTCGACGCCCGGACCCTTGCCGTACCACAAGCCGAACACGCCCTGGACCTGGCGCTCCGGCTGCGTCTCGACCTGCTGCGAGCCGAGCACCGCGGTCGCTGCGAGGTCCTCGTTGACGGCCGGCAGGAATTCGATCCGCCCCTCGGCGAGCAGCGCCTTCGCCCGCCACAGCTCCATGTCGACCCCACCGAGCGGCGAGCCGCGATAGCCTGAGACGAAGCCTGCCGTGTCGAGGCCGGCTGCGCGGTCGCGACGAGCCTGGTCGAGCAGGAGGCGCACCAGCGCCTGGGTTCCGGTGAGGAACACCCGGCCCTCGCGCCGCCGGTAGCGATCGATAAGGTCGTAGTCGTCAATACGGACGCTGATCGTCATGGCAAGCACCCGATTCCCGATATGTGCAGACGAAACTTCAGACGAATCTTTGGACGATATTGGGATCGAATATCCTCCATTTTGCCTGGTGATTTCGTCCTTTCCTGCGCGCCCGCACTTTGCTTTTGGAAGATTCTTGCAAGATATGGCTTCGAATGGCAGGATTTTCCAGAACGCGAGGAACGGCGGGCGCACCATGATCGAGAAGCAAGACGAGCAGATCCTGATCCGCCTGCAGCGCGATGGCCGCTCGACCAACCAGCAGCTCGCCGCCGATGTCGGCATGTCGCCTTCGGCCTGCTGGCGGCGGGTGCGCAGCCTGGAGCAGGAGGGCGTCATCCAGCGCTATGCGGCGGTCATCGACCGCGACAAGGCCGGTTTCGCCATGTCGGCGATCATCCATGTGTCGCTCGAACGCCATGACACGAAATTCGTCGAGGAATTCGTCTCGCGCGTGAAGGCGCGCCCCGAAGTGCTCGAATGCTTCGCGACGACCGGCGACGCCGATTACCATCTGCGCGTCGTGGCGCGCGACATGCACGCCTATAACAGCTTCCTCGACGACTTCATGTTCCGGCTGGCCGGCATCCGCAATGTGCGGACCAATGTGATCCTCAAAGAGATCAAGGCGGATATCGCCCTGCCCTTCTGAGCCTGCCCCATCATTCTGCCGGCAACACCCGGACCGCGGGTTTCGATACGAAGGTCTTGGCGAAGATCTTGGCGAAGATCCTGGCCCTGAGCGCAGCGAAGAAGCCGGCGATCCTTTCCATGTAGAGATAGATCACCGGCGTCGTGTAGAGCGTCAGCAATTGCGACAGGCAAAGACCGCCGACGATCGCGATGCCGAGCGGGCGCCGCAGCTCCGAGCCGACGCCGGAGCCCAGCGCCATCGGCAGGGCGCCCAGCAGTGCGCAGAGCGTCGTCATGGTGATGGGCCGGAACCGCAGGACGCAAGCCTGGATGATCGCCTGCTTCGGCGACATCCCGCCCCGCTCCGCCGTGAGCGCGAAATCGATCATCATGATGGCGTTCTTCTTGACGATGCCGATCAGCAGGATGATGCCGACGAGGCCCATGACATCGAGCTGCCCACCCATCAGCATCAAGGCCGCCAGCGCGCCGACGCCTGCCGAGGGCAAGGTCGACAGGATGGTGATCGGGTGCACCAGGCTCTCATAGAGCACGCCGAGCACGATGTAGACCGCGACCAGGGCGGCAGCGATCAGCATGGGCTGGGTGGCCAACGAGGCTTGAAACGCCTGTGCGGTGCCTTGGAACCCGGTCTGGATGGTCGCCGGCATGCCGATCCGGTCCTTCATGACGTTCACGGCCGTCACCGCGTCCCCGAGCGCCACGTTGGGGGCGAGGTTGAAGCTGAGCGTCACGGCCGGGAACAGGCTCTGGTGGTTGATGGCGAGCGGCGCGACGGAGGAGCCCACCTCGGCGAAGGTGCTCAGCGGGATCTGCTTGCCGGCATTGTTACCGACATAGATATTGTCGAGCGCGCCGGTATCGACCCGGAACCTCGGATCGACCTCCATGACGATCTTATGCTGGTCGAGCTGGGTGAAGATGGTCGCGACCTGTCGCTGACCGAACGCATCGTAGAGCGTGTCGTCGATCGACTGCGGCGTCACGCCGAGCCGGGCGGCCGTGTCGCGGTCGATCACGATGCTGGCATGGGGAGCCGCCGACTGGAGATCGCTCGCGACGTCGCGGATTTCAGGGAGCTTGCGCAGCTCGGCCGCCATGGTGTCGGCCCATTGGTATAATTCGGGCAGATTGGGATCCTGGAGCGTGTACTGGAACTGGGTTTGCGAGGGCCGCCCACCCACATTGATGCCCTGCACGGTCTGCATGGCGAGGCTCACCCCGGTCATCCCGGACATCTGCTTGCGGATGCGTGAGATCACCTCATCGGCGGTCACCGAGCGTTGCGATTGCGGCTTGAGGACGATCTGAAGATTGCCGGAGTTCATGCGTCCCGAGCCGCCGAGATTCGAGCGGACGGTGTCGACCGCCGGATCCTTCATGATCAGGTCGACCACGTCATGTTGCTTCGCCGCCATCGCCTCGAAGGAGATGTCCTGCGCGGCCTGCGTCGAGCCGGAGATCAAGCCGAGATCCTGCTGCGGGAAGAAGCCTTTCGGAATGACGAGGAACAGATGGGCCGTCACGGCAAGCGTCGCCGCGAAGGAGAGCATGACCAGGCGCGGATGGGCGATGATGGCGAGGAGGGAGCGCTTGTACCCGGCCTCGAAGACCGCGAAGCCTCGTTCCAGGACGCGCGACACCAGCCCGGGCCGGCCGCCATGACCCTGGCCCCGGATCATGAGCGCGCACATCATCGGCGTCAGGGTCAGCGAGACGATGGCCGAGATGATCAGCGCCACCGACACCGTGACCGAGAACTCCCGGAAAAGGCGCCCGAGCATGCCGCTCATCAGGAGAAGCGGGATGAACACCGCGATGAGCGACACTGTCATGGACAGGATCGTGAATCCGACCTCGCTCGCACCTTTGAGTGTCGCCTGCAGCGGCGAAGCGCCCTCGTCGACATGGCGCACGATGTTCTCGATCACCACGATGGCGTCGTCGACCACGAAGCCGACCGCGATGGTCAGCCCCATCAGCGAGATGTTGTCGAGGCTGTAGCCGAGCAGGTACATCACCCCGAAGGTGCCGATCAAGGACACCGGAATGGTGACGGCCGGGATGATCGTGGCGCTGAGGCTCTTCAGGAACAGAAAGATCGTCAGCACCACGAGGCCGATGGTGATCAGCAGCGTGGTCTGCACGTCGCTGACGGCGGCTCGCACCGCTACGGTGGAGTCACCCGCCGCGGTGATCTGGACGGATGGTGGAAGCCGGAGCCGCAGCGCGGGCAGCGCCGACTTGACGCCTTGCACCACCTCGACCGCATTGGCGCCGGGCTGCAGGTGGACGTCGAGGGTGACGGCCTTGCGGTTGTTGTACCAGGCGCCCATCGTGGTGTTCTCCACGCTGTCGATGGCGCGTCCGATGTCGCTGATCCGCACCGGCGAGCCGTTGCGGTAGGCGATGATGGCCGAGTTCGCGTTGTTCGCCGTGAGGAGCTGATCGTTGGCGTCCAAGGTGACCGAACGCTGGCTCCCCTCGAGCGTTCCTTTCGGACCGTTGGTGGTGGCGACCACGAGAGCCGCCCGGATATCTTCGAGGCTCAAACCCATCGCGGCGATCTTCATCGGATCGACCTGGATGCGAATGGCCGATTTCGACGAGCCGGGCATATCCACAAGACCGGCGCCGGGGATTTGCGACAGGGTCTGGGCAACCAGATTCGTCGCATCGTCCATCAGCTTCGGCAGCGGCATGGTGTCCGACTGCATCACGATGGAGATCGCCGTGAACTGCGCCGGATTGACCTTGCGATAGGTCGGCGGGCCGGGCATCGTCTTCGGCAAGAGGCCGCTCGCGGCATTGATCGCCGTTTGCACGTCTTGAGCAGCGCTGTCGATATTGCGGTTGAGATCAAATTGCAGCGTCAGGTTCGACACGCCGAGCGTGCTCGTGGACGTCATCTGCGCAACGCCCGGGATATTGGCGAATTGCTGCTCGAGAGGGCTCGCGACCGTCGCCGCCATGGTTTCGGCATCGGCGCCCGGCAGGCTCGCCTGAACCGCGATGGTCGGAAAATCGACCTGAGGCAGCGACGACACCGGCAGCTGCAGATAGGCGATCATGCCGACCAGCACCATGCCTAGCGTCAGCAGGGCCGTGGCGATCGGGCGCTCGACGAAACGTTTGGAGATATGCATGTGGGCCTCGATCTTGGAAATGGGGAGTAGGCGACATCACTCGGTCGCGCTGGTCCGATCGGCGACCTTCTGGAGCGCGGCATCGTCCGGCCGAAGGGACACTTTCAGTCCAGGCTTCAGACTGTATTGGCCGTCCGTCACCACCGTGTCGCCGGCACTCAATCCCGACGCGATCACGGTCGTATCGCCTGCCACGCGCGCGACCGTCACCGGGCGTTGTGCAAGGTTCATGTCCGGCTGCACGAGATAGACATAAGAACCGCTCGTCGACTGCTGCACCGCGCTCGAAGGCACGGTGAGAACATTCGACAAGAGGACGCTTTGCATCGACGCGTTGACGAATTGGCCGGGCTTGAGCATGTGGTCGGTGTTCGGGAACGTCGCCTTGAGCTTGATGGTCGCGGTCGCCGGGTCGATGCGGTTGTCGACGACGCTCAAATCGCCGGTGCCGAGCGTTCGCGCATTGTCGGGCGATCGCGCCGTGACCGGGACGGCCGTCGCCGGCCGGCCAACCGCCCAGCGGCCGATGGCCTCGGACGGCACCGTGAAGACGACCGAGATCGGCTCGAGCTGGTTGACGACCACGAGGCCGGGATCGGACGGGGTGATCACGTTGCCCGCATCGATCATCCGGATCCCGACGACGCCGCTTATGGGAGAGGTGATCGTGGCATAATCGAGCTGGGTCTTGGCATTTTCGATCGCGGCCTGATCGGCCAGGATCGTGGCCTGCAATCCGGCGAGCTGCGATTTTTGCGTGTCGAGAGACTGGCCCGTCGCATAGCCCTTTTGAGCGAGGCTGGTGATGCGCTGGAGATCGGAGCTCACATTGGTGAGCTGCGCCTGGTCCTTCGCCAGATTGGCCTGCGCCTGATGCAGCGGCGACAGGAAAGGCCGCGGATCGATATGCGCCAGCACGTCGCCGGCCTCGACCAACTGCCCTTCCGTGAAGACGATGTCGCTGATCTGGCCGCTGACGCGCGGCTTGACCGTCACGCTGTTGAAGGGCTGAACCGTGCCGAGCCCGGTCACATAGATCGGCACGTTTTGGATCTTGGCTTGCGCGGCTTTCACGGCGAGGATGGGCGCGGCAGAGGCCGAAGGCGCCGCCGGCGCTGCCTTATTGCTGATGCCGGCGTAAGCGCCATAGGCGCCGCCTCCGAGAAGGGCCAGGATCACGATCCTGCGCAGCCAATGAGGCTTTCGCGGCGCCGGCGCAGTTGCGGGCTCGCGAGCCTCATCGACAGGGTTCTGGACAAGCGATTGGTCGTTCATCGTTTCCAATCCATCATGTTGACGAAGGGCAGAGTGACGGATGGGCCGTGGAGCGCGCTTCGCCCCAGAATGAAATCGGTTTTAATCAGGTCGGGGGTGGCGCAGGAGCTTCGCGCTGGCGCCGGACCAGGATCACGCCGTCGATACCATCGGCCCGGTTCCGCGATTGGCGGACGGCGACTCGGCGCCAGTCCGTTCTCACCCCACCCGGGGCAGCATGCGCGACATGACGCCGTCGCGCCAGATCAGACTATGCGCGAGCGCAGCGGCGATGTGGAGCCCAACTGCGGCGAGCAGGATCCAGGTGAGTGCCGAATGCAGTTCGCCGATCGCCTGTCCAATCCCCGATCCGTTGGCGAAGATGGCCGGGACCGTCATGAGGCCGAAAAGGGTCACGGCGAAACCGTGACTTGAGGCGTAGGCCCAACCGCTGAAGACAAGCGCGAACAGCAACACATAAAGTGCCATGTGCAAGGCTTGCGCGGCCTGACGCTGCCACTTCGGCAGGCCCGCTTCGAGCGCGGGCGCGCCGAAGGCGAGGCGCCACAAGAGTCGCGCCGCCGTTACCGCCAAGATCGCGACGCCCAGCGAGAAATGCAGGCTTATTAGTCCTTCGGGCCGCGTGATGTGACGCAGGCCAGGCATGATCCAACCGACGATGAACTGTGCGCCGACGAGCGCGGCCGTCACCCAGTGAAAGCTCTTCGCCACCGTACCGTATTCGCCGGACCGCTCCATAGCGTCCCTCCTCCTGTAAGGCGGCCGAAGCAGGCCAGGACCCCGCTAGAGTGACGGTTCGGCCGTGGATCGCGCTTCGCCCGAGGATGAAATCGATTTTAATCAGCCCGGGGAGTGTGGTGGCGTCGGGGTGCCACCTGGGTCTCTGACCGTGTAGCCGGCACCTGGGACCGTTCGGATCAGCGGATAAGAGAAGCCCTCGTCGACCTTTTTGCGCAGCCTGTGGATGTGCATGTCGACGATGTTGCCGCGCGCCTCGAAATCATACTCCCAAGCGGCTTCCAGCAGCATCGAGCGCGTAACGACCTGGCCCGCATCGCGGACCAGCCGTTCCAGCAAAAGGAATTCGCGGCGTTGGAGGTGGATCGGCCGTCCGGCCCGCGACGCCGTCCGGCCCGCCGTGTCGAGCTCGAGATCACCGACTCGCAGGACCGAAAGGCGCCGCGAGCGGTCCACCCGGCGACCAAGCGCCTCGAGGCGCGCCAGCAGCTCCGCGAAAACATAGGGCTTGGCAAGGTAGTCGTCGCACCCGGCGCGCATTCCCTCCACGCGATCGGCCATGCTGGCGATGGCGCTCAGCATCAGCACCGGTGTCCGGGGGTCATGCTCGCGCAGACGCCGGACCAGAGTGACACCGTCGATCCCAGGCAGCATGCGGTCGAGGACAAGCGCCTCGTAGATGCCCTCGAGCGCCATTGCTAGCCCGGTTTCGCCATCCGCGACACGATCCACGATATGACCGCTCTCGGCCAGGCCCCGCACCAGATAATCCGCTGTCCGATCGTCATCCTCGGCAACCAGGATGCGCACCACTGCCCTTTCTTAAACTTCATTTCACGTTGGGGAGATGGGCGTTTTGCCCGCTATCGCTATATGGGAGACAGGTACCAAGTTACATGCAGGCTTCTTGGGAGCAGAAATATGGCCAGGGTGCTGGTCGTCGAGGATGATGTGCAGACCGCCACGGAGATCGCGGCGGCGCTCGGCGATTTTGGCTTCGATGTGGATTGCGTTCATACCGGCCGCGAAGGGTTGCTGAAGGCGGCCGCGGACAGATACGAGGCCATCGTGCTCGACCGCATGCTGCCCGGCGGGCTCGACGGCCTTGCGGTGCTTTCGACCCTTCGCACGGTCGGCGTCGATGCGCCGGTCCTCATCCTCAGCGCCTTGTCGGCGGTTGATGAGCGCATACGCGGGCTGCGGGCGGGCGGCGACGACTACCTGACCAAGCCCTTCGAATTCCTGGAGCTGACCGCCCGGGTCGAGGTTCTGGTGCGGCGCCAGGCCATCCCGCAGCGGCAGACGATGCTCCGCACCGGCGACCTGGAGATCGACCTTTTGAGCCGCGAGGTGCGCCGCGCCGGCCGGCTCGTGGAGCTGTTGCCGCGAGAGTACCGCCTGCTCGAATACCTCATGCGACAGCCGGACCAGGTCGTGACGCGAACCATGCTGTTCGAGGAGGTCTGGGGATATCACTATGACGAGCGGACGAATGTCATCGACGTGCATATCGGCAAGCTCCGCCGGAAGCTCGACGAAGGCGGATTGCCTTCCTTGATTCACACCGTGCGCGGCTCGGGGTACGTGCTCCGTGCGGCTGAGTGATCTCCCGCGCACGACGAGCTTCCGGCTCGCGCTGCTGTTCCTGGCGCTCTTCGGGGCGGCCTCCCTGACGCTCTTCGGCTTCCTGTATTGGCAAACTGCCGGTTATCTGACGGGCAGCGTGGACGAGTGGCTCACCAGGGAAGCCGCGAGCCTCGTTGCGGCGAGTCCCTCCGAAATCGCGGAACGCCTGAACGAGCGCGCCGCGCACGATCCCGAGGGGCCTCGCCCGTTCGCCATGTTCGATGCCGCCGGCAACCGCGTCGCGGGGAGTCTTGCTGCTCTGCCCACGCCCTCGCCGCCGGTCGACCGCCCCTTCGAATTCACATTGCGCCGAGGCGGTGAGACGGTGCCGTTCCGGGGCCTGGCGCACCGGCTGCCGTCTGGCGACATCGTCCTGGTCAGTCAGAACGTGCAAGAGATGCACGAGTTTCGCGAATTGCTGGTCGGCGCCATGGCCTGGGGCGGCCTGCTGGTTCTCGTCGTCGGGCTGGCGGGCGCGGCCGTGACGGGTGCCGGCGCGCTCCGCCGCATCGACGCGGTCACACGTGCTATCGAGCGCATCGTCAACGGCAATCTGGCCGAGCGCCTGCCGACCCGCGGCAAGGCCGGCGATCTCGACCGGCTGGTGCATGTCGTCAACGGCATGCTGGACGACATCGAGCGGCTGATGCACGAGGTCAAGGGTGCGAGCGACGGGATCGCCCATGATTTGCGCACGCCGCTGACACGCCTGCTCGCCGGTCTCGAGCGGGCACGCCGCCGGGCAGCCTCGGCCGACGAATATGCGGCCGGTGTCGAGGAGGCGATCGTCGAGACCAGAGGCATCCTCTCGACCTTTGGCGCCATGCTGCGCATCTCCGAAGTCGAGGATGGCGCACGGCGCGCCGGGTTCACCAGGCTCGATCTTGCGACGCTCGCGGCCGATGTGACGGAATTCTATGACCCTCTTGCCGAGGCCAAGAGCATCTCGCTCTCGCTGGAAGGCGCCGGGCCGGCCGAGATGGCCGGTGACCCGAGCCTGCTGTTCGAGGCGATCGGGAATCTCGTCGACAACGCCATCAAGTTCACGCCTTCGGGCGGCCGCGTCGCGGTGAGTGTCTTTCGGGAGAACGGAAATCTCGGCGTCAGCGTGGCCGATACGGGACCCGGCATTCCCGCGGAGGAGCGCGAGGCCGTGTTGCGGCGCTTCTACCGCGCCGAGAAGAGCCGCCACACTCCCGGAAGTGGACTGGGGCTCAGCCTGGTGGCGGCCGTCGCCAGGCTGCACGGCCTCGATCTCCTCATCGAGGATGCGAAGCCCGGCTGCCGCGTGACGCTGCGGCGAGGGGGTGACGCGAGCCGGCCGGCGCCCGCGCCGGCAGCGAAGCAGCGCGCCCTGCCCAGCACCCCCGGCAGCTGAGCTTCCGCTCGCCCGGCAACGACTTCGCCCACGATGCCATGAGCCCCGGCTGGGGCAAGGTGCTCGACAGCATCGGAAGAGTGGCCGCCGAGCTGGCGTGAGGCGCCGTTGCGCCGACCTCAGCTGCGCCCCAAGGCCTTGTCGAGCAGCAGCCGCACAGCTTCGCTCCGGTCGGGCTTCGGGGCCGGCCGGCCGGCGATCCAGGCATCCAGGGCGCCAAGCCGCCCGGGATCGAGCCTGACGGCGATCTCCACCGCCGGTTCCGCGGCCGGCACATAATCGCGCCGCATCTTGGCCGTGGCCGCGCCGGCCGCCCGCATGATGTCGTGAAAGGATTTGCGGGCCATTGGCGACTTCCCCTGCGGATGCGGGCCTGACGATCGAGGGCGATCCAAGGCGCCCTCTCCGGCGGCGTCAATCCCTGAAGATAGGAAGGAAGAGCGGGCAAGGACGCCCGCGATCCCACTGGGACCGCGACCGTCTCGGTCGCCCTTCCTGCCGGCGTGGAGCCTTTCGCGAGTGCGGGCTAGAAGCCCGCGGTCCCAGCTCCGGCTTGTGGCTCGCGCCAATCCTCTTTACGGATGCGCGCATGCTGGATCATTTGAAGGCAAATAACCGCGCCTGGGCCGAGCGCATGGTCTCCCTCGACGCGGGTTTCTTCAGGCGTCTCGAACGCCAGCAGGCGCCCGAATATCTGTGGATCGGCTGTTCCGACAGCCGGGTGCCGGCAAACGAGATCGTGGACCTCGATCCCGGCGAGCTCTTCGTGCACCGCAATGTCGCAAATCTCGCCCCGCCCCAGGATGCCAATTACCTCTCCGTGCTGCAATTCGCGGTCGATGTGTTGAAGGTGAAGCACATCATGGTGGTCGGCCATTATGGCTGCGGAGGCGTGGCGGCGGCGGTCGACGGCAAAAGGCGCGGCCTCGTGGACCATTGGCTGCACCCCATCCGCGAGGTCTTCCATGAGCATCGCCATGAGCTCGAGGCGATCCCGGAAGAGCGCGCCCGCCTCAACCGCCTCTGTGAGCTCAACGTCGTCCGGCAGGTGAGGAACGTCGCATTGGACGTGTTCGTGCAGGAGGCCTGGTCGCGCCGCCAGAGCTTGAGCGTGCATGGCTGGGTCTATTCGCTGGCGAACGGCCTCGTGACCGATCTCGACGTCACGGTCAGCCGACCGGAAGATGTGGGGCGCCTGGGATAGCCCCAAACGGGTGGACCGCTCCGGAGACAAGATTCCCGACCGCCGGGTTTACGCCACAACCTTGGGATATCCAGGCCAGGCGCAACGAAGAAGCCGATACCCGTCCTGCCTGGCGCGTGGTAGTAGCCCTTTATTGCGACACGGGCACGAGCCTTGCTCGTCCGCCCCTCCGATCCGCCGACGGAACTTGGCGTTTCGTGGCACTGTTTCTCGGTCAGGATTGGCACTGTGACATCGAAGCCTCCCTTCTTCGCGGCCCCGGAAAAGCTCTGGGTCAGCGACATCGCGAGCATTGCGGGTCTCGCGGCTCCAGCGGTCGATTTTGAAATCACGAGCGTCGGTCCGCTCGAAACCGCAATGCCGGATCAGCTCGCCTATATGGACAACCCCAAATATCTCTCCGCCCTTGCCGGAACTTCCGCCGGAGTCTGCTTCGTGGCGGCAAGATTCAGCTCGCAATTGCCGGCGACGACTTTGGGCCTGATCGTCAATAACCCCTACGAGTCCTACTCCAAGGTCCTGGCGCGGTTTTATCCCGAGGCGCTAAGCCCTCATTCCAATTTCGGATCCTCGAACGTGTCCGCGACCGCGGTCATCCACTCGTCCGCCGGCATCGCCGAAAGGGTCACGATCGATCCCGGCGCGGTCATCGGTCCGCATGCGCGGATAGGGGCCGGCACGACGATCGGCGCGAACGCCGTCATCGGCCCTCATGTGCGTATCGGCTGCGAGTGCTCCATCGGCCCCGGCGTCACCGTCACCAACACCATCATGGGCGACCGCATCATCCTCCACCCCGGAGTGAGGGTGGGGCAGGACGGATTCGGGTTCGTGATCCGCGGCAAGGGGCATCTCAAAGTGCCGCAGATCGGAGCCGTGATCATCGAGGACGATGTGGAGATCGGCGCCAATACCACGATCGACAGGGGAGCAAATCGCGACACGATCATCGGGGAAGGAACGAAGATCGATAATCTGGTGCAGATCGCCCATAACGTCGTCATCGGCCGCAGCTGCATCATCGTATCGCAAACCGGCATAGCCGGCTCGACCACTCTCGGCGACTTCGTGGCGATCGGCGGTCACAGCGCCATCGCGGGCCATCTGAACATCGGCGACGGCGTGCAGGTCGCCGCTGCGAGCGGCGTCATGCACGATGTTCCCGCCGGTGAACGCTGGGGCGGCTCTCCCGCAAGACCGGTGAGCGACTTCTTTCGCCAGTACAAGACGCTCGAAGCGCTCGCCTCGCGCCGATCCCACCTCGCCAAGAACGGGGGCCTTTGAGGGCCTGGCGTTGTCGATCTCGCTGATCAGATCGACCTATCGGCGTGACATCGACGAAGCGAAAAATGCCGGGAAGGTCCGCCCGGTAGGCAAACGCCGTGATCTCTTGCATCATCCGCCGTCCCGACGGATGCGAGATGCTTGCAACAGAAAGGCGGATTGATGGCCGCCTATAGCCTTGTCATCGGACTAACCGGCGCGAAATCGCCGGTCTTGACGCTTCCGCCAAGTGATACGCCCTACGCTTCCTTCACCGTCGGCGACACGATCGATTTCAGTGAGTAGGGTCAGGGCGTGTGCCTGGTCCAATCGGTCTGGAACCGTTTTTCAGGGCCGCCCGACGCGATCGCTCACGAGACCGCGGTGGTGGTAACCCCGACAATCGTGAATCCCGGCGACTTCTCGCCATGGTCATGGCTCTCGGCGGACTCGACAAGCTGAAGGCACAGCCCCTCAACCGCGATTCATTGGCGGCCTGCCTGCCCCAGGCCGCCGTGACCTCTGGTATTGCGAGCGCCTGGCGCTTTGACAGCCTCCAGATTTCGTGCTGAACATATCGGGAACAGAGGTGGGGGGTCATCAATGCTCATCCTGGATCGAGGCGGCTGGGGCGAACTCCGGCGAAGCATCCGGCAGGCGTCTTCATCCGGCGGTTGGCGCAGCGGATTGCTTCGCGGCGTGCTCATCGCCATGTCCGTCTGCGCGATCCACTCCGCCACGGCCGGGGAGGCGCCGCTCGAGCCCCAGGCGTTCACCATTTACGTGGCGCAGCTTTTTCGTCATGCGCTGCCCCATGCCAGCATCGAAGTCACGGGGCCGCTGGAATTGGAGATCCGCTCCGCTTCCGGCCGCTCGACGGCCTATTTGGGCAATGTGCTTTCGTCCTGCCTTCGCAATGCAAAGATATGCGATCAGCTGGTCTTCACTCATGTGGCGCAATTGGCAGCCCATGACGCCGACCATGCGACATTGAATAAATCGATGCTCCGCGTGGTCGTCCGTCCAACCGCTTATTTGGAGCAGGGGCGGCAGATCTCGGCTGGCGAAGGCGGGCCCGCAGCGGTACCGATCGCGGGCGAATTTTGGATGATCAGCGCAGCCGATCGTCAGACCACGATTGCGCTGCTCAGCTCCCGCGCCCTGGAGCCGCTTCAGCTCACAACGAAGGACGCATTCACTATCGGCAAGGAGAATATGCGGCGCGCGATGACGCGGATAATCGAGGAGGCGCTCAAGCGCGATCGCCATGGGATCGGCCTGCTGACGGGCGACCCTTACAAATCGAGTCTTTTCGCATTTCCGGAGTTGTGGGCGCCGCTCGCAAAGGCCGCGGGCGGCAATCTCCTCGTTTCCGTGCCGGCTTCGGATGTGGTCCTGTTCTGCGACGGTCGCAGGGCCGGGGCCAGCGAGGCCATGATCGCGGCCGCGCAAAAGGTCATGGCGACCGCCGATCGCCCTTTTTCTTCCAGCCTTTTCCGCTGGAGCGCCGACGGCTGGACGGCACTACCCGCTCCGGTTGAACACGGCGACAATCGCTCTGACCATGCCGCGCTCCTTCGAGCCGGCTCTCGCCCATGGACCGGGGCCGCCGGCACAATGTGACTACCCCACAGTCTCGCTGCGGGCGTTGAGCTGATCTCTGATATCTTCCGGATCAACCGCGACGGATCTGCCCCCCATATCAGTCGTGGCCAGGGCCCCGCCGGATCTCCTGATCTTGGCGGGGTCCGCTATTGCGGGTCTGCTATTGCGTCTCCGCAATCTCGTCATAGCCGCGGTTGAGGAACTGGATCAGGCAAAGTCCATGTCCGAACGGGTCGGCGAGCAATGCGAGCTTTCCCCAGACGGCGGTGCGTGGCTGTTGCTCGACCTTGGCTCCCGCTGTGACGACCTGGGCAAGCGCCCTGTCCATGTCGTCGACGACGATATCGAGATGCACGGGCGTCCAGTGCCTCGCATAGCTTCGCCGGCTATCGCCCGCACCGATCGAGCCCTCTTCCTTCCGCAGGAGGAAACACGGAACGGGCCAGCCGGCGAGCTCCGCACCCTCCTCGCCGAAGCGGCGCTTGACCGTCAGTCCGAACGCCCTTGCGTAGAACGAGATGGCGCTCTCGAGATCAGGGACGTCGATATTGATGAGCACGCTCACGGATCAGGGCAGCGGCAGGCACATGATGTGCGGATTTTCGAGCGAGGCGATCCAATCCTTGTCGAGCGTCGTCACCGGCTCGGTCGGCTGCGACAGAACCTCGGCCATAACCTGGAAGCGATAGCGAAGCGGCTCGATGAACGCCATGACGGCATCGACATGAGCGCGCCTGTCATCGAAGCAGAAATTGTGCAGCTCGAGGTCGATGATCGGACGCGTCGACAGGATATGGGAAGCGCCACTCAGGGCCTGCCTCTCAAACCCCTCCACATCGAGCTTGAGAAAGTCGACCTTGATCCCGCGGAGCTCATCGTCGAGGCGGCGGATTCGGACGCGTTCGCCTCCTAAGTCCGCCTGCGCATCGACCACCATGACGTTGCCGGAGTTGCCGTGGAATCTGAACTCGCCGTCTTTGTCTCCGACGCCGACAGCCCTCACGGTCACATTGCCGATGCCGTTCAACTTGGCATTGGCCTCGACGACGGCGGCGTTGCTCGGGAGCACTTCAAAGGCGATGACGCGCCCGGACGGGGCGACGAACCTCGAGAAGAGCAACGACATCAGCCCGTGATGCGCGCCGCAATCGACCACGGTGAAGCCGGGGCGGACATGATCGGCGCACCAATCGAACTCCGGAAGCCTCTGCTCGACAGAGCAGTCATACCATTCCTTGGCGACCTGGTTGGTGATGTGAAAATCGAAGACGAAATCACGGAAAAACCGCCCCCGCGCCACATATGGCGCGAACGTATCTGACATCGGGCTTCCACTCATCTAAATGCCGCATCTCGACCGCCTGCCTAGCACGGCCGATGCCTCGAGAGAAGACTACGGCCTGCGCATCATCGCGCCAATGCCAGCCCGACGGGGGATGGCGGCAAAATCGCGGGCATCGACGGTGGCGACCATTTCCGCAACACGATCCTCAATGCCGGAGACGAAATCCGCCTCGGCGATCTGGCCGCCCGTCACCAGACGAACGGAATCAACGCCTTCGTCCGTTTCTTGTAATCGGGGAATTCGTTCGGGAATTGTTGCTCCATGAGCTTGTCCTCTGCGCCCACGCGCCAGATAAAAATGGCGCCCAGGATGACGAGAAGAAAGATCCAGGCGCCACCGCCGACAATCGCCGAACCGATGCACGCGATAACGCCTCCGGTATACATCGGATGCCGCACGTATTGGTACGGACCCGACGTTACCAGTTCGTGACCTTTCTTGGCGGAGACAGTCTGGCTCCAGTTTCTGCCAAGATGTTGCCGCGCAGATACGAAGAAGACCATACCCACGATGTACACAATGACACCGATACTACTCACAACAGGGTTTACGGGGGCGAAGTTCACGAAGCTGAATATCGGCAGATACGGAAGCAGGAAGGCGGCGATAATGGCAAACAGCAGACCAAAACTCTGCAGCAAGTGCCCTTCCGTGTCCTGTTTCGCGCCCTTCGCGGAAACGACCAGGTATGCGATGAGAATAATCCACAAAGCATAGATGATCCAAATAAATATCGATGGATTCATGGTTTTATGACCCCGCTTTATGAACCGCGGGCCTCTCGGCTGATCCGAAAGACCGGAAACTCAGCTGCACATGCTTTGCACCGAGGCGAGATGGCTTCGTCAGCTTCGGTGTGGGCATCTTCGGAAACGCTCATGCCGCGCCATCCCGCCGCCCGCGGACACGCGGAACGGGCGCAAGAGCGCCAGCGAAGCGCGTGCCTTTGCGATGAGGGTAGCATCGGGATCAACGATCGTGAACCGGCGCTAGCGCTGGCAGCACCGACAATCCAGCATGGATCTGCGCATCAAGCTGCCGGGCGGCTCGCTCGGCCTCGCGGCGCATATTTATCCCGACCTTTGCGCGAATGAAGCGTCAAAGCCTTACTCGACAAGGCTTTGGATGGGAGGCCCAGATCAGTGATGGTGGCGGAGAGGGAGTCTGCCACACTTTTTACGAGGACGAACGCTACTGAGCGTCCCCGGTAGCCGGACCAACAATATGGACCATCTCGAGGACTTTGCGGAAACCGTTCGCGACGCGAGTCACCGGACCGCCTGGAGGGGGCGACGCGTCGATCCGCGGTTGCGCGTTTCCGGCGGCGGGTGGCGGCAGGATCGACATCGCTGTTTTGCTGATTTGTCGCCGCTCAGCAGAGGCGCCGCGGGAGGATTTCGAGCGGCCCTTGTCGTCATGTTTCTTGGCGGCCGGCGCCACCGTGCCGGGAGCGCCTGGCGCACTCAAGGAAGCCGCCGCTTCAGTTGAAGCGGGCTTTGTCTTGGGGGCGGCGGATAAGCCGGCATTTGGCAAGATGGTTCCGTCAGGCCTGACTGAAAGGCTCGCCACGCGACGCTGCTTTCCGAAGATCGCGCTCTGCGCCGCAGCCTGTGACGGATCCGCTTCTGCCTTCGCGGCCGCCGAGGTTCCACCATCCGACGAGGTGGCCTTCGTCGGCCCGGAGCCCCCCGCATCCAGATTCGCCTTGCGGCCCGGCCCGATCGTCCCATCGGGCTTGACGGACAGGGTCAAGACGCGGTGCGGCGTCCCGAATATCGAACTCTGCGCCGACGCCCGCGGAAGATCCGGCAAAGGGACGTTTGCGGCCGTTGTCAGCATCGTCGCCGGCGAAGATGCTGCGGGCTGCGGCGACGGCGTCGCGGCTTGCCCCGGAGTCGGGTTCGCGACGACGGCGTCAGGCCGCCCGGACGGCGCCAGCACGGTCCCATCCGGCTT
The DNA here is from genome assembly GCA_900104855.1 of Rhizobiales bacterium GAS188. Taxonomy (NCBI): domain Bacteria; kingdom Pseudomonadati; phylum Pseudomonadota; class Alphaproteobacteria; order Hyphomicrobiales; species Rhizobiales bacterium GAS188. The sequence goes on from FNSS01000001.1 coordinate 2,176,065, forward strand.
GTCGGACGGGCCGGAGTTGCCTGGAGCCGATGCAGAAGCTGCCTGCGAGCCGCCGGCGACGAGGGTGGGCGGCGCCTTGACGGATGCGCCGTCAGCCCCGTTCACCGAGACGCCCTGGCTCGCCGGGCCAGTGCTGATCGCCGTGACGACACCGATACCTGCTGCGACAACGAGAAGCGGCAACGCGACAGCGAGCCCGACTCGCGACCTGGCGCCAAGACCGCTCAAGGGCCGTCGCAGGCGAGCGGCATCCGGCCTCGACCTGCCGGCGCTGCCGCTACGCGGTCGATCTAGACCGACAGTTCGGGCGACCTCACGCAACTGCCGCTCGATGTCGTCGAAGTCGATCGATTGAACCACGGTCTTCGACATGGTCATTACGCCCTCACACTCTCCCCCGGCGTGTCTCTTCGACGAGCTTCAGTGCCTCAAGCACGCATTCGAAGACACCGCGAATGTGGCGTCAAGGTGATCGTCGGCAATCGGCGCGCTCGCGCCTAGTGCAGCGAATCCGAAACAAATAGCGTCCACCTCGATGAGACGAGCCCCTGCGCGCCCGGCGATCGCTTTCCATCCGCAGCGGCCCTCGGCGACCGGATTGACACAATCGACCACCACCTCCTGGCCCATGACGAGGTTGCCCTCCGCCAGAACATTGGCCACGCCATAGCCGGCAGGCCCGATGTCGCCGGCCAGAATTCCGCTGTTCCGAATGGCCTGCTCGATCGCGTCAATTCGCAGATATGTCGCCGACCTACGTGGCCGCTTCCAGCACCGTATAAGGTCGGAGCGGAAGTCAGGCGCAAAAGTCCCGCTTTAACTGGGGTTTTTTGCAACGGTCGCCGCTGCTTTGCACCACAAGCGGCCGATGGAATACGTGGCCTCGGCGTTAGCTGCACTGAAAGGATGGTGCATTGACGACGTGCAAATTTCTGTCTAGCTGTAACGTCGTGAATATCGCAATGGTTCTTGTCGTGGTAATGGAGCGCATGGGCAGGATGGTGTAACCATCCGGCGAGAGCACTCATGCGCGGTAAGCAGGCTCCTGACGGGGCCTTTTTTTATGCCCGGAGTTTGGGCCGCGCCTCGTCAGACTTTCACAATATCCCACTGACAAGACGGTCAAAACCATGACGGGCGACAATCCCATTCAGACTTCGTGCGCACAAATGACCGGGAAAACGGTCATGACCCCGACGACTGCTCCGCCCCGACTAACAACCCTCATCTTACTTTCGGCGCTCGCAGTGCTGCCCGTGAATATGATCTTACCGTCGCTGCCGAACATTGCCGCTACGTTCCAAGCTGATTTCGCGCTCGTCAATCTTTCGGTTGCCGGCTATGCGATCGTCACAGCCCTGACACAGATCATCGCAGGCGCAATGTCGGATCGATATGGGCGCAGGCCGGTCGTATTGATGGCTGTCTCCATCTTCATTGTCGCGTCTGTTGGCAGCGCTCTTGCTACCAATATTGGCGTTTTCCTTCTGTTTCGAGCGATGCAAGCGTCCATTGCTGCCTGCTTTTCCGTCGCTCTCGTAATTATCAAGGAAACATCGGGCGAACGCAAAGCCGCAAGCAAAATTGGTTACCTCGCCATGGGATGGGCGATTGCACCAATGCTCGGTCCTATGTTCGGTGGGGTGTTGGACGGGCTGTTCGGATGGCGGGCGAACTTCGTTGTTCTTGCGATCCTTGGTGCAGCTGTCCTCGCTTTGTCCATGCGCGAGCTGAGTGAAACTGCCGCGCGCTCGTCGAGATCGAATGGGAACTACCTTGCCTCGTATGGGCAGCTCCTGAGCTCGGCACGGTTCTGGGGTTACACCCTGTGTATGGCCTGCTCCATGGGGACGCTTTATGTTTTCCTGGGAGGAGCACCGTTGGCCGTCGGTAAATCGCTCGGCGGATCAAGTGCGAAACTGGGCTTCTACATGGGGATGGTCCCGGCGGGCTTCATCCTGGGTAGCTATTTGGCCGGCCGCTACGCCTCCCAGAGCTCGCTGAACACTATGCTTATTCTTGGGCGTCTCGGGCACGACCCACGTTCTTGCATTCTTTGGACCTTGCATGTTCATCGGCATAGGCAATGGGTTGACCATGCCTGCCGCCAACACGGGCGTGCTGTCCGTGCGTGCCGATCTCGCTGGCACCGCTGCGGGGCTGGCCGCCGCAATGACAATCGCTGGCGGAGCGCTCATAGCCTCTATCGCCGGTCTGTTTCTTGCGGAGTCAGGTGCAATCCATGCGCTTCTCGGTATGATGCTCACATCGGCATCGCTCGCATTGTTGGCGGCACTATACGCGGCTTTTGTCGATTGGCGTATTTCCAAGCCGGTTTCCTAGCGGACGGCCTCTTGTCACCCAACTCAGACAAAACCCTGGCGGACCACTAACATCGTCGGCAGTTTCGTATTGCTCTCAGCGGAATTTATCCGGGTGGCATTCGCTCGAATTTCTGCAACGAGGAATCAATCGTGTCCCACACATGGCCGCGGATGGTGTATGTGACCACCTGCGGGTTGAATTGGCCAGGGTCGTCAAGGCTGGTCGCGTTGACCGCAATCAGTTCCGGCATTGCGACGAATGTCAGATAGACCGGCGTTCCACAGGTCGGGCAGAAGGCGTGGACCTTTTCGTTCCCGCTGTCGCCCTCTACCGGCCAGGTGTTCGCTTCGCCCGTAATTGTCACATCGGCTCGCTGGGGGAAGGTCAGATAGGATCCATGCCCCGTGCCACTTCGTTTCTGGCAATCGCGGCATTGGCAGTGGTTCTCGAAGATGGGTTCGCTGCTCGTTTCATAGCGGATCGCGCCGCACGCGCATCCGCCGGTATAGGTCTTGGTCATTGTCATTCTCCCGCTGGCAGACTTGTTGATTGGCACCGCAAGGGATCAGGCCGATTTTGGCTTGGCGAAAAGGTCAATGCCGCGGCCGGTTTCCAGGAAGGATTTCAGGCTGGAGAGGACGGCCGGCCAACCTTGTTTGATGCCTTTCGCCATCCCGCTGCCGGCTTCGAGTTCGTCATGGGTGACGGTCAGCCGGACCATGTCGTCGTATTCCTCGATCGCGAACGTCACCCGGCTGTAGTTTGCCGGATCGGAGGCCTGCGAAGCATTCGCCCAGGTGATGACGAGACGGGTCGGCGGCGACACCTCAATGACCTTGCCGACGAGTTCGACAGTCCGCTCATCGTTGGCACGGATATGTTCCCATTTCGATCCGGGATTCCAGTCGGAGACGTTCTCGTGGCCCCAGTAGCGCCTTGCGACGTCCGGTTTCGTTATGGCCTCGAACACCTTTTCCGGGGTCGAGAGAATATAGGTCACGTAAACAAAGCTGGTCGTCTCTTTGGTCATTGTTACTCTCCTTCGAGTTCCTTCTTCAGATCGTGCAGCAGGCTGAGCCGCTGATGTTCGAATTTCCGCACCCACCGTTCGTAGACCTCGTGGAGCGGCACGGGGTTGATGAAATGCAGCTTTTCCCGACCACGCCTAACCGTGCTCACCAGATTGGCCGCCTCCAATATCCCGAGGTGCTGCGTGGCGGATTGCCGGGCCATGTCCAGGTTTTCGCAAAGCTGGCCGAGCGTCTGCCCGTTCTTCTCACAAAGAAGGTCAAGCAGCTTTCTGCGTGTCGGGTCGCCCAGCGCTTTGAAAACCTTGTCAGCTTGCATCGGTCTCACTCGAATGTGAGAACACAATATGCAGGTAAATACCTGCATGTCAAATGGCAGCTAAGCCCGCGACCCGGCCGTTCAGATCAATGACGGCAATGTGAGCTTCCCACCCAAGTCGGTCTTTCGCAGTCAGGTCATGGCAGCAATTCATGCTCCCGCTGTTATTCGACCTTGGAGAACGAGGCGGATGGTCGGGCGTTCATCGAGCGCGGGCGCGACGACCGACATCAGTTCCGCTTCATCGTTGCGCCGGAGGACGCGGTCGCGCTCCCATCCGGGACGGAAGGAGGCCGTGCGGTGGGCAGACAAGAGTTGCCCTTGAAAAATGAGTTATAGGGTGGTACAAATACCCCCAGCTGGGGGGGGCGGAATGATCGTCGGCTTTCGGGATAACTGGTTGCTGGCCTTCTTCGTGGACGATGTCCGCTCCCGCAACATCCCGCCCGCCCTCGAAACCCAGTTGTTCCGCAAGCTCCAGATGATTGACGATGCCGTGACCGATCAGGACTTGCGCGTGCCGCCCAGCAATCACTTCGAGAAGCTGCGCGGCAATCTGGCGGGTTTCCATTCGATCCGCGTCAACCAGCAATGGCGGCTGATCTTCCGCTGGGATGGCGAGCGCGGCGAGGCGGACGGGATTTATCTGGACGATCACAGCTACCGATGAGAGCGAGGCAGGAATGCTGACCACCAAGCGCAAGCCGGCGACTGTCGGCGAAATCCTGACCGAAGAGTTCATGCAGCCGATGGGCCTGACCCAGGGCGCGCTCGCCGAGGCGATGGGCGTTCAGCGCAAGCATGTCAACGAGTTGTGCGGCAACCGCAGGAACGTGACGGCGGCGACGGCGCTGATCCTCGCGCGCGTGTTCGGCAACAGCCCGGACTTCTGGCTCAACGTACAGCGCCGCAACGACCTTTGGGAGGTGATGAACACCCCCAAGGAGCGCGAGCGGGTCGAACGCGCGCGTCCGGTGAAGCGGGCGGCCTGAGCACTGGCATGCGAGCACGCGGCAAATGACTGCCATCGGCGGCGAATAGGCCATTCTTGTTCGGGGGCGAACCGGTGATGCTTGGCGCATGTCCCAGACGCGCGCCCATCGCCGCCCCAGCCTCGACGGCGGCGGCTACCGCCATGATCACCTGCGCGCCTTCGCGCAGCGCGTCGAGGTCGCCGAGCGCGAGGTCCATATCAAGGGATCGAAAGACGAGCTTCTGCGCACACTTACCGCCATCGGAGGCGGGAAATCGGCGGCAATCGGAGTGCCCACTTCTGTTCTGAAGTGGCGGAGAGGGAGGGATTCGAACCCCCGATACAGTTGCCCGTATGCCGCATTTCGAGTGCGGTGCTTTCAACCGCTCAGCCACCTCTCCAGCGCCCAGCGACGCGTCGCTCTACACGGATCGCCCGGTTGAGACAAGCCGCTCCGGATGACGGGCTTCGCCGCCCAGCGGGGCAAGGCGCAGGGGGGAGGGCGCGCGGCCTCGCCCCTTCGCGCATGCGGCGATCGGCCGCCTTCGGCAGTTTGTGCTATCATATAGCCTCGCCGAAGGAAGCCACCGATTCGCCGGAGGGGTTCGCGAGCCTCGGACCCCGAAATGGCGACGCCACATTCCGCCTGGGCAGGACGGCTTTTGGAGGCGTATAGAAGCGCGATTGCGCCGCAATACCGCGCCCAATACCGCGCCCTTGGGGAGCTGCATCATGGATAGATGGCTGAAGGCCGCGCTCGATTACATCCCGCGCTGGCTCGATTTCCAGATGCGCATCAGCGAGCAGCCGGGTTCGGTGGTCGCCATCGCCCATCAGGGCCGCATCGTGCTCGAGGAGGCGTTCGGCCATGCCGACCTCGCGACCGGCGAGGCGCTGACGCCGCGCCACCGCCTGCGCGTCGCCTCGCACTCGAAGGCGTTCACGGCCGCCGCGGTCATGCGGCTCGTCGAGCAGGGCAAGCTCAGGCTCGACGACCGGGCCGGCGAGCATGTGGAGGGCCTCCACCCCGCCATCGCCAAAGCGAGCCTGGCGCAGCTGCTGTCACACAGCGCCGGCCTGACGCGCGATGGCGACGATACCGGCCAATGGGCGGATCGCCGCCCCTTTCTGGACGAGGAGGAGCTGCGCGCGGCGCTGCGCGAGCCGCCGGTGATCGACGCCAATACCCGCTTCAAATACTCCAATCACGGCTATGGCCTCGCCGGGCTGATCATCGAGGCGGTGAGCGGCGAGCCCTACCAGGCCTATGTGGCGCGCGCCATCGTCAATCCGGCCGGGCTCGACGAGACGACGCCCGACATGCCGCTGCCGCAAGGCGCGATCCTGGCGCGCGGCCATAGCGGCAAGCTGCCGCTCGGCCGGCGCGTGGTCATTCCGGGCGAGAACCCGACCCATGCGCTCGCCTCGGCGACCGGCTTCGTGTCGACGGCGCGCGATCTCGCGCGTTTCTTCGGCCAATTGGCGCCGAACGCCAAGAAGAGCGTGCTCACGGTCGAAAGCCGGCGCGAGATGATCCGCAAGCAATGGCGCGACCCGCAACTGGCCCTCGAGCGCCATTACGGGCTCGGTTTGATGAGCGGCAAGCTCGGCGATTGGGATTGGTTCGGCCATTCGGGCGGATTCCAGGGCTTCATCACCCGCACCCTGGTGCTGCCCGAACTGGAACTCGCCGTCTCGGTCCTGACCAATGCGGCCGACGGCCTCTCGCATGGCTGGCTCGACGGCATCGTGCATATCCTGCACAGCTTCTCCAAGAAGGGTGCGCCGGACCGCAAGCTCGCCTCCTGGGGCGGGCGCTGGTGGGCCCTGTGGGGCGCGGCCGACCTCGTGCCGATGGGCGACAAGGTGATGGTGGCGGCGCCCGCCCTGCTCACCCCCTTCCTCGATGCGAGCGAGATCACGGTCACCGGCAAGGACCGGGGCAAGATCACCGGGGCAATCGGAGGCGGATCCTTCGGCCAGAGCGTGCGCCGGGTGCGCAACAAGGAGGGCGAGGTCGCCGAACTGTGGCTCGCCGGCGGCAAGGCCCTGCCCGAGGCCGATGCCGCAAGGGAATTGCGTGAACGCTATGAGAGCTCGGCACAAGGCGGCACGGTCCGCCGCCTGAGGGTCGCGACGCGGCGCTAGAACTAGCGCGCTTGAGCCTCGATCGCCTCCATATCGGCGTCGGAGAAGCCGAGATGATGGCCGATCTCGTGGATCAGCACATGGGCCACGAGATGGCCGAGCGTCTCCTCGTGGCTTGCCCAATAATCGATGAGCGGGCGGCGGTAGAGATGGATGATGTTCGGCAAATGGCCGGTCGGCGCGACGGCCGGCAATTGCGCCAGGCCGACGCCGCTGAACAGGCCGAGCAGGTCGAAATCGCTCTCGCAGCCCATGGCGTCGAGGATCTCGTCATCCGGGAAATCGGTGACGCGAATAATGAGCCCTGCGCAGCTGCGCCGGAAAAGCTCCGGCAGGCGCGCGTAGGCCTCCTGCCCCAGACGCTCGATATCCTCGAGCGTCGGGGAAAGCCTGTCCGACCAGTCGGTTGCGGCCATGATATGCGAGCCTCGATGCCTGACGGCCCTGCGGGATCGGGGCCAGGCGATATATAGCGACGGACATCGTCATTGCGAGGAGGCGGAGCCGACGCGGCAAGGGCGCTCAGAGGAAGCTCTGGGGATCAACATCGACGATCAGCCTGACCCCGCCGCGCGGCCGCCCGGCCTCGGCGATCACGGCGCGCAGATATGATTGCAGATCGGCGTTGCGCGGCGCTTTCACCAGGATACGGAAACGGTGGCGCCCCCTGATGACGGCGATCGGCGCCTCGGCCGGGCCGAGCGCCAGCATTGTGCCTTTGTTGAAGGCATTCTTGGCCAAACCGCCTTTCGGCGCACCGTCCTGCTGCGCCGAGTCCTGCGATGAGACGCGATGGGCCGCCTGCACGATGGCGCGGGCATGGGTGAGCGCCTCCTGGGCCCGCGGGCCCGAAACGATCAAGCTCGCGAGCCGCCCGAAAGGCGGCATGCCGGCCGCCCGGCGCGCCGCGATCTCGCTCTCGTAGAAGCGCTCCGCATCTCCAGATAGCATGGCGGAGATCACGGGGCTCGAAGGATCATAGGTCTGGATCAGGGCGCGTCCGCCGGTCTCGCCGCGTCCGGCCCGCCCCGTCACCTGCTGCAGCAATTGAAAGGTGCGTTCATTGGCGCGCGGATCGGCCCCGGCCTGGCCGATATCGCCGTCGACCACTCCGACCAGCGCCACGCGCTTGAAATCATGCCCCTTGGCGATCAGCTGAGTGCCGATCACGATATCCGCCTTGCCCTCGGTGATCTCGGCGAATTCGCGCCGCAGCCGCTCGGTGCCGCCGGGCATGTCGCTCGACAAGACGATGATGCGCGCTTGCGGGAAATGACCCGCCACCTCCTCGGCCAGGCGCTCGACGCCGGGGCCGCAGGCGGCGAGCGTGTCGATCGCGCCGCATTCCGGGCAGGCCTCGGGGCGTTTCTCGCGATGGCCGCAATGATGGCAGCGCAAGGAGCGGGTGAAGCGGTGCTCGACCAGCCAGGCCGAGCATTGCGCGCAACGGAAGCGATGGCCGCAGGCGCGGCAGACGGTGAGCGGCGCATAGCCGCGCCGGTTGAGGAACAACAGGCTCTGCTCGCCGGCAGCGATCGTGTCGGCGATCCCCGCGACCAGGGTGGGCGACAGCCAGCGGTCCTTCGCGGGCGGGGCACGCCGCAGATCGACGGCGGAGATGTCCGGCAGAGGCCGGCCGGAGACGCGGTCGGGCAGCAGCACCCTTCCATATCGGCCGGCTTCGGCATTGACGCGCGTCTCGATCGAGGGCGTCGCCGAGACCAGCACCACCGGCGCCTGCTCGAGCCTCGCTCGCACCACCGCCATGTCGCGCGCATGATAGATGACGCCGTCTTCCTGCTTGTAGCCGGAATCATGCTCCTCATCGATGATGACGAGGCCGAGTTTCGCAAACGGCAGAGTGAGCGCCGAGCGGGCGCCGATCACGGCGCGCCGCTCGCCGGCCGCGAGAGCCGTCAGCAGCTGCGCCTTGCGCTTCGGCGAGACGCCCGAATGCCATTCGCCCGGGCGGGCGCCGAAGCGGGCCTCGAAGCGCTGCGTGAACTGCGTCGTCAGCGCGATCTCGGGCATCAGGATCAGCACTTGCTTGTCGGCCCGCAGAGCCTCGGCGACGGCCTCGAAATAGACCTCCGTCTTGCCCGAGCCCGTGACGCCTTCGAGCAGCATCACCGAAAATCCCCCCTGGCGAAGCTGGCGACGCAGCGCCTCCGATGCCGCCTCCTGCGCGGGCGAGAGCAGCTGGGCGCCATGCTCGGGATCGGGCAGCTTCTCGGGCTCGACCGCGAGAGCGATCGCTTCGAGCGTCCCGGCATCGATGAGGGCGTCGACGACCGAAGTGCTCACGCCGGCCTCGAGCGCGAGCGCCCGCTTGCCGAGCACGGCGCCCGGCGCCACCGCTCCCGCGGCCTGCAGCACGCGCTGGCGCGCCGGCGTCAGCCGCTGCGGCGGCGGGCCGGCGAGGCGCACGCCGATGCGCGGCGCCTCGGGCGGCACGGCGCTCGTGTCGTGCAGCGCCATGCGCAGCACGAGGCCGCGCGGCGCCAAGGTCCAGCGCGCCGTCCATTCGACGAAATCGATGAGCGCCTTGGGAAGGGCCGGCAGCGGCGCCTTGCCGATCAGCGATTTGAGGTTCGGATGCTCGGATGCGCGTTCTTCGCGGACCGCCCAGACGACACCGAGCGTCTGGCGCGGACCGAGAGGAGCGACCACGACATCGCCGGGCGCAACCGTCAATCCCAGCGGCGAGCGGTAGGAATAGGCCGTGTCGACCCCGACCGGCATCAGCACATCGGCGATCATGGCGCCCTCGTCACGGCGCATCGCAGTTTGGCGGCGCATGGCAATCTTGCTCTGTGGCGCCAAGGCATCGCCCGTCCCCTATTCGTTCTCCCCAACGCCTAGGGCATGAGACCGCAGCATTGCAAGCGCAGGCACGGTCAGCCTGTCGAAAACAACCACGTTCGTCACCGGAAACAAATCGGCGCGATGCGCGTTCGGTAGGTGAGGGATTGAGGTGGCGGATGGCTTCGCCGCAGCTCGCCGGCGCCGCGCTGCAGGTTGGGCCGGGACCGCCCTCGCCCCGCGGCAAGGAGGCTCGCCAGGAGGCCTGGATGTCCGATCTCGGTCATATCCACAATGAGATCGCCAGGACCGCGATGTCGGCGCCTTATCTGCAACGCGACGAGGAGCATGACCTCGCGCGCCGCTGGTGCGACACAAAGGACGAGAAGGCCCTGCACCGCCTCGTCACCTCGCATATAAGGCTCGTGGTCGCGATTGCCAGCCGCTTTCGCCATTATGGCCTGCCGCTCGCCGATCTGGTGCAGGAGGGGCATGTAGGGCTGCTCGAAGCGGCCGCACGTTTCGAGCCCGACCGGCAATTGCGCTTCGCGACCTACGCGGCCTGGTGGATCAGGGCCGCCATCCAGGACCATGTGCTCCGCAATATCTCGATCGTGCGCGGCGGCAGTAGTTCGGCCCAGAAATCCTTGTTCTTCAATGTGCGGCGGCTCAGGGCGAGGCTGATGCAGATGGCGGCGAATGACCCGGATTTCGATGTGCAGGCGAGGATCGCCGCGGCGCTCGGCGTCTCGCGCGAGGATGTCGCCGCCATGGAGGCACGATTGGCGCGCGACGATCTTTCGCTCAACCAGCCCCTCTCCGGCGAGGCCCCAGCTGGCGCATCCGACCGTCAGGACGCTCTCGTCGATGCAAGCCCGCTGCCCGACGAGATCGCGGCGGCGAGCCTCGATGCGCCGCGCCGGGCCGGCTGGCTCGACCGCGCGCTGGCGCGCCTCACGGACCGCGAAAGGATGGTCATCGAAGCCCGCCGGCTGCGCGATGATGAGCACGTCACGCTCGAAGCGGTCGGAAAGCGACTCGGCGTCTCGAAGGAACGCGTGCGCCAGATCGAGAGCCAGGCATTGGTGAAACTCAAGGCGGCGCTGGTCTCGGATCGCGGCGACGCCTTCATGGCCTTTGCGTAGGCGCCCATCGCCCCGCCACGATAAACACTGCCCAATGCCGCGATCGGTGGTATGGTAGCTCGGTTTTCCCATCGAGCGACCGGTCATGAACGAGATAGTCAAGCAGCCCCGCACGATCCGCCTGCATGCCGACGACAATGTCGTGGTGGCGGTGGACCAGCTCCAGCCGGGGGCCATCGGCCAGGGGGTGGTGGCCATCGAGCGGGTGCCGCGCGGGCACAAGATGGCGAGCTCCCAGATCGCCGAGGGCGCTCCGGTGTGCAAATTCGGCCAGATCATCGGCTTTGCGACGCGGCCGATCGCGCCTGGCGAATGGGTGCATGAGCACAATGTCGAGATGCATGATTTCGCGCGCGACTACCGTTTCGCCGAGGCCGCGCAGAAGACGGACCTGCTGGAGCCTCAGAACCGCGCCACTTTCGAGGGCTTCCGCCGCCAAAACGGCAAGGTCGGGACGCGCAATTATATCGGCATCCTGACCTCGGTGAACTGCTCGGCCTCGGTGGCGCGCTTCATGGCGGAAGCCGTCGAGCGCTCCGGCATCCTCGCGGATTACCCGACGATCGATGGCGTCATCCCGCTGGTGCATGGCGGGGGTTGTGCGCTCGACGTGAAGGGCGAGGGCTACGATATCCTGAAGCGCACCCAATGGGGCTATGCGACGAACCCCAACATGGCCGGCGTGGTGATGGTCGGGCTTGGCTGCGAGGGCTTCCAGATCGGCCGCTGGAAGGAGGCTTATGGCATCTCCGAGAGCGACACCTTCCGCTCCTTCACCATCCAGGAGACGGGTGGCACCAGGAAGACGGTCGCCGCCGGCGTCGAGGCCATCAAAACCATGCTGCCGATCGTCGCCAAGGCGAAGCGCGAGACGATGCTGGCCTCGGAGCTGGTGCTGGCGCTGCAATGCGGCGGCTCGGACGGCTATTCGGGCATCACGGCCAATGCGGCGCTCGGTGCGGCCGTCGATCTCCTGGTGCGCCAAGGCGGCACCGCGATCCTCTCCGAGACGCCCGAGATCTATGGCGCCGAGCATCTCCTGACGCGGCGCGCCGCGACCCGTGATATCGGCGAGAAGCTGGTCGAGCGCATCAAATGGTGGGAGGATTATACGAGCCGCAACCGCATGGAGATGAACAACAATCCCTCCCCCGGCAACAAGGCGGGCGGCCTCACCACCATCCTCGAGAAATCGCTCGGCGCGGCCGCGAAAGGCGGCACGACGACGCTCACCGCCGTCTATGAATATGCCGAGCAGGTGACCGAGAAGGGATTCGTGTTCATGGACACGCCCGGCTACGACCCCGTCTCGGCCACCGGCCAAGTGGCGGGCGGAGCCAATATCCTCGCCTTCACCACGGGGCGCGGCTCGGCCTATGGCTGCAAGCCGACACCCTCGATCAAGCTCGCCACCAACTCCGAGATGTATCGCCGCATGATCGACGACATGGACATCGATTGCGGCGATATCGTCGAAGGCGTGACCGTGCTCGACAAGGGGCAGGAGATCTTCGACAAGGTGCTGAAGGTGGCCTCGGGCGAACGCTCCAAATCCGAAGAGCTCGGCTATGGCGATGCCGAATTCGTGCCCTGGACGGTCGGCGCCACGATGTAGGGGCGAGTGGCGAGTAGCGAGTGGCGAGTGGCGAGTAGGGAACACGTACTCGCTATTCGCTATTCGCTATTCGCCTGTGAATAACCGAGAGCGCGATCGCTGCCGCGTTCGACACGTTCAGGCTCTTGATGGCGCCGGGCAGGTCGATGCGCACCACGAGGTCGCAGGATTGGCGCACGCGGTCGCGCAACCCCTTGCCTTCGGCGCCGAGCGCCAGTACCAGCGGGGCGCGCAGAGCCGCCTCCTCCAAGGTGCCCTCGCCCTCTGAATCGAGGCCGACGCGCAGGAAGCCGCGCTCGGCGAGCGCGATCAGCGCATCGGCGAGGTTGCGCACCGGCACGATGGGCACATGCTCGAGCGCGCCGGAGGCAGCCTTGGCGAGAACGCCGGTCGCGGCCGGGCTGTGGCGCATCGGCACGATGACCGCCTTGACCGCGAAGGCGCTGGCGGTGCGCAGGATGGCGCCGACATTATGCGGATCGGTGATCTGGTCGAGCGCCAGCACCATCCCGTCCTCGGCGAGATCGTCGAGCTCGGGCGCAATGAGGGGCAGGGCCTCAGCCATTATGCCTTGATGCACGGCGTCGGGCGGCAGCAGCCGGGCAATGTCATGGGGCCCCACCATCTCCGGCTGCAGGCGCGACCGGGCCTTATCCTCCAACCGCCGCAGCGCATTTTCCGTGACCAGGAGCCGCGTGATCTCGCGCCGCGGATTGGCCAGCGCCTCGCTCACCGCATGCAGGCCATAGATGAGGATGGGCTCGGCATCGCCCGAGAGTGGCGACGCGGCTTCGCGCCTCGGCCCGCGCGGCTTCTGCCGCCAGCCGGCGGCGGGTCGTCGATCAGGGCCTCGTCTGTCCACCGAAATTCTCTCCGCCTCCCGCCAGCCAATGGCTCTCATCTGCCCGGGGGCGATGCCCGGCGGGCCCGTCTTATGGCCAAAAGCCGCCCATGGAAAGTTACGCGTTCGGGCCGAGGCTGCGATCCTGCTCTCGACGGCATTGCGGCCAAGTTGCCCGGATCGCCGCTATCGGATAGACACGCAGCAGGCGCCCGTAGCTCAGCTGGATAGAGCGTTGCCCTCCGAAGGCAAAGGCCAGGGGTTCGAATCCCTTCGGGCGCGCCAATTTCTCCAAATTCGCCCTTACGGAAGCGACGCTGTCGGCAGCCGGCCCTTGGCGTCTTGACCAGGCCGTGGGGCGTACGAAGCCGGCCGCCGCGGGCGATCCGTCGAAACCTCAAGCCCGTGTCCTTTGTAGGCGATCAAGGATCTTGTAGCCGGGACTTGCGCAATATGCCGAACTGGCGACACACATCCGTCATCGCCCTGCCCTCCAGCAAACGAGACACGCGCAAATCCCCAATCCCCTGACGCTCTCTGTCAAAGCCCCCCACAAATGGCTTTATTCTGGACCGCCCTTCCGCTCCGCATAGAAGGCATCTCTCTCTGCGTGAGATTTGACCGCCCGTTCGCCTTTAGGCGCTAAGCGCCATTTTTGGCGGAACGGTTTAATAAAGCCATTTTTGCTTAATGTGTTCACCGCCTGCTTATTGAGCCGCTTCTTGTCGTCTGCTGCGATTATGTGGAGTGTGGAGACTGCAGTGTTAGAGAGAGAATGTGCGTCATAGAACTGCACCCGGGGATGCGCGCGCCGATATTCATACTCGTCGAAGTAAGCCTCGCGCCTCAATCGAAAAGCTTTTTCGATTCGCATATAGCTTTCATCCCACCCGGAGTGGGACTGACCGAGAATACGGCTCTTACTCACCAGTCGGTAATATAGGCGACAGCTGGGGCCTTGAAGAATGATCGGATGAGCCCGGGCGTTGTCCTGAGTGCTGCAAGTTGGGTTTCGATTTTGCCTCGTAGTGTTTCGCTTTTGCGCAGTGGTGTCCTGGCAACGCCGGTGCGCTTCATATGGCTCCAGACAAGTTCATCAGGGTTCAACTCGGGCGCATAACCGGGAAGGAAGTGTAGCGTCAGCAGCCCATTGGTCGACGCAACATAGGCTTTTGCCAGCGTCGTCTTGTGCGCCGGGAGGCCGTCTACCACCAGATGCACCGGCTTCGTGCGGTGCCGCATCATTCGCCGCAGCAGATCAACAAACAGCTCCGCGTTGAGGCCGCCTTGATAAGTGCAATACCAGAAAGCGCCTTTCGAATTCACGGCCGATGCCGCACTGATCGATTGCCGTTGACCGGGGCGCTCGACAACAGGTGTTTGCCCTTTCACACCCCAAGTCTTGCCGTGCACAGTGTCCGCACGAAACCCGGACTCATCCCAGAAATAGATCTCGCCCCCTGACGCTTTCGCCTGCCGCGCAATGGCGGGAAAGGTTTCGCGCTGCCATCTCTCGATGGCTTCCGGATCGCGCTGGTAGGCGCGCTGCAACGGCTTTTGCGGTGTCAACCCGAGTTTGGCGAGCAATTCGCCCACGGCGGTCACACCAAGGCGAATGTCAAACTTGCGCTCGATCAGGCTGGCCACTATCGACCGCGTCCACAGGCCGAAATCCAGTCCATACTGGCGAGGGTCGCGGCCATTGATCCAGCGATAAACCTGCCGCTCCTGATGAGGGGACAAAGTGCGCGGCCGCCCACTCGCCGGCCGAGACAGCAGCGCTTTCAGGCCAATCCCCGGTGTCGCCGCGGCCGCAACCCATTTGTAGATCGTCGTGCGACTGAAACCGTAAGACGCGATAACCGAAGAGGCCGGCTCTCCGTCCCGCACCCGCTCCACCGCCATCAGCCGTATGGCCTCAAGTGTTCGGTGATCAAAGCTGCGCCCGTCTCGCTTCATGGCTCATGATACCAAACCATGCGCCAATGTACAAGCCATTTGTCGCCTTAATTGCCGACCGGTGAGTAAGTCTCTCGAGTACGGCATGCGTGACCTGCTTATGAGCGGCTGCCGCCTTATCTGTCCCGTCCTGTGCCATACGTTCGCGATCCTCGGAGAACACGAATGTGTCTCGCTCGGATTTTTGCTCAATGATATCGATCGATAGAGTATCGCGCAGGATGTCCGGTATATGGACTGGCACTTTCAGCTCGCGATAATCCTTAATTCGTTGGTGTGCGACGGCGATGCTTTGCGCAAGCGCTTCCGATGGCGACGGTTCATCGATGGCACGAATTAGATCGAACGCGAGCGATTGCACAGCGGTGATCATCTGCCGCTTGATTTGTTCAGGGGACCGTTCTGTGGTGACGGTGACCAGCTTTTTCTTGTCTCCTTGCTGTTCTTTCTTTTCTGCCCGTTCCCTTGCACTCGCCATTCGCATCCGGTGCAACCTCTCGCCCGACACACCATCCTCAGATTCGATCTGACCTTCGGGTAGAATGAACAGGCGGACACTGTCGGCACCGATGCCGACTAAGTCATCGAAGTTGTGGACGGACAGATATTGGTTCCGAGCCTTGAGCAGTTGTAGGACCTCGTGCTCAGCATAATAAAGCTCCTGCAGGAAATTGAGGTTGCTGCGACCGGCGAGCTCCCATCGCTCGCGCGACCAATCATGCCAGCCTTTGTATTCGGGCGGTCGTTTCCTGCGGCCAAGATCATAGGCGATATCAACGTCGCCAAAGCTCCCGGCGTTGCCATTCGTGGCACTGCCAAACAAGCGAATTTCATTCACGAAATAGCAAAGATTCGAATCAGCATTGATCCGGGTGACCCGTTTTAAAAGCTCAGCGATGATGCCGTCGACCTTCGCACGGTCGATGCGCTTCAGCATGCGGGTGAGCATAAACCGCGTGCCATGTTCGCCCAATGCATAGCGAGTTCGGGAAGCTGGATCCTTATCCCACGATGGCGGTGGTTTTCTTTCGAGAATTTTCTGCTCAACCAATACTTCGCTCAGCCACTCCGCATGAGTTGGCGAGATGCCCATATGATTGGCCAAGGAGCAAGCAGTCCAACCACCATCACCCATATCGTGGCGGGCCATTTCACGAATTGCGTCGCGAATCAACTTGATCTTTATTCCAGCAATGACAGTCGTTCGATCCAGCTTCAACTCTCGTGCTCCGGTTCGTGAAACGCTCTACTTGTCGCAAATGGTATTGTAGTGCATTTTGCAATACGGCAATGCCGATTATGGCTTTGAGGCCTTGCGTCCCTAGCGAGGTCGCTGCGCACGATGGTTGGCGCCTTGTCGAGCGAGGAGGAGCGCTCTCGGAGGAGGGCACGGAGCGGGATCGCGGCCAGGATGGCGGCGGCACCGGGGTGATCGGCGTCCTCCAAGCCGATGAGCGCCGCGTTGGCGAGCACCGATCCTGATCGGGCGATCCTGCCCAGCAGCACGACGCATTCCTCGTCGGCAATGGCGGATGCGGCTTCGATCGCCTCTTCCGAGGCGCATCGCGCAGCGGGTCTCTGATGATAAGCAGAGCTTCGTTCCTTTCAGACATGAACTCATGATGCGCGACGCGGTCGGAGTGTCAAACCGGAGAAGGGCAACACCAACAGGAAGATTGTCTTGGTTCTCCCGCAAGGTGGACACCCGAATGCGCTCTTGGGCGTCACCCGAGCCAGTGAGTCCGGATCGGCGATGCTCAGCGCCGCTATCCATAGCCCAACGACGTAGCGCCCGGCGATCGCCGGCGCGATGACCGCTAAGAGCGCGCATACCTGGCTGCGCTTGCAAACGAGCAGTGACGCTCGTCGCAGGGGGCCTTGTCGGCCTGAGGCGTCTGTCGGCTATCCCTGCATCGATCTGATCGGGGTGAGTTCACGGTCGATCATCTTCGAGTCGTGCCGGGCATTAAAATTATATATCTATTTCAAATACGTAGGTGTTCGCAGTTTTGTCCTGAGTGGCGCGCCAATGATTTCGATAGCTTAGCCCGTGTGCCGCCAATTCAACCCAGAGGCGGGTAAGCAGGGGGTAAGCACGCCGCAGAGTTTGACCCCGCGTGCTGCTCACTTGTGAGCCATTGCGGTCGTTAGTCAGTCGCGGGAACTGAATGATGCTCATGGGCGATGGTCCATCGGCCATCGAGTTTTCGGAGACCGATCGTCAGACGAAATATCAACGGTTCCTGGCCCCCATGCGGCCCGGGCTGGGCGCAATTGAGGGTCGCGAACGCGAAAGCGACATCCTTGCCGGCGGCAACGTTCAGATCAATGAAGTCAAAAGGGATCGGCAGGTCTGACCACGCGTAAAAGAGGTCCCACGTTTTCCTGTAGGCCTCGATACCTTTTGATTGAAACGGCGGAGGGACATCGAACATCACAACATCGTGCGAGTGGTTCAAAAGAATTCCGGCATAGTCTCTGCGACGTACCGCGGCGGCCCAAGATTCTATGAGGTCGCGAACGAGCGCTTCATCTGTCGCATCGGTTGTCACGTCACTCATAGCAGTCCTCCGTGCGGGCAGTCAGGCCCCCGAAATACATCATGGACGGTCTGCGTTCCATGCCCTTCATCCTCGATCGCCGTCGGAACCAGCCGGCGGTGCAATTCGCCGCCGGCCTGGTGTGCAAAGTTCGCGGGACCGTCGATGACGAGGCGCTCCTTCCCCGTGAAGCGCACGCGCGCGCCCTTGCTGGAGGGATGCAAGCCATCGCCCGCGAGCAGCCTGCCAGCCTTGACCAGCGCCTCGTTGAAATTGCCCATGTCGGTCAGCAATTGCTGGCTCGGCATCTCGCCAGCCTCGGACGACCTGGTGGCTCTGACAATGACCATGACTTTCATGACGAACTCCCAAGTGCCGCTCGGTTGCCCAGCGACGCTAACGGCGGGCTTCGACGTATTTGGCGAAATTACTCAGGATGGCTTGCCATCCTTGGCGCTGCTGTTCGACCGGGTTTTCTGTTTCAGCGTCGAACGTGACGCGCACCGTTACGCCGTTGGCGCCAGCCACGAACGCGACAGCGCCAGCGCGATCTCCAAAAGTGTACTCAATCAATTCATGCGGCACGATCTTGGTGTAGGTTCCGGCGAAGTCGAAGCCGAAGCTGCAGTCCTTTGCTTCCATGCGCGATGTGAACGCGCCCCCGACGCGCAGATCCACGGTGGATTTGGTTGTGTGCCAATCATCGGACGCGGTATTCCACTGCTTGATGTCGTCCGGCGTCGTGTAAGCGCTCCAGACCTTGGCGACGGGCGCATTGACGAGGGTCTCAACGACGAGCTTCATGGTATGACTCCTTGGATATTGGCTGGGTAGGCGCCGTCTTTCAGGCTCACGCAGAGCCCGCCGCTTTCGCGCCGCGCAAGTCCGCCGGTGGCGATGTGTTTTGCCTTTGGCGGTCCAGCTGCGGTCATCTGGCTCATCTGCTGGTAGCGGCGGGGTCGGGCGCGTTGCCAGTGGCGGCGGGTGTGTAAAGCGAGAGGTACTGCATGGCTTTCTCCTTTGCTTGCCATGTCCCTAGGACGAAGCGGGATTGGCGCTTCCGACAGCCCTGCTAAATTTTTTCCTGGGCGGTTTCGATAGACAACTGATCAAGCTCGTCGCGGATGTCGCAGGACAAGGCCGAACCGACGCGAATGACCCAAAGCGGAGCTTGGCGATTGTCGATGCGGGGCTTTATTTGCGCTCTACTCTATGCGCTTCGCGCCTCGGCCATCAGCCAATCGCGAAACGCCTTCACGCTGGGCCGCTGCAGGGCCCGTTGGGGATAGACCACGTAATAGGCGAAGCCGGCAGGCAGGCTGTGTTCGAACGGCCGCACCAGCCGACCTGCGGCAAGGTCGTCGGCGACCAAGGCGCTTCGGCCGAGCACGACGCCCTCGCCCCGGACTGCAGCTTGGATCGCGTGATCGGACGACAGAAACGTCGGACCGCGATGCGGGTCGACATTATCGATCCCGGCGCTGTGCAGCCATATGGCCCAATCGACAGTGAAAACGTCATGCAGGAGCGTGTGGCGAGCGAGGTCGCCGGGCGTGCGCAGCGGATACCGACCTTTGAGCAGCTTCGGGCTGCAGACCGGAAAATGATCTTCCTTCATCAGCAATTCGGCTGACAGACCCGGATATTGGCCGCCGCCACAGCGAATGGCGATGTCTATCCCGTCGCTGACGAAATCCGCCAGCCGCTCCGACGTTGCCACCCGCACGTCCATATCGCCATGGTTCCGCCGGAACCGAAACAGCCTGGGCATGAGCCATCTGGCGGCGAACGAGTCGATCGTGCTGACGCTGACTATTCCGGAGGTTTGTCCGGTCGCTGCCGACGTCGCCGCCGCGAGGCGTTCCAGGACGTCGCGAATCTCGGCCGCAAAGGACACGCCGATTGGCGTCAGCCGCACCGAACGGGTCGCCCGTATCATCAGTTGCACACCGAGATGATCCTCGAGATTGCGGACGGCGCGGCTCACGGCACCGTGGGTCACGCGCAACTCGTCGGCCGCTCTGGAAAAGCTCAGGTGGCGGGCCGCAGCCTCGAAGCTCGGCAAAGCATTTAGGGGCGGGAGACGGCGCGGCATGGATAGCGATCAATCTGTGAGCGATACTCACAAATAGCTTCCCATTTCTCGTTTGTCATCAGTGCCGAATAGGCTCATTCAGCATGTCACGTGTAGAACGCGCACGCGAGGTCCGGAAGCGATGAGTCAAGTGGCTTCCGGGCAAAAATCCGCTGAACAAAACCACCAGCGCATAACTCTGCTCGCGACGAGCATCAGCTATGTCCTCGTGATTTTGGATACGTCCATCGTCAATGTCGCACTCGAGAACATGTCAAGGAATCTCGGAACGGACGTCACCGGCCTCCAATGGGTCGTGACAGCCTACGTCGTCGTGTTCGCGAGCCTGGTTCTGTCAGGCGGAGCGCTGGGCGATATTTTCGGAGCACGCAAGATCTACGTGATCGGGCTTGCGCTCTTCACGATGGCATCGCTGATCAGTGGCTGCGCGCCATCATTGTCGGTACTGATCGCCGGCCGGATCCTGCAAGGTGTCGGCGCGTCGCTGCTGGTGCCTAGCGCGCTGTCGCTGATCAGGCATGCATACCCAGACGACACCACGCGTGCGAAAGCAATTGCATCCTGGGCCAGTGCCGGAGGTGTGGCGCAGGTTCTTGGACCGCTCATTGGAGGGCTGCTACTTGCGGTGTTCGATTGGCGCAGCATTTTCTTCGTGAATGTGCCGATCTGCCTCGGCGGCATATGGCTGACACTCAATATTGGTCGTCAAACTGGCGATCGCGGAAGCAGGCAGCTTGATCTGCCAGGACAGCTGAGCGCGGCGTTCGCAATGATCCTGCTCATTGCCACACTGATCGAAGGGCGCGAATTTGGCTGGAGCAATAGCTGGATTCTGGCGGCGATCGCGCTGACGGTGCTGTCGGCACTGTCGTTCGTCACCATAGAGCGTAAGTCGAAATCTCCCATGCTTCCACTTTTCTTGTTCTCAAATCTTTTTTTTTCATGGGTCTCCTTCGCTGTCCTGTTAGGCTCAGCCGTCTTTTTTGGCATGTTGTTCGTGTTGAACCTCTATTTTCTGCAGGGCGCTGGATACACGCCCTTGCAAACCGGTGTCGCGATGCTGCCGCTCGCACTTCTTGCCATGACGGGAAACCTCACATCCGCGAGGCTCGCGCACATGATCAATCCGATGAGCCTGATGCTCGCCGGTGCGGCATTCCGACTGACCGGATTCGCAGGGATTGCCTTGGCGAGCACCGGCTTCTCCTATCCGCTGATCGCATTGCCATTGCTACTGATCGGACTCGGCAGCGGTCTCAGTAATCCCATGGCGATCTCCGTGATGCTGTCAACGGTCGATAAGAAGTACTCCGGCATCGCCTCAGGCATCTCAACGGCGACCGGGCAAGTCGGAGCCTCAATTGGAGTGGCGATTTTCGGCGCATTCCTCGCGGATCCACATCGCATCGCCGATGGTACACGTATCGCGGCAACCATTTCCACCGCAGCGACCGCATTGATTATTCTGATTGTCTGGCATCTCTGGCGGCAACGCTGAGGATTGAGGATGGTTGCCAGCGACAGCTTTGCCGCGTTCCTGCAAGAGCAGCTCGTCCCGCTCGGCCGCGTCACAATGCGGCGTATGTTCGGCAAGACCGGCGTGTTCTGCGACGGGCTGATGCTCGGGATGGTGAGGGACAACACGCTCTACTTCCGGGTTGATGACGACAACCGGGCGGCCTTCAAGGAAGCCGAGTCCTTTCCGCCTCTCAACTACGAGAAGAAGGGCGGCACCATAGATCTCTCCTTTTGGCGCGCTCCGGAGCGCCTGTTCGACGAACCCGATGAGCTGGTCGCCTGGGCGCGAGCAGCGCTGGCGGCGGCGCGGCGGATTGCGGCGAAGAGAGAACGGACCGCGCCTGGGCGAAAACCAAAGCCTCAATTATGAAAGTGGAATGCCCTGTCAGCCGCGATTCGCGTTCTTCCATCGCTTCTTTCCGAATACAGGCGCTGCAGGCGACGCCGCGCCGTCAGGTCGGGGTTTCCTGGCATAGGAAGACTTGAGACGGGAAGACTTGGCATAGGAAGACTTGGCATAGGAAAACTTGTTTTCGCGTCGCTGTTCCTTTTCGAATGCCGATGTCTTGTCCGGTCTCTGTGGACGTTCGAACGGAGGCTTGCCGTGATGCTTCGGCCCGCTTTCGGAACGCGATCTGTCGTTTTCACTGCTCCTGGCATCATGGGCCTTGCTCTTGCGGGCAGTTTTGCCGGCAGGCTTTTTGGCCGGCGCCTGGCCTTGCGGACCGTCCGGCAGCGCTTCGATGCGGATGCCGTCTTGCTTGTCGGAGCGCCTGACATTGACAGCAAACCCGTGTGCGGCCTCCACTGAAATCTCGAACTCGGTATTGGTCTCGAAAATTCTGATGGCGCCGATGTCGTGCTTCTCGACGCCACCGCGACGGCAGATCAGCGGCAGCAGCCAGCGCGCCTCGGCATTCTTCTGATGCCCAATGGCCATGCGAAACCACACGCTGCCCTCCATCATAGTCTCGCGCAGCCGAGGCTTCGTCTTTTTCGACCCTGGCACGGCGTCGCGATCGTCACGCGATCGGCCGGAGCTCTGGCCGGGATCGAGAACCTCCTCGGGCGAAGGAAGCCGCGAGCGATAAAGTCGCGCCAGCGCCGCAGCGATATCCTCGGGCGACCGCTCGGCGAGCAACGCCCGCGCCAGGGTCAAATCATCCTCGGTCGTTTCCTCCGAGAAGAGGGCATCCTGCAGCATGCGCTCCTGATCGAGCTTGCGGATCTCATCCGCTTTCGGAGCAATGCCCCAGAGGGCGTCGATGCCGGCCTGGCTCAGCAGCAATTCGGCGCGCCGCCTGCGCGCGACCGGCACCAGCAGGACGCTCACGCCCTTTCGGCCCGCACGGCCGGTGCGGCCGGAACGATGCTGCATGACCTCGGGATCATGCGGTAGATCCGCGTGAATGACGAGGCCGAGATTCGGCAGATCGATGCCGCGCGCCGCCACGTCGGTGGCCACGCAGACGCGCGCACGTCCGTCCCGCAACGCCTGCAGCGCAAGGGTGCGCTCGTTCTGCGTCAATTCCCCCGAGAGCGCGACCGCGGAGAACCCACGCTCGAGAAGCGCCGCCTGCAAATGCTTGACGGCATTCCTCGTGTTGCAAAAGACGATCGCGCCTGGCGATTCAAAAAACCGCAACAGGTTGACGACCGCGTGCTCGGCATCGCTCGCCAGAATCTTGATTGCGCGGTACTCGATATCGGCGTGACCACCCTCGTCGCCCGCGACCTCGATGCGAAAGGCGCCCTGTTGGTATTGCTTTGCCAATGCGACGATGCCACGCGGCAACGTCGCCGAGAACAGCAATGTGCGACGGGTATCCGGCATGGTCTGGAGAATGAACTCCACATCTTCCCGGAAACCCAGATCGAGCATTTCGTCGGCCTCGTCGAGCACGACAGCCTTGAGCTTCGAGACGTCAAGACGGCCCCGTCGCATGTGATCGCACAGCCGGCCCGGCGTCCCGACCACGATATGGGCTCCCGTCGCAAGCTCACGCTGCTCGCGGCGCGGGTCCATGCCGCCCACGCAGGAGACGACGCGCGCCCCGGCATGTTGATAGAGCCATGTGAGCTCGCCATGCACCTGCAAGGCGAGTTCCCGCGTCGGCGCGACGATCAATGCGAGCGGAGCGGCGCTCTTCTCGAAGCGATCGGCGCACCCAAGAAGATTTTTCGCCATCGCCAGCCCATAGGCGACGGTTTTGCCCGAGCCCGTCCGCGCCGAAACCAGGAGATCACGGTCTTCGGCTGCATCCGCAAGCACCGCCGTTTGCACGGGCGTCGGCTCGGTGTAGCTGCGCTCGGCCAAGGCTTTGGCGAGCGGCGGGCTTGTGGGCAAGAATGTCACGAGATGTCAGACCTTCGTTGGCGGTGAGCCGCCTGAATGGCGAAAAAGGAAAATGCGCGCCCCTTGCGTCGGGCGGCCCGGTGGATCAGCAAGTTGGATGATTTTGGAATGCTCTAAGCCGATGCGCTCCAAAGCGCCATCCATTGCGGACGATTTCTCCGGAGATGGGTCGATTTGGCGCGGCTGGAGAACGTACGCTCCGATGCCACCCAGCGCAGGATGCCGCAAGCGTGATTTCGCTCCGCCTCGGGTGCCGGCTGCATGCCCATCCAGCGATCGAGAGCCTGAATGGATTTATAGCGCAATTTCAATGATATAGGCGCTCAAGCAGGCGCATGATCTCTTCTTGCTGCGCTTTCGCCTCCGGTGAGCCGGTGCCGCCGCGGCCGGTATTCTGGGTTGCGAGCAGCATCGGCGTCGAGCCGCTCTTGTTCTTGCGTCGGGCATCGGCGCCACCGTCGAGCAGCGCCCTCACGGCTGCGGCGCAACGCGTGCGCACGGCGCGGTGCAACGGAGTCACCCCGCTCTTGTCGACGGCATTCGGATCGGCACCCGCCTCGATAAGGCAGGTGACGGTCGCCGCTTGTGCGTGCGGATTCCATGTGTGCGACCCAGGCATGCCGACGACGGCGGCGTGAAGCGGCTCGGCACCACGGCGATTCTTCGCGCGGATGTCGGCGCCTTTGGCTATCAGCTCTTGCACGATGTCCGTTCGGTAGGTCCCCGCGGCGACGTGCAGTGCGGTATCGCCTGCATAGAAGTAGCGCCCAATCTCGTCGAGATATGCCTTGGCCGTCTGGCGCGTTACGCCCTCGTCGAAGGAAGCACGGGCCAACGCCGGCGACGCCGCGAGCAACCGCAAAGTGCTGGCGACATCACCCGCGACGATGGCCCGCGCCAGCGCCATAAGGGCGCAGTCACGTGTGTTGAGCTCGATCAACGACACCCTCCTGGAGAGTAGCGGCTCGGTGGCGGAATTTGCCCGCCCATGATCGTCGGGCATAATGGCGCGATGAATGAGGGGCAACTCGACCTGTTCTCGGCACCAACGCCGCTGGCGGAACCCGCCCGGCGCGCAGGCGAAACTGTCGCCCGCGTGGATGTCGTGGCTCTCACCGATGACGCGCTCATCGCGGCAATCCCCAACGCCTCCATCGTCGAGAGCCGCTTGCTGGCGGCGGAGGCCGGGCGCCGTCCGATCGCCGCCGCAATTCCGGCCCTCGAGACGCTCTGCCTCAGGCTGACCGGCTTCGGGCGCGACAGCCTGGTGCGCGAGCAAGTGGCAGCGTTGGAGGCGCTATCGGTGATCGGCGGCGGCGCCGCCGGGCAAGCAGTGGCGCGGATCCTGGACAAGGGCGCAGTGCAAGGTCCGACGCTCGCAGTCGCTGCGGCCGCCGCCGCCCAGCTGAAGGTGAAGCTCCTGCCGCACATCGCGCTGGCGCTGCTGCGAAATCCCGACCCGCTGGTTCGCGCCAATGCCTGCCGGTGTGCGCGTCCGCACCCCGCCACCCTGCCCGTGCTCGTCGATCTTCTCGGAGATCTGCATGAGCGGGTGAGCATTGCGGCCGCCTGTGCGCTCGGCCGGGCCGGAAGGCTCGAGGCACGGCCCTTGCTCACCCGGTTGTTGCGGGAAGCACCGAGCACGGAGGTGATTGCTGCGACGCCGGCCATTGCGGACGAGGAATGCTGTGTCCTGCTCGGTCGGATCGCCCGCGACCGGTCGGCGCTCGGCGATGCGGCGCTCGACGCCCTCGATTCCATCGACGATCCGCGTGCGCAACGCATCCTCGCTAGCCTCGGAGATAATTCGCGATGAGCGTTGTCGCCGCGGAGAGCGAAGGTCGCAGCCGCCGGCCGCAAGATCGGGGCGGAGCGGCTCGCCGAGAGCCTTCTTGAATTCATGGAGCACAGATGGAACGGGGCCTTCAGGGGCGAGGATGGTCGCAAGCGCGTTCGTTGCCGGTTATCGCGCGAGGCGCTGGACGATCAGGCCCCCGGGACCGGGAGCCTGCCCAGTTTCATCTCCGCGGGGCCCGGCCCCCTTCAGGCCGGAACGATGACCATCCAGGAGACGCCGAAGCGGTCGGCGGCCATGCCGAAGCGCGGGGCAAAGAAGGTCTTGCCGAGCGGCATCTGAACCTGGCCGCCGTCGGCCAAGGCGGCGAACAGCCGGTCGGCCTCAGCCTCGTTCGCCGCCGTGATGGACAGCGAGAAGCCCTGGAAGCTCGGCTTCCCCTGGCAATGGCCGTCGGATGCCATCACCACCGTATCGCCGATACGCATGCTCGCATGCATCACCTTGTCCTCGGAACCGGGCGGGACCATGCCGGGCGAGGACGTGTCGGGGCATTCCTTGTAGCGCATGAGCATCGTCACCTCGGCGCCGAGCGCGCTCTTGTAGAACTCGATGGCCTCTTCGCAGCGACCGTCGAATGACAGGTAGGATTGGACGTTCATCGGTGTCTCCCTCCGGGTTGAACTCATCTCAAAGACGAACGGGGGAACCGCCATCCGACAGGCGTCAAGGATTTTTCCCCCCGCCGCGTATCCTCCGTAGACAGGAATTATTACATTTAGTGCGGGATGCCGCGAGATCGAATCGGCTCCCGCGATCGAGACCAGCATCACGGAAGGCGACCGGCCCAGCGGCGGTGCCAACCTCAGCGTTTTAAGAGCGGGCGCGGACGCCCGCGATCCCACTGGGACCGCGACCGTCTCGGTCGCTCTTTTCCCGACGTGCAGCCCTCGCTTTGCGTCAGTGCGGGCGGGAGAGGCTGTGAGTTTTTGAAATGATGAGGAAGGGCGGTCTCGAGAACGTCGCGGAGAACGGGGCCGGCATCGACTGAGCAAGTTCTTGAAGGCCTTTTCCGACCATTTCCGTTATTTACTCACAGCAAAACAGGCCGGTCTCGGCAAGTTTTCCCCGCTGTTTCAAAAACTCACAAGCTCGGACGCCCGCGGTCCCGGATCAGCCGGGCGAGCGCGAAGGCGCGCGTCGGATCAGGTCTTTGTCCCAGTCGAGCGCCGCCACCTCGAGCTTGATCCAGTCACGGAAGGCCCTCACTTTCGGATGATCCTGCCGCCGCCTAGCACAGACGAAGCAATAGGCACGGCCCGAGCGCAGGGTGAGCTTGAAGGGTGCGACGAGCCGCCCCGTCCGCAGGTCGTCATAGGCCAGCACATCATGAGCGAGCAGCACGCCGGCACCTTCGACCGTCGCGTCTAGCGCATGGTCGGCGCTGTTGAACCGCAGCCCGCGACTGACATCGATGCCGTCGACGCCTGCCGCCTCGAGCCAGTCGGCCCAGCCGGGCATGCCGGCGCGGCCCGCGAGCGAATCGTCATGGATGAGCGGCACATCCTTGAGCGCTTCCGGCGATCGGAACGGCCCGTGCGCCTCGATGAGCCTTGGGTTGCAAACGGGCACGAATGATACGTCGATGAGCTTCTCGATCACGAGCTCGGGGTCGGTCGCGGCATCGACAGGCAGGTTGCGGACCGCGACGTCGACCCCGTCCGTGACGAAATTGGCATTGACGAGGGAGGAGGAGACGCGCGCATCGATCTCGGGGTGGGCGCTCGAGAAGCGATAGAGCCGCGGCGCCAGCCATTTCGCGGTGAAGCCTGGCGGAGTGCTGATCACCAGCACGCGTTCGTCGCCCACCACGTTCAGCGCATCCACCGCGTCCCGGATATGGATGAAGCCTGTGTGCAGCCCGGGATAGAGCTGCGTGCCGGCCCGCGTCAGGGCGATCGAGCGCACCCGGCGCTCGAATAGCTTGAGGCCGAGCAGTTCCTCGAGGGCGCGGATCTGGTGGCTCAACGCTCCGGCCGTCACATGCAGCTCTTGCGCCGCCTTGGTCAGGCTCAGATGCCGTGCGGCGGCCTCGAAGGCGCGCAGCGCGTTCAGCTGGGGCATCATCTTATGCATGAGGATTTCTCAATCATCAGCTGAGACAACATCCTTTGTCACGCGCCTCCACTCCTGTCAATGAACGGGCATCGAAGAAGCGACAGATGAGGATCCCTCAAATGTTGGCGAGCTTCGACGAGCGATGGAGCGGCGAGATGGCATACGCATCAGACCAGAACGATCTTCCGTGCCGCGTCGGCGGCAATTCCCCTGCCCGGCATGGCGCTGCCGACAAGCCCGTCGGATTTCTGCGGCACATTTTCGACGCCGTCCTCGAATGGGGCGATCGGGATGGCGACCAGGCGAGCGCCGATTTGCTCGCCCGATCAGGTGGGCGGCTCACCGACAGCATCGAGCGTGAGATGATGCAGCGCAGGACGACATCGAACTGGACCATTCCGGGATGAGCGGCGCCATCCGGTCAGCCGGCGATCGCTTCTCTGTGGAGGTGCCGCAGCCGCGTTCTGCCGCGCCCGGCCCTTTCGCGTTTTGATCCGGAGCCGGCATGCGCGGCGCACCCGACAAGGGTGCGGCCGCGCGTCATGCCGGCGGCAACCCCATTTGCTGAAAGATCGCGGCCGAGTCCCGCGCGCCCCAGCGCCGCCGAATGCGGCCATCGCGAACCTCGAACCACTCCATGGCGGTCACTTCGAAGCTGCGTCCCGTCACCGGCCCGCCGCGAAACGAGACAACCGATTTTCCACGTTCCGTGTATCTCACCGCAACAACGTCGCCTTCCGCGACCATCGACTCGACCTGTAGATTGAACTGGAAGCACCTGATCAAGTCCCGCCAGATCGGCTTGACCTTCTCGACCTCGCCCCAGCCAAGAACCCCATAGATAAGGGCGTCCGCCGCGAACGTATCGGATAAGGCGTCGAGATCGCCGCGATTAAAGGCCTCGACGTAGCGAAGCACGGCTGCCTTGTTTTCCTGGAGCATGAGACCCTCTCATTCCGACGTCCGGCCTCACGAAGCCGCCAACGCCTCAACGCCTGCTCGACGCAAAGTCTTCCGCGTGAGGCGATCTTGCACATCGTCGCCCGACGACAATGACCATCCGCAATAATGTCGCCGACATAGCCCATGGCGGCCAACCTTCGCCAGACCCGTCCGTAGCGGCAGCGCCGAATCCCCCGCCGGCGCCGTTTCCATTTCCATTGAAATTTCTATGTTGACAAAATTGTCCATATCGAAAATTATGCTCTCGAGAAAAGCTGCAAAGCGAAGCGGGTGCCTTGTATCCGCAAGAGGAGTTCCATCTGCGCATGCGGGGATGACCCGATGGCGCAGTGAGCCGACATCCGCGCCGGTGTCCCTGAGACCGTGCCGTCCTGGAATTTCGGGACGAACCAAACAGGAGTTTGTCATGCGCCTCTCTCGCCGCAGTATGATCCGGACCGGGCTGACCGCCGCCACGGCCTTGGCGGCGCCGCGATGGGCCCGCGCGCAGCAACGCGGGTCCGCGGATGCGCGCACATTGCGCGCCGTGATGCAGGCGGATCTGCGGGTATTCGACCCGGTCTGGACCACGGCGACGATCACCGGCTATCACGGCGCGATGATTTACGACACGCTGTTTGCGATCGATGCGAGCTTCAGGCCGCAGCCGCAAATGGTCGGCAAATGGGCTCTTTCCGACGACAAGAAGACCTATAGTTTCGAGTTGCGCGATGGGCTCGGCTGGCATGACGGCACGCTGGTGACCGCCGCGGACTGCGTCGCCTCGATCCGCCGCTGGGGACAGGTCGATCCCGGTGGCCAGGCGATCCTGGCGCGGGCTTCCGACATCTCCAGGAAGGACGACAAGACCTTCGTCATCAAGCTGAAGCAGCCCTTCGGCCTGCTGCTCGACCAGCTCGCCAAGCCGGTATCGCGCTGCTGTCATGTCATGCGCGAGAAGGACGCCCTGAAGCCCGCGACCGAGCAGGTGAGCGAGAATGTCGGCTCCGGTCCCTTCATCTTCAACCAAAAACTGGCGAAGCCCGGTGCCAGCTATACCTATGACAAGAACACAAGCTACGTGCCGCGCGGCGAGCCATCGTCCGGCCTCGCGGGCGGCAAGGTCGTGAAGCTGGACCGGGTGGTCTGGGATAATATCGGCGATCAGCAGACCGCGATGGCGGCGCTGCAGGCCGGCGAGATCGATTTCTACGAAACACCTCCCCTCGACCTGATTTCGCAACTCGAATCAGACCCCGAGATCAAGGTCGATGTGCTGGACAAGACGGGCAATCTCGCCATCCTGCGCATGAACTGCCTGCACAAGCCTTTCAGCGAGCAGAGTGCGCGCCAGGCCCTGCTCTACCTGGTCGACCAGAACGATTTCATGAAAGCGTCCTTCGGCGATCCGAAATGGTACCGCATGGCAGGGTCGATCTTCGGCAACGACACGCTTTCGGCAACGACACGCTGATGTCGAATGACGAGAACACGGATTGGCTCAAGCACGGCGTCGATCTCGACAAGGCTCGCAAGCTCTTCAAGGAGTCCGGATATGGCGGCGAGCCGGTCGTGATCCTGCAGGCCACCAATGTCGCCTATATCAGCGACTCCGCGCAGTTGATCGCGGCCCAGCTGCGGAAGATCGGCGTGAACGTGGAACTGGCGCCGAGCGACTGGGGCGGGGTGGTGACGCGCCGCAACAACAAGAACGCGTCGGACAAGGGTGGCTGGGACATCTTCATCACCGGCGATTCCGACTACTCGCACAACGACCCCACGGGCGTGGCCACCCTGACGGCGAACGGGTTGGACGCCTGGTACGGCTGGCCGTCCAACGACCAGTACGAGGTGCTGCGCAACAAATGGGCCGACGCCGACACGCTTGCGGAACGCCAGCAGATCGCGCGGCAGATGCAGCGGCTTGCCTGGGACTTCGTCGGCACCGTGCAGCTCGGTCAGTTCTTCAGACCTGTGGCCTATCGCAAGAACCTGCAGGGCATGATCAGCGTGCCGGAAGTCATTCCGTTCTGGAACGTGCAAAAGATCTGAGGACCGACGGGGCCAGCGATTTGCGGGCCGGCCCTATTCGGCCATCCTCGTCATGGATCGAATGGCGGACCGTTCGCCCCGATTCGCAGACCGGGCCGCAGGCGCCGGAACGGAATCGCCGTGAGATCGGCGCGGTAGGCACCTGGCGCCACGACGACCAGCACCTCGCGGGCGATCGGCTCAAAATCGGCCCGGAAATGGACCGAGCTTTTCAGGACAAGAATATCGCTCGCGGCATCGTCGATGCCGACATGGGCGAAGACGGCCCGATCGAGCACCTGCCGAGGAATCGAGCCCACCACGATTCTTACGCCTTGCTGTCCCGCCATCACCCGCAACACCGCCATGGGTCCGTGATAGAGACGGGCATTGCGTGCCATCGCGCCGGTTCCCACCACATCTCCCGACGCCAGGCGCTCGACGCGGCACTTGCAGCGCAGCGGCGCGACGTCGGGTAGACCCGCCCAACCGCCCAAACTGACGTCGATCTCCGCTCCCTCCCCGGCAGCGTGCGCCAGAGCCGCGGCCTCCGGGTCGACGAGCACGGCGACGACAGCCCCTCGCGCATCATGCTCCAGGAGTGCGCTCAAGATCGCCGTGGTATCGCCCGCGCCGCCGCCACCGGGATTGTCCTGGGTGTCCGCCATGACGATGGGACCATTCTTCGTCGCGGTATCGGCGAGGGCATGGCGCACGGCCTCGTCCGGCGTCCAGAGACGACCCGCGAATTCCGGTTCCGCCCCGGTCACTTGTGCGGCGAGACCCTCGACGGCTTGCTGGACTGCCTGCGCATCGAAGCCGTAGCCGAACACCGCCTGACCGCAATGGGCCACATCCGCACTCGGAAATCCTTGCGTGAAGGAAAGCGAGAGCAGACCCGCTTCCGCTTCATGGTATCGCAGGGCATCGTAAAGACGCCGCGCCGGCTCGACCAATGTCGACTGGAAGACTGCGCTCGTCAGAAAGTCGAGCGGGCGATAGGCACGCGCGAGTGTGCGAGCATTCCCCAGAAGGGCCTCGTAGCCTTGTGCAAGGCGCGCGCCGGTCTCCGCCATGTCCGTGTGCGGGTATTCGCGGCAAGCGTGGAGCAGATCGCAGAGCTCGACCATGTCTCGGGGCACGTTGGCGTGGAGGTCGAGGCTCGCGAGCAGGCGCACCTTCGGCCCGACGAGACGCCGGACACGGCTTAGAAGCTCGACCTCGCCACTGTCGTAAGTCTCCGTCACCATGGCCCCGTGCAGCGCCAGATACACCGCGTCGAGCGGGCCGTCATTCAAGGCGAGGTCCAGCTCCGAAAGAATCGCACCGCTGATCCGTTCGAAGGCTTCGTCGGAGACGGCGCCCGCAGGCGAGGCGCTGGCGTAGGCGACCGGAACGATCTCGTGACCGCGATGCGATGCGGAGCGGACGAAGCCCTCCAGATAAGTGTTGGCGCCCGCCACATGGTCGAGGACATCCTGGCGGCGGATGAGGCGCGTCACATTGGAGTAGCTCAGGAAAGCCTCGTAGCCGGTCTTCACCGGCGCGAAGGTGTTGGTCTCGTGCATGAATTCGGCAACGGCGAAGCGGGCCATCTCTCATCCTTTCGAAAGCCGCAAGATCTGATCGGGAGAAGAACCGACATGCCGGCGGTAAGCGGCCGGATCGGTAGCCCCTTCACATACGAAGAGGAGTACATGGCTGTGCTCATCGAGATTGGCCGCCAGCCTGGTCTCCCGGTTCTCGAGCAGGGCGAGGAGGGCGCCGAGCCCCGACGCACCGGTTTCGCCGGCAACGATCGCCGGATCGCCCTCGATCGGGCCGGCATAGACCCGCATGGCCTCGAGCGCATAGCGATCCGGCAGGACGACGAAGAGGTCGACGCCGTCGCGGATGAGCGGCCAGGCCGGCATCGAGACGGTACCGCAGGCGAGCCCGCCCATCACGGTGTCATGGTCGCCGCTCACGGAAACAGGCCGGCCCGCCCGCACCGACTCATAGAGGCCGGCGGCAGCGATCGGCTCGAGCACGATGACCGAAGGACGCGACGCACCCCATTCCCGCCAAAGCCCTGCGATCACGGCAGCCGCGAAGGCGCCGCATCCTCCCTGGATGACGATATGCGTCGGCGGTTCCGCCGGGTCGAGTTGGCCGACGAGCTCGTGGACCAGCATCGTGTAGCCGAGCATGCACAACCTCGGCACATCCTCGTAGCCCGCATAGCCGAAATCGGAAACGACATGGCGTCCAAACCTGTCCGCATCCGTCTGGGCACAAGCCACGGCCTCGTCGTAATTGCCGTCGACCTCCACGATCTGCGCCCCGTGCCGGGCGATCGCCGTAATGCGCGCCTTGCTGACCATTCGCGGAACATAGATGACCGCGTCGACCCCGAGGCGCTGTGCCGCCCAGGCAACGGCACGTCCGTGATTGCCATCCGTCGCACAGGTCACGGTGATCCTCGGTGGAGCTGCGTCACGAGCGCCTCCATGAGGCGCCGTCACCGATATGCCCGGCGTCATGCGCCTGCCACGAGACGCTTCCCCCAGCACAACTTGCTCGACCGCATAAGGGGCGCCGAGCGCCTTGAAGCTGTCGAGGCCGAGCCGATCCGTCTCGGCCTTCACCAGAAGCGAATTGAGACCCAGACGCTTCGCCAGCCGATCGAGCCGATGCAGCGGCGTGACCTGATACCCAGGCCAGGCCGCGATGGTTCGCTGAGCCTGCGCCATCGCCGCCTCGGTCAACCCGAAACGGCCGGCGTCATAGTCCGATGATCGATCCACTCCCGGGTTTCGCCAGGTAATGGGCCGCCCTGTATCGAGAGGCGCGATAGCGACGGTCATCTCAGGCTTTCGCTGGTGATCGTGTGATGACGATCTTTTTTTCTATATAGACAATTTTGTCAAGTTGGAACATTACCTCGATGGTGTCAGCGAGTACGAGGCTCGGAGATCGGCTCGGAGATCGGCTCGGCCGGCAGGTCGAGCGCCGCCCGCCGCCCTCCCCCATTTCCGCAGAGGCTCTTGCCCCCGGCCGCCTGCGCCAACGCCGTGACAATGCCGGCTGACGCCTGTACTGAGCGTCTTCAGCGGTCGGCTAATGCTCTTGAGCGCAAGCCCCGGGTCAACGGAGCCTGTCGAATGAGGAAGGCAGCCAAGCAGGTTGCGACAACCACGCCCTCTACGATCGAACTGCAGTTCGGAGAGAGGATACGTCAGTGGCGTCGCGAGCACGGCCACACCTTGGAGGAGGTGTCGGCCATGACGGGCATCGGCGCATCCACGCTCTCGAAAATCGAAACGGGCCGATCCGGAGCAAGCTTCACCACGCTGATACGGCTGTCACGCGGCCTGAACCTCTCGGTGGACGAGCTCACCGGCGCTGTTCCGAACAGCCTTCCCGGCCTGCGCACCTCCACGCTGCGCGGCCAGGGCGCCCATGTGGAGAACGCCCAGTATTCGTACGAGCTGCTCTCGGGAGACATTACGCGCAAGCTGCTCTTTCCCTGCCTGATTCGTGTCAAGGCGCGCTCGATCGATGAGTTCGACACCTGGAACCTGCATGCGGGCGAGGAGTTCGCCTATGTCTTGTCCGGTGTGGTCTGGCTGTACTATGAGGGCTACAAGCCGAGCTGCTTTCGGGCCGGAGACTCGTTCCAGTATGACAGCGGCGTGCCGCATGCATTCGTGGGCGAAGGTCAAGAGGACCCGGTGGTGATGTCCGTCAGCTATGATGCGAGTGGCTCGGGCAACCAGGCTGGCGACGATCGCGCACGATCGCAGCCTCACGTTATCCCACGCTAGAGATATCCCTGCGCCTGAAGGCGTCACGCCTCGTCAGGACCGGCGCTCGCGCGGCAGCGCGGACATGGCAGGCGACGAAGCGTCCGTCGGCGAGCCGGGTCAGAGGCGGTTCCTCGACGCGACATCGCCCGATCGCATGCGGGCAGCGTGGGTGGAACGCACAGCCGCTCGGCGGATTGATCGGGCTCGGCACTTCGCCCTCGACCGGCGCCTCCGGGCGCAGCCGCCGCGGATCCGCCACGGGCGCGGCCGCGATCAAGGCCTCGGTGTAGGGGTGTGTCGGGTTCTCGAACAGCGCCTCGCAATCGGCGAGCTCCACGATCCGGCCGAGATACATGACGGCGATGCGATGAGCCATATGCTCGACCACACTGAGATCATGCGAGATGAACACGAAGGCAAGTCCCAATCTCTCCTGCAGATCAAGCAGCAGATTGAGGATTTGCGCCTGCACCGATACGTCCAGCGCCGAGACCGGCTCGTCGGCGACGATCAGCGAGGGCCGCAGCGCCAATGCGCGCGCGATGCCGAGCCGCTGCCGCTGACCGCCGGAGAACTCGAACGGGAAGCGGCTCATCGCGTCCGGGCGAAGGCCGACATCGCTCAAGAGCTTGGCGGCGAGCTCCTCACGGGCGGCAGCGCTCAGCCGCTCGTAATTCTCCACCGGCTCGGCGACGATTTGCGCCGCCGTGAGCCGCGGGTTCAACGAGGAGAATGGATCCTGGAACACCATCTGCACGCGCCTGCGGGACTCGCGCAATTGACTGGTGCTGAGATGGGCGATGTCGGTGCCGTCGATCAGGATCCTGCCGCTGGTCGGCTCGATGATGCGCATCAGCAGACGGGCGACCGTCGACTTGCCGCAACCCGATTCGCCCACCACGCACAACGTCTCGCCCGCATTGACGGTGAACGACACATTGTCGACGGCGCGAACCCTGGCCGTTACCCGGCGCAGGAATCCCTTGTGCAGGGGATAATGCTTGACCAGCTGATCGACTTGCAACAACGGCGTCATGCTACGGCGAGCTCTTCGGCATGCCAACATGCGGTAGCGTGCCCCGGCGAAATCGCCCGCATCTCCGGCGCCTCCACGCGGCAGCGGCTGGTCGCAAAGGCGCAGCGCTCGGCAAAGCTGCATCCGGCAAACGGATCGCGCAGATTGGGCACGACGCCAGGTATCTCCGGCAGAGGCTGGCGCCGTTTCCGGGACCGGTCGCGGACGGACTGCATCAAGCCGCGCGTATAGGGATGCGCGGGGTTGCCGAACAGTTCGAGCACGCCGGCCTCTTCGACGATCTTGCCGGCATACATGACGATGACGCGCTGACAGGTCTCCGCCACGACGCCGAGGTCGTGCGTGATCAGCATGACCGCGGTGCCCGAGCGCACCTTGAGGTCGAGGATCAATCGCAAGATCTGCGCCTGCATCGTCACGTCGAGCGCGGTCGTCGGCTCATCGGCGATCAGCAATTTCGGCGAGCAGGCAAGCGCCATCGCGATCATCGCACGTTGCCGCATGCCGCCGGAAAGCTGATAGGGATAGTCCCTTGCCCGGCGCGCCGGCTCGGCGATGCGCACCTGGTGCAACATCTCCTCCGCACGCTCCCATGCCTCCCGTCGCGATAGCTTGGCATGGATGCGCAGGGTCTCGGCGATCTGGTCGCCGATCCTGTGCACCGGGTTCAGGCTCGTCATCGGCTCCTGGAAGATCATCGCGATCCGGTTGCCGCGGATCCGCCTGATCTCCGGTTCCGTCACCTTCAGCAGATCCTGTCCTTCGAAACGGACCGAGCCGCCGACAACGCGGCCGCTGCGTCGCGGCAACAGGCGCAGAATGGAAAGCGCGGTCACGCTCTTGCCGCAGCCGGACTCTCCGACGATGCCCAGCGTCTCGCGGCTGTCCACGTGAAAGCTCACACCGCCCAAAGCTCTGGTGACGCCGCCCTCGGCAATGAACTGCGTCTGCAATCCCTCGACGTCCAATAGGGTCTTGTTTTCCAAGACTATCACCTTCGCGCCAGACGCGGGTCCAGCATGTCGCGCAATCCGTCTCCGAGGATATTCACGGCGAGCACCACGATCGCCAGGCAAATGCCGGGAGCGAAGATCGTCCAAGGCGCAATGGAGAGATAGAGACGGGAGGTGGAGATCATGTTTCCCCAGCTCGGAATCTCCGGAGGGATGCCGGCGCCGAGAAAGCTCAGTGCGGCTTCGGTCAGGATGGCATTGGCGCCGACATAGGCCGTCTGCACGATCAGCGGCCCGATGGTGCTGGGCAATATGTGCCGCCGCAGCACCCTGGGCAGGCGCGCGCCTCCGGTAAAGGCGGCCTCCACATAGGGCTGCTCGCGGGCGCTGAGCACGACGGAGCGCACCAGGCGCGCCACGGTCGGGATCTGCGGGATCATGATGGCCA
The DNA here is from genome assembly GCA_900104855.1 of Rhizobiales bacterium GAS188. Lineage (NCBI taxonomy): Bacteria > Pseudomonadati > Pseudomonadota > Alphaproteobacteria > Hyphomicrobiales > Rhizobiales bacterium GAS188. The sequence continues at coordinate 2,212,840 of FNSS01000001.1, forward strand.
CGATCACGATGAAGACCCCGCCCCGCGTCAACGACACCAGGGCGATGGCGAGCAGGATGGTCGGGATCGACATCAACCCGTCCATGATCCGCATCGCCACGCCGTCGAAGCGGCGGCTATAGCCGGCAAAGAGACCGATCAGCAGCCCGCCCGCGGCGGCGCTGACCGCGCCGGCGAATCCCACCAGCAGCGAGACGCGCGCCCCATAGACCGTGCGGGCGAAGACGTCGCGCCCCAGATGATCGGCACCGAACCATTGCGCAGCGGATGGCGCCTGCAGCCGCTTGAAGGGGTCGAGCGCCAGCGGGTCGCCGGCAAAGAGCGGTGCGGCCAGCGCCAGCGCCACCAGAATTGCCAGGATGCCCCCGCCCAGGAGGACACTGGAATTGTGGCGTGCGAAACGCGCGAGACCGCTCGGCTTCGGCAGGGTGGCGCGCGCCGCGATCGGCGAAGTGACGGTGTCGACCATCGTCAGTAGCGGATCCGAGGATCGATCAGCGTATAGCTGAGATCGACGATCAGGTTGATGATGATGTAGGCGCCGGAGAACACGATCAGGACACCCTGGATGATGGGATAGTCGCGGTTGTTGATCGCATCGACTGTCAATCTGCCGATCCCTGGAATATTGAACACGGTTTCGGTGATGACGACGCCGCTGATCAGGAAGGCGATGCCGATGCCGATGACGGTCAAGATCGGGACGCCGGCATTCTTGAGGGCGTGGCGAAGCAGCATGGACGAGGTCGAGGCGCCTTTGGCCGCCGCCGTCCGCATGTAATCCTCCGACAGGACTTCCAGCATGCTGGCGCGCGTGATGCGCGCGATGAGCGCGAGGTAGCCGAGGCCAAGCGCAATGCTCGGCAAGATCAAATGGCCGAACCAAGGCCATAGGCCGTGTTCGATCGAAACATAGCCTTGCACCGGCAGCCAACGCAGCGAGATGGCGAACCAGTAGATCAGGAAATAGCCGATGACGAAGACGGGAACGGAGAAGCCCAGGCTGGAGAGGCCCATCAGCATGCGGTCACCCAGGCCGCCCGCACGCCAGGCCGCACAGACTCCGGCAAGCACTGCGATAACGACCGAATGGATGATGGTGACGAGCGAAAGCGAGAGCGTCGGTTCCAGGCGCTGCGAGATCAGCGCCATCACGGGCTTGTCCGAGAAGATCGATGTCCCGAGATCGCCGCGCGCAATCCCCAGGATCCAGCGGGCGAACTGAGCCGACAAGGGATCGTTCAGTCCGAGCCGCTCCCGGATATTGGCGATGTTCTCGGGCGTTGCCGTGTCGCCCGCGATGATGGCGGCCGGATCTCCCGGCGAGAGGCGCAGCAGCAAGAACACGAACAGCCCCACCATCGCCATGACGACGATGGTCGAAAGGAGCCGGCGGACCATATAGGCGCCCATTATCGCCTCAGGCCTTCTCGACATTCCAGAACGGCACGATCTCCGGCATGCCGATGATGCCCTTGATGTTCTTGCGATAGGCCGTCGGGGTGAGATGCTGGCCGAGAAGCACGGAACCGACGAATTCCCACCAGAGGCGCTGCATCTGCCGCGCGATGCCCTTGCGCTCTTCCAGCGTGTCGGCGTCCGCCCATTTGTTGCGGAGCAGCTCATACTCGTCGTTGGACGGCCAGCCGTACCAGGCCTTCGGGCCGTTGGCCAAGAGGAAGGAGGTGCCGAGCGGATCGCCATGCGAGTAGTCGGAGTCTTGCGAAATGAAGATGCTCCAGCCGCCCTGATCGACCGGTTCCTTATTGGCACGGCGGGTCACGACGCCGCCCCAATCGCTGGGCGCGAGCTCGACATTGATGCCCACCTTGCGCAGTTGGGCCGCGAGATATTGCGAGCAATTGCTTTGCCAATCGGCGTTGGTCGCCTGCAGGATGACGACCTTTTCGCCGGCATAGCCTGCCTCCTTGAGCAGCTGGCGCGACTTGTCCAGATCGACACCCTGCTTGAACCAGCCGGTATTGTCGTCATTGGACATCGGCGTGCCGTTTCCGAAAGGCGAGGCGACCGTGCGGTACCATTTCGGATCGCCGAAGGCCGCCTGCATGAACGCCTTCTGATCGACGAGATGCAGGATCGCCTGGCGAGCCTTGACGTCGTTGAACGGCTTCTGCAGGAAATTCATCCGCAGATAGGTGTCCTCCCCGTTCTTGTCGAGCACATCGACCGTGATGTTCGGATCAGCCTGGAGCTGGGCGATGAGATCGAGCGGCGGCCTTTCGACATAGTCGATTTCACCGGCCTGCAGCGCGGCGAGCGCGGTTTGCGGGTCGGCGATATTTTCCCAGATGACGCGGTCGAGCTTGGCGACCTTGCCTCCGGCGAGGCCATTGGGAGCTTCGCTGCGCGGCACATATTTGGCGTTGCGATCATAGGTGAAGCTGGCACCGGGCTTCGCCAGGGCGTGGTTGAAGGTGAAGGGGCCGGAGCCGATATTGGCGCTGATCTGCTCCGTCGCCGGCCGGCTCGCATCCTTCTCGCGCATGATGAAGCAGCACGGGGTGGTCGCTTTTCCCAGGAGCTCGACCAGAAGCCCGAAGGGCTGCTTCAGCACGATGACGAAGGTCTTGTCGTCCTTCGCCGAAATGTCGGCGGCGCGCGCCATGATCGCTTGGCCGCCTGGGTCGACCTGGCCCCAGCGGCGGATCGATTCGACGCAGTCCCTAGCAGTGACATTCGTGCCGTCATGCCAGCCGAGGCCGTCGCGCAGCTCGAACGTATATGTCTTCTTGTCGTCGGACATGCCCCAGCGGCCGACCATCTGCGGCTGCGACTTGAAGCTCGAGTCGAGCGAGAACAGCGTGTCGTAGATCATCGCGCCGTGATCGGCGGTGATGTTCGCCGTCGTCCAGATCGGATCGAAGACGCGAAGATCGCTCGCCTTCACGACGCGGAAAGTCCGCGCATCCGACGGCGTAGCCTCGGCCCGCGGGGCGCGCGGCGCCATCGACACTGCGCCGGCGGCGAGGCCGGCCTGCATCAAGCGTCGGCGTGAGATGCGCATGGAAGCCTCCTTTGTGATTGTTGCGGTAGGTCCCGCCTTTCAGGACCGGCGGTCGTCGATGTGCGGATGAGGGTGATGACCCTCGTGGATCGTGGAGCGTGCGAAGCCGCCTGGCTTGCGCTGCTCACGCGGCCGAAATGGTCCGCGCGCGTCGGTGTCGGCGCGATATCCGGGGAGGTCCGGCCGGGCATCGTCGGGAATGGGGTCGACGAAGGGCGTCGCCTCGAGATGAGCGCGATGCTCGGCTTGCGCCTCCTCGATCAACTCTTCGTTCATCAGGAGATCGAGCGCGGTGCTGGCCATCACTTTGGCAGCGTGTTCCATGCCCTTATGGGCAGCGGGCGCCTTGCCCTGCGCGACGAGTTGCCATGAATGGCCAGGCGTCCCGATCGCATAGACAGCGCCGAGAAGCCCCACTGTCGGCACGACCCAGCTGACATTGCCGACATCCGTCGAGCCGATGAGCGTGCCGTCACCGCTGCGCGGGGGGCAAATGATGTCGCAGAGCGGGGCGAGCTTTTTCGATCCCGAACCAACGCGGTGATAGGCGGAAGCGATGGCCTCGTCCCCGACCGTTTCCTGGATGCGTGCCGCAAAGGCGCGATCGGCATCGTCGAACACCGGCGGGCCGAGACGCCCCAGGTGCGTGTGCATCAGCCGCTCGAGCGCCTGGTTGCCGAGGAGGTTCGCCTCGCCGGTCAGCATCCGGCTGCTCACCGTCGTCTCGGTCATCAAGGCGGCGCCTTCGGCGATCTTCCGCACCCGAAGAACCAGGCCGCGCAGCTCGGAGATGTCTCCGCCGCGGACGACGTAGCGCACGGTCGCCCGGCCCTGAACGACGTTTGGCGCGCTGCCGCCCGAATCGGTAATGGCGTAGTGAATGCGCGCCCGGCTCGGCATGTGCTCGCGCATATAGTTGACGCCGACATTCATCAGCTCGACCGCGTCGAGGGCGCTGCGCCCCAGATGCGGCGCCGCGGCCGCATGCGAGGTTCGACCCACGAAGTGGAAATTCATCTCATTGCAAGCGAGCGAAACGGGATTGGCGACGCCGGCGAAGGCCGCCGGATGCCAGGTGATCGCGACATCCACATCCTTGAAGGCACCCGCCCGCACCATATAGCCTTTGCCGGATCCACCTTCTTCGGCCGGACACCCATAGTAACGGATGCGGCCTTTCAGCCGCCGCCTGGCCAGATAATCCTTGACGGCGGTCGCGGCCTGTAAGGCGCCGGCGCCGAGCAGATTATGTCCGCAGCCATGCCCGTTCGCGCCCGCCAGCAAAGGTCGCGGTTCGGCAATGCCGGCTTCCTGGCTCAACGCCGGCAAGGCATCATATTCGCCAAGTATTGCGATGACCGGGCCGCCTTCGCCGGCCTCTCCCATGACGGCCGTCGGCAGGCCGCCGACGCCGCGCGTGACCCGGAAGCCTTCTTCCTGGAGCAGGACTGCGTGCTCCTCGGAAGACCGGAATTCTTCGTAGTTGAGCTCCGGCATTTCCCATACGCGATCGCTCAGCGCGAAGAATTTGTCGCATTTCTCTTCGACAAATGGCCAGACCGCTTCCGCATTCGACACCATGGGCGATCGTCGCTCCTTCGTTTCCACCTGCCTTGCCGCGACTATTCGGCAAGACCATTCCCGGTTGCTGCCCGAGCCCCGCTTGCGGCGCCGAGTTGGCTTGTTTGTTCTGGCGAAGAAGCTAACGCCTCAGCCGTGAGGTAGGCGCTCTAATTGCTCATCCGGCACGCACAATCCTTGCGTCGAGGGCCGGCTGCGCGCATTGTCGTTGCGCGCCCCAGGCGGAACGATCACTCGGTGATCGGGATCGAGACACCTGTCTTGACGCGATCCATTGCGACCAGCGTCCTGAATTTCGTGACATTGTGGTCGCCGAAGAATAGGCGCCGCGTCATCGCTTCATACTCGGCCATGTCGGTGACGTTGACGACCAGGACGAAGTCGACTTCCCCGGTGACGTAGTAACATTGCTGCACTTCCGGAGCGGCGGCGAAATTCCTCTTGATCGAGTCGAGAAGGTCGATGCGTTCGTTCTCGACCGATACCTCCACGATGAGAGTGATGGGGCGTCCGACCTTCTCGGGCGCAATGATCGCGACGTTGCCCATGATGATGCCTCGATCCTGCATGCGCTTGATGCGTCGCTGGACCGCCGCGGCCGACAGGTTGACTTTAGCGCCGATGACCCGTTGCGGTGTTTGATTGTCGAGTTGCAGCATTCTCAGGATCTTGCGATCAAAGGCGTCGATTTCCGGCGGTGTAATCTTGTTCAGCATGGTCGGATCAACTCAATCTGTTGCTTACCCCCGGCGGAGAAAGCCATCGAAATCGGGACGGCGCAACGATTCGTTTCCGTGCGAAGCGGGTTGCGATCGCTTGTCGGACGCGGCGTCCGACGCGCCCCGCCGCGGCTGATCGGCCTCACCTCGTTCCCGGCCGTCCGGTCGCCATCCGCGATGTCAATCAAACACGGGACACCTCGCAAACACGGCACATATCGAGTTTTTCGCTCGTTTCGAATGACGGATTCGAGGCCAATTCACGCTCGGCTTCGCACATCTTCTTCGCGACGCGGCCTGACTGCGAAGATGCCGCAGAGGCCGCAATTCGGGGATCATGAAGGTGACCTAAGAGCCCGCATGATCTCGATAGGCGAGGAGATGAGACCGTGCTCGTTTTGAACGACAGCCCGAAGAACGGGGCGCTGCTGCCGGCCTATGCCGGGCTCCTCGGGCGGGATGCTCCGGCTCTGGTTCTCTCCTATCCGAGCCTGTCGGATGATCGCAGCCCCACGCCCCTGCATGATCTGCAGGCTTTGGCGGGCGCCCTCAGGATCGGCCGCCTCTACGCCAAGGATGAAGGGTTTCGTCCGGAGCTTCGCAGCTTCAAGGCGCTGGGCGGCGCCTTCGCGGTGGCCAGGCTCCTGCAGGTTTGGGCGCAAGAGCAGCTCGGCCGCCCGGTCGCGCCCTCGGAGCTGATGACGCCGGAAATCCGGGCCATCGCCGCCGGCAAGACGGTCACTTGCGCCACGGCAGGCAATCATGGCCGGTCGGTCGCTGCCGGCGCCCGGCTGCTCGGCTGCCGGGCCGTCATCTTCGTGCACCGGCATGTTGCGGCGGAGCGCCTCGAGGCGATGCAGGCGGCCGGCGCCGATATCGAAGTCGTGCAGGGAAGCTATGACGACAGCGTGGCGGAATGCACCCGCGTCGCTGCGGAACGCGGCTGGCAGATTGTCTCCGACACGACATGGCCCGGCTATGAGACGATACCCGGCTATGTGATGCAGGGCTATACCGTGATGGTCGATGAGGCGCTTTCGGCCATCGAAGCCAAGGGCGAGCGGCTGACCCATATTTTCGTGCAGGGCGGGGTTGGGGGGTTTGCCGCCGCCGTCGCCGGGCATGCGGCGCTTCGCTATGGCGCCGACCGGCCGAAGATCGTGGTCGTGGAGCCGGAAAGGGCGAACTGCCTGCTGCAGAGCGCCCAGGCCGGAGCGCCCATCCGCATCGACGAAGGCGAACCGACCATCATGGGGATGCTCGCCTGTTACCAACCTTCGCTGGTCGCCTGGCGCATTCTGCAAGCGACGGCGCATGCCTTCATGGATGTGCCCGAGAGCGGAGCGGTCGAGGTCATGCGCAGGCTCGCCGCCCCGCGCGACGGTGACCCCGCCATCGTGGCCGGCGAGTCGGGAGGTGTCGGCCTTGCCGGCCTCATGCAGGCTGCCGCCGATCCCAAGACCCGCTCCTCGCTCGCGCTCACCGAGGCGTCGCGCGTGATGGTCATCATCAGCGAAGGTGCGACCGCGCCACGTCGCTACCGCGAGATCGTCGGCATGAGCGCGGAGGCGGTGCTGGCACGGGCCCCGGCGGATATTGCGGGCTGAGGCTTTGGGCCTTCGACGTCGCCGCGGGCATCGCATCTGGGAGGATGTCGAGCGAATCCGGAGGCTGAGGCTGCGCCGAGGCCGGACGGCGCTCTCGTTTTCGGCCATAGGCCAAGGAGATATGTAATGGGCTTCATGGCGATCAAGGCAGGCAGGCGCCGCATCGATGGAGCAGCGTTCGAGAAGCGGGTGCTCATGATCGCCTCCGGCCTCGCCGGGATCGGCGTTGCGGCAGGGGACGCCGTCGCTTTGCTGATGCGCAACGATACGTGCTTTTTGGAAGCGACCTTTGCCATTCAGCATCTCGGCGCATATGCGGTTCCGCTGAATTGGCATTGCAAGGCCGACGAGCTCCTCTACATCATCGAGGATTGCGCCGCGAAGATCCTGATCGTCCATGCGGATTTGCTGAGGGGTCTCCGCCCTCGCCTGCCGGACATGATCGCCGTCATCGCGGTCGCGACGCCAGACCACATCGCCGAGGCTTTTCGGGTTCCGCACGAAAGCCGCGGCGTTCCTGCCGGCCTCAGGGCCTGGGATCGATGGATCGACGAGCAGACGCCCATGCAGGCTCCGACTCAGCCGGCTCCGGAGAGCCTCATCTATACGTCCGGGACCACCGGCTCGCCCAAAGGGGTGCGCCGCAAGGCCCAGACATCCGAACAGGCGATCCTCGGCGAAATCATGCGCGCCAGGGTCTTCGGCATCGGAGCTGGCGCACGCGTCCTCGTCGCCGCGCCCCTCTATCACACCGCCCCCAATCTGTTCGCGTCGCGGGCCATTCGCAAGGGAGAGTTGCTCGTCTTGCCGCCACGCTTCGATCCCGAAGGCCTGCTTCAGCATATCGAGCGCCATGCGATGACACATCTCTACGCGGTTCCCACCATGTTCGCGCGCATGCTCAACCTGCCCGAACGGATGCGCCGGCGTTACGACTTGTCCTCCCTCTCATTCGTGCTGCACGCGGGCGGTCCTTGCCCTCCTGCCGTCAAGCGGGCCATGATCGAATGGCTGGGCCCGATCATCAACGAATATTACGGCTCGACGGAGCACGGCCCGCTCAGCTTCAGCACGAGCGCCGACTGGCTGGCCCGGCCCGGAACCGTGGGGCGCGCCGCGCCTTCCGCGACGATCAGCATCCAGAACGATACGGGCCTTCAGCTGCCGCCGGGCGAGGTCGGCGAAGTGCTCGGGCACAATGCGGCATGCTCTGATTTCACCTATCTGCATCGGGAGGGCGCAAGGGCAGAGCTGCAGCGCGGCGATCTCCTGATGACCGGCGATCTCGGCTATCTCGATGCGGACGGCTACCTGTTCCTGTGCGATCGCAAGCGCGACATGGTGATCTCCGGCGGCGTCAACATCTATCCGGCCGAGATCGAAAGCGTCCTCATGGAACATGACGGCGTTGCGGATTGCGTGGTCTTCGGCATACCGCACCCGGAATTCGGCGAAGCCGTGATGGCGATCGTGGAGCCGCAGCATGAGCGGCAGCTCGATCCCGAGATGATCCGCGTCTTCCTGGCGGGCCGGCTGGCATCCTACAAGGTGCCGGCCCGCATCGAGGTCCGCCAGGGATTGCCGCGCGAGGAATCCGGCAAGATCCGAAAGCGCTTGCTGCGCGACCCCTATTGGCAGGGCGCGGGACGGACCATCTGACCGGGGCGTCCCTCCGGCCTTCTCGTCGCACCTCCACCAGGCTCACCGATCTCAGCCGCGTGCCAACCGGATGATCGGCGCCGTGCGATCTTCGGCCGCGAAAGAGCCTGATGACACGGTGCGACACGGCGCCGTCGTCACCTCATGCCGCAAGCGCCGCCTCGATCGGCGCCAGGAATGCCTTGAGGCCGGCATCGACGAGCACCGTCTGGATACGGGCGAGGTCTTGCCGTATCGCCGCATCGGCCCCGTCGCGCTGCACGCCGGCGAGTGCATGACAGCGGGCGACGAAGATCTCCGTCCATGGGAGCGGCTCGGACGCCGCATAACCTTCGAGCAGATCGGCATAGCGCAACGCAGCCTTCGCGTCGCCGGCAACCAGCATCGCTTCCATCGCGTCGCGATAGAACCACAGATGATTATGGCCGACGCTGCCGCGCCGCAGCAGCTCTTCGGCCTCGGCGAGGAGCCGGTCACGCTCGGCCTCGTCCGCGACGGCGCGGCTCAAGGCGCTCAGCGCCTTCGGGCCGCTGAACTGCAGCCCGATTTCGCGGGCGACCGCGAGCGCCTGGCGCAAGAGCGCGACCGCGTCCTCGCGTCGGCCGCCATCGAGCAGGAGGCGCCCTTGCATCTCGAGATTCTGCGCCTCGAAGCGTCGAGCCCCGAGCTGACGGATGAGCCGCATCTCGCGCTCGAGATGCTCCCGCATCCGCTCATATTCGCCGAGCTCGTAGCTGGCGAAGACATTGATCGTCTCGCCGAGCATCTCGGCGCGCGGCTGGCCGACCAGCGCCGCATTGCGCACCGCGGCCGCTCCATCGTCGCAGGCCTGCCGCGGCTGGTTGAGATAGACGCGGCTGAACCCGGCCATGGAGCGATTGGCGACTTCGATGCGGCCGAAGCCGTGCTCGCGGCTGATCTCGACGCAGCGGTTGAAATGCGCAAAGGCGGTGCGCATCCGACCCTGCGCATAGGCGGCATCGGCGAGCCCGCCGAGAGAGCGCGCCTCGGCCTCCGGAGAGCCCGAGCGCTTTGCGTAGACGAGGCCACGCTCATGCTCCGCGCGGCAACCCTCGATCTTGCCCAGCGGGAAGAGGATGTTGCCGCGCAGATGGTGCAGGCGGGCAAGTTCCGGCACGAGGTCATGACGCTCGGCGCAAACCTGCGCCGCTTCGAGCAAGGCCAGCGCCTCGTCCAGCCCTTCCGACACGCGCAGGCCTTCGGCGAGACCGAGCTGCGCCCGGCACAGGTTCACCTCGTTCGACACCGCGGCGATCGCCTGGCGATAGCTCGCAATCGATGCCGTGATGTCGCCGAGATCGCGCTGCAGCTTGCCTTTGAGGCAGATCAGCTCGTAGCGCTCATCGTCGTCCCGCACGATCTCGAGGCCGCGTTCGGCGAGACGCAGCGCCGCATCGGCATGATAGGCCAGACGCTGCGACGCTGCAGCCTCGAGATAGGCGCGCGGCGCCCTTTCGTCTCCGGCACGATCGAGATGCTGGGCCCGCAATGCGGGATCCAGCGCCGCGAACCATTCGGCCGCGATGCGGTGGAGATCGCGTCGGCGAGCCCGCAGCAGCGACGAGTAGGCACCTTCCTGGATGAGGGCGTGCGCAAAGAGGAAGCCGTCGCCCTCCGGCAAGACCAGCGCATGCGTCAGCAGCCCGTCGCAGACATAATCCGGGACGTCGATGAGCTTACGCAGAAGCGGCAATTCGAAACGCTGGCCGATCACCGAGGCTGCCTGGAAGGCCTGTCGGTCGAGCGCTTGCAGCCGGTCCATGCGGGCCAGCACCAGGCTCTGGATGGAAGCCGGAATGGCCTCCTCGCTGCCTTCCTCGGCGTTGTGCAGAAGCTGCTCGAGGAACAAGGGATTGCCGCCGGCGCGATCGATGCAGGCCAGCGCCAGACGCTGCGTCGCGTCGATGAAGCTGCCGGCGAGGTTCAGCGCCTCCTCCCGGCGCAGCGGGCCGAGATCGATGGTCGCAAAGGGCGTGCCGCGACAGCCCGCGCGCCAGGCAGGGTCGATCGGATCTCCCTCGACGCGCGATGTCATCACCAGGAGGCCAGGTCCGCCGGCGAGCGCGGCGGCGAGCGCCCCGAGATGGCCGAGCAGATGCGCATCCGCCCAGTGCAGATCCTCGACGACGATCAGGAGCGGCGAGCGCCCGCAGCTGTGTTCCGTGAGCGCCCCCACCAGCGCACGCTTGCCGCGATTGCGGGCGGCGTTGTCCATGGCGTCGTAGAGCGCGCGCCATTCGCCGCTCGGGGGCAGGTCGAGAAGGTCGTAGAGGAAAGCCAGCCGCTCCGCGGCCACCAGGCCGCTCGCCACCGCGCGCTCGGCCATGGCACGGCGCTCCTCGGCGCCGGCGCTTGCCGGCAGATCGAGCAGGCTGCGCACGATGTCGCGGATCGGGTCGCGCCCCTTGCCCACGCCGAAATCCAGCACCAAAGCGCGATGCACCGCAAAGCCCTGCGCCTCGGCGATGCGGCGCATCTCGTCGACGAGGCGGGTCTTGCCGATGCCCGCTTCGCCGCGCACATAGACGACCTGGCCGCTGCGGCGCGCCAGGCAGGCGCCGATCATGCCCGCGAACTGCTCGAGCTCGGCTGCCCGTCCGACGAAGGGGCTGCGGCTCGCTGCCGGCTGCTCTCCTGAGATGCCGCGCAGGCACCAGACGCGCACGCCCGCATCAATGCCCTTGAATTGCATGTCGCCCAGCGCATCGCATTCGGCGCGGCCGGACAGGGCGCCATGCACCTCATCGGAGATCAACGTCTGTCCGGGACCGGCGGCCGCGACGAGGCGCGCCGAGAGGTTCACCGAGTCGCCGAGCACGGTGTAGTCCTGGCCTCCGGCCCGACCGATGCCTCCGGCGACGACCTCGCCGCTGGCGATGCCGATATGGGCCTGCAACCGGCGCCCGGCGCGATCGCTCAATCGGCCGAGCGCCTCGTGAATATCGAGCGCCGCGCGGGCCGCACGCAGCGGATCGTCGTCATGGGCGACAGGCGCGCCGAACAGCGCCATGACGCCATCGCCCATATGCTTGTCAACCGAGCCGCCGCAATCGATGACGATGCGATCGACGCTCTCGGTGTAGCCGGACACGAGTTCGTGGAGCTCCTCGGGGTCGAGCGATTGCGACAAGGCGGTGAAGCCGGAAAGATCGGCGAACAGAATGGTGACCTGCCGCCGTTCGCCCGTCAGGGATCTGGCTGGCGCCGCGACCGCATCCGCCGCGGTCCGGCGCGCCGAGATGGCGGCCAGGAGCTTCTTGCGGTGGCCGAGCGAGCTGACGCCCAGCTCCTTCAGGTCCGCCTCGGCAAGCTCCGTCAGGACCGCGAAGTCGATATGGTTTTCCGCGAAGGCATGCGCATATTGCCCGAGCCCGAGCGTCTCCAGCCATGCTCCGACATCCGTTTCCATGGCCTGATCCGGATCGGCTCCTTGCCGTGCTCCTTCGCAGATCTCGGATGCCACGATAGCATAGGCTCGGGGACTTGTTCAGGGATTGCCGCCTTTTCCATTTCGGGTAGGAAGGCCAGGGCTTGTGAGGCCGAACGCGATGGTAGCGGTGTTCCAAGGATCACGACCGGCAACGCACAGCCCCGGGGTTGCGCCGCCGCGCCCCGCTATTCGCGCTGCCGCATGCCCATGATGCGCGGAACGCTGCGCAATCCGGGCGCCGATCTCGCGCGACTGCCGATCGGACTCGATCTGCGCGCCATCAGCATCGTCGAAGGTTTGCGGGCCGCGATCGCCTGCGGCGCCGTCATCCTGGTCAATGAATGGGTGCAATGGCCGCCGCTCTTCTTCATGGCGCTCGCCGCCAACCTGACCTGCTTCTGCGATGTCGGCGGGCCGATCCGCCAGCGGCTCTTCATCCTGCTCGCCTTCACGCTGATCGGGGCGCTCGCCTGGTGCGGTTTCGGCCTCCTGCGTCCGGCAGGGTTGGCGGTCGTTGTGCCGCTCGCCTGCGCCGCCATCTTCTGCTGCAGCTTCGCGCGTGTCTGGGGCGTGCCGGCGACCGCGGTCGGCAATGTGCTGGTCGTCGCCATCGTGCTGTCGCTCGACGAGCCCTTGAGCCTGGGGGGTGCCGCGGTCATCGGCGCGATGTTCATCGCCGGCGGGCTATGGGCGATCCTGCTGGCGCTCCTGCTCTGGCGGCTGCACCCCTACCAGCCGGCCCGCGCCGCGGTCGCGAATGTGTGGCGGCTTCTCGCCGCGCTTGCCGGCGATCTGCGCAGTCTTGCGGTTTCCAAGCGCACCCCCGCGGCGGACTGGGACGCACATGCGCGCAGCCATCGACGTGCCGTGAGGGAGGCCGTCGAGCGGGCCCGCGACGTGGTCATGGAGCTCGTTCGCGGCAGGGGCGCCTTGTCGGAGCGAGGCGGGCAGGCGCTCATCAGGTTGGAGGCGGGCGACCAGATCTTCGGCGCGCTGATCGCACTCTCCGACCTGCTCGAAGACGCCGACGCGCCCGATCGTCGCCAGAACGGCGCCCGCATGCTGCGCATCCTGCAGGCGACGCTCGGGACCTTGTCACGCGCCATCCTGACGGAGCGCGTGCTCGACTTGTCCAGGATCGAACGGGCGATCGATGCGCTCCTGGTGTCGGCCGCGGGCGATCCGGCATTGCAGCCTCTGGGCGAGGCTATTGCCGAGCGGCTGCGCATCGCAGTCAGGCTCTCGACACCGGGCGGCCATGATGCCGGTGAAACCCTGGCCGGCGAGCCGACGCAGCCCTCGAGCGACCGCTTCCTGGGGCCGATCCGCGCCAATCTCACCTGGAAATCCGCCATCCTGCGCCATGCCATGCGCGCCGCCGTAATTGCGGCGCCCGCCCTCATCTTGACTTTGATGGTCGAGGGCGCCTTCACGCACTGGCTCACGATCACCGTCGTCTTGACCCTGCAGCCCTATTACGCAGCGACCTGGCAGCGAGCTCTCGAACGGATCGGCGGCACCATGCTCGGAGGGTTGATCGGCGCCGTCCTCGTTCATTTCGCACAAACGCCCGTGGCGCTGGCGGCCTTGATGTTCCCTTTGTGCATCATCGGCTTCTCGGCCCGGCAGGTGAGCTACGGCGCCTTCATCGCCTGCCTGATGCCGCAGCTGATCGTGCTCGTCGAGCTGGTCAATCCCGGTCACAGCTCCATCGAGATCATCGAGATGCGCGCCCTGTTCACGGTGATCGGCGGGGCGATCGCAGTCGCCGGCTGCTTCGTCCTCTGGCCGAGCTGGGAGCCTGACCGTTTGCGCCAGGAACTGCGTTCGACGCTCAAAGCGCATGGGGGCTACGCCAAGGCGATCATCGCCGAAATCCTCGGCGAGGGATCGGAGAAGGCGACCGAGGGCGCGAGGCGCGCGGCGGGCGTCGCCAGCAATAATTTTGAGACCTCGCTCTCGCGCGCCATCCAGGAGCCGGGCCGCGGCGATCGCGACAAGCTCGAGGCCGCGATGGTGGCCGACGCGACCTTGCGACGGGCGGCCGGGCGGCTTTCGGCACTGCGCCACGCCAATTACGCGCATGGCGAGATCGATGCGAAAAGCTGGAGGGCCTGGGGAGATTGGATCGCGGACGCCTTCACGAGGCTCGCGCAAGGGGAAAAGCCGATGGCGCCGCGTCCGCCCAAGGTCGAGCTCGAATCGCTCGGCCGCATCGCCCGGCAGATCGAATTGCTGGAGGCGGTTCTGCGGCGATTCTGGTAGACGCTCGGGACAGCGGGTGTGCCGCCGGCCCTTGCGAAAGGCGGGATCGGGCGCCTCCGGGGTAGAAGGGCGACCGGGACGGTCGCGGTCCCAGCAGCCCTCGGGCCTGTTATCTTGCCGCGCCAGGCGAAAGTGATTCGGATGACCGCGCGATCCTCCCGCATCTTCAGCATTCCCTTCGGCGTCGACTTTCTCGACGCCTCGGCGGATGCGTTGTTCGACGGGCCGTTGCAGAGCCTTGTCGATTTCGACAGCGATCCCTTGGTGCTCGCCGCCGCGACCATTCATGTGCCGACGCGGCGCGCCGGCCGGGCGCTTGCGGGCAAGCTGGCCGAGCGCCTCGGCGGCCGGACGGCGTTGCTGCCGCGCATCCTGCCGCTTGGCGAAGCCGATGCGCTGGAGCTCGGATCGCTCGCCGATAGCGTCGCAGGCGAGGAGATCGCGCCTGCGATCGGCGAGAAGCAACGTCTGCTGCTGCTCGCGAAGCTCGTCTCGGAATGGAGCCAGGCGGTCGACCGGGCGACGCTCAAGCTTGCGGATGACGAAGCCTTCACGGTGGCGTCCGGAGCGGCCGGCGTGATGTCGCTCTCGGCCGAGCTCGCGAGGCTGATCGACGGCCTACATCTTGAAGGCGTGCCGCTCGCCGAGCTGACACGGCTCGATGCCGCCGACTTCCAGGAGATCTGGCGCATCTCGGCGACCTTCCTCCGTATCGCGGGCGCCGCCTGGCCGTCGATGCTCGCCGAAGCGCAACGCCTCGATCCGGCCGACCGCCATGGCCGGCTGGTGCGCGCCTATGCGCAACGCCTGCGGCGCGACGGATCCTCCCGCCCTGTCATCGCGGTCGGCTCGACGGGCTCGATCCAGTCGACGGCCGAGCTGCTCGCCGCCATCGCGGCCTTGCCGAACGGTGCGGTGGTGCTGCCGGGGCTCGATCGCAATGTCGATCTTCAGTCCTGGTCGCTGCTCGCAGGCGACAAGCCGACGCCGAGCCATCCGCAATACGGGCTGCGTCGCCTCCTCGACCAGATGGGCATCGGCCCGGAGGAGGTCGAGGATATCGGCAAGGCATCATCGGTCGGGCTGGCCGCGCGCGGCCGCCTGCTCACCGAGGCGATGCGGCCGGCCGAGACCACTGAGACCTGGGGTGCGCTCGCCAGCCGGGCGAGCGAGGCAAGCGAGGCAGGCGAGACAGGCGCGGCGGCAGACGACATCGCCCAAGGCTTTGAGGGCATCAGCGTCGTCGAGGCTCCCGATGAGCGCCTCGAGGCACTCGCAGTGGCGCTGACCTTGCGCGAGGCGATCGAGACGCCGGACCATGTGGCGGCCCTGATCACGCCCGATCGCGGCCTCGCGGAACGGGTGGCGATCGAGCTCGCGCGCTGGGGGATCACGGCCGATGATTCGGCCGGCATTCCCCTCTCGCGCAGCCTCGCCGGGCGCCTGGCCTTGACGATCGCGGAGCTGGCAAGCTCCGGCCTCGAGGCTCAGACCTTGCTGGCGCTGCTTGGCCATCCCTTGACGCATCTCGGGCTTCCCCGCGCCGCGGTCGAGCGGGGAGCCGCAGCGATCGACATCGCGCTGCTGCGCGGCCGCCCGATGCAAGCGACGCTCAGCGGATTGCGCGACGCCCTCGCCGAGGCTTCGCAGGCGATGCCCGAACATCCGAGCCGACCCCGCGCCAGGCTCGCTGCCCAGGATTTCGCGGCGGCCGGCGCGATCATCGATGCGCTCGAGGGCAGGCTCGATCAGCTCCTGACCGTGGCCGGCCTCGGCGAAGCGCCATTGCCCCGGCTCGCCGAAGCCCATGCGCAGGCGATCGATGCCGTGACGCGCCTCGCGGACGGCGGCAGCGCGCTCGAAGGAGCCGATGCCGAAGAGCTGACCTCGCTCTTCGCCGATCTCGCCGAGTGCCGGGATGAAGGCCCGAACCTGCCGGCCTCGGCCTATGCGCCTGCCTTGCGCGCCCTGATGCAGGATCGCGCCGTGACGCTGTCTTCGCCGGGGCATCGGCGCGTCAAGATCTGGGGCCTGCTCGAGGCGAGGCTCCTGAAAGCCGATACGGCCGTGCTGGGCGGTCTCGTCGAGGGCATCTGGCCGGCGAGGATCGCGGTCGACCCTTTCCTCAATCGCGGCATGCGCGCCCAGCTCGGCCTCAGCCCGCCGGAGCGGCGCATCGGGCAGATGGCGCATGATTTCGTGTCGGCCTGCGGCGCCGCGCGCTGCGTGCTGACCCGCCCGCTCAAGGCGCAGGGCGCCGACACCATCCCGTCGCGCTTCCTGCAGCGGCTGGAAGCAGTCGCCGGCAAGACGCTCTGGTCGCAGGCCAAGGCACGCGGGACGCGGCTTCTCGGGCTCGCCGCCCTGCTGGACGAGGCGGGTCCGCTCACCCCCGTCGCCCAACCTTCGCCGCGCGTTCCCGCGAGGCTGCAACCGCGCCGGCTCAGCGTGACGGCGGTCGAGACCTTGCTGCGCGACCCTTACGCGATCTTCGCGCGCCATGTGCTCCAACTCGACAAGCTCGATCCGCTCGGGCTCGCCTTCGATGCACGCCTGCAAGGCTCGATCTGGCACGCCGCGCTTGCGCAGTTCGTCGAGTCGCATCCGCGCACGCTCCCGGCGAATGCGAGCGACGAGCTGTTGCGCATCGGCCGCGAGCTTATCGCGCCGCATCTCGGCGACCCGCAAGTCGAAGGCTTCGTCTGGCCGCGCTTCCAGCGCGCCGCGCATTGGTTCATCGACTGGGAGCGCAGACGCCGTAGCGATATCGAGCGCATCGTGGTCGAGACCTCCTCGCAGCTCGACATGGCGCTCGCCGATGGCGAGGAATTCCGTCTCACGGCGCGGCCCGACCGGGTCGAGCGGCACCATGACGGCACGCTCGCCATCGTCGATTTCAAGACCGGGTCGCCGCCGAGCCAGCGCGACGTGCTGAGCGGCTTCAGCCCGCAATTGACGCTCGAAGCAGCGATTCTGCGAGCCGGCGGCCTGACCGGCCTGCCCTCCGGCGCGGTCTCCGAGCTTTGCCATGTGGCATTGTCGGGCGGCCGGCCGGCCGGAAAGGACCAGCCGGTCAGGCTCAAGGACGGCGGCGCGGCGAGCCTCGACGAGCTTGCGGCCGCCCATCTCGCGGGTGTGCGCGAGGTGCTCGCCGATTACCGCGCCGAAGGACGCGGCTTCACCTCGCGCCCCTTTCCGGCGCATGCGTCGGCCTTCAGCGATTACGAGCATCTGGCACGCATCGCCGAATGGTCGGATGAAGCCGCCGAGGAGACGCAAGCCGAATGATCGTTTCTCCCGCCGATCTCGACACCAGGACGCGCCAGCGCAACGCCTCCGATCCGCGCGTCAGCGCCTGGGTCTCGGCCAATGCCGGCTCCGGCAAGACGACCGTGCTGCGCAACCGCGTGTTGCGGCTGCTTTTGTCGGGCGCGGAGCCCGGCGGCATTTTGTGCCTCACCTTCACCAAGGCCGCGGCCGCCGAGATGTCGAACCGGGTCTTCGCCGAATTGGCCCGCTGGGTCGGGCTCGACGATGAGGCTCTGCGTGCCGCCATCCTCGACATCTCGGGCGACGCGCCCTCGCCCGTCACGCTCGAGGAGGCGCGCCGCCTCTTCGCACGCGCCATCGAGACGCCGGGCGGGCTGCGGGTCGACACGATCCATGGCTTCTGCACCCGCCTGCTCCAGATCTTCGCCTTCGAGGCCAATGTGCCGGCGCGCTTCGCGGTGCTGGAGGAGGCGCAGGCGCGCGAGCTGCTGTCTCAGGCTCAGAATTTCGTGCTCTCCAGGGCCTTGTCGGGCGAAGATGCGGCGCTCGCGCGCGCCATGGCGCTCGTGGCCGAGCATGTCGGGGCGACGGACTTCGCCGGGCTCGCCGAGACGGCGCTTGGCCTGCCGGTGTGGAAAGGCGACGCCGCGACCGAGCCCGGCTTCCTGGCAGGGCTGCACCGCGAGCTGTCGCATGCGCTCAATATCGCGCCGCATCTGTCGCGCTCCGCCATCGAGAACGAGATCTGGTCGGGCGCCCAGAGCGAGCTCGCCAAGCGGGCGCGCGCCGCCTGGAGCCACGGGGCCACGACGGATGGGCGACGCGCCGAGGCGATGGCGACGCTCATGGCGCTCGCGCCCGCCGAGCGGCTCGGCGCCTACACCGATCTCCTGCTGACCAGGGACACCGAGACGCGGGCGCTGCGGCCGCCGAAGTCCCTGTCGACCGCGGGCGCCCGCAAGGCCGATCCGCAGATCGAGGAACTGCTGCAGGCCGAGGCCTGGCGCCTCTGCCAGCTCCTCGATCGCATCAACGCGGTCGCGGCGCGCGAACGCAGCCTCGCGCTCATCTCCCTGATGCGGGCCGTACGGGCCCGCTTCGCCAGGCTCAAATCCGAACGAGGCGCGCTCGATTTCGATGACCTGATCGTTGCGACCCGCCGCCTGCTGGCGCGCGCCTCGGCGGCCTTCGTGCTCTACAAGCTCGATGCCGCGATCGAGCATCTCCTGGTCGACGAGGCGCAGGACACCAACAGCGAGTATTGGGACATCCTGCGCGCCTTGACGGCCGAGTTCACCTCGGGCGGCGGGGCGCGCGCCGGCAGGTTGCGCACCGTCTTCGCGGTGGGGGACGAGAAGCAATCGATCTATGGCTTCCAGGGCGCCGAGCCCAAGACCTTCGGCATCATGCGCGACCAGTTCGCCAAGGACTATGCGCCTCTCGCACGTGAGCGCGAGCGCGAGCTCTACCGCAAGGTGACGCTCAACCTGTCCTTCCGCTCGACCCAGGACGTGCTCGATGCGGTCGATGCGGTCTTCGCCGTGGAGCAGCATTTCGAAGGGCTGACCTCGGATGGCGAGCAGCCACAGGCCCATGTGAGCTACCGGCGCGGCGAGCCGGGCGTCGTCGATTTGTGGCCGGTGGTGGCGGGCGATGAGAACGTCACGGTCGATCCGTTCCGCCGGCCCGAGCTCGGCCCCATTCTGGCCAGCGCCGAGGTGAAGCTCGCGCGCCGCATCGCCGGCGAGATCCAGCGATGGACGGCGCAAGGCTGCGATCTCGGCCGCGCCGTGCAGGCGGGCGACGTGCTGATCCTGGTGCGCCGGCGCGGCAAGATGTTCGAGGCGGTGATCCGGGCCTTGAAACGCGCAGGCGTTCCGGTGGCGGGCGCCGATCGCCTGTCGCTCTCGACCCATATCGCGGTCGAGGATCTCGTCGCCGCCGGGCGCGTCGCGTTGCTGCCCGAGGACGACCTGACCTTGGCGGCTCTGCTCAAATCGCCCTTCATCGGGCTCGACGACGAGGATCTGCTGCGGCTTGCGCCTTCCCGTCCCGGCAGCTTGCGCCAGGCCTTGCGCCAAGCTGCGCTAAATGCCTCGCTTCAAGCAGGGCCCGGCGATGAGCGCCTCGCGGCCGCCGAGGCACGCATCGAGGCTATGCGCCGGACGGCGCGCGAGCATGGCGTCTTCGGCTTCTATGCGCGGCTTCTCGGCCCGGAAGGCGGCCGCAAGGCGCTCGCTTCCCGCCTCGGCGCCGAGGCCGCCGAAGCGAGCGACGAGGTGCTGCGCCTGGCGCTCGCCTATGAGCAAAGCGGGGGAGCCTCGCTTCCCCGCTTCCTCGACGCGCTGCAGACGAGCGGCGCCGATATCAAGCGCGACCTCTCCGCGGCCCGCGGCGAGGTGCGCGTCATGACGGTGCATGGCGCCAAGGGGCTCGAGGCCCCGATCGTCATCCTGGCCGATGCCTGCGCCGCCTCCGACAGGACCGAGCGCTTCTTGGCGCTGCCGGCAGGCGATGGCAGCGAGATCCCCGTTTGGGTGCCGCGCAAAGAGCTCGACTGCGCCGAGAGTGCTGAGGCTCGCGCCGCCGAGGCAGCGAACCGGGCTCGCGAGGACCGACGGCTCCTTTACGTGGCCATGACGCGGGCGCGCGACCGGCTGGTCATCGCCGGCTGCCCGGTGCGAGGCAAGATCCCTGAGGCCTCCTGGTACGCTATGGTTGAGCGGGGGCTCGCCGCAGCACCGCCGCCCGGCCTCGTCGAGCTGGCGGCCCGCCCTGGCGAAGCCTCGGTCAGGCGCTGGCGGGGGAGCGGCTCGGTCCGAACACTGCCTCCTTCAAGCCCGGCCGGCCGATCACCGCCGGCAGGTGAGCCGGCCTGGCTGCGTCGCGACGTCGCGCCCGAGCCCGTCGCGAAGCCGCCCTTGCGGCCATCCAGCGCGCTCGACGCCGCCGATGGTGCCGCCTCGCCCGAGTTGCGCTTCGATCGTCAGGCCTCGTTCAATCAGCAAGCCTTGCTCGCCGGGCGCTTCGCCCATGCGCTGATCGAGCAGCTGCCGCAAATTCCGCAGGATCGGCGCGCCGCTGCGGCCGAGATTCTTGCCGGGAAGATTCTTGCCGGGAACCGGGAGGCAGGGCTTGCCGCCGCACGCAAAAGCGAGATCACCGCAAAGGTTCTCGATCTGATCTCCGCCCCCGCGACCTTGCCGCTCTTTTCGCCGGACAGCCTCGCGGAAGTGAGCGTCACGGGCGATATCAGGCTTGCGGATGGCAGCTCGCGCGCCGTGAGCGGCCGGATCGACCGCCTTTCCGTCACCAAGGAAGGGGTGCTGATCGCCGATTTCAAGACGAAACTGCCCGCGAGCGGCACGGCTCGCGACAGGGCGCTCGTTCAGCTCGCCATCTATCGCGAGCTGGTCCGCGACCTTTATCCCGGCCGGTCGATCGGCTGCGTCCTGATCCTGCTCGACGGTCCCTCCCTGATACGGCCGGGCGATGCCGAGCTCGACCGGGCCTTGAGGCTCCTGAGCAAGGATGCGTGAACCTCATAGGCTACCTACCCCATCAATTTACCCCGAAATGGGGGGCTCAGTTCTCGGAATGGCAGCTTGAATCTCGCCGATTTCGCTGCGATCACCCCTCTTGATCAGGCTCGCACCAGCTCCCATGTGAATTCTGCGGCATGGAGCGCCGGGAGTCGGGCTCCGCATCGGATGAGACCAGTGCAGCCGTGATGGGCGCCAGGAGAGGGCTCGGATGATGTCGCGTCAAAATGGCCTGTCTTCGCCTTTCATGCTTGGGTTCGACGAGATCGAGAGAGCTCTCGACCGGGTCACCAAGGCCACAGGCGATGGCTACCCACCCTATAACATCGAGCGGATCGCGCCGAGTTCGGACGGACCGGAGAAATTGCGGATCACGCTTGCCGTGGCGGGCTTTGCGCGCAGCGACATCGAAGTGACGATAGAGGACAAGCAGCTTCTCATCAAAGGCCGCCAAAACGACGATAAACCGCGCCAATTCTTGCATCGGGGGATCGCGTCACGCCAATTCCAGCGGGCTTTTCTGCTGGCGGAGGGGCTCGAAGTGCTCGGTGCGGACCTCGCCCATGGGTTGTTGTCGATTGATCTCGTACGTCCCGTTCCTGAACGGATCACACGCCGGATCGCCATCGATGAACGCGAATAGAAGCTCGTGCGACAAACTCTTAACGACAAGGCACGACAATTGCTTGTCTGACTGACGGAGGTTTGGTCATGAATACCACGCTCTCAACCACCCCTGCGATCTCGCTCCAGGAACTTGCCGTTCTGGGCGAAGGGCGTATCGCCTATGTGAAGCCGATGCTGTCGGACGAGGTCAGCCGGGCCTTCCCACAGGCGCCAAAAATCCAGCCCGGCCTGCATCTCTTCGGGCTGTTCGCGGCGGATGGCTCGCCGATCCTGATCACCGATTCGCGTGAGGCAGCGCTCGTCAATGCGCGCGACAGCGACCTCACCATGGTGAGCCTGCACTGATCCTCGGATCTGTCGCCGGGCTTCGGCCAGGGGGAGTTCGGCAGAACTGGGGCGTCCCATCTCCCGACAGCCGACCGAGCGGCAGGCGCATGATCCTGAAGGGTGGCTCCCTTCAGGAGGGAAATCATCCAATCTCAAAGAGATAGCGTTCTGCAAGGACCGGGCGCCGAACGCCCGGCCGAGCGATCAGCTCACTGTCACCATGCCGGCGGCACCTGCCATCACCACGGCCGAGCCGCGATTGACGGCTCTCATCTTGTGGGTGTCGCCGATCAGGCGCCCGGCCCGCGCCGCGAGCAGGGCGTAGCCCCACAACGCGGCCGTTATGATCACCACCATGGAGGTGGTGAGCTCCAGGAAGGTCCCTGCCGTCAAGGCATTGAGATCGACCACATGCGGCAGGATGGCCAGGAAGAACACCATCGTCTTCGGGTTGCCGAGCGTGAGCGAGAGGCCGGCCAAGACCTGCTTCAACCCCAAGACCTGCTTCAACCCCAAGACCTGTTTCAATCTGACTTGCTTGAGCCCCGCTCCACCCTGGCGCTCGTCTTCCGGAGAAGACTCGACGGGAGCGGCGGTCCAGAGTTTCCAGGCGATGAACAACAGATAGGCGGCGCCGGCATATTTCACCGCGACGAACAGGCCGTGCAGCATTTGCGCCATGGCGGCGAGCCCGAAGGCCGCAAAGCAGAACCAGACGAGATCGCCGAGCACCATGCCCCAGATGAAGGGGCCGGTGCGGCGGGCCCCGGTGGTGAGCGCCCGCGTAACGACCGCGGCGACGCCGGGGCCCGGAATCATGACGGCGAGCGCATAGACGCCCGCGAAGACCAGAAGCGCAGCAAGGCTCATCGATCGCTCCGTTTGGCAATGGGCTGCAACTCGCTTCTCCGCGATGCGGGCCGCCATGGCAAGGCGCGTCGAGCTGACGCCGACCGGGATTTGGCGCATCAGCTTGACGCATCAACTTGACGCGTCTTGGCGGCCCTCCTAGAAGGCTCGCCTCACGGGCGCGTAGCTCAGCGGGAGAGCACTCCCTTCACACGGGAGGGGTCACAGGTTCAATCCCTGTCGCGCCCACCATATTTACCAGTACATTTCAATAATTTGCCGGACGGTGCCTTTTGCACTGTCCGCTGTCCGCAGGTGAACGCCAGGCGAACTCGCCGCGCTTACCCATGGAGTATCCGTCGACTCTGTTGGCATCGCGTTCGCGCTCGACAGCCTCCGCCAATCGCGTGGCCGGCATGGCTGGCAAGCGAAACGGGGCCGGAGCGAGCTATAGCGCGGCGATCCGCGTGCGCGCCGCGGTGGCTAGGAAGGCGGAGCGGCTCTCCCCCAAGCGGGCTGCTGCCTTGTCGATGCGTACCAGTAGGCCCTCGTCAACCGTGATGTTGACGCGCAAACTCTTTCCGGACGCCTCGATCGGGATGAGCGCGATTGCCTTGGCGTCGCCCACTTCCTCGGCGA
This sequence comes from Rhizobiales bacterium GAS188, assembly GCA_900104855.1. Taxonomy (NCBI): domain Bacteria; kingdom Pseudomonadati; phylum Pseudomonadota; class Alphaproteobacteria; order Hyphomicrobiales; species Rhizobiales bacterium GAS188. The sequence goes on from FNSS01000001.1 coordinate 2,236,401, forward strand.
GATCGGTATCGGCCTTGATCTCGTCGACGCTGCGCAAGGCCGGCATGTCGAGTCCGGCTTCGATGCGTCCCTCGACATGGACGGCAAGATGATCCGCTGCGCGCTCCATCGCTTCCTGCAAAGTGTCGCCTCCAGTCCCGGCCCCAGGAAAATCCGGGAAGACGACAACATAGCTACCGGGCTCCCCCAAGATGAGTGCGACGGCGTGATATTCGATCATAGCTTGAGCCTCCTTGCTCGTGATGGTCTTTCCGGACCAGGCGCTACCAGAGCCAGCCCGCAATCTTGTAGATGCGCTTCAGGATGGGCATCGGGATTTCCCGGCGTCCCATGTCGAGTGTGATGACCTCGCGCACGTCCGCCTTGTTGTAGTTCACATGGTCCCCCTTTCCACCGCGACGCACCCAGCCGTCTTTCGTGAGCTTTTTCGCGACATCTGCAGGTGTTTCGGTCGAGCGGTTGCTCATCGCACGCTTTCTTATGTATGTGTATTGCATACACACTTACGCCGCTCTTGTCAAAACCAACATGCGCATTGAATGCGTATGATCGGCCATCAAACCAGTATCATCACGATCCGTTGTGATCAGTTGCCAACCGCGAGGGGCCATGACGAATATTGCGCGAGGCCGGCGTCGCTCGTGAAGCCGAATGCGCTCTGGGGCGCCATTGCGCGGACGGGTCCTTTGCGAGAGCTTGGCTGCAGGTCCGAGAGAACCGATATAGTTGGCCATGGCCGAGGAAGAAAAGCACCAAGACCAGCTTCCCACCGCCGGCAAAACGGCCGAGGTCGAGGCGTTCTTGAGCCAGGTGAAGGCGATGCCGTCGGCGAAGCCGGCGAGCGGGCGAGGCCGGCTGATCTTCGCGCTCGATGCCACTGCGAGCCGCGAGGCCACCTGGGACCAGGCATGCCGGCTGCAAGGCGAGATGTTCGAGGCGACGGCCGCAAAGGGTGGGCTCGACGTCCAGCTGGTCTTCTACCGCGGCTTTGCCGAATGCAAGGCGAGCCGTTGGTTCACGGCTGCGGCGGACCTGCATCGAGCCATGCGCAGCGTCTCCTGTGTCGGCGGCACGACGCAGATCGCCCGCGTGCTGACCCATGCGCGCAAGGAGGCGCGCGCCAACAAGGTCAATGCGCTTGTCTTTGTCGGCGATGCCATGGAGGAAAAGGTCGACGAGCTGAGCCGCCTCGCAGGCGAGCTAGGTCTCTTGGGCGCCCCGGTCTTCGTCTTCCACGAGGGTGGCGACGAAATCGCCGGCCGCGCCTTCCGCCAGATAGCCAAGCTCAGCGGCGGCGCCTATTGCCCATTCGATGCCGGCAGCGCGCAGCAGTTGCGCGACCTCCTGGGGGCGGTTGCGGCCTATGCGGCCGGAGGCCGGCCGGCCCTGCTCGATTACGGCAAGCGTGCCGGCGGCGCCGCGCTGCTGCTGGCGGGCCGCGTCGGCGACAGGAAGTAGCGGAGCGCCGTGCCCGTCTATCTTGGCCTCGGCGCGGTGGTGTTGCTGCTTGTGCTGATGTTGCTGCGCGCCGTCGTCAGCACCAACCCGGCGAGGCTCGCGCGCGGCACGCAGATTGTTGTCACCGTCGTCGGCATAGGCGCCCTGCTCGTCCTGATCGTATTCCTGGCGATGGAGCGCCTCGGTCTGGCCCTTGCCGTGATCGCTGGTCTCGCACCATTGGCATTGCGCTTCTGGGCAGAATGGCGCCGCCGCCAGGCAGCCAGCTCGCCGCCGCCGGGGCAGGCATCGCAAGTGGAGACGGATTATCTCCAGATGCGCCTCGACCACGATGCCGGCACGATGACCGGCACCGTCCGGCGCGGGCGCTTCCAGGGCCGCGATCTCGGCGAGATGTCGCATGATGAGCTCGTCGAGCTCTGGCGCGAATGCCGCGTCGAGGATGCACAAGCGGCAAAGCTCCTCGAAGCCTATCTCGATCGCTTGACGCCGGGCTGGCGCGAGGCAAGCCGGGCCGGGGCGAACGCCGCAGCCAACTCCGGCAGCACGATGACCCGCGAGGAAGCCTATGCCATCCTGGGTCTCGCCGACGGTGCGGGCGAGGCGGAGATCCAAGAGGCCCACCATCGCCTCATGAAGAAAATCCACCCGGACCGTGGCGGTTCAACCTATCTTGCGGCCCAAATCAATCGGGCCCGAAAGCTGTTGCTGGGTTGACCCGTATCTAACGCCCGCTCGGGTGTCGCGCCAACTCCTCGAGCAGCGGTCGCAGCGCGCCGAGCTCCGCACCGAAGCCGGTCCAGTCCCCGGCCTTCAACCGTTCGATCGCGTGGTCGTAATGGCTGAGCGCCTCACGCGCTCGAGCGCCTGCAGATCCGCCGAGCACAGATCCGGGCGCTGTCGAGGAGAGCAGCGAAGCCGGGGCGGTTTCCTGGAAGAGCGCCGCCAGGGCCCCGGTGAGCGTCTCCTCCATGACCACATGTCCGCCATAGGACGCGATCACCCGCTTGAGCTCCGGGAGCTGGCCCGTCTCGGCACGGAGATACAAGGGCGACACATACAGGATCGAGTTGTCGATCGGGACCACGAGCAGGTTGCCGCGGATGACCCGCGAGCCCATCTGGTTCCATAGGGAGATCTGCTGGGAGATCTCGGTATTCTGGTTGATGCGCGCCTCGATCTGGAAGGGCCCGTAGACGAGCTTGTCCTTGGGGAACTCGTAGACGATGAGCTTGCCGTAATCGGGCGCGTCGCAGCGGGCCGCGAGCCAGGCGATCATGTTCTCACGCTGGCTCGGCACCATGGGGAGCATGAGGAAGAACTCGGCACGCGCCTCGCCGGGCAACCGCATATTGATGTAATAGGGAGGCATCTTGGTGCTGGCGCTGCCCCTGAAGCCGTCATTGCTGGCCGGCTCGCGCGGGAATTGCCAGAGATCTTCCCGGTTGTAGAAGACTTCCGCTGCGTCCATGTGGTAGGCGCGATAAACTTGCGCCTGGATGAGGAAGAGATCCTCGGGGTAGCGGATGTGCTTGCGCAAATCCGGCGGCATGGAATCCAAGGGCTTGAACATCCCGGGAAACATGCGGCTGTAGGTCGCGACGATGGGATCGGAGGGGTCCGCCACGTAGAAATCCACGCTTCCGTCATAGGCGTCGATGACGACCTTGACCGAGTTGCGGATGTAGTTGGTTCCTCCGTCGGGAAGGGGCTGGGCGTAAGGGAACCAGTTGCTCGTGGTGTAGGCGTCTTGCATCCAGAAGAGCCGGCCGTCGCTGATCACCACATAGGGGTCACGGTCCAGGCGCAGGAACGGGGCGATCGTCCTCACCCTCTCCTGGATATTGCGCCGGAACAGGATCCGGCTCGAGTCGGTGAGGTAGCTGCTGAGCAGGATGTTCGGATCGTCGAAATACCAGGCGAAGAGGCTCCGGCTGGCGGCGTCGCCGACGGAGACTCCCCCGGCGCCGTCATAGGCCGCGTAGACATTGTCCTTCCCCTGGGGAAAGTCGAACTCGGGCGTGCTGGTCTTGACGATCACATAGGAGTCGGTCGCTTGCCCGAAATAGATGCGCGGCTCGCGGACCGCGGGGCCGCCGGAGGCGACCGGGGGAATGTCTTGCAGGTATAGGATCGGCAGCCCTTCCGGAGACTTCCGGGTAACGGGCGACATGACCACCCCGTTGCCATGAGTGAAGAGCAGATGGAGGTTGACCCATGTCTGGGCGTTGGGTGGGAGGAGCGCCGGCTCGAGCTCGCGGGGCGACAGCATCACCTGCTGATACGAGCCGCCGAGCTCGTAGCGATCGACGTCCACTTCGTGGAATTTGTAGTAAGTCCGGATCTCCTGCAGTTGAGCGTAGGTGTCGATCAAGGGCTGCCAGTCCCAGAGCCGGATGTTGTCGATGGTCGCGCGGTTATCCTGCAGCGATTGGAAGGTGAGCCCCTCTTCGGCAGGAAAGGGCTTCACCGTGACACGCCGCAGGTTGTAGGCCTCCTGGGTGAGGGCGATGTTCTGCTGGATGTAGCGTGCCTCGAGCTGCAGCTCGTTCGGCTTCACGTAGACGCGCTGGAACAGCGTGGGATAAACCAGCGCCAGCGCGAACGAGCTTCCGAAGACCAGCGCCGCACCGGCCGCAGGAAGCTGCCACCTGCGCACCCAAATATTGGCGAAAGACGCGAGCGCCGCGACCGCGGCGAGCGCCATCAGCGCCCAGAGCACGGGCAACTCGACATGGATGTCGGTGTAGCCGGCTCCTACCACCACGCCGTTGTCGCCGTAGAGCAGCAGGAAGCGGTCGAGACCGTAGGACCAGGCCTTCAGCGCGAAATACAGCCCCAACAGCACGGAGCCGTGCACCAGGGCCGGGCTCGATATCCATCGGCGTCCCTTATCGGGCACGATGTCGCCATGCACCCAATAGAAGGCGCCGGCGAGGATTGCGCTCAGCACGAGCGTTGTCAGCGCCCAGTTCTTGAGCGCCACATAGGCGGGGAGCGAGAACAGATAGAAGCCGATGTCCCTGCCGTAGAGGGGATCGCTCAGCCCGTAGGGCGCCTGGTGGATGAACCGAAGCGCGACGCCCCAATTGCCCGTCTCGCCGGCGGCAATCAGGGTCCCGAGGGCGGCAACACCCCCCGCTATGATACGCCATCGAACGCGCGAGGGCGCAGGCCCGAACAGCTGAAGCAACGCCTCGGGCAATGTCTGGCCGCTCGCGGTTCCTCCGCCCATGGCTGCCGGAAGCTCGGACCGGCGCAGCCCGGCGAAGCGGGACGCCAGCGCTGCATTCACCCCGAGCGCGAGTATCGAGACGACGAAAACGCTGAAGAAGAGGACGGCTTTGGCGCGGAAAATGACCCAGAAGACACCGAAATATCCGACGGCCGAAAACCACAGCCAATCGACCAGGAAGTCGGTCGCGAGTCCGAGCACATACAGGCCGGCCACGATGACGATGATCGCAACCGCAGTGCCTCTCCACCGCATATCCCACCTCCGTCCGCATCGTCACGTTAATGCGGGAGCGTCGAGGCCGACCCAGTAAGGTGGTTGCACGGCGACGATCTCATACGCTCGTCGCCGCCTTTTTGTGATCATAAGCCAACATTGAGCGTGTATCCACTTACGCTTCATCCCGAGCGATCACGATGCTGAGCATCGGCTCGCCGAGCATAGTCTTGACCCTTCCCCCGCGGGCCGCAGCAAATGGCTGACGATGCCGAGGAGGCCGATGCGCCGTATCAGCCGGCCAGCGAAGCCGCCGGGGCAGTGCTTGGCGAGCTCGCGGCCGTGGTACCCGGCGAGGAGACTGCGACGCCGGACCGCGACTTGCGCGCAGCGATCAGGCCGGGAATGCGACGTCCCGGCACCTCGATATAGCGATAGGTCAATGTCGAGAGACCAAGCACGGTCGCGATCAGCGCGATCTCCCACAACGTGCGCCCCACGCCGCCGCGGATCGGCATCATCCGGGCCGGGAACCAGACTATGGCGGCGGTATAGACGATGAAGTGCAACAGATAAATCGAGAACGAGATGCGGCCGAGCCACAGGCATGTCGGCCGGCGGAGGAAACGCGCGACGACGCCCGCGTCGAACATCAGGCAAAAGAGAAGCAGAGCCGCAAACAGCGGAACCATTGCAGGCATTCCGAGGAGGGCGGCGCCAACCATCCCGACGAGGCTCGCACCTTCGCCGAGCGATAGAAGCGGGGGGCGGATGTCGATCTCGCGTCCAAGGCGCCACAGCGCCATTCCGAGCAGGAACCCGACGAAGCCGCGCATGAGTGCGCCGACGCCATTTATCTGGCCGCCATGGTAGACCTGCACCAAGCCCTCCGCGCCGAGCAGCGCCACCACCAACGCCAGCTGGGCGAGACGCGATCGCACAGGGCGAAATCCGGCGATCAGAAGCGGGAACAGCAGATAGCAGGCAATCTCGACCCCGATCGACCATGAAGGCGGGTTGGCGAGCGGCCGCGCGGGCATCGGCGCGAAGGGGTGGACGAGCAGCAGCGCCGAGAAGATGTCCGTCACGTGGCTCGTGATGACCGAGATGTCCGGCAGCGCCAGGATCGCGAGCAGCGCCAGGCTCGAGACGATATGCAACGGATAGACGCGGCAGGCGCGCCGCAGCCAGAACATGGCAATGCCCGTGCTCGACAGTTCCGCATGGACATGCGCGAGGATCAGGCCGCTCAGGATGAAGAACAAATCGACGGCCGTGTATCCGGCGAGGGCCAAAACCCCGATTCCTCCGCTGGAAGGAGAGACGAGGTGAAGGGCGACGACCCATAAGGCCGCAAAGCCGCGAATAGAGGTGAGGGGCTTGTTTTCCCTTGCCATTTCCATGCGCAAGCCCGTAGAGCGGGCGCCCTGGCGCCGTCAACAAAATGTCGGGATTCGGACAAAATCGGTACCGCAGTGTTGCATTTAGAACACATGGGGAAGCCTGCCGGGGCGCCGGCGTCGACATCGATGCCCCATATTCGCTGCAGGCTGCCGCAGCGTCGTCATCTCCCGATGCCATGTTGGGTGAGAGTGAGGAGGTCGAGATGATCGAGGCGGCTGGCAGGGCGATGACCGGAGCCCGAAACTACACGCGGGCAGAGAAACTTGCCGATGGCATCATCCACGTGGTCGGCCTCGCGCTTGCGGTCGTCGGTGGCGGGGCGCTCATGCTGCTGTCGAGCCGATTCACGAGCTGGCCCACGATCACGACGACGGCGATCTATGCGACGAGCCTCGTGGTCGCTCTGGCATGTTCGGCCGCCTACAATATGTGGCCGGCCTCGCGCGTCAAAAACCTGCTGCGACGCTGCGACCAGGCGGCCATCTTTCTGCTGATCGGCGGAACCTACACGGCGTTCCTGACACGGGCCGTGAACGATCCCCTGGCGCTGTTCGTGCTGGTGGCGGTTTGGACCGTTGCGAGCATCGGCGCGCTCCTCAAGCTGGTTCTGCCAAACCACCTGGACCGAGTTCACTTGGGTCGAGTTCACTTGGGTCGGGTTCGTCTGGACCGGGTTTCGCTCGTCGCCTATCTCACTCTCGGCTGGAGTGGCCTCATCCTGCTTCCGAGCGCCATGAAGGCCTTGCCGTCGATGGCGGTGTGCCTGATCGCGTTGGGCGGTCTACTCTACTCGGCCGGCGTGATATTTCACATGTGGGAACGTCTGCGCTTCCAGAACGCGATCTGGCACGCTTTTGTGCTCGTCGCTGCCGGCTGCCACTATGGGGCGGTCCTCGACTGCCTGATCCTGACGCGATCATGAGCTTCGTCAGCTCCCCGCTTCATGTCTCCGCTCCATTCCTCTGCTTCACTCCTCTGCTTCTTGGAGCGCCGTAACCTGCGCCTTCTTCAGGCATGGATGGCCCTCGGTAGGACCCGGATGGCGCCCCATTGCGGCAGGCCGAACCAGTGCTCATGCGCCGTCATGACGGCCCGCATCTCCTCCGTCGCCAGCTCATAAGGGCTGCGCCCTTCGGCGATGAAGTCCATCTCCTCTGCCATGACTGTTTCGCCATAATCGCCGATCAGCGTGTCGACGATCTCGCAGAAAGCCCGGCGGAATCCGTCCTCCAGCAGGCATTGCAATTGTTCGGCCGTGAGTGTCAGCGGATCGGCATCGCCCATCGAGCGCATGGTCGGCTCCTTTTGGAATAGAACATATCAAGAACACATCGCGCGACGAAAGTCCAGCGAGGCGGCGCCTGCAACCGAGTATCATTAGCCGGCTTTTGATAGCGCGGACGGTCGACCCCGCCTGATCCTCACAGCCGCCACGAAAAGGCCCCGGCCACTTTGCGGCGGCCGGGGCTGAGTCTGGGAGGAAACGCCCGAAGAGGGCAGCGACCCGAAGGGTATCCGGCCGCACTTCGCATCAGCAACAACCGTGCCAACGTCCCTCGGCGGTCGTCACGCGTCATAAGTTCAACACAAGGCGCGACCACGCTTATCTTGTAGGCCGCGTCAACCAAAGCTTGCCTCATCAAGAGGATTGCATGAACCGCTTCACGATCCTTGCAGCTCTTGCCCTCTCGCTCGGCCTTGGCGGATCGGGTCCAGGCCGCGCCGCCGGATCGAGCGACGACGAGGCCTTCCAGAAGCGCATCTTCGGGCGCGTCATGGACTCGAAGAGGATCCATGCCTGCTTCAAACGCGCCTATGATGCGCCTCATCTCGCCCAGCACCCGCAGCAGAATGTGCGCACCATGCTGCTGCTCGTCACCGGCGAACCCAGCGACGACAGCGGGCCGAGCTACGGGCTCGGCATGGGCGTGACCTTCCGCAAGAGCGGGACGCATTTCGAATCCGCCGGCAATTGCGGCGCGATCCACGACACTTCCGGTGCCGGCGGCTCGGCCAACACGGCCCATTGCGGGGTCGATTGCGATGGCGGCAGCATCGATGTGGCGATCAAGGACGCGAACTCCGTCCTGGTCTCGATCCCGGAAGGGGCACGCATCTGGAAGGCCGGCGACACTGACGATCAGCCGGCGAGCGAAAGGCGGCGCTTCGGCGCCGACGACAAGGTCTTTCGCCTCGACAAGACGACGCTGACCGACTGCCTTCATCTTGCGAGCGACGACAAGGACAAATCCGCGATGCGCCGCGGGCAATAGGCGTGGCGGACGCGGAGGCGTAGAATTTTGGATCAGTGAAGAACTTGGATCAGTGAAGAACCTGAATCGATGAAGACCTTGGATCGCCGCAATATCTTCAGGTCCGCCCTGGCGCTCGGCGCCGGCCTCTTCGCCGCCAAGGCCGCGTCCGGGCGCGCCGCAGCGGCGCCAGCGCCGGACGGCGTGCCAAAGGTCGCCTATCATCTCGCAGATCTCGAAAAGGTCGTCTTCGTCCTCGGCAATATCCGCAACCATATCGAGGGCATGGGCGGACGCGACAAGGTGCGGATCGCCCTCGTCGTGCACGGGCCGGCACTGAAATCCTTCCGCGCCGACACGCCGAATGCGGACATCAAATGGAGCCTCGGCGAGGTGCGCAGTTCCGGCGTCGAGCTGCATGCTTGCGGCCACACGATGCAGGCGCAGAAGCTGACGCTCGGCGACCTCTTGCCGGGCTTCCTCGTCGCCGAGCAGGGCGGCGTGGTCAAGCTCGCCGAGCTGCAAGGACAAGGCTACGCCTATCTGCGGCCGTGAGGGCGTCGTTGGGACCGCGACCGTCTCGGTCGCCCTTCCTGCGAGCGGCGCAACAGCCTTACCGTTCCAAAGAGCGGGCGAGATGCCCGCGGTCCCGGAGGCAAAATCACACCTTCGCCGCGTCGATGATGCGCAGCTGGGCCCGCTCATTTCCGCCCCAACGATCGATCGACAAGGTCCCGGCGACATGCAGCTTGCCGCCGCGTGCCGTGAGCAGGGCCGCGCCCAGCGGTTCTTGCGCTGCCCGGAAGGCGATGGCGCCGAGGCTCGCGCCGTCACCCGAGCGCAGCCGTGCCCGCACATGCCCGCTGCCCACGATGGCGGCGTCGGCGATCATGTGAGCGCCGAGCACCACGACCGGCTCGGGCGACGCCGCCCCGAATGGACCTGCGCGCTCGAGCCCGGCGATCAGCTCCGTCGTCGCACCCGCAGCGGTCAGCACCGCGTCGACGAAGAGCGCGCTCCTGGCGCGCCCGGCATCGACGGCTGGCCGCAAGGCTTCGGAGAGGAATGCGAGGAAAGGGCCGACGCCGTCAGCCGGAAGGGTCGCGCCCGCAGCCATGGCGTGGCCGCCACCCTTCAGGGCGAGGCCCGCCGCGACGGCCGCAGCCACGGCGCGGCCGAGATCGGCGCCTTCGATCGAGCGGCCGGACCCGGTCATGGTGCCATCGGCTCCGACCGCGAAGGCGAAGGCCGGGCGGCGATGGCGCTCCTTCAGCCGCGCCGCCACGAGGCCGACCACGCCCGGATGCCAGTCCGGCGCATGCGCCACGATCACCGGGGGATCGCCTTGCGCCAGCGTCAGCAGCGCCTGCGCCTGCGCCGCCTCGAGCGCTGCCGCCTCGATCACTTGCCGCTCGCCGTTCAAGCGGTCGAGCGTCGCTGCGATCTTCAGCGCCTCGTCTTCGTCGGCGCTCATCATCAGGCGCGCGCCGAGCGTCGCGTCGCCGATGCGCCCACCCGCATTGATGCGCGGACCGAGCAGGAAGCCGAGATGATAAGGTGTCGGCGCCCCGTCGAGCCTCGCCGCGTCGGCGAGCGCCCGCAAGCCGAGGCGCCCGCGCCCCTTCATCACCGCCAGGCCCTGCCGGACGAAGGCGCGGTTGAGGCCCTTGAGCGGCATGACATCGGCGATCGTCGCCAGCGCCACGAGATCGAGCATGGCGAACAGGTCGGGTTCCGGCCGCGCCGCGCCGAACCGGTTTTGCCGGCGCAGCTCGCGGTTGAGCGCCACCAGCACCACGAAGGTGACGCCGGCGGCGCACAGCATAGTGAGGCCGGAGAGATCGTCCTGGCGGTTGGGATTGACGAGGGCATCTGCGGGCGGCAGCGCTTCCGAGGCCTGGTGGTGATCGATGACGATGACATCGAGGCCGAGCCGTTTCGCCTCAGCCAGCGGCACGTGGCTCACCGTGCCGCAATCGAGCGTGACGAGCAGCGTCGCGCCCTCTTGGGCCAATGCCGTGATCGCCTCGACATTCGGGCCATAGCCCTCGGTGATCCGATCGGGGATGCGGAAGGAGAGCTTGCAGCCGAGATCGCGCAGATAGCTGCCCATGAGCGCCACCGAACAGGCGCCATCGACATCGTAATCGCCGAAGAGAGCCACATGCTCGCCCTTCGCGACGGCCCGCGTCAGGCGCGCCACGGCGGTGTCCATGTCGACGAGCGAAGACGGGTCGGGAAGCAGGTCCTTCAGCTTCGGCGTGAGATAAGCCTCGGCCTCGCCGACCCCGATGTCGCGCGCCGCCAGCACGCGCGCCAGGAGATCGGGCAGGCCATGCGCCTGCGACAGCGCCATGGCACGCATTTCGCCCGCCGCATCGAGCCTTGCCTGCCAGGGCCGGCCGAGGATCGAGGCGGTGATGCCGAGGACGGAGCGGGAAGCGAGGGGCGGCGGGTTCATGCGGCGCCATCATAGCGGGTTGCGCGAAAAGCGGCATCGGGGCTCGTCTAGCGATTTCAGCCGCCCGGGCGGTCACGCAAGCGTGAGCGCAGGCGGTGCCGTCGCGTGTTGACCTCGGGAAGCCGGCGCGCCCACAATTCGGGCAATCCTGACATCCGGAGGTCCGCCATGACATATCCTGTCGCAATCGGCCGCCAGGAGCTCACGGCGACAGAGCTGCGCCAGCGTCTCGGTGTCGCTCAGTGAGTTTGGAAACAGACGAGACCTTGGAGGCTAGCGAGGCCTCGGGCGGGTCGGGGGACGTCGCCTACGGCCTCCTGCGCCTGGTGATGGACGTCAGGCGCAGCGAGGTCGCGGCGCTCGGCTGGTCCTGGCTCTACATCTTCGCGGTTTTGTCGTCCTATTACATCATGCGTCCGATCCGCGACCAGATGGGGGTCGCCGGCGGGGTCAACAATCTGCCCTGGCTGTTCACCGGCACCTTGGCCGGCATGCTCATCCTCAACCTGCCTTTCGCCTATCTGGTGAAGACGCTGCCGCGCAGCCGCTTCATCCCGATCACGAACCGCTTCTTCGCGGCGAACATCCTGATCTTCGCGCTCGCCCTGCGTCTCGCCGATGCCCAGCAGACGATCTGGGTCGGCCGCGTCTTCTTCATCTGGATCTCGGTGTTCAACCTGTTCGTGGTTTCGGTGTTCTGGGCGATGATCGTCGATGTGTTCAGCTCAGAGCAGGGCAAGAGGCTGTTCGGCTTCATTGCGGCCGGCGCCACCATCGGCGCCATCACCGGCTCGAGCGTGACCGCTTCGCTCGCTGAACATCTGCCGCCGACCTATCTGTTGATCGGCGCGGCGTTGCTGCTCGAGCTCGCGGTGTTCGGCGTGCGCCATTTGTCGCGCCTCTCGGCGCAGCTGCGCGCCGATCCCGTGGCCAATGGCGCCGAGCGGCCGATCGGCGGCAATGTGCTCGCCGGCATCACCCAAGCCTTCAAGAACCCCTATCTCATCAACACCGCCGCCTTCCTGCTGCTCTACGCCATCACCTCGACGCTTCTCTATTTCCAGCAGGCCGGCATCGTCAGCGCCAATTTCACCGATCGCGGCGCCCAGACGGCCTTCTTCGCGAAGATCGATCTCTACGTGAACGTGCTGACCCTCGTGGTGCAGCTCCTCCTCACCGGGCGCATCCTGCGCCTTCTCGGGGTCGGCCTAACGCTCGCTTTGCTGCCGGCGCTCAGCGTCGTCGGCTTCGGGGTGCTGGCGCTGGCGCCCACCATCGCGGCCATCGTCGTTTTCCAGGTGATCCGGCGCGCCGGCAATTTCGCCATCGCGCGCCCGACCCGCGAGGTGCTGTTCACGGTGGTGCCGCGCGAGGACCGCTACAAGGCCAAGAACTTCATCGACACCGTCGTCTACCGCACCGGCGACCAGGTCGGCGCCTGGTCCTATGCGCTGATCGGCGCACTCGGATGGGGCGGGGTGCAGATGTCCGCCATCGCCGTCGCGCTGTCGCTCATCTGGCTCGTCAACAGCCTCTGGCTCGGCCGTCGCCAGGAGGAGATCGCCGCCGCGCAGGCGCTGCCGGAACCGGACGCTGTGTCGGCGACGATCTGAAGAGGCCCCTCGGAAGTCCCTTCAAAAATCCTTGCGGTACTGGATGAAGCCCGAACGCGTCGCGACCTTGTCGTAGAGGGATTGCGCCGTCGTGTTCGTCTCATGGGTTTGCCAGTAGACGCGCGAGGCCCCGGCGGCGGCGGCGCGAACATAGACGGCCTCGATGAGGGCGCCGCCCACGCCCTTGCCCCGCGCCTTGTCCGCGGTGAACAGGTCCTGGAGATAGCAATTCGGCCCGACCATCCAGGTCGACCGGTGGAAGACATAATGGACGATGCCGATCAGCTCCTTGCCCTCCTCGGCGACCAGCGCATTCACCGGCTCGATGCCGTCGAAGAAGCGACCCCACAGCGTCTCCGTCACCTGCGGCGAAAGCTTCGCCTTGTAGAAGGTCAGGTAGCCCTGCCAGAGCGGCTCCCAGCGTGGGCGGTCGGTCGGCTCGAGGGGCCTGATGACGAAAGAAGCGGGCAATCTGTCCTCCCTGGCGAATGATGTTTGCATCGCGCGCGAGGATCGGCGCTGAGCGGCTAACGCGCAAGTGCAAGCTCGGCCGGGCCGCGCATAGACGAAATGCTTGGCACGCAGGGGAGGAGGTGCCGGGCTCGAGCCGGATGCAACCACGCTGACAGATGAAAGCCCGGCCATGGCGTATGGGGACACGTTTTGCGGTTTACATAGGGTGGGGGGCTATGCCAAAAGGCAGCATGGCTCACACGATCCGCGAAAAGCAGAAGCTCTTGGCACGCGTCCGCCGCATCCGAGGCCAGGTCGAGGGCATCGAGCGGGCGCTCAATGAAGAGACCGGCTGCGAGCAGGTCTTGCATCTGATCGCCGGAGCGCGCGGGGCGATGGCCGGCCTGATGGCCGAGGTCGTCGAGGACCACGTGCGCGAGCACCTGGTCGATGCCAGGAAATATCCGGATGCCTTGAACGGCGAGGCCGCGGAGCAGCTCCTCGAGGTCGTCCGCGCCTATATGAAATGAGCAGCGTCATGCTTGAGCGCAACAGCATTGCCCCTTCCGGATTCCACAGCCATGTCTTTCTTGGCGAGGGTCACGAACGGAGCGAGCGGAAGACCTGGGCAGTGATCTGGCTCTGCGGGGCCATGATGATCGCGGAAATCATCGGCGGCCTCCTGTTCGGTTCGATCGCTCTCGTCGCTGATGGCCTGCATATGAGCACGCACGCAGGCGCTCTCCTGCTCGCGGCGCTCGCCTACACCTACGCCCGCAAACATGCCGATGATCCAAGCTTCACCTTCGGCACCGGCAAGCTCGGCGACCTCGCCGGCTTCACCAGCGCAATCATCCTGGCCATGATCGCATTGCTGATCGGCTACGAATCCGTCAGCCGCATATTTGCGCCGGTCCCGATCCAGTTCGGCCAGGCCATCCCGATCGCCTGTCTGGGCTTGGCCGTGAACATCGCGAGCGCGTGGCTCCTGAGCAGCGGCGGGCATCACCACGGCCACGGTCATGATCACGCGCATGGGCATGACCATGACGAGGCGCACCGCATCACGACAGGAGCCGGGACAGTCGTCCTCGACGTGTTCGAGGACGGCGTGCCGCCGCGTTTCCGCCTCGTCACCGAAGATGGTTCCGCGCTATCGGAGCAAGCCGTATCGGTTGAAACCGTGCGTCCGGACGGCACGAGACAGCTTTTCGCGATGGCGGATCGAGACGGCTATCTGGAATCGCTCGACGAGATCCCCGAGCCGCACGCCTTCACTGCGCATGTGCGGATCGGCCACCGGAATTACCCTGTCGTCTTCGAGGAGCACGAGCACGCACAGGGAACGGCGGCCCGCGACAACAACATGCGCGCAGCCGTGATCCATGTCATCGCCGATGCCGCCGTGTCGGTGCTTGTGATCGCGGGCCTGCTGCTCGCCCGCACCTTCGGCTGGCTGTGGATGGATCCGGTCGCGGGCATCATCGGCGCCGCCGTGATCGCCAGCTGGTCTTTCGGCCTGATCCGGGATACCGGCGCCGTCCTGCTCGATATGAACCCTGACCCGCGCATGACGGGCAATCTGCGCCAGGCCATCGAGAGCGAGGGCGACCAACTCGCCGATCTCCATCTCTGGCGCCTGGGGCCGGGGCATCTCGGGGCAATTATTTCGGTGATCACGACGCAAGCGCGCGACTCGGACTATTATCGCAGCCGGCTCGCCCGCTTCAGGTCGCTGTCGCATCTCACCATCGAAGTCTCGCACAGCTCCGGCGAGGTGTTGCACAGGCTTTGAATTGGCAAGAACCGGCGATCGCCGTGCTGCAATGCGCACGGGATGACCCCCAATTCTGCAAGGGTCTCGGCTGCAGGGAGTCGCGCCAGGTTCTCGAGATATCCGAGCATTTGCGGCTTCGATTTCAGCGATCTTGAGAGGCTCCGCGAGCCAATGTCCTTCTGAGAGACTCGGTCCAATTCGGAATCAGCTGCAGCAACACATCACGCCAGCTATCGGCTTCATCCGGCAGGGCATCGCGGGTGACGGACCATTCGATGAAGCTGCGTGCCCCATCAATAATCGGCAGCAGGTGCATGGTGCCCTCATAGCGGGCGGGCGCAGGCGTTTCGGGTAAGAGCCCGATTGGATACGCGAACGGATCCATGCCGATATAGGTCAACGAGCGTTGCTCGTCGGAATGCGCACCAAGGCGCTGCCGGATCCAATTGCCGCCATAGAGGAAGCGACGGACAGCGCCGATCTCGTCGCCGCGCCTGTCATCCTCGACGATGCTTTCGGTCACACCTTCGATGTAGGCGGGGTAGTTGTTGAAGTCGCGGATCAGCGGCCACACGGCTTCCACCGGATGGTCGAGGACGGTGCTGTGATAGGCGGTGATCATCTTTGCCTCCGGACGTCGGAGGCCCCGTTTGGGCCCGCCCATGGCGGCTCGAAATCCGTTTCTTGCGTCCATATCTACGACGTAGCAACGATCGGCATCGTGCGGCACTCGCCTCACCCGATCGCGCACCTCCTTGCCGCGCCTCAATAGAGGGTGGCGACCGCCGACGCTGTCTTGAGGGGCTTCGAGGCGGATTGCGCATTCCGACGCGCAGGAGGCGCCGGCTTGGGCGTAGAGGCGGCGTGCTCAGACCGACGAATGATCACGGCCGAGATTTGCCCTTGCGGATCCGCGACGAGCTTCGTGTCAGGCCGCGATACCAATCCCGAGAGATTCGGGCCGGACGTCTCCGGTTGCGCCGCGCCGACGGCTACAGCCTCGGACTTGTTTCCATCCGACACAGAGATGACGCGAACCGGCCTTCCCTCCGGCGACAGAGCGCGCGGGGCGGCGGTGAGGCTGTCGGTGGCGGACGCGGCCCGAATATCCGGCTTCGGCCCTGCTCCGAAGATCAACGCTGCCGCTGGAAAGGAGGCTGCCGACAGTGTGATTGCCGCCGCCGCACAAAGATAGGATCGCTTCATAGCCGCTCTCCAAATCGAAAATTCCAATCGAATGGGTAGGCAGGCGGCGATCGCTGGCCGGCGGTCCGGGGAAGTTCCGGGAAAGGGAATGGCCTCGCCGTGTCCGATAGAGATCAGAGTTCACGCGGGGCCAGAAATTGCCATACCGCCATTCCGAGCATAAGCGGCAGCGGCACCAAGAGGATTGCAAGTAGCATAAGGCCCATTGCGGTTCTCCCTGACCATTCGACCGAATTGCATTTCGATCTGTTATTTTGGAGAACTGTTAGGACAGCTAAATCGGCGACACCAGTGTACATGGGTAGTAGGCAGTTACCCTAACGGATACCTATACCGAGGTATATGGTGCGATCGCGTGTCGCGATAAAGATTGTCTTGCGGAACCAGGACGGAGTCGGGCCGGCCTCGAACAAGCTATCGTTCGAAGTGCGCTTCTCCCTGGTTCCCAAGAGCAATCTTGAGGCAGCTGATCAGGCTTTCCTCCTTGAAGGGCTTGCTCAGGAAGCCGATGGCTCCAGCATCGAGCACCCGCGCCCGGGCGCCCTCCTCCGGGAAGGCCGTGATGAAGATGATCGGCGTATTGACGCCTCGGGCTATCAAAATGCGCTGCAGGTCAGCGCCGCTGAGCCCCGGCATTTGCATGTCGGTGATCAAGCACGATGTGTCGCCAACACGATTGGATTCCAGGAATTCCTCGGCCGATGAAAATGTGTCGGCGTCCAATCCGAGCGACCTGATCAGCCGCCGGGTTGCCTTGCGCATGGAATCATCATCGTCAATAATCGAGATCATCGGAATTTTCGACACGCCATTTTTCCTAGCTCTTGGAAAAAAGAATCAACACAGGATTACACCATCATATATAATTCGGCGGCTCCCAACAAGAAGTTAATGGAACCTATACCTTGGTGTATGTGCGCTATTTCTTGGAGCCGCGCATTCCAAGGACTTCAGCCATGATCACCAGGTCCGCCAGCGACCTCGCCCCCATCTTCCGCATGACGTTGCCCCGATGCACCTTCACCATGATTTCACTGACGCCGAGCTCAGCTGCGATCTGTTTGTTCATCAGGCCCGCGGTCACCAGGGATAGAACCTCATGCTCTCGCGGCGTGAGCGAAGCGAAGAGAGCCCGCAGATTCGAACCGGATTTCTCGGATTCGCGGCGCTTGCGATCACGTTCGAGAGCCACGCGAACGGCGTCCAACAAATCCTGCTCGCGAAGCGGCTTGGTGAGGAACTCGACCGCTCCGGCCTTCATGGCTTTCACGGACATTGGTATATCGCCATGGCCTGTCATGAATATGATTGGAACGCGTATATCCGCTTTCGCCAGTTCGGTTTGAAAGTCCAAACCGCTCAGCCCCGGCAGCCGGACGTCGAGCAAGAGGCAGCTCGTCACGTCGGGCACGGGGCTCCGCATGAATTCGAGCGTCGAGCCGAACGTCTCGGCATGCAGGCCTACCGAGCGCAAGAGACGCTTGAGGCCGTCACGCAACGGTTCGTCGTCGTCGATGATGAAAACGACCGACTGCAATTCTTGCCGGTCAATCATTGCGCCCTCACGGATTCGGCATTCGGCAAGCTTATTTGAAATGCCGACCCGCCATCAATGCCGGGCAGCACCGAAAGGCGACCGCCATGGGCCTCGACGATGGACCGACAAATCGACAATCCCATCCCCATGCCATGTGACTTGGTCGTAAAGAACAAATCGAAGATATGGTCGGCGTTCTTCGGATCGATCCCCGGCCCTGAGTCTTCAACGGTTACCAGCACATTATGGTGCTCACGCCGCTGCGACGTCACGCGAAGCAGTCGGGCGTGAAAATCTTTGGATGCCATCGCTTCGATCGCGTTCGTGAGCAAATTGAGAATGACTTGCTGCAATTGGACCCGAACTGCCGATACAGGTGGCAGCTCCTCGGTCAACTCGGTTTGTAGCGAAACGCTTTGGTTCTGCAGTTCACCTTGCACGAGGGCCAGGACCTCCCGAATGACCTGGTTGACGTCGAGCGGGGTGCTCTCCTGGCTGCCCTTCTTGAACATTGCCCGAATACCGGCGATCACTTCGCTGGCGCGATGGCCTTCGCGGACGACGTGCACCAGGGCTTCCTGCGCTTCGGCCAGGTCCGGCGTCTTGCTTCTGAGGAAGCGCAAACCCGCATTGCCGTTTGCGACAATCGCTCCGAGCGGCTGGTTGATCTCGTGAGCGATGGAGGCTGCCATTTGGCCCACAGTGGTGAGTCGCGTAACTCGCGCGAGCTCCGACTGCGCAGCCCGCAGCGCGTCCCGGGCCCGTTTGCGCTCCGTGATGTCCTGCATGGTACCCATCAGCCTCACGGCCTCTCCTGCGCCACCGGGCTCCACCCTGCAGCTCACCAGCATCGAGCGCGTGTCGCCATCCGCACAGAGGATCCGGACGTCAAATTGACCGGGCCGGACGGTTTGCTCCGCTTCGAGCGCCTCCCGAATATAGGCCGCGAATGCCAGTGCATCTTCGGGTTGTATTAACTTCTGGAAGACATCGTTGGCCTTTATTCGATATCCGCCCATATGCGCGGCGCTGGTCCGGTGAAGCGAATAGTATTGGTCGTTGAAAATAAACTGCCCCGGGGCCGAGTCATATTGCCAATAGGCGAGCCGCGCGATTTGGAGAGCCTCGGAAAGATCACCCTCGGTCTTGGTCAGAGCAGCCTCGACCCGTTTCCGCTCCGCGATGTCACGCAGCAATGCGCTCTCGACCTCGGCGCGCTCGTTGCGAAACCGGTTGATCGAGTCCACGAGAGTGTCGAGCTCGTCATGTCGAACTTTTGTGCGGCGCAGGGCGATTTGGGCGAGAGGCTTTCCCGGCACAAGGTTGGAAACGTCTCGCGCCAGGCCGTTCAGGTGGCGGGTGATCAGGCTGTAGATGATGACGAACAACAATGCCGCCAGCCCGACGATTTTGGTCAGCTCGGCGACGAGGACGGTGGCAAGGCTTCCCGCCAGCAGATCGCGGACCTCACTGTAGGATTCCGCGATCTTCAACGTCCCGATCTGCTTTGAATTGTCGGGTCCCATGACCGGAACCTCCCACACAGATTCACGTTTCGAAGACTTGTCCTCCCTTGCGATTTCGGCAACTTGCCGATTGAGATCCCGCACTTCGGCTCGGACAATGGAACCCGACTGGGTCAGTGCCAGCAGCGTGGCATTCAGTGCGGCCGTGTCGTAGTTCCATAGCCCGGTCGATATCGCCGCAATGTTGCGGGCGACGTTCCTGCGAGCGTCGTCCCGAGCGGCCCGGTACATCCGATCGCGCTCTTGCAAGACAGTCAGAGCGGTGACTGCGGCGAACATCAACACGCCTGCGACAACCACCCACACAAGAATTCGGGCAGTTAGCCGAGACCGTCCCAGAAAAGGCATGGTGCGCACGCCGATCGCCCCACTCCTGCGCTCTTGACGCCTCAACTATAGCGTTTGCAGGGGATTCTGCACTATCGCCCTGGGGGACCTAGCCGTCGCGCCTTGGATCGTACCACAGCTCGGACCGGTTGAGTGGTGTCTCTGGCGTCTGCAGGGGGTTGTCGATCTGGATCAGCAGCCGGCTGCGAAAGCCGATTTCCTGCTCGAAGGGCTTCTTGAAAGCCTGGAACATGCGCTCGAAGCTGCCATTCTTCAGCATGCGCTCGAGCCCCTCGGAGATCCGGTGTGCCAGCGCGTCGCCACCGGGCGTGCGGGTCACGTAGAAATAGCGCGCCAGGGGGTAATACAGCATCAGACGGGGTTCGATCATGAGCTCCGGATGATCCGGTTTCTGCCGTGCCAGCTCCTCCCCGACTTCCACGACGCCGCGCGAAAACAGCTCGAAACGCCCGGCTGCCAGCATGCCGAAGAGACCTTCATAGTTTCCCCCCTCCACGACGTTGAGGCCGGCATGCCTGAGGATGACCACGTCCCCCCACCCTTGTCCTTGCCCGATACTGTGCTGGCGCAATTGGTCGAGGTTGTGGACACCGTCCATTTTCGGTTGCGTGTCACTGCGGATGAGAAATACCCGGTAACCGAGCAACCCCTTGTCGAGGGGGAACCGAATGGGCAATAACTCCTGTTCGTAATCGGCTACGTTGCCGTGCACCATGACCGTGATGAGGCCAGAGCCGGTTTTCAGCTCTTCCAGTGCGCGGCGTTCGGTCATGGGTAATGCGGCCTGGCGCAGGGCATAGGGCCCGAAGTCCGGCTCCGTAACCGCCAGGGCCTGCCCCAGCAATTGCCAATAATAGTCATAGCGTGTGTCGCCCGGGGATTCCGGGGCCGGGTAAACCACCTCGAGCGTCCCGGCGAAGACCGCCGTTGCCTGCACGATGAGGGGAAGGACTGCCCATCCTATCCGGCGGACGGCCGCATTGAGACGAAGCCAGGGAGCCAATGGTGCCGATACGGTCATAGTGTCGGTCCTCCCAAGAGTTGATCAAAGGAGAAGTCACTGGCGAGCGAGAAGTCACTGGCGAATGATCCCGGTCGCGCGGCGGACCCTATCTTATTGTGCAGGAGATCGGGGCGCCAGTTCGCGAATCGGCGCCAGATTTGAAACGGCCGGCAATCGAGAGCCGAATGTTCGGCCGCCTTCGGCCCGGAGCCCGCCACGGCCTTCTTCCACGGTCAGCACCTCACCGGAAGGCGCCCTGAGGGAGCCGACCCCGCTCACCGGCGCCCCGCCCGCTCGGCGGCTGTCGGCAAGGGGCCATTGCGAAGACGCAGCCGGGTCGGTCGTTACTCCTTCGGGAGCATCGGCACGGTCTCGCGCGGCACGAGCCAGCCGGCATTCGGCCGCAGCCGGTAGACGATCCTGCCGATCACGCTCTTGATCGCCACCGGTCCCCGCGAGGCGACGCGGCTGTCGACCGAGTTGTCGCGGTTGTCACCCAGAAGATAGAGATGGCCCGGCGGCACAGTCGTCTCGGCGATATTGTCGAGGAATCCGCCGCCCGTGATCATTCGGGCGATCTTGTAGGGCCTGGCGCCCGGCAAGGTCTCGACGAACAGGTCGCATCTCTTGAGCTGTCCATAATCGTCATATTCGAGCGTGCCGGCCGGTTCCTGGGCGATCTCCTCCCCATTGAGGATGAGATGGCCGGCGCGAAGGGCGATGCGATCGCCCGGCAGGCCGATCACCCGGTCGATATAGACCGTGTCGGCATCATACCAGGAGGCGATCGCCTCGCCGCGTGCGGGCTGCACGCCTTCCTGGCGCAGATCGGCGAGCACCACATCGCCTTCGACCATGTTCGGCATCATCTTGGTCGACGGCTGCGAATAGCTCTTCGCCGGAATGCCAGCCGACACGAACAGCTTGGCGATGCGGGCGCTTTCGACCCAATCCGACAGTGTCGCCGCCGAGAGCCTGGATATGGCACTCACGAAGCCGGCCAGCGCCAGCCCGACCACGGTCCTGCGCCGAATGCTCATGCGGCAACCTCCCTGACGAGTTCGACGCGCACACCGATCAGCGAGCCGGTGCGTCTTGAGGTTCGGGCACGATCTTGTCGCAAAAATGGTGTCTACTCGTCCTCACCTTGCTCCAATTGAGAAGAACGGCAGCCATTCTTAAGATTATCGGGTCACCAGCACTGACGGCTCGCAGTGGCAGGTCACGATGCCTATCCGCCGGCGGCTCCGGCGACCACCACATGCTCTTCGTATTGGGGCAGATCGTCGGTGATGGTGAACCACGGCGCCTTGGAGCCGACGAAGATGTGCTTGGTCGGGCGGATGGTCGGATCGTCGACGAGGGTTCCCATGGTGACGTGGACAAAGGCGCCGTCGCGGACGACCGAATAGAGGAGCGAGCCGCACAGCTTGCAGTGCGCGTCGTGGCCGCTTTCGTCGCCAAAGATCATGAGGTTGCCCTCGCCTTTGGTGATGCCCAGCCTGTCGCGTTCGATGCCGGCGAACGGCTTGAAGGCCGAACCGGTCGTCCGCCGGCAGTTCGAGCAATGGCAGTTCGCAGCGTAGACGAATGCGTCCGCCACCGCGTAATGGACCGCGCCGCATAGGCACTTTCCGGCAAGCGTGCGGTCGCTTGCTTTCTCCGGCTTTGTCACAGGCTCCTCCCTCTCGGCGGTTGACGGCTCGATTCGAACGAGGCGAGCGTATCTCGACAGTCTCCGCGACAAAAGAGGAGGCCCAGCGTGGTGAATTTGAAGTGCGCTTAGCGATCCACCTATCAGCCCTCTATAATTTCCGGCCTAGTTCACCCGCCGCTCCTTCTCCTCCCAGGATGGCTTGCGCAGCTCGCGCTTGAGGACCTTGCCGGCCCCGGACATCGGCAGCGGGGTGTCGCTGATCTCGACCGAGCGCGGGCATTTGTAGCCGGCGATCCGCTCCTTGCAGAAGGTGATGATCTGCTGGCTGTCCAGCTGCGCGTCGGGCTTCCTGACGACCACGGCGTGGACCTGTTCGCCCCACTCGTCACTGGGTACGCCGATGACCGCGCATTGCGCCACCGCAGGATGCTGCGCCACGATGTTCTCGACCTCCAGCGAATACACGTTTTCGCCGCCCGAAATGATCATGTCCTTTATGCGATCGACCACATAGACAAAGCCGTCTTCGTCCATGTAGCCGCCATCGCCGGTATGCATCCAGCCATCGATAAGCGCCTGCGCGGTCTCTTCCGGGCGCTCCCAATAGCCCATCATGACATTGTCGCCGCGCGCCACGATCTCGCCGACCGTGCCGCACGGGACCGGCTGATCGTTGGCGTCGACGATCCTGACCTCGCAACCGAGCGTGGCGCGGCCGCCGGCGCGATGCCGGCCCTTGGCGCGCCCCTCGCCGACATGCTCCTTCCAATGCAGCAAGGTCGCGATCGGCGACAGCTCGGTCATGCCATAGGCTTGGCAGAATTTGGTGGTGGGCAAGGCCGCCATGGCGCGGTCGAGCACGGCCTCGCTGATCGGCGAGGCGCCATAGATGATGCGCGTCAGGGAGGAGAGATCGTGCGAATTGAGGGCCGGATGGTCCACCAGCATCTGGATCATGGTCGGCACCAGCAGCACCTCGGTCACCTTGTCGCGCGCGACCGCCGCCATCACCGCTTCAGGATTGAAGGCCTTGATGATCACATTGGAGCCGCCGCTGAGCAGCAGCGAGAACATCGCGGCGCCATTGGCGAGATGGAACATCGGAGCTGCGTGGAGATAGACGCAGGTGCCGGGGAATAGCCCTTCGCTCAGCGCGTTGAGCGCGTTGGCCATCAGGTTGTGGTGGCTCAGCATCACGCCCTTTGAGCGGCCGGTGGTGCCGCCGGTGTAGAAGATGCCGGCCAGGTCTTCGTCCTTGCGCATGGCATCGGGCATCGGCGCGCTGCGCGCCAGCAGCTCCTCATAATGTTCGGCGCCTGCAGGCGCGCCGTCATCATCGGCATAGACCAGGCGAAGCCCGGGCAGCGCCTTCACAAGGCTCTCGCCGACGCTCGAGAACATCTTGTCGACGATCAGCACGGCCGCGCGGCAGTCCCTGAGCGCCTCTTCGTTCTCCTGCGGCGACCAGCGGATATTGAGCGGCACGATCACCGCGCCGGCCCAAGCGGTCGCGAGATAGGCCTCGAGATAGCGATCGGAATTCAGCGAGAGGACGGCAACCCGGTCGCCGGGCCCGACACCGAGCGAGGCGAGGCCGGCGGCCAGGCGGGGCACACGCTCGCCCAGCTCACGCCATGTGCGCCGCCGATTGCCGTGGACGCTGGCCAAGCCACCCGCATTGATCTGCAGCGCGCGCTTGAATCCGTGCGTGATGTTCATTGCGGTCCTCCCTGAGAGTTGATCTTGGCGGCGGCGTCTATCGCGACGTTCTTTCCGGGTTTCTCGGCCTGGCTATCTGGCTGCCAGCCCCTCGGTCAGCCTGAGTGCGAATTCATCGGCGATGGCTGCGGCCGAGAGCTCACCGCCTGGCTGATACCAATGGCCGATCCAGTTCAGCGCTCCGGCAATGGCGAGGGTCGCGAGCTTGGGGTCGCAGCGGCTGATCGAGCCGTCGGCGACGCCCTGCGCGATATAGGTTCGGAAGGCCGCATCATATCTTCGCTTGGCCTTGCGAACCTTGGCGCGCGCCTCGGGGGACAGCTCCCGGTCATCGAGGCGGACGAGGCACATGCCGAAATCCTCGGTCATGACACGAGCATAGGCGCGGATCAGCCGGCGCAGCTTGTCGAGGCCGTTGCCGCTCTCGCGCTCGATGGCGGCGAAGCTCGCCTCGAACATCTCCTGGCCCAGCCGGTAACACTCGATGAGGATGTCCGCCTTGCTGCGGAAGTAGTTGTAGAGCGCGGGCTTGGTGATGTTCAGCCGCGCCGCGACATCACTCAGCGTGGTCCGGTGATAGCCCTCTTCGAGGAACATCTGAACCGCCATGCGCAGCACGGCGTCGCGCTTTTCGTCGCGCGCCCGCCGGCGATCCTCGAACGGCACCCAGGGCGGCGCTTCAGCGGCTTTGCTTCGCTCGTTCATGGCTTCATCCATCACACGTTGACGGCTCGATTGGATCCGTATATGACCCATTGGTCATTAAATGTCCAGCGGGTCATTTATGGAGGATCGCAGCTATGGCGGATCGTTTGGCTTCTCGGGTCGTTGTCGCAGGCGTTGGCATGATTCCTTTCGCGAAGCCGGGCGCCAGCGCCGCCTATCATGAGATGGGCGCCGAGGCCGGCAGACGGGCGCTGGCTGACGCCGGCATCCGCTATGACGCCGTCCAGCAGGCTTATGCCGGCTATGTCTATGGGGACTCGACCTCGGGCCAGAAGGCCATCTATCCGCTCGGCCTGACCGGCATCCCGATCATCAACGTCAACAATAATTGTTCGACAGGCTCGACCGCCCTGTTCCTGGCGCGCCAGGCGATCGCCTCGGGGGCTGTCGATTGCGTGCTGGCGCTCGGCTTCGAGCAGATGAAGCCCGGCGCGCTGGGCGCGGTATTCGCCGATCGGCCAAGCCCCTTCGAGGATTTCGACAAGGTGACCGACGCATTGGTCGGCGCGCCGGAGATTCCGCTGGCGCTGCGCTATTTCGGCGGCGCCGGCCTCAGCCACATGAAACGATACGGCACCAAGCTCGAGACCTTCGCCAAGGTGCGCGCCAAGGCGAGCCGTCACGCCAAGAACAATCCACTCGCCATCTTCCGCAAGGAGGTCACGGCCGAGGACGTAATGAACGATCAGGTCGTCTGGCCGGGCGTCATGACGAGGCTGATGGCCTGTCCGCCGACCTGCGGCGCCGCCGCCGCGGTGCTGGTCTCGGAGGACTTCGCCAGGCGCAAGGGCTTGCGGACCGATGTCCGGATCGCCGCCCAGGCGATGACCACCGATTTCGCCTCGACCTTCGACACCGACGACATGATCCGGGTTGTCGGCTTCGACATGAGCCGGGCCGCCGCGGCGAGCGTCTACGAGCAGGCCGGCATCGGGCCGGAGGATATCGACGTCGTCGAGCTGCATGACTGCTTCGCCCAGAACGAGCTGATCACCTATGAGGCTCTCGGCCTCTGCCCCGAGGGTGGCGCCGAACGCTTCATCGAAGACGGCGACAACAGCTATGGCGGCAAGGTGGTGACCAACCCCTCGGGCGGGCTCCTGTCCAAGGGGCACCCGCTCGGCGCGACCGGGCTTGCGCAATGCTACGAGCTGACACGCCAATTGCGCGGTTCGGCCGAAGCGACCCAGGTCGAGGGCGCCAGGCGGGCTCTGCAGCACAATCTGGGACTTGGCGGCGCCTGCGTCGTCACCCTCTACGAGCGCGCGTGAGGTTGATCATGGTCGATCAATCAGCGGTCGGACACAGCTTCACCCCGGTCACCGCGCATGTCGAACCGGGTCGCCTGCGCTATTTCTTCGACACCATCGGGGAGCGCAACCCACTTTACCGCGATGCTAAAGCTGCCGAAGCGGCGGGCTATGCCGGGGTCCCGATCCCACCGACCTATCTCTTCTGTCTCGAGATGATGGATGCCGAACGGCCTTTCGAGTTTCTCGAGGCACTGAACATCGATCTTGCCCGCGTCCTGCATGGCGAGCAGCGTTTCACCTATCACGCGCCGGTCACGGTCGGCGACACGCTGACATTCGAGTCGCGGGTGACCGATGTCGCCGACAAGAAGGGCGGAGCGCTGACCCTGGTTATCGTCGAGACCAAGGTGACCAACGAGGCCGGGCTGCATGTCGCGGACACAGCGCGCACCATCGTGGTGCGGAATTAGGAGGCGTCCATGTCCACCCTGTCGGTCCAATCCGTCACGGTCGGCGAGCGGCTGGTTCACAAGACTTTCGCGCCGATCACCCGTCACACGCTGGCGCTCTATTGCGGCGCTTCGGGCGACCACAATCCGATGCATGTCGACTTCGACTTCGCGAAGAAGGCGGGGTTTCCCGACGTGTTCGCGCACGGCATGCTGGTCATGGCCTATCTCGGCCAGGCCTTGACCGAGGCGGCAGCGCCGAGCGCCATCCGTTCTTTCTCCACGCGCTTTGCCGCCATCACCCAGCTTGGCGCGCGCCTCACCTGCGAGGGCAGGGTCACCGAACTGTTCAATGACCAGGGCGAAAGGCGGGCGCGGCTCGCCCTGACTGCCAAGGACGAACATGGCGAGACGAAGCTCGCCGGCGAAGCCGTCATCGCTCTTTGATTCGAGGAACCCTCACATGACCAAGCTCACTGGAAAAGTCGCGCTCGTATCGGGCTCCGGCCGCGGCATCGGCCGTTCGATCGCGCTGAAGCTCGCCCGCGAAGGCGCAAAGATCGTCGTCAACGATCTCGACGCCGAGCCGGGCAATGCCGTCGTCGCCGAGATCAAGGCTGCCGGCGGCGAGGCTGTCGCGGTCAATGGAAGCGTCACGGAGACGGGCTTCGCCGATCGCTTCGTCGGGGCGGCGGTCGAGACCTTCGGCGGCCTCGACATCATCGTCAACAATGCCGGCTATACCTGGGACGCCACCATCCAGAAGATGACCGACGAGCAATTCCAGGCCATGCTCGACGTGCATCTGGTCGCGCCCTTCCGCATCCTGCGCGCCGCGGCCGAACCGATCCGCATGTTCGCCAAGAAGGAGGCGGAGGCCGGACGGGAAGTGTTTCGGAAGGTCGTCAACATCGCCTCGATCGCCGGCCTCTACGGCAATGCCGGGCAGGCCAGCTACTCCTCGGCCAAGGCGTCGCTCATCGGTTTGACCCGCACCTTGTGCAAGGAATGGGGACGCTACAAGGTCAACGTCAATTGCGTCGCCTTCGGCCTGATCGGAACCAGGTTGACCCAGGCAATCGAGGCCGAGCAGAAGACGATCGACGTCGGGGGCCGCGAGATCAAGGTCGGCATCCAGCCGCAGCTTCTCAGCACCATGGACAAGATCATCCCGCTCGGCCGGGCCGGCACGCCGGACGAGGCGGCCGACGCCGTCTATCTCTTCTGCAGCCCGGAATCGAACTATATCAGCGGCCAGGTCGTCGTCTGCGGCGGCGGTCTCTTGATGTGAGGCGGCAGACCATGACCGACGCGTCCGCCTATCTGACCTATGACGGGCCGATCGCGACGATCACGCTCAATCGTCCCGAACGCTTCAACGCGATCGACGAAACGGCGGCGGTCAGGCTCGCGGGATTCGCGCGCGAGCTTGCGGCGCGCGGCGATGTGCGCGTCGTCGTGATCCGGGGCGCAGGCCCGGCCTTCTGCGCCGGCGGCGACATCGACCACATGGTCGCCCATCTCGACGACCCGGCGCCGATGGCGCGGGGCATCCTGAACCCTCTGCATGAATTCCTGATCGGCCTCAAGGCGCTTCCAGCCATCGTGCTCACCAGCGTCCATGGCGCGGCGGCTGGCGGCGGCTTCTCGCTCGCCCTCATGGGCGACCTTTGTATCGCGGCCGACACTGCGCGCTTCACGCCGGCCTATGCGCGTCTCGGCCTTTCGCCCGACGGCGGCGGCACGATCGGCCTGGTCCGCGCCGTCGGCGCCCGGCGGGCGCTGCAGATCTTCCTGATGGAAGACGGTTTCGGCGCGATCGAGGCGCAGGCCTGCGGCCTGGTCAACAAGGTGGTGCCCGAAAGCGAGCTTCAGTCGGCGACGCAGGCACTGGCCGAACGGCTCGCCGCGTTCAATCCGGCAGCGGTCGCGGCAACCAAGCGGCTCGTCTACGCATCCCATGACACGCCGATGGCGGAACAGCTCGATGCCGAGATGACCGAGCTGATCGCCTGCATGCGCACCGAGCCGTTTCGTGACGCGGTGCATCGCTTCGTCGGCAAGACCAAGGACACGAAACCAGGAGAGTCGGCGTGACCTATCGCTCGTCCTGGATGACGGAAGAACTCGATGCGTTTCGGGATCCGTTCCGGCGCTTTCTCGCCAAGGATCTGGCGCCGCACGCCGAGAAATGGCGTCACCAGAAGATGGTGGACCGCTCCGCCTGGCGGGCGCTCGGCGAGATGGGCGCGTTGTTGCCCAGCGTGCCTGAAGCCATGGCGGGCTCGGCGCGACATTCGCCTATGATGCCGCCGTGTTCGAGGACATGGCGAGCATCGTGCCGGAGGCGCTGGGCGGCGTCACCGTCAGCAGCGGCATCGTGGCGCATTATATTTTGAACTACGGCTCCGAGGAGCAGAAGCAACGCTGGTTGCCCGGCATGGCGCGTGGCGAATTGATCGGCGCCATCGCGATGACCGAGCCGGGTACCGGCTCGGACCTGCAAGGCGTGCGAACCACCGCGCGCCGGCAAGGCAACCTCTATGCGATCAACGGCCAGAAGACCTTCATCACCAATGGCCAAACCGCCGACCTGATCATCGTTGTGGCGCGAACGGGCGGGCCGGGCGCCAAGGGCCTCTCACTGATCATCGTCGAAACGCAGGGCAATGACGGGTTCCGGCGCGGACGCAACCTCGACAAGATTGGCCTGCACGCCTCCGACACGTCGGAATTGTTTTTTGAGGATGCGGTCGCGCCGCCCGAGAACTTGCTCGGCGGCGAGGAGGGCCAGGGATTCGCGCAGTTGATGCAGCAATTGCCGCAGGAGCGGCTCATCATTGCGGTCAGCGCCGTCGCCGCCATGGAAGAGGCGATCCGGGTGACCATCGATTACACCAAGGAGCGCAAGGCGTTCGGCCAGCCGATCATCGAGTTCCAGAACACGGCATTCAAGCTCGCCGAGCGCAAGACCGAAGCCATGATCGCACGGGTGTTCGTCGACTGGTGCGTCGAGCGCCTGATCGCCGGCGACCTCGACGCTGTGACGGCGTCCATGGCGAAATGGTGGTGCTCGCAGAAGCAGGTCGAGACTGCCGACGAATGCCTGCAGCTGCATGGCGGCTACGGCTACATGGAGGAATATCCGATCTCGCGCATGTTCGTCGACGCGCGCATCCAGAAGATCTATGGCGGGACCAACGAGATCATGAAGCTGCTCATCGCCCGCTCGCTTTGAAAGGCGAGGAAAGGTAGCGACAGCGAAGACGCACAACTTCACGCCGGTTTGCCGCCTAAATCCCGCCGGACTCGACGGGCACCCATGCATCCGCCAATATCGGGCTGGCTGACCGCGAAGGGGTGACGGGGATGACGACAGGGCGCGCAACTTATCGGTCGGCCCTGGTTTTGGGAGCTGTGAGCCTGGTTTCGCCGGGGCTGTGGACGGTGACGCAATCGGCTTTCGCCCAAGCGCCGGCGGCGCCCGCCGCGTTGGCGGAAGCAGCAGCCGACGCGGCCGCCAAGGCTGCTTTCGAGGCCTTTCCCGAGGCCGATCGCAAGGCGATCCAGGACGCGCTCGTCTGGACCGGCGATTATGCGGGCATCGCCGACGGCACCTTCGGCAGGGGCACGCTCGCGGCGATCAAGGCCTACCAGGCGCGCACCAAGGCCAAGCCGGACGGCATCCTGGCACCAGCGGCGCTCACAGCCCTGAAGGCCGAGGGCGCGAAGGTTCGCCAGGCCGCGGGCTTCGCGCCGGCCGACGATCCGAAAAGCGGCGTCCGCATCGGGGTGCCGCTCAAGCTTCTCGATCAGCGTAGCCCCGGCCGGAGCGGCACCATCTTCAAGGCGAAGGACAATTCGGCGAGCCTCGAAACCTTCACCGAGGATCCGACGAAGACCACGCTCGCCGAGATGTTCCAGCGCCTGATCACGGATCACGCGCGGCATGTCACCTACAAGGTGCTGCGGCCGGATTTCTTCGTGGTCACCCTCGAGGCTTCGGGCAAGCGCTTCTTCACGCGCGTCGCATCCGGCCCGGCCGGCATCCGCGGCTTCACCTTCATCTATCCGGCCCAACCCGGCTTCGACCGTTACAGCGTCGCGATCGCCGACAGTTTTGCGCCTTTCCCCGACGCATCGAAGACCGGCACGGCAACGTCCGAGATCGCCGTCACGACGCCGGTCAAGCCCGGAGGACCAGCGCTCGCCCCGCGCCCGATCGCCCAGCTCTCGGCGATCGCGGTCGGCCCGAGGCAGGTCCTGACCGCTGCGCTGCCCGATGGCTGCACCGCCCCGCTCGTCGCCGGCGGTCCCGCCAAGGTGCTGCGCTCCGACACAGCCTTAGGCCTCGCGCTCCTCGAGCGCTCCGGCCCCGAGGCACAGACGCCGGCGATTTCGCTGCGCGCCTCCGAGATCAAGCCGAGCGAAGCCGTCGTCGTGCTCTCCGCGACCGCCGATGGCGAAGCGAATATCTCGGTCGCTACCGGCGAGGCGCCCACTGCCTCGCGCATCCTCGCACCCTTGCAGGCGCCGTCCGGCAGCCCGGTCTTCGACCGGTCGGGGGCGCTCGCCGGCCTCGTGACCTTCCAGGCGAATATCAAGCGCCTGCCGGGTGGCGTCGTGCCGGCGGCGAATTACCCGATCATCGGCGCCGAGGCGATCAAGCGCTTCCTCGCTTCGCTGAACCAGCCGTTGAAGGCGGCCGAGCCGGGCTCTACGGAGACCAGCGCCGGCACGGTCGCGGCGAAATATGGGCGCGCCCTGACCGCTGTGAGCTGCGGCAGCTGAAGGCGCCTCAAACCGGCTGCTCCTCCCGCCAGGGGGAGCGTGCGCCGGGCGCCACCAGGAAGGCCTCGAGCGAGCGGATATAGGGGTCGGGGAGCCCCCAATGCCTCGC
Organism: Rhizobiales bacterium GAS188; assembly: GCA_900104855.1. Lineage (NCBI taxonomy): Bacteria > Pseudomonadati > Pseudomonadota > Alphaproteobacteria > Hyphomicrobiales > Rhizobiales bacterium GAS188. The sequence goes on from FNSS01000001.1 coordinate 2,267,594, forward strand.
TGCCGGCAGCACGCAATCCTCGAGATAGCCCGGCCTCGCAAGCCCCGGCCTCGGATAACGCACGAAATAGGTCAGGGCGCGCAAGGTGCGCATGCCTTGGCGGACCGGCCTCTCATCACGGCCATAGAGGCCCGACGCGATATTCTCGTAGGCATCGAGCACCGCGAGGTCGCGGCTGGCGAGCCGCCACAACACGCCATGCACGGCCGAGCCCCGCGCCGCGATCACCGTCGCAAATCCCGGATGCACGATAGCGAAGCGATGATGGTCGAGCCGCGCCGCACCCAGCGCCTCAGCGCCCGGACAGCGCTTCGACATGCCCGCCACATCCATATTGGCGCCGAAGGCGAAATAGAGCCGCATGCGATAGGCTTTCCTGGGTCCTGGAGTGGGGATGCGCTCAAATCGAAGCGAGATGCATTCAGATCGAACCGCGATGGAGCAAGCCGCTGGCGAGCACCGCCCGGCTCGGAACCGTCGCCGGGCAGAGCGTCAAGTTACCGGACAAAACACGTCGACATGGGTCGATGCCCCAGGCAAACGCGCACATACCTCAAGCCGCTTTGGCTCTGGGTCGTCGTCCAGACGGCCTCTTTGCTCGGATGGGCTTTGCAGCAAGCCGAAGCCCGAGTGCCTTCATCACGCTGACGACTGTGCTGAGCTCCGGGTTGCCATCAGACGAAAGGGAACGATAGAGGCTTTCGCGCTTCAACCCGGCGTCGCGGGCGAGTTGGGACATACCGTGAGCCCGGGCCGCGACACCAAGGGCGTGCGCGATCAAGGCAGGGTCGCCATCCTGGAAAACCTCCTCGAGATAGGCTGCGATCTCGGCCTCGGTCTTCAGGAATTCAGCGCTATCATAAGGTCGCAGTTCGATAGTCATAGCTGCTGCTCCTTCAGTTCTCTCGCCATAGCTTTGGCGGTCTTGATGTCGCGCCGCTGCGACGATTTATCGCCGCCGCACAAAAGGATGACGAGCTCCTTGCCGCGTTGCACGAAATACACCCGATATCCTGGACCATGCTTGATACGAAGCTCGCTCACGCCCTCGCCGACCGGTCTGACATCACCGAGATTGCCGGAAGCCATTCGGTCGACCCGCGCTGCGATCCTGGCGCGGCCGACGCCGTCGCGAAGCTTCGTCAGCCATTCGGCGAACGCCGCGCTCAGGACGATTTCGACCATCCGAAACATGTAGCGTATATCATACACATGATCAAGGGGTTGTGTCTCTTATAAGCTACGAGGCGACACAGGTTTGCCGGATCGATGACGGCCTTTTAATCACTTTCTACTTAGCGCGTATTCCTGAACGGAGTCTGTTTTACTTTATTTTATATTGTGCAGTCCCGACCAAACGCTATTCGAAATCCATGATCACGGCATCGACCGCGAGCGTGTCGCCTTCCTTGACAAGGATCGTCTTGACCTTGGCGTCACGCTCGGCGCGCAGCACATTCTCCATCTTCATCGCCTCGACGATGCACAGGGCTTCGCCGAGCTTGATCTCCTGGCCGGGCCGCACCGCGATGGCCTTGACGAGGCCGGGCATCGGGCAGAGCAGCGCCGTGCCGATGCCGGCGGCCCGCTTCTTCGGCATCATGGCGGCAAGCTCCGCCTCGCGGCGCGTGAAGACGCGCGCATTCGCTTGCGTGCCGGCATGGCCGATCGAGATGCCGTTGAGGATGGGCCTTATCTGCATGGCGACGGCGCGCCCGTCGATCGTGCCGATGAAGCTCGGCTCGCCAGGGCGCCAGTTCGAGCGCAATCGCAGCTTGGCTGGAGACGGTTCCGAGAAGGCGATCAGCATGCCCGCCTCGGGATGGCCCGATCCTGCCTCGGCATCGCCCAGTCCTGCATCGCCCAAATCTGCCTCGGCATCGATTTCCTGGATGGTCGCCGCGAAGCTCTCGCCGTCGATCTCCACGATGCGCTCCAGCGCGAATTCGGCGGCGCGCCAATTGCGCATCTGCCCCGAGATGGCGCGCTTGCGTCCGTTCAAGACCTGATCGTGCATGATGGCGACGGCCGCGACCTCGCGCGCCGCCTCGCCCTTCGGCGCCTCGAGCGCAAAACCCTTGGGGAACTCCTCGGCGATGAAGCCCGTCGACAGCTTGCCTTGCCGCCAGCGCTCATGATTCATGACGGCGGAGAGGAACGGGATGTTGTGGCGGATGCCGTCGAGCGCGAAGGCATCGAGCGCCAGCGCCTGGGTCTCGATCGCCTCGAGGCGGGTCGGGGCATGGGTCACGAGCTTGGCGATCATCGGATCGTAATGGATCGAGATCTCGCCGCCCTCGCGCACGCCCGTGTCGTTGCGCACCGTGCCGCGCCCCAGCGGTCCTTCCTTCGGCGGCCGGTAAGTGGTGAGCCGCCCGATCGAGGGCAGAAAATTGCGGGTCGGATCCTCGGCATAAACGCGCGACTCGACGGCCCAGCCATCGAGCTTCACATCCTCCTGGCGCAATCTCAGCCTCTCGCCGGCGGCGACGCGGATCATCTCCTCGACGAGATCGATGCCGGTCACCATCTCGGTCACCGGATGCTCGACCTGCAGGCGGGTATTCATCTCGAGGAAGAAGAAGGAGCGGTCCTGGCCGGCCACGAACTCGACCGTGCCGGCGGAATCATAACCGACCGCCTTGGCGAGAGCGACGGCCTGCGCCCCCATCTTGCGGCGCGTCGCCGCGTCGAGGAGCGGGCTCGGCGCCTCTTCGAGCACCTTCTGGTTGCGGCGCTGGATGGAGCATTCGCGCTCGCCGAGATGAATGACATTGCCGTGCTTGTCGCCCAGCACCTGGATCTCGACATGGCGCGGATCGACGATGAACTTCTCCACGAAGACGCGATCATCGCCGAAGGAGGACTTTGCCTCCGATTTCGCCCGCGCAAAGCCTTCTTCCACCTCATCGCGCCGATAGGCGATGCGCATGCCCTTGCCGCCGCCTCCGGCCGATGCCTTGATCATCACCGGATAGCCGATCTCGTCGGCGATCTTGGCCGCGTGCGCGGCGTCGTCGATCACCCCGAGATGACCGGGCACGGTCGAGACCTTGGCGGCAGCGGCGAATTTTTTCGATTCGATCTTGTCGCCCATCGCGGCGATGGCAGCGGGATTTGGCCCGATGAAGACGATGCCGGCAGCGGCGAGCGCTTCGGCGAAGGCTGCGCGTTCCGAGAGGAAGCCATAGCCCGGATGCACGGCCTCGGCGCCGGTGCGCTTGCAGGCCTCGAGGATGCGCTCGATCACCAGATAGCTCTCGGACGCGGCAGCTGCGCCGATGGCGACCGCTTCGTCCGCCATCTCGACATGCAGCGCCTCGCGATCAGCCTCCGAGAACACGGCGACGGTGCGAATCCCTAAGCGCTTCGCCGTCTTGATGACGCGACAGGCGATCTCGCCGCGATTGGCGATGAGGATCTTCGAGAACACGGCGAACCCCTTAGCGCGCAATTGGTTTTTTGCGTTTAGGGGAGGTTTTGCCGCGCGTCCACCCGGAAAGGGGCGTAGGCGCGGCTCGCCGTCACATCACGAAATCGGCGGAACGCTCCCAGGCGGCCGTGCTCGGCCGCGTCCAGGACGAGGCGCAAGGCGTCGAAAGCGCAAACAGCGAGAGCGAGGAATGCGTCTCCTCGGCCTGCGTGATCACCGCATGGACCACGCTCGCAGCGCTTGGTGCCGGCACCCCGGAGGGGCCACGCAAGGCCGCGATCAGCCAGGCGCTGGTCTCGGCCGTGACCTCGCCGAGCGGGCCTTCGACCCACACGACGAAATCGGCGATCGTCTCGCTGAGGAAATCGCGCCATTCCGGGCAACCTTCCACGGAACGGTCGAGATCGATCAACGTCTCGATGATGCTACGGTCGGTGGCCACCTCCTCGTCGAGGACGCAGCGAATGGCCCGAACATCTTCGATCTCGATGCGCCGAGCCTCGGCCAACGAGTGTAGATATTCTTCGAAATACGGGTACATCTTATCCCCAAGCATGTTCAACGCCTCCCCGGCTATGTTTTTGCCGGTCTTTTTCCCTGTCCGTGATTGATAATCCCATGGGGGGCATGCCAAGAAGTTAACGCGGAAACGTGAACGCGCGTTCAGGTTAAACGGCCCTCAACAACTCGTATCGAAAAGATGAATTCGCCGGGGGGCGGTGCTGTTCGCGCGCCTCTTCCCTCTCCTGCGCTCTTCGCGCGGGAGAGGGTGTCCGAACGCAGTGAGGACGGGTGAGGGAGGATCGCGACTGCGCCCATCGGGAGCGATCTTCGGGCCGCGTACGGCAGCGGAGGCGGATGAAGACTATCGGAGATGCGCTTCACCGATGTCCCTCATCCGCCCTCACTGCGTTCGGGCACCTTCTCCCGTCTCAAGTGACGGGAGAAGGAAGAGCGCGCCCAAGACCGTGAGCGCGCCGGACTTGCCGCGCGAAAGGAAGCGGGCTAACGCAATCACCATGTCGCGCACGGCCTTCTATCCAGGCTCCTTCGACCCGTTGACCAATGGGCATCTCGACGTTTTGCGCCACGCATTCCGCCTGACGGACCGCCTCGTCGTGGGCATCGGCTCGCAAGCCTCCAAGACGCCGGTGTTCAGCGTCGAGGAGCGCACCGAGATGATTCGCGAAGTCGCAACCCCCCTCGCCGAGGCTGCAGGCGCCACGCTCGACGTCGTCGCCTTCGACGATCTCGTGGTGTTCGCGGCGCGGCGTCTCGGCGCCTCCATCCTGATCCGCGGCCTGCGGGACGGCACCGATCTCGACTATGAAATGCAGATGGCGGGCATGAACGAGGCGATGGCGCCCGACGTGCTCACCGTGTTCCTGCCGTCTTCTCCCATGGTTCGCCCCATCACGGCCACGCTTGTGCGCCAGATCGCTTCGATGGGAGGCGATATTTCCGGCTTCGTGCCGCCCTCTGTGGCGCGCATGTTACGGGAAAAGTTTCCCGGCTGAACGGTTGCTCAACTCTCGATTACTCGACTTCATGGCCCCCCATCACGAAAGGTTGCCGACGTGATCCGCACGCTTGCCCTCGCCTTCGCCGTCTGCGCCGCCCTGATCGTCGCGCGCGATCCGGCCGCCGCCCAGACGAAGCCCGACCCGCAAAACACCGTCATCCTCACCACCAAGGACGGCGATGTGACGATCAGGCTGCGGCCCGATCTTGCCCCCAAGCATGCGGCGCAGATCAAGGCCCTGGTGCAACGCAAATTCTATGACGGGCTGACCTTCCACCGGGTGATCTCTGGCTTCATGGCCCAGACCGGCGACCCGCAAGGCGATGGCTCGGGCGGCTCGGACCTGCCCAATGTCCCGGCCGAGTTCTCCTCGACGCCTTTCAAGCGCGGCACGGTCGGCATGGCGCGCGCCAGCGACCCGAACAGCGCCAATTCGCAGTTCTTCATCTGTTTCGCCGACGCCTCCTTTCTCAACAATCAATACACCGTGGTCGGCGATGTGGTGTCGGGAATGGAGATCATCGACAAGGTCAAGAAGGGCAGCCAGGCCAATAACGGTGCCGTGACCGCGCCCGACAAGATCGTGAAGATGCGTCTCGCCACAGATCCGAAGTGAAGGCGAAGACAACATCCCTTGACCACCTCGCGCACGCAGCCAAGACTTTGCGCGCAAACAAGACTTTGCGCGCAAATAAGTCGGGCTGCGTGCCCCATTGGCGGCGCGACAGCCGTGAGACGATCGCCTCGAAATCCCCATTGGCTGCCCGCAACGGGCGGTTCGCGAGGCGCGGCATCGGTGTCGCTGTCCTGCTCGCCGGGCTGAGCCCGGTTTTGCAGCCGGCACCGACCGCGCAAGCGCAACTCACCGAATTCTGCCAATTCACCGGCAATCCGGGCCCTTGCGGGCCTTACGACCAATATCAGGACGCGATCGGCCAGGATTTGCGCATGACATTGGTGCTGCGCCCTCATGGCCAAACCGCGACCGTACCGCCTGCCGCGGCGAGGCCAGGCCCCCTCCCGGTGAAGCTCGACAGCATTCGCGACGTGTTCGCCGCCTTGCGCAGCTGTTTCGAGGGTGGGCTCGCGGGCAACAGCGCGCAGGAACAGTCCGCGACAATCCGCTTCAGTTTCGGACGCGACGGGGCTATTTTCGGCGAGCCTCGTTTCACCTATATCGAGCCTCGCATGCCGGCCGAGGCGGCGCGGGCTTTCGAAGGCTCCATCCGCCGCACGCTCGGCTCCTGCGTGCCCTTCCCCTTCACCAAGGGTCTCGGCGGAGCGCTGGCGGGCCGTCCCTTCATCATCCGCATCGTCAAACAGGCTTAAACCCGCCATCAGGAGTTGATCATGGCTACCACCCCCGAAGATACCCTCATCCTGGAGACCAGCAAGGGCAAGGTCACCATCGCGCTGCGTCCCGATCTCGCCCCGAAGCATGTCGAGCGCATCAAGACGCTGACGCGCCAGGGCTTCTATGACGGTGTCGTCTTCCACCGCGTCATCGAGGGCTTCATGGCGCAGACCGGCTGCCCGCACGGCACCGGCACGGGCGGCTCCGATCTCGGCAACCTGCCGGCCGAGTTCAACAGCGAGCCGCATGTGCGGGGCGTCTGCTCCATGGCGCGCTCCTCGAGCCCAAATTCGGCGAATTCGCAATTCTTCATCTGCTTCGGCGATGCGCGCTTCCTCGACAAGCAATACACCGTCTGGGGCAAGGTGACCGAGGGCATGGAGCATGTCGACAAGATCAAGCGCGGCGAGCCGGTGCGCGATCCCGACCGCATCGTGAAGGCGAGCATCGCGGCCGACGCCAAGCCCGCCTGACCGCTCTTGCGTTTGGCCTGAGGCGGCATTGCGCGTCGACCTGTTCGATTTCGAGCTGCCGCCGGCGCTGATCGCGCTGCGGCCGGCCGTGCCGCGCGAGAGCGCCAATCTCCTCGTGGTGCGCCCAGGCGCCGATCCGGAACTCGACGACCGCCATGTCGGCGACCTGCCCGGCCTGCTGCGCCCGGGCGATGTGCTGGTCCTCAACGATACGCGCGTCATCCCGGCCCGGCTCACCGGCTTGCGGACCCGCGGCGAAGCGGTGGCGCGCATCGAGGTCCTGCTGCATCAGCGCCTTGCCGGAGAGCGCTGGCGCGCTTTCGCCCGTCCGGCGAAACGGCTCGCAATCGGCGACCGGATCGTCTTCGGCGAGACGTCCGAGAGCGTCGCCTGCGAGCTCGGGCGGCTGATGGCGACCGTCGAGGCGCGGGGCGCGGACGGTGAGGTCGATCTCGCCTTCGATCTGCACGGCGCCGTGCTCGACGAAGCGATCGAACGCTTCGGGCAGATGCCGTTGCCGCCCTATATCGCCGGCAAGCGCCCCGAGGACGCGCAGGACCGCAGCGACTACCAGACGGTCTATGCGCGCGAGCCCGGAGCGGTCGCTGCCCCGACGGCGGGGCTGCATTTGACCGAAGGCCTGATGCAAGCGATCCGCGCCAGGGGCGTGGCGCTCGCGACCGTGACCTTGCATGTCGGAGCCGGCACCTTCCTGCCGGTCAAGGCCGACGACACGGCCGAGCATCGCATGCATCCCGAATGGGGCGAGATCGATGCGCAGGCAGCGCAGACGATCAATGCGGCCCGCGCCGCGGGAGGGCGGGTCATCGCGCTCGGCACCACCTCGCTTCGCCTCATCGAGAGCGCCGCGGCGCCGGACGGAAGCCTCGCGCCCTTCGCGGGCGAGACCGCGATCTTCATCACGCCCGGCTACCGCTTCAAGCTCGTGGACGGCCTCGTCAGCAATTTCCACTTGCCGCGCTCGACCTTGTTCATGCTGGTCTGCGCCTTTTCCGGCCTGGAGCGGATGCGGCGCGCCTATGCGCATGCGATCGAGCATGGCTATCGGTTCTATTCCTACGGGGATGCGAGCCTGTTGTTTCGCCAAGACATGTTGCACCAAGACGGCCTGCAAGAATGACGAGCTTCAGCTTCAAGATCGAGGCGCGTGACGGCGCGGCGCGGCAGGGCGAGATCGCGACGCCGCGCGGCGCCATCCGCACGCCGGCCTTCATGCCGGTCGGCACGGCCGCGACCGTCAAGGCGATGTATCCGGCCGAAGTGCGCGCGCTCGGTGCCGATATCGTGCTCGCCAACACCTATCATCTGATGCTGCGCCCGGGCGCCGAACGAGTGGCGGCGCTCGGCGGCCTGCACCGCTTCATGAATTGGGAGCGCCCGATCATCACCGATTCCGGCGGCTTCCAGGTGATGTCGCTCGCCAATCTGCGCAAGATCAGCGAGCGCGGCGTGACCTTCCGCTCGCATATCGACGGCTCGGCCCATGAGCTCACGCCCGAACGCGCCATCGAGATCCAGAACCTGCTGGGTTCCGATATCGTCATGCAGCTCGACGAATGCGTGGCATTGCCGGCTTCCGACGAAGTCGCCGAAAAGGCCATGCGCCTGTCGCTCGCCTGGGCAGAGCGCTGCCAAAAGGCCTTCGGCAGGCCCGAGGGGCGGGCCCTGTTCGGCATCGTGCAGGGCGGTGCGAGCGAAAGCCTGCGCGTCGAGAGCGCGACCGCGCTCGCCGCCATGCAATTCCAAGGCTACGCCATCGGCGGCCTCGCGGTCGGCGAGCCGCAGGAGGTGATGTTGCGGATGATCGAGGCGACCGAGCCGCATCTGCCGCGCGACAAGCCGCGCTATCTGATGGGGGTCGGCACGCCCGACGACCTCATCCGCTCGGTGGAGCGCGGCATCGACATGTTCGATTGCGTCATGCCGACGCGGGCCGGCCGGCACGGCCTCGCCTATACGCGTTTCGGCAAGGTCAATCTGAAGAATGCCCGCCATGCGGACGATCCCCGCCCCCTGGACGGACAATCGACCTCAGCGGCAGCGCGCGACTGGAGCCGCGCCTATCTGCACCACCTGACGAAGGCAGGCGAGATCCTCGGCATGATGATGCTGACCGCGGTCAACATCGCCTATTACCAGGAGCTGATGGGCGAGTTGCGCGCGGCGATCGCCGCCGGCCGGCTCACTGACGCGATCGGCGAGATCCGCGAAGGCTGGGCAAGGGGTGAGGCCGACGCCAAGGGGTGAGGGACGCAGGGCGCCTCACGAGCCGCCGCGAACGACCCGGAAATCCGCCTGATCCACGCCGTCCCGGGCCTGCCCCAATGCCTCGGCGACGCGCCGGGCGATCGGCAGCCGGAAATGCAGCGGGTCCCAGTAATTGGCATCCTCCCCGGTGATCGGTGAGGCGAAGCGGAAATCGACCGTCAGGCCCTGATGGGCAGCCGCAATGGCGGCAACGCGACCCCGGCATTCGGCCTCGAAGGCGGCCTCGGGCGAGCCCGGCACGGGCTGGATCGCCACATGCACCGGTGGGAAGAGAAGCTCCAGATGCGCGCCCTCGGGCAGCGCGGCGAGCGTCGCCGCCATCCGGTCGAGGGCCGGGAAGCGAAGGCCCGAGCGCTGCTCGGGCGACAGCACGAAAGGCGGCTCGACCGGGCGGATCTGATGCGGATTGCCGGACCAGATATGTGCGCGCGCTCTCGCGAGGTCGTAGGCGGCCTCGGGCGGCGTGAAGACCTCGTAGCCGTCGCGCGGCAGGCGCGCCTTCATCAGGCCGAGGCGGTTCATGACGACGCGCGTCGAGATCTCGAGCGTGCGCAGATTGAACAGATGCGGGATCGTCGCGAAGCCATTGCCGTCATAGAGCCAGGGCGGGAAGGCGCGCTCGGTCAGGCGCTTGTCGGGCTCGTCGGCGTCCGGAAAGCACCAGGAGGGGTCGATCCCCCACACCAGGGTCCGCAGCTTCGGCATATGGGCGAGATAGAGCCGCACCGCCTCACTCTGCTCGAAGGGCGTGCCGGCATTCATGCCGAAATTCGCGAAATGCCCACCGAAACCCTTTTCGAGATCGGCGGGCTTGAGCAACCTGATGGTCGATGTGCCGAACACCGCGCTGTCGAACTCGCCCGAGCGCAGCACCTGCGGATACATGAAGCGCTGATTGATATCCATCAAGGGGCGCTCGAAGCGCAGCCGCAGCGGATTGGCGCCATAGGGGTCGACCAGGATCGCGAACAAAAAGACGCCGAGCACGAGCGCCAGCGCCGCGCCCACGAACCAGCGCAAGCCGCGGGCGAAGGCGGACGGCCCGATGGCGGCGGAACTGGCGGCGTTCTGTTGCGGCTCTCGCATCCGCATCGCTTGGCCGGCCAGCGCCCACGCGTCAAGTTCCTATGCTATGGGGTAGTGTCTCAGTGGCGCCAGGCAGGTCAGTGTTGGGGCATGATAGACACAGCCTGGTTTGGAGACCGGCATGAGCGAAAATCGACCGATTGAAGGGACGAACTGGTCGTTGCTGGACATCGAGGCCAAGATCCGCGAGATGGAAGACGGCTCTCCTGGACTTGACGTCCTGTATCGCGCACTCAAGCTCTTTGAGCACGTCAAGCTTGATCTTGATATTCATCTTGAGGGGAGCCCGCCTCGTGTTTTGCGGACACGCAACAAGGCAGGCACATTTCACTCGGTGGTCTTCAAAGACGGGCTATACATAGACGATTATAGTCACGGTCCCGACTCTGGTATCCAAATATTTGCGAGCCTAGAAGCGCTCGCATGGCAGGTCGCGGAGCTCACGATACCCCGGATATACGCTCGAGCCTATAATTCGGCCGAACGCGAAGGAACGCTTTTGCGAGCCTGGAATTCCGAGACGATGGTGGTTTCGATAAACGCTGTTGGCGACGAGCATTCCAAAGAGTTTGAGAATGTCGATGGGGTGTGGCGGCGACGGGCCGAAATCGCGAAGTAACGCCCGATCAATATTTTGAATTGACGCTCTAACCCGTCACTTAGCGAGAGATGGGCCTCAGCTCGCTTCCGCCGCGACCTCGCCGGGAGTCACCTGGAACAGCTTCGCGCCTGCCGGCAGATCGCCGAACAAAGCGCGGTCGGCCCCGGTCATCCACACCTGCCCGCCGAGCTTCGCGAGCGCCACGAACAGAGCTTCACGGCGGCCGGGATCGAGATGGGCCGCGACCTCGTCGAGCAGCACCAGGGGCGCGATGCGGCTCATCTGCGCCACGAGATGGGCATGCGCCATGACCAGGCCGATCAGCAAGGCCTTCTGCTCGCCGGTCGAGGCGCGCGCCGCGTCGATGCCCTTGGGCCCGTGCCGCACGGCGAGATCCGAGGTCTGAGGACCGGTGAGGGTGCGCCCCGCGGCCCGGTCGCGGGCCCGTGTGTCCCTGAGGCTCTGACGCATGCGGTCCTCGGCCTCGATGGCCGAATGCGCGACGATCAGCGCATCGGTCTCGCCCATCAGCGCCAGCTCCGCGAAGGGGAAGAGCGAGTTGTCGTCGCGCCGCGCCGCGATCAGCGCCGCGAGACGCTCGATGGTCTCGCGGCGCGCGAAGGCGACCGCGATGCCGAGCTCGGCAATCTGCCGCTCCACCGCATCGAGCCAGGCCGCATCGGGGCGCTGCTCGTCGAGCAGCCGGTTGCGCGAACGCAGCGCCTGCTCCAGCGCCGCGGCGCGCGCCGCATGGCCGGGATCGATGGCGAGGACGAGGCGGTCGACGAAACGCCGGCGATCGCCGGGCGGCCCGTTGAACAGGCCGTCGAGCGCCGGCGTCATCCAGACGATGCGCAGATGTTCGCTGAAGGCATTGGACGAGGACACGGGGGCGCCGTTGATGCGCGAACGCCTGACCGGATTGGGAGAACCCGGATCGCGCTCGCTGCCCGTCGCCAGCATGGTCTCGCCGTCGGGCCCGTCGAGATTGGCGACCACCGCGAAGTTGCCGGGTCCGCCGAGGCGCGCCATCTCGGCGAGCGAGGCCCGCCTCAGCCCCCTCCCGGTCGTGAGCAGCGACAGGGCTTCGAGCAGATTGGTCTTGCCGACACCGTTCTCGCCGCAGAGCGCGACCAACATCGGCCCGAACTCGCAGTCGAGCGCCGCAAAGCTGCGGAATTCGCTGAGCCTGAGGCGCGCGATGCGGGGCGCGATCACGTCATCCCCCTCGCCTCGGGCGAGGCGGGCAGGCCTGTCACACGCGCATCGGCATCAGCACATAGAGCGCTGTAGACCCCTCGCGCTCCTGCATCAGCGTCGGAGAGCCGGGCTCGGCGAGCTTGAGAACCGCGTTCTCGCTGTCGAACTGGCCGAGCACGTCGAGGAGGTAGCGGGCGTTGAAGCCGATATCGAGGGCCGGAGCATCATATTCGGCTTCGAGCTCCTCGGTGGCGCTGCCGGCATCCGGATTGGTGACCGAAAGAGTGAGGCGCCCGGAAGTGAGCGAGAGCTTCACGGCCCGGCCGCGTTCGCTCGAAATGGTCGAGACACGGTCGACGGCGCGCTCGAAGGCCTCCTTGTCGACCAGCAGGATGCGATCATTGCCGGCCGGGATGACGCGCTGATAGTCCGGGAAGGTGCCGTCGATCAGCTTCGAGGTGAGCACCACCGAGCCGACCGAGAGACGGATCTTGGTCGCCGACAATTCGACGCCGACATCGCCTTCCTGGTTCTCCAGCAGTTTCTGGATCTCGGCCACTGCCTTGCGCGGCACGATCACGCTCGGCATGCCGGCAGCGCCCGCCGGCGCCTCGGTCTCGATCCGCGCCAGGCGATGGCCGTCCGTCGCCACGGCGCGCAGCACGGGGCCGTCCGGGCCCGTCATCTCATGCAGGAAGACGCCATTGAGGTAATAGCGCGTCTCCTCGGTCGAGATGGCGAAATGCGTCTTGTCGAAGAGCCGCTTGAGCGCCGCGGCGCCGATCTCGAAACGGTGCGGCATTTCGCCCACCGAGATGTCCGGGAAATCCGTCTCGGGCAGCGTCGAGAGCATGAAACGCGAGCGCCCGGAGCGCAAGGTCATCTGGCCGGCCTCGCCGGTCACCTCGAAGGTCACCTGGCTGCCCTCGGGCAGCTTGCGCACGATTTCGTAGAGGGTATGCGCGGGCGCCGTGACCCCGCCCCCCTGGATGATCTCGGCCGGCACGGTCTCGCTCACCTCCATGTCGAGATCGGTCGCCTTGAAGGTCAAGGCGCCGTCGACGCTGCGCAACAGCACATTGGAGAGGATCGGGATGGTATTGCGCCGCTCCACCACGCGGTGAACATGACCGAGGGACTTCAGGAGCGAAGCCCGTTCAAGGGTGACTTTCATGGTGGGCACTCTTCGACGACCGGAACATTCGCGAGAACAGCCGGTTGTGAGCCGCCCGCCCCCGTTTCAAGGTCAGCGAATTTGGACGAGCCAGCGCCGAGACGCAAGCGCCAGGGCCGGTTTATTCAGGGCTGTGAGCCCGATCGGCGCCGCCAGAGCCGGCGCTGCCCCTCTCACCCGGCTTCTTTTCGCTTCCCTCATCGAAGCCGACCTCTCCCGCAGGGACCCGCAGGGGGAGAGGTGGGCGCCGGCGCTAAACTCAATCGGTCAGCATGCGCTTGAGCAGCACGACCTCATCCTTGAGGGCTGGGTTCTCGCCGATCAGGCCTTCGATCTTGCGCACCGCGTGCAGCACCGTGGTGTGGTCGCGGCCGCCGAAGCGTCGCCCGATCTCGGGCAATGAGCGCAAGGTCAGCGTCTTCGACAGATACATGGCGATCTGGCGCGGGCGCACCACGCTCGCGGTGCGGCGCGACGACAGGAGGTCGGCGCGCGTCACGTTGAAATGCGCCGAGACGAGCTTGAGGATCTCCTCGACCCGGACCCGTTTCGGCTCGCGCGCCCGGATCAGGTCGCGGATGGCGGTCTCGGCCGAATCGAGCGTCACATGCGCGCCAGCGAAGCTCGCATGGGCGAGCAACCGGTTCACCGCGCCGTCGAGGTCGCGGCCATTGCTGGTGATCACCGAGGCGACGAAGTCGATGACCGTGTCCGGCACCTTGAAGGACGGGTCGCGCTCGCGCGCCGCCGCGATGCGGCGCTCGAGGATGCGGCGGCGCAGATCCTCGTCGAAGGCTGCGATCTCGACGCACAGCCCGCCCGCGAGCCGCGACTTGATGCGTTCGTCGAGACCCTCGAGCTCGCCCGGCGGACGATCGGCCGCGACCACCATCTGCCGGCGCGAATCGGCGAGCTGGTTGATGATGTGGCAGAACTCCTGCTGCACCGTCTTGCCTTGCAGGAACTGCACGTCGTCGACGATCAGGAGATCGATATTGCGCATCTGATCCTTGAACTGGATCGCGGTCTGCGAGCGCAGCGCCGACACGAATTGATGCATGAAGCGATCGGCCGTCAGATAGAGGGCGCGCTTGCCCTCGGACTCGCAGGCATGCGCCATGGCTTGCGACAGATGCGTCTTTCCAAGACCGACCGCCGCATGGATGTAGAGCGGGTTGTAGACGGCCTGGCCACCGATCGTCTCGGCCACCTTGCGGGCGGCAGCGCAAGCAAATTGGTTGGAGCGGCCGACCACGAAATTGTCGAAGGTCAGCTGGCGATCGAGCGCCGCGGCGATCGACAGCGGCATCGGGACCTCCTGCTTCTTGTCTTGCCGATTGTCTTGCCGGGGCGTGCCATCCGATGGGGAGCGCGGATCGATGCGCAGATAGGGAGCCGCGATCTCGCACGGCGCCTTGCCGTCGCCGACCCGCCCCTGAATACGTGTGGTCTGGGCACGCGGCGGCATGGCGCCGCGCACGCTCACCTCGACGCTGACGGCGTTGCAGTCGATCGCGAAATGCTTGCGCAGCCGGTCGGCGTAATGGGTGTCGATCCAGCTCTTGAGGAAGCGCGTCGGCACGCTCAACTGGGCGATGCCGCCTTCGATGCCCGCGAGCTCGAGCGAACCGAACCAGCTCGCCACCACATCCTCGCCGAGCTCGGCGCGCAGCTTGCGCCGCACCCTCTCCCACAGCTCTCCGAGCGCGGGCCCGCCAGGCACAGCTCTTGCGACCACGCCAGTTTCGTCGGTGACGATCGAGGCTCGGTTGAGCAATTCGCCGCTTTGGGTCTGGGGGGTGTTTTCGAACATTGCGCTCAAGGCCGCTGGTAATGGGCTGCAGACATGCGTTCCCGTTGCCCGGCCCGCACAAGGCGGCAGCGGACGACGAACGCGGTGAAAATAAATGCGTCGGAAGGCGAGTAGCGAAGCTAGGCGAGGCTTACCTGATTGCGCGAACTCACGGCGTACTCGGGAGCAAGAAATAATGGACAGCATTGGAGTCGAGGCATGAGGGCCGTGATCCCAATTGATCGCTTGTCGTCATTGCCCACTCCAGGTCGCGAGTGCTTCTCATGTTTCTCGCTGAGCGACAGCGCCTGCCGCCGCCCGCCCGTCTCGCTGGGATCACGTAAGCATCTCGACGGGCGCCCCGCAATCGACTCAATTCGACATGGCCTCGTGATTCGTGTCGCTGCATCGAGCGGGCGATCAATCACGGGTCCCCAAACCGTTGCGCTTGATCATTTTTTCGGTATCAAGCCTGTGGATATTTAGGGGACGACATTAATCGAAAATTAACGGCCGGACCGAACCGGAATCGAGCGGCGAGGGCAGCTTGCCGCGGAGTGTCCGAGCCCTTGGCGAGCAAGCTCATGACTCAACTCAAATTTCCGTGATCAAATAGCCGGCACATGATATTGATGCGGCTGTTCGGCTGATTCAGGGGTGTCAGATTTGCGACAGAATGAGGCGAGACCAGGGCACGCGCAAAATCGCGACGCCGGACGCCTTGGCGCGCAACGCAATCTAAATTGTGGATAAAAAATGGGGGCCTCGCGGCCCCCTGTGTGTCGCCTGAGGAAAGACTCAGCCGACCTTCTTCACGCGTGCCGCGAGCCGCGAAACTTTGTTCGAGGCCGTGCGCTTATGCAGCACACCCTTCTGGGCAGCCCGCATCAATTCGGGCTCGGCGGCCTTGAGCGCGGACTGGGCCACAGCCGCATCACCGGAGGCGATCGCCTCCTCGACCTTGCGCACAAAGCCACGGAAGCGGCTCTTGCGGGCCTTGTTGACCTCGGCGCGACGGAGCGCCTGGCGAGCGGCTTTCTTGGCCGAAGATGTATTGGCCATCGGAGTTCCTTAGAGGGACGCATCCCTTCATCGAGAGGCTGCGTCTTCAATTGACGATGCGGTGAGGCAAAAGCCGCGACTGGCGCAAAGCTTCGCCGGAGGCGGGCTTATAATGTGCGACCGGGGCAGCGTCAATGACAAGAAGAGGGATGAAACAAGAAGGGCGCGCCGTCTTACCGCTCCCCTTGCGGCAGGGTCCCCGCCAGGCGCTGCAGGCTCTCGATCGGAAAGGTGAAGCACATTTTGTGCTGCACGACGCCGCCGAGCGCGGCATAAAGACGCTGCGCCCCGCTATTGCTGACCGGCGTCGTGAGATCGATGCGCCCGAGGCCTTGCTCGATGGCGAAGCCGGCGAGGAAGCGCATCAGCTTCGTGCCGATGCCGTGACCCTGCGCCTCCTGGCACACGAAGACGTCCTTGACGAAGACGAGCCCTTTCAGGTCGCGCCCGGGGCGCAGCACGCCGATGCAGGCGACGCCCAGAGGCTCGCCCGCCGCAAGGCACAGGACGAAGCGGGTTCCCTCCTTCGCCTCGAGGGTGCGGGTGACGCTCGCCGTGTATTCGGCGGCCGGCGGCAAGGCGTCGCCCGGGCGATAATGAGTATCCATGGCCCGCAGCAGCGTCGCGACCGCGGACGCGTCCGCGGCCTCGGCGAAGCGGATCTCGGGTTCGGGCATCTTGCCAGGGATCACTTGTTCAGGGATCGATTGTTCAGGGATCATTTGCGCGGCAAGCTCGCTCATGGGTCATCATCCTCCGACCGTGATTCACATCGGCCGGCATGGCGACGCGGTGTGACGCGCCGGCAAACAAGCCGGCCTTCGGTCTTGCGTCAAGAGAAAGGGTCTTGCGTCTGGAGGACTTGCTTCAAGAAAAGCGGTTCGACTTCGGGAAGCCCTTGGGCGGCAGGCGCCCGGCATCGCCGCGATTGCCGATCCAGTCGCCGAGATCGGCCTTGCCCACCGTCCAGGTGCGGCCCGAGGTGTCGGTCCAGGTGAGCCCGTCCTCCATGCGGAAGACGCGCGCATCCGAGATGCCGCCATCGCGATAGCGCTGCAGCCGAACGCCCGAGCCGCGCGCCATCTCGGCGACCTGGCGCATGGGGAAGACGATCAGCTTGCGGTTCTCACCGATCGCGGCCACATGGTCGCCCTCGGCCGGCATCAGGAGCACGGCGCGGGCGGGGCTGCGGACATTGAGGAGCTGCTTGCCCTTGCGCGTCGAGGACACGATCTCGTCGGCCGGCGCGAGGAAGCCGCGCGCATCCGAA
This sequence comes from Rhizobiales bacterium GAS188, assembly GCA_900104855.1. Classification (NCBI taxonomy): domain Bacteria; kingdom Pseudomonadati; phylum Pseudomonadota; class Alphaproteobacteria; order Hyphomicrobiales; species Rhizobiales bacterium GAS188. Next base: position 2,284,850 of record FNSS01000001.1, read on the forward strand.
CCCACCACCAGAAGCTTGCTGCCCGGCCGGTAGGGCTCCGCGGTGACGACATCGGCGCCCTCGTCGAAATCGACCATCAGCTTGACCGGATCGCCAAAACCGCGCCCTCCCGGCAGCTTGCCGGCATCGAGCGTGTAGAGCTTGCCGTTCGAGGCGAGCAGCAAGATCTTCGCGGTCGATTCCGTGAAGAAGGCGAGCTTGAGGGAGTCATCGCCCTTGAACTGCAGCGCCGACAGATCCTGCACATGGCCTTTGAGCGTGCGCACCCAGCCCTTGTCCGACAGCACGAAGGTCAAGGGCTCGCGCTCCATGATCGCTTCGGCGAGGTCGACATCGGCCATGGGAACGACTTCGGAGAAGGTGGTCCGGCGCTTGCCGAGCTTGGTGTCGGGACCGAAGGCCTTGCGGACCTCGCGGATATCGGCCGCGAGCACCTTCCATTGACGTGCCTCCGAGCCGATCAGGCGCTCGATCTGCGCCTTCTCCACGGTCTGGGCGTCGAATTCGCGCTTCAGCTCCATCTCCTCGAGCTTGCGCAAGGAGCGCAGCCTGGTGTCCAGGATGGCGTTGGCCTGCAGCTCGCTCAGGGTGAAGACGCGCATCAATTCGATCTTCGCATCGTCTTCCTCGCGGATGATGCGGATCACCTCGTCGAGATTGAGATAGACGATCAAGAGGCCGCCGAGAATCTCGAGGCGGCGCTCGATGGCGGCGAGCCGGTGCCTGGAGCGGCGCAGCAGCACTTCGCGGCGATGGTCGAGCCAGGCGAGCAGCACCTCGCCCAGCGAGACGACGCGCGGGATCTGGCCTCCCATCAGCACGTTCATGTTGAGCGGGATGCGGCTCTCGAGATCGGAGAGGCGGAACAGGCTCTCCATCATCACGGCCGGATCGACCGAGCGGTTCCTCGGCTCGATGACGACGCGCACATCCTCGGCACTCTCGTCGCGCAGATCGGCGACGAGTGGCAGCTTCTTGTTCTCGAGGAGCTCGGCGACGCGCTCGATCAGGCGGCCCTTGGCGACCCCATAGGGGATCTCGGTGACCACCGCGACCCAGGTGCCGCGCCCTTGATCTTCCTTCTCCCAGCGGGCCCGCACGCGAAAGCTGCCGCGGCCGGTGTCATAGGCTGAATGAATTGCTTCCTTCGGCTCGACGATGATGCCGCCGGTCGGAAAATCCGGCCCTTGCACGAAGGTGAGAAGCTCGGCCGTCGTCGCCTTGCGATGCTCGATCAGATGCAGCGCCGCATCGCAGAGCTCGGCCGCGTTGTGCGGCGGGATCGAGGTCGCCATGCCGACGGCGATGCCTTGCGAGCCATTGGCCAGGAGGTTCGGAAAGGCGGCGGGCAGGACCACCGGCTCCTGGTTCTCGCCATTATAGGTCTCGCGGAAATCGACCGCGTCCTCGTCGATGCCCTCGAGCAGGAGCCGCGCCACCTCGGTGAGGCGCGCCTCGGTGTAGCGATAGGCGGCGGGGTTGTCGCCGTCGATCGAGCCGTAATTGCCCTGGCCGTCGACGAGGGGATAGCGCTGCGCGAAATCCTGGGCGAGCCGCACCATGGCGTCATAGATCGCGGCATCGCCATGCGGATGGAACTTGCCGATCACCTCGCCGACGACGCTCGCGGATTTCTTGAAAGCCGAGCCCGGCTCGAGCCGCAAGAGGCGCATCGCATGCAGGATGCGCCGATGCACGGGTTTGAGCCCGTCGCGCGCATCGGGCAGCGCCCGTCCCATGATGGTCGAGAGCGCATAAGCAAGATAACGCTCCTCGAGCGCGCTCTTGAGGTCGACATTCTCGATATTGCCGTCTTCCGGCGGCTTGACCGGCTTGCCCATATTCGTCACCTGCGGCGCGGCGATCCTGCGCCTCGCTGATTCGTTTCAGGCCCGATCTGAGGGCGGAAGGGGGGCGGGCGCAAGGGCTGCGGCCTAGCGCCGCGGCTGGAGCCTAAGAAAACTGCCCGGCGGCGCCGTTCAATCGGCGGTGTCCCTCCGGCGCTCGGGCCTGGCGATCATGTCCACGCTGCGCTTTTCCTGGAGGTTGGCACGGGCCGCCCACGCCCTGGCGTCATCCTCGGTGGTGAAGCCGATGATGGTTCGGACGCTCTTGCCGACATCCATCTCGACGCCGTAGCTCAAGTCTTTTTGAAGGACGACGCGGCAAGTTGTTTTCGACATGCAAGCAGCATGGCACGCTTATGGTGAGTCTTCAAAGCAATAAGGTCGGCGACTTGGCCACCGACACTTCATGCGATCGCGACAATCCGCACCGGATGGGGCTCATATCGAGGGCGACCCGACGGTCGCCGTCGAAGGCTATTTCATGACAACATGATAGGTCGCAGGAGAGGCGGATCTGAAATCCGTCTCTCCTTGGTGATGCTGGAGGTTTCGCTCGAGCGCCACGCCGCGTCAGGCGGCGAGCCGTCCCACCTTGCGCAAGCCCAGATACTCGGCTTCCGCGATGATGGCGACGATCACCGCCTGGGCGATGACGAAGGCTTTACCCAGAAGGGTTGGGGAGACGAAACCGCCCATCAGCAGCGAGATGCTGGCGAGCACGAAGGCGATATTGCCCGCGATGACGATCCACACGCCCGTAAGCGAGATGGTCTCGCGGGTCGCGAGCACGGCGACCAGTGCCGCGAAAGGCAGGAAGATGATGCCTGTCTCGCGCAGCAGCGCCGCCGGCAGCCCGAAGAGATCGGCGAAGAGCTGCGTGTCGATGAGGAGCAGCAGCCCGCAAGCCGCGCTGGTCGCGGCATCGACGATCAGGACGCGGCGCAGAAAGAGTGAGCGATGATCCATGACGACCTCCCGGGCGCTCACTCGGCGGCCGGCATGGCAGGCGCCTGGTCGATGAAGCCAGTGATCGCCTGCAACCGGCCATCGGCCGCGACCACGCCGAAATCGATGCCGCCGGCGAAGACCGGGCCGCCCTCCGGCGCCAGCTCCCAGGTGAAGCGCAGGCGGTCATGGTGCTGGTCGATCTGACCTGTGCGGCGGAACTTGTAGCCCGGGAAGCGCTCATGCACCGAGGCCACCATGGCGTCGATGCCGTCGCGGCCCTCGCCTTCGAGCATCGGGTCCACATAGCTTGCGTCCTCGGTCCAGGTCCTGGCGATCAGGTCGCGCCGGCGTTCGGCATCGGTCTCGTTCCACATGGCGAAATAGCGGTCCACGAGCTCGGTCTTGTTGGTCATCATCTCTCTCCAGTGCTTGCGGCGTCTCGCGCATCGGCCCTCTCGCCTTGCGCCGCCGGTTCGCAGAGATCGCGCCGCCGCAGCGTGAAGTCGATTACGCGGCAGGTAATTGGAAGCCGCAGAAGGCTGCGCTACACCGCCCCCATGATCAGAACCGCACGACCTGTCGGCGACCATCTGCGCGAATGGCGCCAGCGCCGCCGCTTGAGCCAGCTCGACCTCGCCTTGGAGGCGGAGATCTCGACGCGCCATCTGAGCTTTCTCGAGACCGGGCGCTCGACCCCGTCACGCGAGATGGTCCTGCACCTCGCCGAGCAGCTCGACATCCCGTTGCGCGAGCGCAATGTGCTGCTCAATGCGGCGGGCTACGCGCCGGTCTTCCTCGAACGGCCGATCAGCGATCCGGCGCTGCAGGCTGCCTATCAGGCCGTCGACCTCGTGCTGAAGGGCCATGAGCCCTATCCGGCGCTCGCCGTCGACCGGCATTGGAACTCGGTCGCGACCAACAGCGCCGTCGCGCCGTTGATGGCAGGTGCCGACCCTGCCTTGTTGCAGGGGCAAATCAATGTGCTGCGGCTCAGCCTGCATCCCAAAGGCATCGCGTCACGGATCGCCAACCTGCCCGAATGGCGCGCCCATCTCCTGGCACGGCTGCGCCGCCAGATCGAGCTGACCGCGGACCCTGACCTCGCCGAGCTGATGCAGGAATTGTTGGATTATCCGGTCCCGCACGAGGATCGTGCCGCCAAGCGCGAACCCGACGGCGAGCATGGCAGCGTCGTGGTGCCGTTCCAGCTCATCACCGAGAACGGCATCCTTTCCTTCTTCTCCACCACCACCGTGTTCGGCACGCCCGTCGACATCACCCTGTCAGAGCTCGCACTCGAATGCTTCTATCCGACCGATCAGGCGACCACGGAGGCGCTGCTGCGCCTGGGCGAGGAGCGCAGGCGAGAGTCCTCAGGCTCGGCCCCTTAGAACAGGGCGACCGTGACCAGGGCCTTGGCGACGAGGCCCGTCTCCGCGAGGACCGAGACATCGACGACCGCCTGGCGACGCCCGCGGCGCAGCACCACGGCCTCGGCTCGCAGCGCCACGGCCTCGGCGGGCGCGAGGTAGCTGATGGAAAGCTGGCTCGTGGCGCTGCCGCGCAAGCCCTCGACGGTTGCGCCTGATAGCGCCGCCGCCACACCTGCGATATCGATCACCGCGGCGATGACCCCGCCATGCACGATATCGCCGACCGTCACATTCTCCGGCTTGAAGGGCAGGACCGCCACGGCGCGGTCGACCGCAAGCGTTTCCAAGACGACACCGAACGCCCGCGCCACCGGAGATCCGAACAGGACGAGGCGGATGCGCTCGGCAAGCCTCGTATCAACAAGCCTCGCATCCACGCCCTTTTCGTCCCCAGCGCGCGTCGCGCCGCTCTCTTCGCCACCCGCCGCTGCACCCATCACCCACTCCTCACGGCTTCTTGATCTTACGCTCTTTCGACCCGATCGGGTCACGACTGCTCGCCGGCGCAACGCGCAAATACGAGCGGAAATGCCACTCTTGGCTCACGGCGGCGCCGACGCAATGACCTTCGACGTCATGGCGCGCAAGCAGGCGCCTCCGGCCAGCGAGGCGACCAGAGCGCAGAGGCGCAAAGCGCTCACGCGAATGTGCTCGCTCAAGCCCCGCGGGGCGCTCGCCTCGCAACGGCCGCAAATGCTTATTTGGCGCCGACGCAGCTCATTCCGGGGGGTCTCCCATGATCTTTTCCACGCCGAAATCTCTTGTACGCCTCGCGGCTGTCGCGCCGGCAATCGTACTCCTCGGGTCGATGCTCGCTCCGTCCGCGAGCTTCGCCCAGACACCCGAATTCGTCCGCGTGCGCGGCTCGATCGTCGGGCTCGACGGATCGGCCCTGACGGTCAAATCGCGCCAGGGCACTGACGTCACGGTCAAGCTCGCCGAGGACCTCCGCGTCAGCACCGTGGTCAAGGCCTCGATCTCCGACATCAAGCCCGGCGTCTTCATCGGCACCGCGGCAGCGCCGAAGGACGGCGCCTCGCATGCGATCGAAGTGTTGATCTTTCCCGAAGCCTTGCGCGGTGCCGGCGAAGGGGACCGCCCTTGGGATCTCACACCCAACAGCACGATGACGAACGGCACGATCGGCTCTGCCGTTGAGGGCGTCGACGGCCCGACCGTCACCGTCGCCTATAAGGGCGGCGAGAGGAAGGTCACGATCGGTCCGGACACGCCGGTCGTGACGCTCGGCCCGGCCGACAAATCGGATATCAAGCCTGGAACCGTGGTCTTCCTCACGGCGCGCAAGCAGGAAGATGGCAGCCTGAGCGCGAACTCGGTGACCGTCGGCAAGAACGGCGTCGTGCCGCCGATGTAGTCACGAGCGCTCCTCCTTCTCGCGCCCCAGAGCGGGAGAAGGAGGAGCGCCGAGCGCTGGTCACTTTCGCGGTCAGCGTTCGATAGAACCTGAGGTTGCGCAGAAACCCTTGCCAAAAGGCGCGAAGGCGATTATTTGAGCCTCTGAGCTTTTCAGCGTGCAATCGAAGAATACATCGAGAGCGGGGTCCGCTGGGGGCCGCGCTCTTTTCGTTTGATCGGACGTTGGATGGAGCAAGAAGGCGATATCGCCGAGCCGCGCCTCGTCGCGGAAACAGGGCTTGCGGCGCGCGTTGCGGCCATGGTGGAGCCGTCGCTCATGGCGGCGGGCTTTCGTTTGGTGCGCGTCAAGGTGTCGGGCGAGGCCGGCTGCACGGTGCAGATCATGGCCGAGAAGCCGGACGGCTCGATGAGCGTCGAGGATTGCGAAGCGGTCAGCCGTCTCGTCTCGCCGCTTCTCGATGTCGAGGACCCGATCGGGCGTCCCTATCGCCTGGAGATTTCCTCGCCAGGCATCGATCGGCCGCTGATGCGCCGCTCGGATTTCGCCCGCTGGGCGGGCCACCAGGCCAAGGTCGAGCTCACTTTGCTGGTCGCCGGCCGCAAGCGCTTCAACGGCGTGCTGCTCGGCGTCGAAGGCGAGGAGACGCTGTTGCGCCGCCTCGATGCCCGCGAAGGCGAGGAGACCGAGGTGCGGCTGCCGCTCGCCGATATCGGCGAGGCGCGGCTCGTGCTGACCGACGATCTGATCAGGGAATCGCTGCGCCGCGGCAAGCGCGCCGCGCGCCAGGGTCTTGAAGACGAGGCCGATACACTGCCCGATGCCGACCTCACGCCGGCGCAGCCCCATGCGACGCAGCCCCGTGCGAAGCCGAACGGGCATGCGCCTCAGAGGCGCTACTCGAAACACCGATAGATCATCCGATATTAATCCCGGAGTGAATGAACCATGGCCGTCAGTGCAAACAGGCTGGAGCTTCTGCAGATCGCCGATGCCGTGGCGCGCGAGAAGCTCATCGACCGCCAGATCGTCATCTCGGCGATGGAGGAATCGATCGCCAAGGCGGCGCGCTCGCGCTACGGGCTCGAAACCGACATCCATGCCGAGATCAACCCGAAGACCGGTGAATTGCGCATCGCCCGCCACCTTCTGGTCGCCGACGCGATCGACAATCCATCGACCCAGATCAGCATCGAGGATGCGCGCAAGCGCAACCCCGCGGCCCAGGCCGGCGATTACATCTCCGAGCCGTTGCCGCCCTTCGAATTCGGCCGCGTGGCGGCGCAATCGGCAAAGCAGGTCATCGTGCAGAAGGTGCGCGAGGCCGAGCGCGACCGCCAATATGACGAGTTCAAGGACCGCATCGGCCAGATCGTCAACGGCACGGTCAAGCGCGTCGAATATGGCAATGTGATCGTCGATCTGGGGCGCGGCGAGGCCATCGTGCGGCGCGACGAATTGATTCCGCGCGAGACCTTCAAGCCCGGCGACCGCATCCGCGCCTATGTGCTCGATGTGCGGCGCGAGCAGCGCGGACCGCAGATCTTCCTGTCGCGCACCCATCCGCTGTTCATGGCCAAGCTGTTCGGCCAGGAAGTGCCCGAGATCTATGACGGCATCATCGAGGTGAAGGCGGTGGCGCGCGATCCGGGCTCACGCGCCAAGATCGCCGTCATTTCGCGCGATTCCTCGATCGATCCCGTTGGCGCCTGCGTCGGCATGCGCGGCTCGCGCGTCCAGGCCGTGGTCGGCGAGCTGCAAGGCGAGAAGATCGACATCATCCCCTGGTCGCCGGACGTCGCGACCTTCGTGGTCAACGCCTTGCAGCCGGCCGAGGTCGCCAAGGTGGTGCTCGACGAGGAGAGCGACAAGATCGAGGTCGTGGTGCCCGACGAGCAGCTCTCGCTCGCCATCGGCCGGCGCGGCCAGAATGTGCGCCTCGCCTCGCAACTGACCGGGTGGGACATCGATATCCTGACCGAGGACGAGGAATCGGAGCGGCGCAAGCAGGAATTCGAGCATCGCTCGACCTTGTTCATCAACGCCCTCAACGTCGACGAGACGGTTGGCCAATTGCTGGCATCGGAAGGTTTCCGTTCGGTCGAGGAGCTCGCCCATGTGGATCAGTCCGAGATCGCCGGGATCGAGGGCTTCGACGAGGAGACCGCCGAGGAGTTGCAGAACCGGGCCCGCAACTACCTCGCCACGATCGAGGCCGAGCACGACGCCAAGCGCAAGGAGCTCGGCGTCGAGGACACGCTCTTGACCATCAACGGCGTGACCATGGCGATGCTGGTCAAGTTCGGCGAGCACGACGTCAAGACGATCGAGGATCTGGCCGGTTGCGCCACCGACGATTTGACCGGCTGGACCGAGCGCAAGGACGGGCAGACGACGCGCCATCCGGGCGCGCTCGACGGTTTCGAGGTCTCGCGCGAGGAGGCCGAGGCCATGATCATGGCGGCCCGCGTCGCGGTCGGCTGGATCGAGGCGCCGGCGCCGGCCGAGGGGGCTGGCGAGGCCGAAGCGGAGACCGGCGCGGCGCATTGAGCGCCACGCGGATGACGAGGATGGGCAGGTACCGGCATGGCGCAAGATGCGCTTGATCGAGAGCCGAGTGGCGTCGCGACAGCGCCCGTCGCGGCGATCGACGACGCGCTCGCCGCTGCGCCGGCCCTAGAGGCCGGCCGCAGCCGCAAGGCGCAAGAGCGAAGCTGCATCGTCACAAGGCTGGCGCAAGCGCCGGAGAAGCTCATCCGCTTCGTGGTGTCGCCGGAGGGCGTCGTCACGCCCGATATCAGGCGCGCTTTGCCGGGCCGCGGTGTCTGGGTGACGGCGAGCCGGGCCCGGATCGCGGAGGCCGTCAAGCGCAAGGCCTTTGCGCGGGCCTTCCGCAAGGAGGTCGCGGCGCCGGTGGAGCTTGCCGATACGGTCGGCGTCCTGCTGCGCAAGGACGCGCTGCAGGGGCTTTCGCTCGCCAACAAGGCAGGTGCCGTCATCGCCGGCTTCGAGAAAGTGCGCTCGGCGCTTGCCGCCGGCGAGGTCTTGGCCCTCATCGAGGCGAGCGACGGCTCGCTCGAGGGACGCAGGAAGCTCGTCGGCGCCTCGCGACCCGATGCCGGAGCGGACCTTGCCGATGCGGCCGGCGCTGCGCCTGTCCTCATCGATTGTTTCGCTTCGAGCGAGCTGGATTTGGCACTTGGGCGTCCCCATGTGATACATGCAGCATTGCTCAAGGTGCCGGCGAGCGGCTTCGCCTTGACGAAGTGTCTGCGCTTTCACCGTTTTGAATTGACCGAAAAACACGCTAGTGGAGGCGCCGAGCGTCGCGCCGCCGCCCAAGAGGATACCCGTTAAGCCGGGATACCGGTTGAACCGGACCGCCCGTTGAACCAGAACACCCTTTGACCGCCATTTGAACCGTCGGATCGAGCCGCAGGACAGAAGTCTGAATGAGTGACCTTAAAACGCCGGGCGACAAGCCGCTGAGCATGCCGACCGGCAAATTGAGCATCAAGAGGCCTGCCGAGCAGGGGACCGTGCGCCAGAGCTTCAGCCATGGCCGCTCGAAGACCGTGGTCGTCGAGAAGGTCAAGCGCCGCGCCGGAACCGATGCGCCGGCACCGGTACAGGCGCCGGTCGTGAAGCGCGTCGCCGCGCCGGCCGTGGCACGCAGCGCCCAGCCGGCTGCACCCACCGCGGCGCGCAGCCCGGCAGCGGCGCCCTCGGCGTCCGCCCCGCAACCTGCGGCGCGCGCACCGGCGCCGCGTGCACCGGCGCCGGCCGGCCAGAAGGCCAGCATCGTGCTGCGCACCCTCACCGATGAGGAGCGCAATCGGCAAGGGACCGCCCTCGCCGAGGAACTCCGCCGCGAGCAGGAAGAGCGCAAGCACGCCGAGGAAGAGGCTCGCCAGCGCGCCCTACGCGATGAGGCCGAGCGCAAGGACCGCGAGGCAGCGGACGAGCGCAAGCGCGACGAAGAGGGTCGTCGCCGCTCCGAGGATCAGGCCAAGAAGAAGGCCGAAGAAGAGGCGCGCCGGCGCTTCGGCGACACGCCGATGCCCTCGCGCCCGCCCGGATCCCCGATCCCGAGGCTCGATCCGCGCCCGGCGCCGTCGGCGGCCGCGAGCGCGATCGCGGCCACGACGACCGCCTCCGCGTCGCCGTCGGGAACCGCAACGCGCGCTCCGGCGCGCTCCGGCGCCAGCCCGTCGCGCCCCGGCTTGAGCGGCGCCACCCCCACCCGCCGGACGCTGACGCCCGAGAACGAGTCGGGTCCGCGCCCGGCGATCCGCCGGCCCGGCGGCGGCATGGTCGCAAGACCGGCGCCTGCGCCGAGGACCCCGAAAGGCGGCGAGCACAAGCAGCGCGGCCGCCTCACCCTTTCAAATGCGCTCGCGGGCGACGATGAGCGTATGCGCTCGCTCGCGGCGCAGCGCCGCCGCCAGCAACGCATGAAGGGCGGCGCGGGCGAGCAGAAGGAAAAGATCCAGCGCGAAGTCATCGTCCCCGAGACGATCTCGATCCAGGAGCTCGCCAACCGCATGGCCGAGCGCGCCGTGGACGTGATCCGGCTTTTGATGGCCCAGGGCCAGATGCTGAAGATCACCGATGTGGTCGACGCCGACACCGCGCAGCTCGTCGCCGAGGAAATGGGCCATACGGTCAAGCGCGTCGCCGAATCCGACGTCGAGGAAGGCCTGTTCGACACGCCCGACCTTCCCGAGGATCTGCTGTCCCGCCCGCCGGTCGTCACCATCATGGGCCATGTCGACCACGGCAAGACCTCGCTGCTCGACGCCATCCGCTCCGCCGATGTGGTGAGCGGGGAGGCCGGCGGCATCACGCAGCATATCGGCGCCTATCAGGTCGTCAGCCCGCTCGGCGGCAAGATCACCTTCATCGACACGCCCGGCCACGCCGCCTTCACGGCGATGCGCGCTCGCGGCGCCAAGGTGACGGATATCGTGATCCTGGTGGTGGCGGCCGATGACGGCGTCATGCCGCAGACCGTGGAGGCCATCAGCCACGCCAAGGCGGCGCATGTGCCGATCATCGTCGCCATCAACAAGATCGACAAGCCCGACGCCAAGCCGGAGCGGGTGCGCAGCGAGCTGCTGCAATACGAGATCCAGGTGGAATCTCTCGGCGGCGACGTGCTCGAGGTCGAGGTTTCGGCCACCAAGAAGACCAATCTCGACAAGCTGCTCGAGGCGGTGACGCTGCAATCGGAAGTGCTCGACCTCAAGGCCGATCCGAACCGTTCCGGCGAAGGCGCGGTGATCGAAGCGCGTCTCGACCGCGGCCGCGGCCCGGTCGCCACGGTGCTGGTGCAGCGCGGCACGCTGAAGGCCGGCGATATCGTGGTCGCCGGCTCCGAATGGGGCCGCATCCGCACCTTGCTCGACGACAAAGGCCTGACGCTCGCCTCAGCTGGTCCCTCGACGCCGGTCGAGGTGCTCGGCTTCAACGGCACGCCGGATGCGGGCGACCGGGTCGCTGTGGTCGAGAACGAGGCGCGTGCCCGCGAGGTCACGGCCTATCGCACCCGCCAGAAGCGCGAGAAATCGGTGGCCCGCCAGGCCGGCGCGCGCGGCTCGCTCGCCGACATGATGCAGGACCTCAAGACCGGCGCCGGCCGCAAGGAGTTCCCGCTCGTCGTCAAGGGCGATGTGCAAGGCTCGGTCGAAGCCATCACCGGCGCGCTCGAGAAGCTCGGCAACGAGGAAGTCGGCGCGAGAGTCATCCTTTCGGGCGTCGGCGGCATCACCGAGAGCGACGTGATCCTCGCCAACGCCTCCGGCGCCGCGGTGATCGGCTTCAATGTGCGTGCCCATAAGGAGGCGCGCGAAGCGGCCGAGCAGGCCGGGATCGAGATCCGCTACTACAACATCATCTACAACCTCGTGGACGATGTGAAGGATGCGATGTCGGGGCTGCTCGCGCCCACCTTGCGCGAGACCATGCTCGGCAATGCCCAGATCCTCGAGATCTTCAGCGTCTCGAAGGTCGGCAAGATCGCCGGCTGCCGCGTCACCGACGGCGTGGTGCAGAAGGGGGCGAATGTCCGCCTCATCCGCGACAATGTCGTCATCCATGAAGGCAAGCTCTCGACCCTCAAGCGCTTCAAGGACGACGCCGCCGAGGTACGCTCCGGCCAGGAATGCGGCATGTCCTTCGAGAGCTACCAGGATATGCGGGCGGGCGACGTGATCGAGTGCTACCGCGTCGAAGAGGTGAAGCGGACGCTTTGAGTCAAGCGGGCGGTCGGCGCGACTTAGCCGCTCGCCTGCGTCGGCGCATGCGATAGTTGAGGGTCATCCCTTGAAGAGGTCACCGCAATGGCTGATGTGACGCGCGGCCCGAAGCCGGAAAGCGGCATGCGCGCCCTCATCGCGATGGTGAAGGGCCCAGCGATCGTGCTCGGGCTCGTGCTGGCCTCGCGCACGGTGCTGGCTCAGCCATTCTATGTGCCGTCGGGCTCCATGGAGCCGACGCTGCAGATCGGCGACGAGCTGATGGTGGCCAAATACGCCTATGGCTATAGCCGCTATTCGCTGCCGATCGATCTCAACATCTCGTCCGAGCATCGTCTGCTCGAAAGCCTGCCGCAATATGGCGATGTGGTGGTGTTCCGGCTGCCGCGCGACCCGGACCAGGTCTATGTGAAACGGGCCATCGGCCTGCCGGGCGACCGCATCCAGATGCGTGCCGGGCGGCTGTGGATCAACAGCACCATGCTGAAGCTGCGCGAGGACGGCACCGGCACGGTCGAGTCCGAGGACGGCAACGAGGTCACGGCGCCGCGCTTCGTCGAGACACTGCCCAATGGCCGCGAGCATCCGATCTTCAAGCTCGATGCCGTCGGCAGCCTCGACGACACCCGTGTCTTCGTGGTGCCGGCCGGCCATGTCTTCATGATGGGCGATAATCGCGACAACTCCCTCGACAGCCGCGTTGCGGCGACGGCGGGAGGTGTCGGCTTCGTGCCGGTCGAGAACCTGATCGGCCGCGCCGAGGTGGTGCTGGGCTCCTGGGACCTGCCCATGGCTCGGCTTCCGATCACGCAATGGCCCTCGGGGCTGAGGGTCTCCCGCTTCTTTTCCCGCATCCACTGATCGGGAAAGGACGAACCGCAACACGAAGCGCCGCTCGAGCGCCGTCGTCGCATGAGGATCCCGGTTCAATTCCGGGGCATTTGATATGGCAAAGCATCAATCCGCAAAGGCCCGCCGGGGCCCCTCGCAACGCTCATTGCGCGTCGGCGAGCTCGTACGCCATGCGCTCGCCGACATGCTGTCGCGCGGCGAGGTGCGTGACGATGTCCTGGAAAGCCATGTGATCACCATTCCGGAAGTGCGGATGTCACCCGATATGCGCCTGGCGACCGCCTATGTGATGCCGCTCGGCGGCAAGGATGTCGCGCCGGTGCTCGAGGCGCTCGAGCGCAACCGGCGCTTCATCAAGGGCGAGATCGCGCACCGGATCAATCTGCGCTACGCGCCCGATATCCGCTTCCGTCGCGATCAGACCTTCGAGGAAGCCTCGCGCATCGACGCGCTCCTGCATTCGGACAGGGTGCGCCGAGATCTCGAGAAAGCGCGCGAAGAAGACCGCGACGAAGATCCTGCCGCAAACCAAGATCCTGCCCCCAAAGAGGACAATGATTGATGCAGCCGACCGACTTTCCGCCATCCCGGGAACACGCCGAGGCCGTGCACCCGGAAGGGCATGCGGCGGATGCGAAGGAGCGCCATAACCTGCCGCCGCGCCCGAAGAAGCGCGAGGTGAATGGCTGGCTCGTGGTCGACAAGGCGGTCGGCATCACCTCGACCCATGCGGTCGCGGTGGCGAAGCGCCTGTTCAACGCCAAGAAGGCGGGCCATGCGGGCACGCTCGACCCCCTGGCGTCCGGCCTCCTGCCGATCGCCTTCGGCGAGGCGACCAAGACCGTCCCTTACGTCATGGACGGGCGCAAGGGTTATCGCTTCACCGTGAGCTGGGGCGAAGAGCGCGACACCGATGACAGCGAGGGTGCGGTCACGGCTGCGAGCCCCGAGCGGCCCTCGCGCTCGGCGGTCGAGGCGGCCCTTCCCGCCTTCATCGGCGAGATCATGCAGACGCCGCCGCGCTATTCGGCGATCAAGATCGCCGGCGAGCGCGCCTATGACCTGTCGCGGGCCGGCGAGACCGTGAAGCTCGAAGCGCGACCCGTGAAGATCGACCAGCTGACCCTGATCGCTCACGAGACCGATACCAGCATCTTCGAATCCGTCTGCGGCAAGGGCACGTATGTGCGCGCCATCGCGCGCGATCTCGGGCGGATGCTCGGCTGCTTCGGCCATGTGAGCGCCTTGCGGCGGACACGAGTCGGGCCGTTTTCGGAGAAAGACTCGATTTCACTGGACGATCTCGCCGTTTTGCGCGATAAGGCCGCCGCTGGCGAAGGGAACTTGGCCGGCGAATTACTGCCCGTTGCGACCGCGCTGGACGACATCCCGGCGCTGGCCGTGAGCCGGGCGGATGCGGGACGGCTTCGCAGAGGCCAATCCGTCTTGCTACGCGGGCGAGATGCCCCGCTCCTCCAAGGACGTATCAGCGTGACGTCGGAGGGTGCCCTGGTGGCGCTCGCCGAGGCCGAGGGAGCGGAGATCAAGCCGACGCGCATCTTCAATCTGGGTCGCTGAGGCGCCCGCGCGAGAAAGGACAACCCGATGTCGATTGCTGCCGAGCGCAAGACGGCGCTCATTTCCGATTATGCGACCAAGAAGGGCGACACCGGGTCGCCCGAGGTGCAGGTGGCGATCCTGACGGAACGCATCAACAACCTCACCGAGCATTTCAAGTCGCATGTGAAGGATAATCATTCACGCCGCGGCCTCTTGAAGATGGTCTCGCAGCGCCGTTCGCTTCTGAACTATCTGAAGGGCAGGGATGAGCCCCGATACAAGGCGCTGATCGAGCGCCTCGGCATCCGCCGCTGACAGCCCAGCCGGCGCGCCGATCGGGCGGGCCGGCTGCGCTTGACTGCGCCCGCATCATGGTGATTGCGGGCGACGAACCCGCCGGCAGGCCTAGCCGCCATGGCAGGATCGTTGGACGCTTTGGCGCCATGGCCCGATATCCGCAAGGTTCGGGCCTATCGCGCCGATAAGTCGGGCCTATTGCGACTTGTCGGTCGCGACCGGATGTCCCGGAAGGGGATTTCCGGCAGGCGCGTCGCATGAAGAGCGTCTTGCAATCTTGCTCATGGCTCCGCGCCCGCCGGCCAACCATGAGGACAATCATGTTCGATATTCAACGTGAAGTGCTGGAATGGGGCGGCCGCCGCCTCGTCCTGGAGACCGGCAAAGTGGCGCGTCAGGCCGATGGCGCCGTGCTCGCCACCTATGGCGATACCACCGTGCTCGCCACCGTCGTCGCCGCCAAGGCGCCCAAGCCCGGCATCGATTTCATGCCGCTCACCGTCAACTACCAGGAGAAGGCCTTCGCGGCCGGCCGCATTCCGGGCGGCTTCTTCAAGCGGGAGGGCCGGCCCTCCGAGAAGGAGACGCTGACCTCGCGCCTCATCGACCGTCCCATCCGCCCGCTCTTCATCGATGGCTGGCGCTGCGACACGCAGGTCGTCATCACGGTGCTGTCGCACGACCTCGAGAACGATCCCGACATCCTGGCGATGGTCGCGGCCTCGGCGGCCCTGACCATCTCGGGCGCCCCTTTCATGGGCCCGATCGGCGGCGCGCGCGTCGCCTATGTCGACGGCCAATACGTGCTCAACCCGACGCTCGACCAGCTGAAATCGTCGACGCTCGACCTCGTCGTCGCCGGCACCCAGGACGCGGTGCTGATGGTCGAATCGGAGGCCAAGGAGCTCCCCGAGGACGTGATGCTCGGCGCCGTGATGTTCGGCCATAAGGGCTTCCAGCCCGTGATCGAGGCGATCATCCGCCTCGCCGAGATGGCCGGCAAGGAGCCGCGCGAGGTGGTCAAGCCCGACCATTCGGCGCTGGAGAAGGCCGTGCTCGAGCTGGCGGAGACCGATCTGCGCGCCGCCTACAAGATCACCGCCAAGCAGGAGCGCTACAACGCGGTCGACGCCGTCAAGGCCAAGATCACCGCGCATTTCTTCCCCGAAGGCGCCGAGCCCGCCCACACCAAGGAAGAGGTCTCGGGCGTCGTCAAGGAGCTGCAGGCGAAGATCGTCCGCTGGAACATTCTCGACGACGGGGCCCGCATCGACGGACGCGACGTCAAGACGGTGCGTCCGATCGTCAGCGAGGTCGGCATCCTGCCGCGCACGCATGGCTCGGCGCTGTTCACGCGCGGCGAGACCCAGGCGCTGGTGGTGGCGACGCTCGGCACCGGCGATGACGAGCAGTTCATCGACGAGCTCGAGGGCACGCGCAAGGAGACGTTCCTCCTGCACTACAACTTCCCGCCCTATTCGGTCGGCGAGACCGGCCGCATGGGTTCGCCCGGCCGGCGCGAAATCGGCCATGGCAAGCTCGCCTGGCGCGCCGTGCACCCCTTGCTGCCGCCGCACCATGAATTCCCCTACACGGTCCGCCTCGTCTCCGAGATCACCGAGTCGAACGGCTCCTCCTCGATGGCGACGGTATGCGGCTCCTCGCTCGCCCTGATGGATGCGGGCGTGCCCCTGCGCCGTCCGGTGGCCGGCATCGCCATGGGCCTCATCCTCGAGGGCGAGCGCTTCGCGGTGCTCTCCGACATCCTCGGCGACGAAGACCATCTCGGCGACATGGACTTCAAGGTGGCCGGCACCGATACCGGCATCACCTCGCTGCAGATGGACATCAAGATCGCCGGCATCACCGAGGAGATCATGCGGGTCGCCCTCGGCCAGGCAAAGGATGGCCGCCTGCATATCCTCGGCGAGATGTCCAAGGCCCTGACCGGCGCGCGCGCCGAGCTCGGCCAATACGCGCCGCGCATCGAGGTGATCCAGATCCCGGTCGACAAGATCCGCGAAGTGATCGGTTCGGGCGGCAAGGTGATCCGCGAGATCGTCGAGAAGACCGGCGCCAAGATCGATATCTCCGATGACGGCACCGTGAAGGTCGCCTCGGCGAACCATGAATCGATCGCTGCGGCGCTCAACTGGATCAAGTCGATCGCTTCCGAGCCCGAGGCCGGCCATATCTACGAGGGCACGGTCGTCAAGGTGATGGAGTTCGGCGCCTTCGTGAACTTCTTCGGACCGAAGGACGGCCTCGTCCACATCTCCGAGCTCGCGCCGCGCCGCGTCGCCAAGGTGACCGACGTGGTCAAGGAAGGCGACAAGGTGAAGGTGAAGTTCCTCGGCATGGACGAGCGCGGCAAGACCCGCCTGTCCATGAAGGTCGTCGACCAGCAGACCGGCGAGGACATCACCGAGAAGCTGCGCGCCGAGCGCGACGCCGAGCGCACCCAGAAGCAGCCGGCAGCGTAAGAACCAACGGGCCCTTGCGGCCGCGCCCTGGGACCGCGACCGTCTCGGTCGCCTTTACTTCCCAGCGGCGCGGCGAATGGCACGGTGTTGCCGGCTGGAAGCCGGCGGTCCAATCGCGCCGGACCGCCGGCTTCTAGCCGGCATTCCGGGGTGGTGCTCGTAAAGCTCCAAAAACCCAGTTAGGTATGAGGCCTGCCGCGACGCGGACCGCCTCATGCCCGACGCCTTGTCACGCAAAGCTGGAGACGATGTGGGCGCCGCCGCGGCGCGCGCCCACCGCATCGTCGTGGTCGGCGGCGGCGCGGCGGGCCTCGAGCTCGTCACCCGCCTCGGCGACAAGCTCGGCAAGCGGGGTCTCGCCGAGATCATCCTGGTCGAGCGCAGCCGGACCCATCTGTGGAAGCCGCTGCTGCACGCGGTGGCTGCAGGCAGCATGGATCCGAGCGAGCACCAGCTCAACTATCTGGCGCAGGCCCATTGGCACCATTTCCGCTACCAGTACGGCGAGATGATCGGCCTCGACCGGGCCGGAAAGCGCGTCCACCTCGCCGCCACCTTCGACGAGGAAGGCCGCCAGATCACCACGGCCCGCGACATCGCCTATGACACGCTGGTGATCGCCATCGGCAGCGTCACCAATGATTTCGGCACGCCGGGCGCGGCCGAGCATGCGGTGCCTCTCGAGACGCCCGAGCAGGCGGTGCGCTTCCATCACCGGCTGGTCAATGCCTGCCTGCGCGCCCAGGCACAGGAAGGGCCCGTGCGGCCCGGCCAATTGCATGTTGCCATCATCGGGGCGGGCGCGACCGGCACCGAGCTCGCAGCCGAGCTCTACCAGACGGCGCGCGACGTGGTGGCCTACGGCCTCGACCATGTCGACCCCGACAAGGATATCCGCATCATCCTGGTCGAGAGCGCGAGCCGCATCCTGCCGGCCTTGCCGGAACGCATCTCGGAGGCGACGCTGCGCCTGCTGCAGAAGCTCGGCGTCGAGGTCCGCACCGGGGCGCCGGTCGCCGAGGTGCGTGCCGACGGGATCAGGCTCGCCAGCGGCGAGATTATTCCCTCCGAGCTCGTGATCTGGGCGGCGGGCGTCAAGGGCCCGGACGTGCTGCGCGACCTCGACGGGCTCGAGGTCAACCGCGTCAACCAGCTCACCGTCACCCCGACGCTGCAGACGACGCGCGACACCGACATCTTCGCCATCGGCGATTGCGCCGCCTGTCCGAGGCAGGGATTCGAGCAGCCCGTGCCGCCCCGCGCCCAAGCGGCGCATCAGGAGGCTGCCCATCTGCTGCGGCAGCTCAGGCGTCGGCTCGAGGGCAAGCCGCTCGAACCTTTCGCCTATCGGGATTTCGGCTCGCTCGTCTCGTTCGGGCGCCTCGGCGCGATCGGTAACCTGATGGGGCTCTTCCTCGGCAAGAACCTGTTCATCGAGGGCGCCCTGGCGCGCCTCATGTACCGCTCGCTCTACAAGATGCATGAGGTGGCGCTGCACGGTGCCGTGAAGACAGCCATGGGTGCGCTGGCGCGCGGCCTGTCACGCCGGCGCGGCGAGCCCAAGGTCAAGCTGCACTGAGCCTATCCGCAGTCAGGGGGAGAGATGCGGGCCGGTGTTCGGCTCGAGCGGCGCCTCGGGTGCATCCGTCTCGGGCAGGCGGGCGGGATCGAGCGGCAGGACGCTGCCCATCCACAGAGCGTGAATCAGGTGATCGTCGCGTGGCCTGTCGGTGTTCGGATGCACGAGGATCGTCAGCCCGAGGCGGTTCAGCATCAGCCAGGGCACGATGCTCGCGAACAGCTCCTTGGCGAAAGAGATCTGGAACATGGCGCCGGGATGCGGGCCGACCGGCACGTCATGCCAGTTGCCGTTGCGCACCACGAAGCGCTCGGCGACGCGTTCGCGCAACAGCTCGGCCTGGCGCCGCGTGGTCGCCGGATCATAATAGATATGGGCGTGGAAGCTCGAGATCCGCGACAGGAGCTGCGGCTCGGCGGCATTTGCTTCTGCGGCGGCCATTCGGTCCTCCACCATGTGTCTTGCGCATGTGTCTTGCGACAGCGTCAGCGCATCATCGCCGCCACATTGCCTCCATCGACCGTCATCACGTCCCCGGTGGTCTTGCGCATCAGGGCCTGCGCCACGAAGGCACGCGCCACATCCTCGGCCGTCACTTCCTGGCGCAGCAGGTTGCCGCCCATATACTCGGCCTCCGAGACGCCCCGTGCGCGCGCCCTCTCGGCGATCATCTCGGCCGAGAGCAGGCCCGAGCGGATGCGATCGGGGTTCAGCGCATTGGCCCTGATGCCGTCGGCGCCGTGCTCGAGCGCATATTGGCGCACCAGTGCCAAGAGCGCCGCCTTCGACGTGCCGTAGGCGCCGAAATTCGGCCCCGGATTGACCGCCTGCTTCGAGACGTTGAACAAAAGCGCGCCGCCGAGCCGCTGCCGCTTCATGATGGCGACGGCTTCGCGCGCCACGTTCTGATGGCCGAAGAAGTTGATCTCGAAGCTGCGCCGCAAGGTCGCGTCCGGCAGCTCGGCGATCATGCCGGTCAGGGCCGTGCCGGCATTCGACACCAGGATGTCGACCCCGCCGAAGGCCTCGACGATCCTCGCGAAGGCGGTCGCGACCGAGACGGCATCCGTGACGTCGCAGGCAAGGCCCAGCGCGTTCGGCCCGATGGACGCGGCGACCGAGATTGCCGCCGCCGCGTCGATGTCGAGGATCGCCACATCGGCGCCTTCGCTCGCGAAAGCCTTCGCGGTTGCGGCCCCGATGGCGCCAGCACCTCCGGTGACCACGACGGCATGGCGCGCCAGGCGCCTTTCCGCGGCCTTGCCGAGCTTTGCCTGCTCGAGCGACCAATATTCCATGTCGAACTGATCGTCCTCGCCGATCGGCTCGAAGCGGCCGATCGCCTCGGCATCGAGAATCGAGCGCACCAGGGCCTCGATGAGATCCCCGGCGATCTTGGCTTCCGCCTTGTCCTTGCCCATCCCGACGATGCCTATTCCCGGGATGACGACGACGCGCGGCAAGGGGTCGAGCCGCTTCTTGGTGCCGCCGATCCGGGCATTCTGGCGGCCGAAATACGCCTCATAGGCGGTGGCGTAATTCCTGACGGCCTCAGTCGCTGCATCCGCCCAGATGCCGAGCTTGGCATCGAGTTCGCGAATATCAGCTTGATTTGCGGGCGGCGTATCCAGGAACAGCGGCTTGCCTTTGAGGCGGATGATGTGATCGGGAGTGACCGGGCCCCGGGCCGCGCAGGAGCGCAATTCCTCGCAGGCGATGAAGGCCTCGATCTCCGGTCCCTCGCGCAGATCGGCGAGCCAGCGCCCCGGCCATTTGGCGCCCGCGGCTTCGGCGAAGGCGCGCCGCAGCAGCGGCAGGACTTTCGCCTTGTCGGCGGCTGCCGGCAACGGCGAAATGGGCTTCTGTCGCGGCTTCGCGGTCGCCGCGATGTAGTTCTCGCAGAGCGTCACGAACTCGATCATTCGCCCATAGGCCTCGCGCGCCGTGGCGCCGAAGGAGAAGATGCCGTGCTTGATGAGCAGCAGGCCTTCGGCGCGCGGATTGGCGTCGAAGGCAGCAGCTGCGGCCTTGGCGAGGCCGAAGCCAGGCAGGATATAGGGCACGCAGGCGATGCGGTCGGCAAAGATGCGCCGGCAGATCTCCTCGGCATCTGGCTGGTCGGCGATCGAGACCGACGCGACCGAATGGGTGTGATCCACGAATTTATGCGGGATGAAGGCGTGCAGCAGCGTCTCGACCGAGGGATTCGGCGCCGCGCTATCGAGGAGATTGGCGCGCTGCACGTTGACCATGTCCTCGTCGCTCAGCCGCGGGAGCGAGCGCAGGCGCAGCAGCGGATCGAGGCGCACGGCCGGATGACCGGCGGGTTCGATGGTGGCGAGGTCCCAGCCGCTGCCCTTGACGCACAGCACCCGCACCTCGTCGCCATAGACGTCGTGCATCGCCGTCTTGACCGAGGTGTTGCCGCCCCCATGCAGGACGAGACGCCCATCGGCGCCGAGCAGGCGCGCCGTATAGGTGCGCAGCGCCAGATCCTCGCCGATGCCGCGCTCGGCATAGCGCGCCACCGCGCGTGCCGCCTCCGCGTCGGACCAGCGGCTCTCCATGCTTGCCTCCTCGAGCTTTCGCCTTGATTCTGCGGTCAGGGTTTAGCGCCTTGACCATGATGCGCAAGACGCGCGGCAGGAACGCACACCCGACCCGCGCTCCCGGCATCGGCCCTCGCAGAGCCTGTCGGGACGCGATTTAGGACGTGAATTTAGGATGCTTGCGCCTCGTGATATTTCTTGCGGATCTCGGCGAGGTCGACGGAGGGTTTCGGCCGCGAGATCTTCAGCTCGTCGAGCGTGTCGGCGATGATCTGCGAAGCGAGGAAATTGCGTACCGGCTTGCGATCGGCCGGCACCATATACCAGGGTGCCCGCTTGACGCTCGTCTTCGACAGCGCCTCCTCATAGGCCTTCGTGTAATCGTCCCAATAGGCTCGCTCGGCATAATCGGCCTCGCTGATCTTCCAGCGCTTCTCGGGATCGTCGAGCCGGTCCTTGAAGCGGCGCAGCTGCTCGTCTTTCGACATGTGCAGAAAGAGCTTGATCACCGTCGTGCCGTTGCGGTGCAGGCCCTGTTCGAAAGTGTTGATAAAGTCGTAGCGCTTCGACCAGACCTTCTTCGGCACGAGCTTATGCACGCGCTCGACGAGGACGGATTCGTAATGGCTGCGGTTGAAGATCGAGAACCAGCCCCGGGCCGGCGCCACCTTGTGGACGCGCCACAGAAAGTCGTGGGCGGCTTCCTCCGGGGTCGGCACCTTGAAGGAGGTGATAGTGCAGCTCATCGGGTTCATGGCCGAGAGGATGTGCTTGACGACGCCGTCCTTGCCGGCCGCGTCCAGGCCCTGAAGCACGATCAGCACCGAATGGCGACGCTCGGCATAGATGCGCAATTGCAGATCGGCGATGCGTGCCCGGTTGCGCTCGGTGAGCTCCTCGATCTCGCTCTTGTCATGATTGATGACGGGGAAGCGCGGATCGACACGTTCGAGCCTGGCGCGCGAGCCGGGCTCGACCACAAGCTGCTTGCGGTAATCCATGACGGCGATCCTCCCCTGGTCGCCGCCAAGCTACCTTCCGGCCCGAAGCGCGTCGAGCACCACCCCGCCCGGACGTCCGGTCTGGGGCAAACCGAGCTTTCCCTCATAGCTTTTGATGGCATCGCGCGTCTTGGCGCCGACCGCGCCATCCGGCGTGCCCACATCATAACCGCGCCGGGTCAGCAGCGTCTGCACCTCCTTGCGCTCGGCGCGTGAGAGGCCGCGATCATTGGTCGGCCAGGTGCCGGCGAGCGGCCCGCCGCCCTTGAGGCGATCCGACAGCAAGGAGATGGCAAGCGCGTAGGATTCGGCAGCGTTATAGGAATAGATCGCATCGAAATTGCGGGTGACCAGGAAGCCGGGCCCGTTGCGCCCCGCAGGCATGATGAGGCCGGCCGCGCCCTCGGACGGCATGGCACGTCCATCGGCGCGTTCGATGCCGGCGGCTTTCCAGGCCGAGAAAGGGCGTTTGCCGCCGCGTCCCGAACCGCCGCGATAGCCGTCCGGCACCGTCACCTCGAAGCCCCAGCTTGCACCGGTGACCCAGCCCGATTTCCTCAGATAATTCGCGGTCGAGCCAAGCGCATCGGGCACCGAGTCGACGATGTCGCGCCGGCCATTGCCATCCATGTCGACGGCGAGCCGCTGGAAGGTCGAGGGCATGAACTGGGTATGGCCGAAGGCTCCGGCCCAGGACCCGACGAGATGGGCCGGATTGACGTCGCCCGCCTGGATGATCTTGAGCGTCGCCATCAGCTCACCGCGGAAATACGAGGCGCGCTGGCCGTAGCAGGCGAGCGTCGCCAGCGATTGCACCAGAGGGCGCTTGCCGATGGCCTTGCCGAAATCGGATTCAACGCCCCAGACGGCGACCACCACATGGCGGTCGACGCCGAAACGCTGCTCGACCGCATCGAGCGTGGTGCGCCATTGCGACAGCATGGCGCGGCCGTCGGCGACGCGCTGATCATCGACGAGCGCCGCGAGATAATCCCAGATCCGCGTCTTGTACTCGGGCTGCTGCTGCTGCAGGTCGAGAACCGTCATGTCCGGCGACAAGCCGCTGAACTGCGAATCGAAGGTCGCCGAGGAGACGCCTTTGGCGCCGGCCTCGGCTCGCAGCCCGGCGGCGCAGCTCGCGAAATCCTGTTCGGCGCGGGCGGGCGCGGAGAACGCCAGCGCGGCGATCAGCGGCGCTGCGCTCAAGGCTTGCGCGGCCCGCATCAGCGGAATCCTGGCGGGGTGGGTTCGGGAGCTGGAGATCTTGGTCGGCATGGTCGCCATCTAGAGGGCGCTTATGGTTAAAAAATGGGTAAGGGGCGCTGGGCGGCATTCCTTCTCCCGCTCTTTCGCGGGAGAAGGTGCCGAGGCGAAGCCGAGGCGGATGAGGGGCGCAAGGTCTTTGCTTCAAGCTTTTGTGCTTCAGCGGCGTCCCTCATCCGCCCTCACTGCGTTCGGGCACCTCTCCCGCCCAAGAGCGGGAGAAGGAAGAGCGCCCCCGCGCGAATCCTGGATTTCGTGCCGGGCCTGGCCTATAAGCGCGCCTTCGACGCAACCTCCCGATGAATATCGGCTTCGAGCCTGCCGGAGAGCCGCATGGCTGGTCATTCCCAGTTCAAGAACATCATGCACCGCAAGGGCAAGCAGGACGCCATGCGCGCCAAGCTCTTTGCGAAGCTCGCCCGCGAGATCACGGTCGCGGCGAAGATCGGCCAGCCCGACCCTGCTTTCAATCCGCGGCTGCGGCTCGCCATCCAGGCGGCGCGCGCCGAGAACATGCCCAAGGACAATATCGAGCGCGCCGTGAAGAAGGCGCAAGGCGGCGATGCCGAGAATTACGACGAGATCCGCTATGAGGGCTATGGGCCCGGCGGCGTCGCCGTGATCGTCGAGGCCCTGACCGACAACCGCAACCGCACCGCCTCCGAGATCCGTTCCTATTTCACCAAGAGCGGCGGCAACCTGGCCGAGACCGGGGCCGTCTCCTTCATGTTCGAGCGTGTCGGCCTCATCGAGTTCGACGCCAAGGTGGCGAGCGAGGATGTGATGCTCGACGCGGCGATCGAGGCCGGCGCCTCCGACGTCGCCTCCTCCGAAGGCGGCCATGAGGTCACCTGCGCGGCCGACGACCTCGCCGAGACCGCCAAGGCGCTCGAGGCGAAATTCGGGCCGCCGCGCAAGGCGTCCCTCGCCTGGCGGCCGCAGAACACGATCATGCTCGACGATGAGAGCGGCGAGAAGCTCATCCGGCTGATCGGCACGCTCGAGGACAATGACGACGTCCAGAACGTCTATGCCAATTTCGAGATTTCGGACGCGCTGATGGCCAAGATGGAGGGGTGAGCTGTCGCCTCTACGCCTGATCGGCCTCGATCCGGGGCTGCGTCGCACCGGCTGGGGCGTGATCGCGGTCGACGGCACCCGCCTGTCCTATATCGCCTGCGGCGTGGTCACCAGCGACGACAAGCGGCCGCTGGCCGAGCGGCTGCTGCAGCTGCATCAAGGGCTCAGCGAAGTCATCGCGACGCACGCCCCATGCGAGGCGGCGGTCGAAGAGACCTTCGTCAGCAAGGATGCGCGCGCCACGCTCAAGCTCGGCCATGCCCGCGGCGTCGCATTGCTGGTTCCGGCCCTGCTCGGCCTGCCGGTCGCCGAATACGCCGCGAACCTCATCAAGAAGACCGTGGTCGGCGCCGGTCATGCCGAGAAGCATCAGGTCGAGGTGATGATCCGCCTACTGCTGCCGAAAGCCGATCCGAAGGTCGCGGATGCGGCCGATGCGCTGGCGGTGGCGATCACCCATGCGCATCACCGCTCCCGCCCGGGGCGTTGATCGGAGGACGCAGCCCCTTTCGTGAATCGCCTTC
Organism: Rhizobiales bacterium GAS188; assembly: GCA_900104855.1. Taxonomy (NCBI): domain Bacteria; kingdom Pseudomonadati; phylum Pseudomonadota; class Alphaproteobacteria; order Hyphomicrobiales; species Rhizobiales bacterium GAS188. Next base: position 2,309,898 of record FNSS01000001.1, read on the forward strand.
GCGGAAGAGAATCAACTATGATCGGTGCTGCGTCGCATAGGCACGCGGGACCTGGGTAGGTGGGATCTCGGTTCGCGGAGCCTTAGTGCATCGCAGGGATGAACGCATGATCGGCAAGCTCAAGGGTGTGGTCGACAGCTATGGCGAGGATTTCGTGATTCTCGATGTGCATGGCGTCGGCTATCTGGTGCAATGCTCCGGCCGCACTTTGCAGGCCTTGCCGCGCCCGGGCGAGGCGGCTGCCTTGTCCATCGAGACGCAGGTGCGCGAGGATGCGATCCGCCTGTTCGGCTTCCGCGAGGACGCCGAGCGCGAATGGTTCAGGCTGCTGCAGACCGTGCAGGGCGTGGGCGCCAGGGTGGCGCTCGCCATCCTCTCGGCCTTCGACGCGGACGAACTGGCGAACGCCGTCGCCTCGCGCGACAAGGCCAAGCTGCAGCGCGCCCAGGGCGTTGGCGCCCGGCTCGCCGAGCGCCTGGTGACCGAGCTCAAGGACAAGGTGCCGGCCTTCGCAGGCGTCGATCCGTTGGTTGCGAGGCTCGCCGGCGCCGTCGAGAACAGGAGCCTGCCGCAGCCCGTCGCCGACGCGATCTCGGCGCTGGTCAATCTCGGCTATGGCCAGCCCCAGGCGAGCGCCGCCATCGCGGCAGCACTCAAATCGGCAGGCGATGCCGCGGCCGCTTCGCAGCTCGTCAAGCTCGGCCTGAGGGAGCTGGCGCGGTGAGTGGCGCAGCGGCCGATCTGCCCGTCGCGGCCCCTGAATTCGATTCCGGCTTTCGCAGCGCGCTGCGTGAGCTGTTCGTGTGGCGGCGTGATGTGCGGCGCTTCCGGCGCACGCCCCTGCCGGCCGGAGCCCTCGAGCGGCTCCTCGAGCTCGCGAGCCTTGCGCCCTCCGTGGGCCTGAGCCAGCCCTGGCGCTTCGTGGTCGTCGAGGATGCGGCGCGACGCAGCGCCGTGCGCGCCTGTTTCGAAAGCTGCAACGGCGAGGCCTTGCGGGCCCAAGGCGCACAGGATGCGGACCGGGCGAGCCTTTATGCGCGGCTGAAGCTCGCAGGCCTCGACGACGCGCCCTGCCAGATCGCGGTCTTCGCGGATCGCTCGACGCCGCAAGGCCACGGGCTCGGTCGCCGGACCATGCCGGAGATGATCGATTACTCGACCGTCATCGCCATCCATACGCTGTGGCTCGCTGCACGTACCGAAGGCATCGGGGTCGGATGGGTCTCGATCCTCGAGCCGGCGCGCATCGCAGCCATCTTAGAGACGCCCGAGGAATGGAAGCTCGTCGGCTATCTGTGCGTCGGTTATCCGGCTGAAGATTGCGACACGCCGCTGCTCGAACGGCAGGGCTGGGAGCAGCGCCGGGCCGCATCGGCCGCCATCATCAGGCGCTGACCAAAGTCACTGACGAAAACGGCCCGCCTTTTGGGCGGGCCGGATGTGATTGCAGTTATCTCGCCTCGGCGGAACGTCAGGTCTGCGGTTGCGGTTCGAGACCGGGATCGGGCTCAGGCCGAGGCCGGCCGCGCCCCGCCTGCGGCACAGGCGAGCCGCGCTGCGGCTTCGGCTCCTCCGACTGCTCGCGCACCGGGCGCTTGCCCGCCAGGAGCTCGCGGATCTCCTCGCCCGTCAGGGTCTCGAATTCGAGCAGTCCCTGGGCCAGGGCTTCGAGGGCGTCCTTCTTGTCCGTGAGGATGCGCGTCGCCTCGGCATAGCCGCGCTCGACCAGGCGCCGGATTTCGGCATCGATCTTCTGGGCCGTCGCCTCGGAGATATTCTGTTGGCGCGACACCGAATAGCCGAGGAAGACCTCTTCCTGGTTCTCGCCATAGGCGACGGTGCCGAGCTCGCTGGAGAAGCCCCAGCGCGTCACCATCATGCGGGCAAGCCTCGTCGCCTGCTCGATGTCGGAGGCCGCGCCCGAGGTGACCTTGTCGGCACCGAAGACCAGCTCCTCGGCGACGCGCCCGCCCATCATGATGGTGAGGCGAGAGGTCATCTGCTCGAAGCTCATCGACAATTTGTCGCGCTCCGGCAACTGCATGACCATGCCGAGGGCCCGGCCGCGCGGAATGATGGTCGCCTTGTGCACCGGGTCGGTCGCAGGCACGCTGAGGGCGAGCAGCGCGTGGCCTGCCTCGTGATAGGCCGTGAGGCGCTTTTCGTCCTCCGTCATGACCAGGCTGCGGCGTTCCGCGCCCATCATCACCTTGTCCTTGGCGTCCTCGAATTCCATCATGGTGACCAGCCGGCGCCCACGCCTTGCGGCGAGCAGCGCTGCTTCGTTCACGAGGTTCATGAGATCGGCGCCGGAAAAGCCGGGCGTGCCACGCGCGATGGTCTTGAGCTCGACATCGGGGGCGAGCGGCACCTTGCGCACATGCACCTTGAGGATCTTCTCGCGGCCGAGCACGTCGGGCGCCGGCACCACGATCTGACGGTCGAAGCGGCCGGGGCGCAGCAGCGCCGGATCGAGCACATCGGGCCGGTTGGTGGCCGCGATGATGATGATGCCTTCATTGGCCTCGAATCCGTCCATCTCGACCAGCAATTGATTGAGCGTCTGCTCGCGCTCGTCATTGCCGCCGCCGAGACCCGCGCCGCGATGCCGACCGACGGCGTCGATCTCGTCGATGAAGATGATGCAAGGCGCGTTCTTCTTCGCCTGGTCGAACATGTCGCGCACGCGCGAGGCGCCGACACCCACGAACATCTCGACGAAATCCGAGCCCGAGATGGTGAAGAAGGGCACATTGGCTTCGCCCGCGACGGCGCGCGCGATCAGCGTCTTGCCGGTGCCCGGAGAGCCGACCAGCAGCACGCCGCGCGGAATGCGCCCGCCGAGCCTTTGGAACTTCTGGGGGTCCTTCAGGAATTCGACGATTTCCTGCAGATCCTCCTTCGCCTCGTCGACACCGGCGACGTCCTCGAAGGTGACGCGGCCATGCGCCTCGTTGAGCAGCTTGGCCTTGGACTTGCCGAAGCCCATGGCGCGCCCGGCGCCGTTCTGCATCTGCCGCGACAGGAAGAACCAGGCGCCGACGATCAGGAGGAAAGGCAGGGAATTGAGCAGGATCGCCATGAACCACGGCGTCTCGGAGGATTGTGGCTTCGCCGAGATCTGCACGCCCTTCTGCGTCAGCTTGCGGATGAAATCCGGATCGTTGGGCATGTAGGTCTGGAAGGGACGGCCATCCCGGAAGGTGCCGCTCACCTCCTGGCCCGAGATCACCACGCTCGAGATATTGCTCTGATCGGCCTCGACGAGAAGCTGGCTATAGGGAATCTCGGAGGTTCCGGCACGCTGGCCGGGGCTCTGGAACAGCGTCACCAGGGCGAGCACCAGGAGAATGATGATGGCCCAGAGCGCGAAATTGCGGAGGTTCGGATTCATCGCTTCACTTGTCTTCCGAGGGCGACGCTCCAGCCGCGTCCACAAGGCATATCCATAACCGATCGACGTTTATGTAGGGCTGCGCCACTCCCATTCCAAGCAGAGTTCGTCGCAATCCCGAACATACCGTCAAATCGCGCATCAAACCAGCACCATCGACGCATTAGAGTTACCCTGATTCGCAGGGTTCGGGCTGGCTTCCAGGCCGCCTTCCCTTGCTTCCCTTGCCGATCCGGCCGCCGGAGCTGTCTCGGCCGGTTTGCGGCCCCGGCGCCTCGACGGTTCGGGGCGCAGACGCAACCGGCCAGCGGCATCGCAGGCAAGCACCGCACCGGCGAGCGTGCATCTGAGGGCTCGGCGCTCCGCGACCGCGGCATAGAGCGCCGCGACCGCCCCCTCCACCCGCTCGAGGCGGATGGGAGCGGCGGTCTCTTGGTCCCTTTGACCATCTTGGCCCCGCAGCTCGGCGAGCGCCAGCAGCAGCACGCGTAGCGCGATATCGCGCGGCTCGCGCTCGATGAGCCGCACCATGTCGAGCACGATTCCGTGCGGGTCTGCCTCGAGCCTTCCTGCATCAAGCCTTCCCGCATCAAGCCTTGCGGATGCGAAAGCTTCCACGGCCTTTGTTTCCAGCGCCTCCTCGGCGGAAGCTGCCCGTTCGGCGAGCTTGGCGAGGCGCCGCGCCGTCAGGCCTTCCTTCCGCAGCGCCGGAGCGAGCTTGCGCCAGCGCGCCCGGGCGAAGCGCGGATCGGCATTCGACGGATCCTCGACGAAAGGCCAGGCATTGGCACGGCAGGTGGCGAGGAGCCTTGCCTTGGCGATTCCGAGAAACGGCCTGCCATGGCGCAGCCCCGGTCGCCGCTGCGTGAGAGGCCGCATCGCGGCGAGGCCAGCCAGACCCGAGCCATGCGCGATGCGCATCAGCACGGTCTCGGCCTGATCGTCGAGCGTATGCGCCGTGAGGAAGAGCGAGGCGCCGATCTCGCGCGCCTTGGCGGCGAGAAGTGCGTAACGGGCGACGCGCGCCCGCTCTTGGATGCGCGTCGTCGGCTTTACGCCCTCCCAGGTCAGGATGCTGTGTGTCAGGCCGCAATCCCTGGCCCAGAGGCCCACACGCTCGGCCTCGGCGCGCGAGCCGGCGCGCAATCCGTGATCGACGGTCGCGACATGCAGGTTGCAGGCCGGGTCGCGTCGCATGAGTGTCGCGCAAAGGCGCATCAGCGCCACCGAATCCGGCCCGCCGGAGACCGCAAGCAGAACGCGGCCGGCCTCTGCGAGCGCAGGCGCCAGAAGCCGTGCCGCTTCCTCGATCCCGATCGGCAGATCATCATCGCTCCGAAAATCACCGGCCGCGACAGTGGCCGCCTGCTGGTCGGCAGCTGCGGCGCCAGGACCTGCCTTGGGCTCTGACAATTCGGCTCAGCTCGCGCAGCTCAGCTGGCGCATTTGGCGCGCTGCTGCTCACGCTGCACGTCCTTCAGGAGGGTCGGACGCGCGGTCGGATATTTGCGCCCGATCTCGGCGAAAGTCGCGCAGGCTTGATCATTGGCGCCGAGCCCACGCAAGGACACGCCGAGCTTGAACATCCCGTCCGGCCCCTTGGAGGATGTGCCGAAGCTGGTGGTGATCTTCAGGAATTGCTCGGCCGCGTCGCGGTAGCGGGCGCGCTGCAGATAGCTCTCACCCAGCCAATAGGTGGCGTCGGGCGTCAGCTTCGAGCGCGGATGCGATTGCAGGAAGCTGCGAAATCCCATCTCGGCCTGCTCGAACTGGCGCTGCTGGATGAAGGTATAGGCGTTGTCGAAGTCGGCGCGGACCGAATCCGTGCCGGTCGCGGCCATCGACGCCAGCGCCGGGCGCGCCGGCTGGGCGGGCGGCATGCCGGCCGGGCCGCCGGCCCCTGCGATATCGAGCGGCGTGCCGGCCGGAACCCGGGGCGCGTCCGGATCCTCCATGATGGGGCCGGGCATCGCAGAACGGCGCATGGGCGGCGCGGCGCTATCGGGCGAGCCCAGTGGGCGCGGTGCTCCCGGCGCATTCAGATCGGCCTGCGGATCATAAGCGTCGCCGCGGCCTGCCGGGCGAGGCGGCACAGCGCCAGGGACGGATGAGGCAATCTGCCGCGGGGGAGAAGCCGGCAACGCGGAGGCGCGCGGGGTCGAGGCCTGACCCGACCCCTTGCCGCTGTCCTGGAAGCGAAACTCGGTATCTTCCTGGAAGCGCTTGAGCTGCTCGCGCAATTGCTGGTTCTGGAACTGCAGCTCCTCGATCTTCCCGGACATCTGGCGCATCTGCGCCTCGAGCTGGGACACGCGCACCACCACCTCGGAGGCGTCCTGGGCGCGAGCCGGCGCGGACACGGCAGCGACCGTGAACCCGGCCAGAATCGCGATGAACCTCGCAGCAGGACGCATCATGGCGGAAGAAGCCCCTTATCGACCGTCGCGCCGCAGCCCCGCGCTGCAGACTTTGCGGTGCGTAACAAGCATTGGGCGCGTAACAAGCTTTGCGCCAGATCACAATACGAGTCACCCGCGGCGGGAATCAGGCGCTCAAGCGACTGAAAGCCGGCACCTGCGGCGAAGCGGCGCCGGCCAGAGATATCCTCAGGAGCCGTTTTCAGGAGCCTGGCGCGCCGCTCAACACCGTGACGGCGCGGCGGTTCTGCGACCAGCAGGAGATATCGTCGCAAGTCGCCACGGGGCGCTCCTTGCCGTAGGAGACGGTGCGCATGCGCGAGGCCGCAATCCCCTTCGAGACGAGGTAGTCATGCGCGGCCTGGGAGCGCCTTGCGCCAAGCGCGAAATTATATTCGCGGGTGCCGCGCTCATCGGCATGGCCTTCGACCGTGAAGGAATAGCGTGGATATTGCGTGAGCCAGGACGCCTGCTTGCTCAGCGTCGCCTGCGCCGACGAGGTCAGCTCCGAGGAATCGGTCTCGAAGAAGACGCGGTCGCCGACATTGACGACGAAATCCTGCTGGCTGCCTGGGGTAGCGGCGCCCTGCCCGAGCCCTGACTCATCGGCGTTCTTGGCGCAGGCCGACGCGGCGAGTGCCGCCGCGAAAGCCAGCGCGAACTTGAGAGCGCGGGCCGAGACGGGAAGATGAAACATGCCGGACCTCCGGATCCTATTGCAATCGACAGTCGCCCATAAGCCGGCGCCGGTTAAGCCAAGGTTCCGTCAACCTTGACGAGAGTTTACGACCGCAGCGAAAACGCGCCACCACCGCGAAACCTGGCCGCAGGGTTAACGAAGGATGAGTGGCAAATTTGGGGCAGATCGGCCGAACCCCGCCATAATTGCTTCGTCAACGAATCGTCCTGTCCAAAAAAACGTCTCCGCAGCGTTTCTGGGGCCGCGTTTCAGGGGTGGTCACGCGCATCTTTGCTCAACCATGCGACTCAGGAGCGACCATTCGGACGATCCCCAGGCCACATCGCACGGCGCGGCGCTGTAAATAACAGGGAATTTACAGCGGGAGCCGACTTTTCGCGCGAGGCCATCCCGCCATGCCCCCAATCTCCAGACCCACCGCATCCCACCCGCAAGCTACATGCGTGTGACAGCCGGCGGAATCGGCTTAGCCTCCAAGCAGCGGGCTCCAGGCCGGATCGGAGCCGAAGCTCGGGGTCGGCACCGAGATGTCGACGCGCCCGGTCACGTCGGCCATGAAGATCTTGGCTCCGCCCTGATCGCGGAAGAACATCAGATAACGCCCGTTCGGCGCCCAGGTCGGCCCTTCATTGTGGAAACCCTCGGTCAGGATGCGCTCGCCCGAGCCGTCGGGCTTCATGACGCCGATGCCGAAGGAGCTGGAGGTCTGCCGGGTGAAGGCGATGTAGTCGCCCTTGGGCGACCAGACCGGCGTCGAATAGCGCCCATTGCCGAAGGAAATGCGCTTCGCCCCGCCGCCGCTCCCTCCCATGACATAGAGCTGCTGCGTGCCGCCGCGATCGCTCTCGAAGACGATCTGGCCGCCATCCGGCGAATAGGAGGGCGAGGTGTCGATCGCCCGAGTGTCGGTCAGGCGGGTCGTGGCGCGCGAGCGCAGATCCATCGAGTAGATATTGGCGTTGCCGCTCTGCTCGAGGCTCATGACGACACGCTGCCCGTCGGGCGAGAAGCGCGGCGAGAAGGTCATGCCCGGGAAGTTGCCGACGATCTCGCGCTGGCCGGTCTCGATGTTGAGAAGGCGCACGCTGGCATCGCCGTTCTGCGCGAAGGCCATATAGGTGACCTCCTGGCTGTTCGGCGAGAAGCGCGGCGTGACCACGAGCTCGCTGCCCTCGGTCAGATAGCGCACATTGGCGCCGTCCTGATCCATGATGGCGAGGCGCTTGCGGCGCGCCTGCTTCGGCCCTGTCTCGTCGACGAAGACGACGCGCGAATCGAAGAAGCCGCCGGCACCGGTGATCTTGGAATAGATGGCATCGGCGATCAGATGGGCGACGCGCCGCCAGTTATTGGCGTCGGTCGTATATTGCTGGCCGGTCGCCTGCTCGCCCGACAACACGTCCCAGAGGCGGAACTCGGCCTTCATCCGCGCCGAATCGCGCGAGACGCGGCCGGTCACCAGGGCCTGGGCATTGATCGCCCGCCAGGAATCGAATTGCGGCATGGCATCGGGCGAGACGGTCTTGTCGATGAAGGCCTTCTTGTCGATCGGCGCGAACACGCCGGAGCGCTGCAGGTCATTGGCGATCACGCCGGCGACGCGCGCCCCGAGATCACCCTCGCCCTGCAGATCGGGAATGGCGATCGGCATCGGCTGGAAATTGGCGCGGTCGAGCGAGACGATGAGCTCGGCGCGGGCAGCGCTGGCGATGAGGGGAGTGGCGGCCAAGCCGAATGCGAGGGAACGGCGGGAAATGGATGTCTTCATGATCTCGTGCGGCTGGTGGATGCCGCTTCCTTGTTAGTTGAGAGATGCGGCTCGACTATGACGAGCCGGCTCAGCCGAGCGAGGGGGGGTGGAACAGCGTATCCTTCCAATCGTTGAAGAAGGGAAGGAACTGCGCCGGTATCCGATAGGGCGCGCAGCGCATGACGGCGCGCTGCAGGGCGCCGGCCGTGGCGCGCACGCCAGGATCTGAGGAGCTGGTAGCGAGTTGCGGGCGCTCGGCCAGGCTGCCGTCTTCCTTGAAGACCACGCGCACCAGGGCTTGCTGCATCTTGGTCTCGTCCATCCCGGGCGGAAGGTCGAAGCACTTCTCGACCTGCTCCTTCAGGAGTCCGGCGAGCGCGTCGCGCATCGAGGGCGACAGCTTCGGCGAATTGCCGGTCTGGGTGCCGAGCGACGCCGTCCTCTGCAATTGCGCTCCGACCGAGCCCGACGATTGCGGCTTCTCCTTCGAGACCAGCAGCTTCTCGATCTCGCTCGTGGTTTTGGCGAAATTCGGCTCACCCTTCTCCTTGGCGGGCGGCTTCACGGGTTTGGGCGGCTCCTGCACCTTCTTGTCCTCGAGCAGCTGGGCAATCTTTGTCTTGTCGAGGGGCTGCGGCTTCGGCTTCTCGGGGGGTTTTGGAATTTCGGCATCGACCTTCGGCGGCTCGGGCTTTGGCGGCTCGGCCGCGGCCTTCTGCGGCTCGGGCTTCGGGTCCGGCTTGACGGGGTCCGTCGGCCGGGTCGGCGGCAAGGGCGGCGCGCTCACCTGATCGGAGATCTCCGGCGCCCGGGCGGGCGGGGTCGGCACATCGACTTGGTCGGTGCCTTGCGTCGGCTTGAGCTGCTCGGCCTCGGCCACCTTGTCGACACGCGGCTTCGGCGTCGGAGCGACCTCCTTGGCGGTTTTCTCGCCCTTGGTCATGGCGCTCAGCTCACTGGAGCTGATCAGCTCGACCGCGACCGTCTCTTCCGCGTCGGCGAAAGGCTGGGCCGAGGAGAGCGCAACAAGGCTCAGCACCAGCACGCCGACATGGGCGATGATGGAGATGGGAATGCCTGGCTCGGACCAGTCGAACTTCACCTCAACCTCGTCCTCAATTCCTCAGATCCGGCTCCGTGACCAACGCCACACGCTTATAGCCGGCGGCCGTGATCATCGACATGATCTGGGCGACCCTGCCGTAGCCGACCTGCTTGGCGCCGCGCACATAGATGCGCTCATCGGCGGCATTGGCCGCAATGGCCTTCAGCGTATCGAGCAGGGCCGCGTCCTCGACCGGCTTTTCCATCAAGAACACCTTGCCCTTCTCGTCGATCGAGATGGTCACGGGCTGCTTGTCGACATTGAGGGGCTTTGCGCCCGTCTGCGGCAGATCGAGCGGCACGCCCGAAGTCAGGAGCGGCGCCGCCACCATGAACACGATCAACAAAACCAGCATGACGTCGATGAACGGCGTCATATTGATTTGCGCAATGGCCGAGTGATGGCGCCGACGCCGACGCCGCCCCGTGCCTTCCTGGCTCATTGCCGAGACATTCGCACCCATCCGCGTTCAGCCCTCCGCGTCAGGCCGCAAGCCGCTGGTCGACCTGCCGTGACAGGATCGCGGAGAATTCGTCGGCAAAGCCCTCGAGCCGCGTCTGCAGATTGGCGACACGCGCCGCGAAGCTATTATAGGCGATGACGGCCGGAATTGCCGCCACGAGGCCGATCGCGGTCGCAAACAGCGCTTCCGAGATGCCGGGCGCGACGACCGCAAGGTTGGTGTTCTTCGAGGCCGCGATCGCCATGAAGGAATTCATGATGCCCCACACCGTGCCGAACAGCCCGATGAAGGGGCCGGCGGAGGCGATGTTGGAGAGCACCATCAGCCCCCCGTTCAGGCGCTCGGTCTCGCGCTGGATGGCGACGTCCATCACCTTCTCGACGCGTCCCGCGAAGCTGCCGAAGGCCCGCCCTGCCCCCTCGATCGAGCGCTTCCACTCGGTCATGGCGGCGAGGAACACGGCCCCCATTCCGGTCGGCTGCGTCTCCGACAGGGTGCGGTAGAGCTCGTCGAGCGATTGTCCCGACCAGAACACGTCTTCGAAGCGGTCCATCGCCTTGGCGAGCCGCTTATAGAGGATGATCTTGTTGAAGATGATGGCCCAGCACCAGACCGAGGCGAACACGAGACCGATCATAACGAGCTTGACGACGATATGCGCCTGCCAGAACAGGGTCCAGATCGACAAGCTCGGGGCAAAGGAAGGAAGCGCGTTTTGCGCGACGTCGGCTGCGTTCATGAAATTCGGTCCGTCCTGTGGCCCCAGTCAAACCCCATGAGCGGCGCGCGCCGACCACGCCGACCCGACTAACCCATCCCCTGCCAGTCCCTCGGCCTTCAATGCGACGAAACAAGGGCGCTGATCCGGCCATTCGCCGAAGATTCCGTTCGTTGATGGACCGTTAGGGTAAAGAAAGCGTCAAGTTGCCGCGGTGCAATAACTATCTGCGTCTCGAAGCCTTGCCGACGCGAAATCAGTCGCGATCGCCCGCCGATCGAGGACCAAAACCGGGCAGCCCGAGCGATCAGGCATAGCCGAGGGGGAGCTCGGTCGTATCCTTCATGGTCTCCATGACGAAGGTTGCGGACACATCCAGCATGTCGATGCGGGCGATGAGCTTCTGGTAGAGCGCGTCATAGGCGGCGACGTCCGGCACGCGCGCCTGCAGGATGTAGTCGATCTCGCCGGCCGTGCGGAAGGCGCCGACGATCTCGGGGATCTCCTTGACGGCCAGGCGGAAGCGGTCGGCCCAGTCGGCGCTGTGGCGGCTGGTGCGCACCGCGATGAAGACCATCAGCTTGGCATTCACGGCCGCAGGATCGAGGAGGGCCACCCGGGCCTTCACCACCCCGGTCTCGTCGAGCCTCGTCAGGCGTCGCCAGCAAGAGTTGCGTGACAGGCCGGCGCGCTCGCCCAGCTCGTCGAGCGACAAGGTGACGTCGCGCTGCAGCTCGGCGAGCAAGCGTTTGTCGATTCCATCGAGACCTGTTGATTTCATCTCGTGTTTTCCAAATTATGCGAGACAACATCTCCACAAAATCGCACAGGACGTCAAATTCTGGCGATGCTTTCCGCACCGGCATCTCTATCCTTGTGGACCGGATCAACACCGGAGCCCGCCATGCCGAATTCGCTGAAAGACCTGTTCACCGACCACCCGCACGCGGTGGGCGAGACCTATGGCGAGCATTTCGGCGTCGCCATGTCCTATTCCGGACGGCTCTTCGCCGCCTCCTGCGCGGCTTTCGTGCACGCGTTTGTGCCCTTTTTGTGCGTCACCACCGCCTCGAGAGCCATCAAGGCCATGTACGCGAACATGACCAGCCGCGGTGCGACCGCGCCTCTGCCAAGCACCTCGCGCGCCATGAGCGAGCCGCGCATCCAAGATTACGCCATCTGAACGACGCCTCCCGAAGGGAGCCGCGCCGCCTCAGCGCGATTCGTCCAACCTCGCTCGATCAGTGTGGCTCGACGACTTCAGCCACCGTCTCGGGCCGGCCGCCGCGCAAGGGGCGCTCCTCCATCACCGCAAAGGCGGCGAGCGCCACAGCGAAGCCTGCGGCAGCTGCCGCGAAGACAAGCCGGAACAGGAACGCGAGATCGATGCCGTTCGCGGCGGCGTTGCGGGACAAGTCCTCGACCGAGGTCGCGGCCGCGCCGCTCGCCCCCCCGACGATGATCGCACCATAGACCGAGACCAGGATGGCGCCGCCGAGCTGGCGGAAGAAATTCATGCTCGCCGTCGCGATGCCGAGATCCTGATGGGCAACCGCATTCTGGATGGCGACCGTCGCCACCGGAAACAGGGTGCCGAGCGCCACCGACGAGACGCCGAGGATCGCCACGAAGGGGGTCAGGCTGAGGCGCGTACCGAGGACCGCAAGCGACGCCATTGCCAGCGTCGCCAATGTCAGGCCCACGAGCGGCAGGCGTTTATAGTGGCGCACCCGCGCCATCGTCCGGCCGGAGACCATGGCGCCGATGACGCCGCCCGCCATCAGCGGGATCAGCGCGATCCCCGACTGGCTTGCCGTAAGCCCCATCTCGGCCTGCAGATAGATGGGCACATAGATGGTCATCGCCACATTCGTGCCGACCCCAAGGCTCGAGGCGATGGCGGCGGTGCGCACCACCGGATTGGCGAGCACGCGCACCGGCACCAGGGGCTCGACCGCCATCGCGACACGCAAGGCGAACAGCGCCCACATGACGGCGGATGCGGCGATGAGCGCGCCGAACCAGAGCGAGCTCTTGCCGATCTGGGCGCCCTCCCCGTTGAGCGCCAGCATCAAGAGGCTGGTGGCGAGCGCCATCAGCACCGCGCCCAGAATGTCGAGCCGATGCGGCCGCCCGATGCGCGGCAGCTTGCGCAACAGCGTATTGGTGAGCGCAAAGGCCAGGAGGCCCAGCGGCACATTGATCCAGAAGATCGCCGACCAATGGAAATGCTGGGCCAGGAAGCCGCCGAGGAAGGGGCCAGCCAGACCCGAAGCGAGAAAGACGCTGGCGATCCGCACCTGGTAGCGGCCGCGCTCCTTGGGCGACACGATATCGGCGATGATGGTCTGCGCCAGCGAGATCAACCCGCCCCCGCCGAGCCCCTGCAGCCCGCGAGCCAGGATGAGCACCAGCATGGTGGGGGCGAGCGCGCAGGCGATGGAGCCGGCGACGAAGGTGGCGATGCCCAGGAGCAGCATCACCCGGCGCCCGTAGATATCGCTCGCCTTGCCGTAGAGCGGCGTGACCGCGGTCGCCGCAAGCAGATAGGCGGTCGCGACCCATGGCAGGTTCTGCACGTCGCCGAGATCGCGCGCGATCAGCGGCAGCGCCGTCGCGATGATGGTCTGGTCCAGCGCCGCCAGGAACATGGCGAGCATGATGCCGGCGAAGATCGAACGGATCTCGCGTGCGTCGAGCGCGGCCGCAGGCGGCGAAGGGGCGATGGGGGTGTTCATAAGATGCCGTCGACCGATGGGGGGCAGGCAAGCCGCGTGCCGATCATCCGGCGCGAGCTTGCGTCCCCACTTTAGCGCAGGCGAATGCCTCGGACCATCCGATCGGCGGAAGGCTATCCGCGGACCGATCCGCTACTCGGCGGGCAGCGCCATGGCCGGGATCGGCAAGGGCGCGGCAGATCGCCGCGGCGAGACGAAGGCGATCCCCAAAACCGCGATGGCGGCGCCGCCGACGACGTCACTGACATAATGTCCGCCCCACGGGATGGTCGATACAATCACGACGCCGTTGAACACGACGGCGAGGGGGCCGACGAAGCGCAACGGCCATAACGCCCAGGCCGTCAGGATGGCCATGATGGTGTGATAGGACGGGAAGGTCACCATTCCTTGCATATGTCCGAAATCGAAGCTCGTGAGCCTGCCCTCTCGCAATGCAAGAAGCTGCTCGACGTAGCCATAGGCCGAAGCGCCGAGCTGCTGTCGCGCCGCGTCGGGCATCCGATAGGCCTCGACCGGCCCGACGGCTGGGATGACGAGGCTGATGACGACGCAAGCAATGAGGGTTGCGTTCATGAGCTTCAAAAAGGCGGCGAGCCTCTCGCTATGGCCAAAACTGGGCAAGAGGATGAGTACAGAGAGAATCTGCGTTACGGGCGACAAATAGGCCAAAGCCCAGATGTTGTTCATGGTTGGGTTGCCGGCCAAGAAGGTCGCAAGCGCCGGCCAATCGATGCCGATGCGCTCCTCGAACGCCATGAAGCGATCGTCCCATAGGGGGCCGGCGAGGGGCACCACGGCGAAGGCCAGAACGCCGGCCGTCAAGCACATCGCGACGAAATAGGCGAGCCCCATGAAAATGGCGAAGAGATGCGCATCGGGCCGCAGGCGCAAATAAACATATCCGCCCGCGGTGAAGAGCGCGACAGCTGCGGCAAAGCACATGATCGGCAAGATGCGTATACTGAAATCGAGGGCCGCGAGCGTGCCGTAAGCGGCGGCGCCAGCAAGCGCCAGCGCGATCCAGGCTCGCCGTGAAGGGAAATCGAAGATCGACGTCAAGCGAGCCTCCACCGCCCTTACCCGAGCCGCCCAGCCTTGCCCGGTCGGGGCATGCGTGCGGCCGGCCTAGATAGACATGAGGCGATTAACGGCTGCTTGCGGCGATCACATCGTTCCGAGGCGAACCTCGCTATCGGAAGCGGCGCTCGATGGTCTCGAAGATCAGGCGAGCCACCTGCACCTCGCCGCCCTGCGGCCGTCCGGGCTTCGCGGTCGGCGTCCAGGCGTAGAGGTCGAAATGGGCGTAGACCGGCGCCTTCTCGACGAAGCGCTTGAGAAACAAGGCCGCCGTGATCGACCCGGCGAAAGCGCCGCCCGAGATATGGTTCACATCGGCGACGCGCGACGCCAGCAGCTCGTCATAGGGTGCCCAATAAGGCAGGCGCCAGACCGGGTCGTTGATCTGAAGCCCGGTTTCCACGACCTCGCGCGCAAAACCCTCCTCCGTCGCGAAGAAGGCCGGCAGATCCGGGCCGAGCGCCACCCGCGCCGCCCCGGTCAGCGTGGCGAAATCGACGATGAGCGCCGCATCTTCCTCATCCGCAAGGGCAAGCGCGTCCGCAAGGATGAGGCGTCCTTCGGCATCCGTGTTGCCGATCTCGACGCTCAGCCCCTTGCGGCTCCTGAGGATGTCGCCTGGGCGGAAGGCTTGGCCCGATATGGCGTTCTCGACCGCCGGGATGAGGACGCGCAGCCGCACCGGCAGCTTCTCGGCCATGATCATGCGGGCGGCAGCGAGCGCCACGGCTGCCCCGCCCATATCCTTCTTCATCAGCAGCATGGAGGCGTCAGGCTTGATGTTGAGGCCGCCGGTGTCGAAGGTGACGCCCTTGCCCACCAGCGTGACCTTGGGCGCCGCCGCATCGCCCCAGGAGAAATCGATGAGCCTCGGCGCCACGGCGGAGGCGCGGCCGACCGTATGAATCATCGGCAGGCGGGCCTCGAGAAGCGCCTCGCCGACCGTCACCTCGAGGCGCGCGTCGAACAGGGCGGCGAGCTCGCGGGCCGCCGCCTCCAGACCATCCGGTCCGAGATCGTTGGCGGGCCTGTTGATGAGATCACGACCGAGGCCGATCGCGGCCGCCATGCGTTCGATGCGGGCCGCGTCGACGCCCTGGCCGAGGGCGAGCCTGGCGCGCGGCGCATCGGCCTTCTGGCGATAGGCGTCGAAGCGGTAGCCATCGGTAAGCCAGGCCAGCGCCGCGAGTTCCGGCAAGGGCAGGTCGTCCTGGAAGCGATAGGTGCCGGCAGGCAGAAGGCTGGCGAGGCCGCCGCGCCCGAAAGCGCGTTCGGCCTCGGTCTTTGCCTGATCCTCGATGAAGACGACGCCGTCGAGGCTGCCATTGGCGGCCGGCAGCAGCAGATGCCGCCCAGCCTTGGCCTCGAAATGCGTGGCCTCGGCGAAGGCGCGCCCGGTCTTCGGCAGCCGCGCCTGCAGGGCCGGCCAGTCGGCCGGGAAGGCGACATGGATCGGCGTCGCCGCCGGGACAGCCTCGGTGATGAGCGTGCTCATATCGGTCTGGAAACTCGGTTGGATGGCCAATCGGGACAGGAGATCAGGCGCCTCAAGATAGAGGTGCTTAACGCGTCATTAAAGTTAACGCTTTACGAAAATGAACACGTTACGAAAATGATTTGGCGAGGCGCAAGCTCGCCGAAACGGAACTGATCGAGGGTTCGAGCAGCATGGCAAATCGTGGACGCGCCGGTCGCGCCCCGGAATGGCGGCGCACTCTGATCCCGGCCATCGCGGCGGCAGCGATCGCGATGTCGCTTGCCGGCTGCCTGCCGGGCCGCAACCTCACCGCATCCGCCACCGGCGGGCCGGGGGCGCAGGATGGCTTGCGGGCCGACGCGGATAGCTGGGGACGGCGCTACGGCGCCAATCCGGGCGAAAAGACGGCTTCGCTCGCCTATGCGCGAGCGCTCGGGACGCTCGGCCAGAAGGATCAGGCGAAGGCGGTGCTGCAGGTTGCGGCCATCAAGTCGCCCAAGGACCAGGAGGTGCTCGCCGCCTATGGCAAGGCGCTGGTCGATGTCGGCGAATACGACCAGGCGCTGGGCGTGCTGGCGCGCGCTCATTCTCCCGACCGGCCCGATTGGCGCATCCTGTCGGCCGAAGGCATCGCCTCGGACGGCGTCGGCATGCATGAGCGGGCGCAATCCTTCTATCTCGCTGCCTTGAGGATCCAGCCGGGCGATCCGGGCGTCATGTCCAATCTCGGCCTGTCCTACGCTCTGTCGAAGAAGCTGCCCGAGGCCGAGCGCATGCTGAGCGAGGCTGCCCAGAACCCGAAAGCCGATCCGCGCGTGCGCCAGAACCTGGCTCTGGTGCTGGCGCTGCAGGGGCGTTTCGACAACGCCACGCAGACCCTTCGCCATGATCTCTCGCCGGCCGACGCCGCTACCAATGTGGCCGAGATCCGCGCCATGATCGACCAGCCCAATACCTGGGATGCGATCCGCGGCAAAGGCCTGGTGAAGGAGCTGGCCCAGGCGAAGGATCCGCGCACCACGGCGATCACGCGGCGCAACGATGCGGGCGCAACCGCCTCGCAAGACGTGCAGGCCCAGATTTCGCAATAGCGTCATCGCGAAGAGCGATCCCAGTTTTCGGGATTATCTTAGGTCGTCTGCTCGCGCGCTGGCGGAATGACGGCCGCCGCGGCCCGCTGTGGAGCCTCGGTCGTGCCCGGGTAAACGAGCGCCAGCGCCTGGACCGACGCCGTCTTGCCCCAGCCGAAACCCCGACCCCATTCGGTGATGGGTTGCTCGAGGGTCCGCGTGAGCAGCCAGCCGATGGCGATGGTGACCGGGATCGCCGCGATGGTCACGAAGATTTGAGACGGCGTCGCAGTGTCTGGCGCCGAATGGAGGATGACCCCATGCATCAGGCCGAGGACTGCGAGATGGGTGAGATAGACGCTATAGGAGATATTGCCGAAGAAGCGCAGCAGGCGCGAATTGAATCTTGCGGCCTCCGGCGCTCCTTTGACCAGCATCAGGATGAACAGAGCGCTGGCGAGGGCAGTGAAGAAGGTGCCGAGAATCTGGAACCAGGGACCGATCGCGCCGCCGTCAAGCTGCTGCGTCGCGGCGACGGCCAATAGACCGACGATCGGTGCGACGCGCAAAGCGAGGCTCCAGCGTTTCCAGGGAATGACATCGAGCTTCACGAGCACGGCCAGCAGCATGCCGACGCAGAGAACGTCGGCGCTCGCAGGAAGCAGGGTCAACGGCGCAAAGCTGATATCGCCTGTGAGCACGCCCCAGGCGCGCAAGCCGACGCCTGCGAGGCAAAGCACAACGAGGAGCGGGGCCCATCCGCGGCGCGGCACAAAGAGAAAAAGGAATGGCGCGAGGATGTAGAATTGCTCCTCGAGCGCCAGAGTCCATGTCGGCGACAGCCAGTGCAAGCCGTTCGTCTGGCGCGCCAGGATAAAATAGTTCTGCATGAAGGCGAAATAGGACCAGGCGGGCAGCTCGGCGTCGCCTTGCATCCAAGTCTCCTTCCGCAGGCACTCAGCGATCGCGAGCATCAGCGCGGCGCACAGGAAATAGGTCGGGAAGGTGCGGCAGATCCGGCGCAGATAGAAGATCGGCAGGAAGTTGCCGGCGCTCTTCTTCTCGATGATCAATCGGCCGACGAGGTAGCCGCTCAGCACGAAGAAGACGATGACCGCGACCCATCCGAGATAGAACACCCCGATCCCATGCGGCACTTCGACAAAGAAGTGAGAGTAGAGCACAAACAGCGTCATCAGCCCGCGAAGACCGTCGAGCGCCGGAATGCGGATATCGGAAGCGGCTCGCGGTTTGGCGATCACATCGGCCTGCGGAAGCGCATCGGGGGCAGCGAGAGTGTAGGTCATAGGCCGTTGCGCAAATGGCTGAGATCGTGACCGCCGATCGACGGTACCTTGTTCAGTGTCGCCGCAAATAGCTACGGAACCCTAAAGCGACACGTTCGACTTGATGCTGGCAGGCATGTGGAGACGATCCGAGTATGTGACCTCCAGGGCGCGCCGCGCCCGCGCCGGCTTCGCGCCCGTCAATCCCAGTTGAAGACCTGAATCAGGGCCGGCGTCAGGATGACGGCGAACAAGACGGGCAGGAAGAACAGGATCATCGGCACGGTGAGCTTGGGCGGCAGCGCGGCGGCCTTTTTTTCGGCCTCGTTCATGCGATGGTCCCGGCTTTCCTGCGCCAGGACCCGCAAGGCGAGCCCCAGCGGCGTGCCGTAGCGCTCAGCCTGAGCCAGCGCCGTGGTGATCGCCTTGATGGGCTCGAGCCCGGTACGGTTGGCGAGGTTCTCATAGGCCTGTCGACGTTCCTGCAGATAAGACAATTCGGCCGTGGTCAGCGTCAGCTCCTCGGCGAGAGGCACCGATTGGGAGCCGATCTCGGCGGCGACCTTGCGGAAAGCATGCTCGATCGAGACGCCCGATTCGACGCAGATCAGCAGAAGGTCCATCGCATCGGGCAAAGCCCGCCGCATCGATAGCTGGCGCTTGCCGGTCTGGTTCTTCAGGAAGATCTCAGGCAGCTTGATGCCGAAATAAAGCGCACACACCCCCGCGCCGAGCCGCACCATCACCGAATATTTGTCGCCGATGACGACGAATGCGTAGAAGATGACGACGACGAACAGGGCGATCGGCGCGACCAGCCTGAAGAACAGGAAGGCGGTTTCGGCCTGCTTGCCGCGATAGCCCGCCAAGGCAAGGCGGCTCTTGGCGGTGTCGGTCCCGAGCCAGCTCGTCAGGTTGAGCCGGTCGACCACATTCTTCATATAGGCGGTCGGCTCCTGGCGCAGCGAGACTTTCGGCCCGGCATTCTTGTTGAGGCGTTCGCGCTCGCGCGCCCGGATGGCTTCGCGCTCGACCGACACCGCCTTCATGCGGCGCCCAAGCGAGTCGCCTTCGACGAAGGTGACGCCGATGGTGATGATGGTCGCCGCCGTGGCGATCGCCACCATCATCATGAACAGGAACTGTCCATCGACCAGCTTATAGAAGATGAGGTTAACCATGTGGTGCCCCCATCGCCGCCTAGAAGTCGAACCGGATCATCTTGCGCATCACCATGACGCCCATGCCCATCCAAAATCCTGAAATCAGCATCGTGAACTTGCCGTGAAAAGTGGTCCATAAGAGCGTGATGTAATCCGGGCTGCTGAAATAGACGAGGATCGCCACCACGAATGGCAGGCTGGCGATGATGGAGGCCGAGGCCTTCGCCTCCGAGCTCATCGCCTGGATCTTGCCCATCATCTTGCGCCGTTCGCGGATGACGCGCGAGAAATTGGCGAGCGTCTCGGCGAGATTGCCGCCGGCTTTCTGCTGGATCGAGATGACGATGCCGAAGAAGCTCGCCTCCGTGATGGGAACGCGCTGATAGAGGCGTTCGCAAGCCTCCGAGATGCTGAGTCCCAAGGTCTGCGATTCGATGATGTGACGGAATTCGGTGCGCACCGGGTCGGCGGCCTCGGTCGCGATGATGCGGAGGCAATCGCCGAGCGGCAGGCCGGATTTGACGCCGCGGACCACGACGTCAATCGCGTTCGGGAACTCGTTCACGAACTTCTTGATGCGCTTCTTGGTGAGAAAGGCGAGGATCCAGCGCGGCATGCCGAGGCCGCCCACGAGCAGGCCGCCGAGCGCCACATAGGGATTATGGCTCATCAGGAGAGCGGCAAATCCCGTGAGCAGGGCGAGTCCGACACTGATAAGGTAGTAACGCTGCTTCGGCCAGGAGAGGCCGGCCTGCATGATGCGGGTCGCGAGATCGACCCTGGTCCTCGCCGATTGGCGCTGTTCCAGCTCCTTGAGGCTCTTCGATACTTGTTCGCGGCGGCTCGCGGCCGTGCGCTGCACGGACGCGTTTTCGCGCGCGGCGACGCGATTGGTAAGCTGGTCCTGCCTCTGCTCGGCGCGCACCTCGCCCGACAGATAGGGCATGAGCGCAAACGCAATCCCGCCAAGGCTGACGGCAGCCAGGATACCGATGAGCAATGGGCCGAGCTCCATGTCACGATCCTTGCAGCGCGAACCTCAACGAAATCTTAAGATGTATGAGAGCCGATCCCGGAATCTCCGGCCCGCTCCGGTGTCGCCGGGGAGGCGCTCACCTGCCGGCTGCTTTGGTTTCGAGCCCGTCGATGGCCATGGCGAGACGCGTCGATTCGCCATAATATTGGGCCCGCTCCCAGAACTTCGGCCGGCCGATCCCGGTGGAGACATGGCGCCCGGAGATCTTCCCGTTCGCCTCCTCCATATTCATGTCGTAGACCAGGATATCCTGGGTGATGATGACGTCGCCTTCCATCCCCATCACCTCGGTCACATGGGTGATGCGGCGTGAGCCGTCGCGCAGGCGCGCCGCCTGGACGATCACGTCGATCGAGGACACCATCATCTCGCGGATGGTCCTGGAAGGCAGCGCGAAGCCGCCCATGGTGATCATCGATTCGATGCGCGACAGCGCCTCGCGCGGAGAGTTGGCGTGCAGCGTTCCCATGGACCCATCATGGCCGGTGTTCATGGCCTGCAGGAGGTCGAACGCCTCCGGACCACGCACCTCGCCGACGATGATGCGTTCAGGGCGCATGCGCAGGCAGTTCTTGACGAGGTCGCGCATGGTCACCTGGCCCTGCCCCTCGAGATTGGGCGGGCGGGTCTCGAGGCGCACCACATGGGGCTGCTGCAATTGCAGCTCGGCCGCGTCCTCGCAGGTGATGACGCGCTCGTCATCGTCGATATAGCGCGTCAGGCAATTCAGCAGCGTCGTCTTGCCGGAGCCGGTGCCTCCAGAGACCAGCACGTTGCAGCGCACCCGGCCGATGATCTTCAAGATCTCGGCACCGGCCTGGGAAATGGAACCGAACTTGGTCAGCTGATCGAGCGTCAGCTTGTCCTTCTTGAATTTGCGGATGGTGAGCGCCGGTCCGTCGATTGCGAGCGGCGGCGCGATGACGTTGACGCGCGAGCCGTCGGGCAGGCGCGCATCGCAGATCGGCGAAGATTCATCGACCCTTCGGCCCACCTGGCTGACGATGCGCTGGCACACATTCATCAATTGGGAATTGTCGCGAAAGCGCACCGAGGTGAGCTGGATCTTGCCGCTGACCTCGATATAGGTCTTGGTGGCGCCGTTGACCATGACATCGGCGATGTCGTCGCGCGCCAGCAACGGCTCGAGCGGCCCGTAGCCCAGGACGTCGTTGCAGATATCGTCGAGCATGTCCTCCTGCTCGGCGATCGACATCATTACGTTCTTCAGCCGGATGATCTCGCTGACGATGTCGCGGATTTCCTCGCGCGCGCTGTCGGTGTCAAGCTTGGCGAGCTGGCTGACATCGATGGCTTCGATCAAGGCGCCGAAGACCATGCTCTTGGTCTGATAATAGTCGTCCGAGCGCGGCTGATCGACCACCGACGCCGCGGATTGGGGCAGCGGCCTCCCAGTGGGCTCCGGCCGCTCCGGCGCGGGCGCGGTGGACGGCAGCGTCGCACGCGCGGCGCTGACCGGCTCGGCCGGCGCTCTGGTCGGGGAGACCGATCTCAGCGCCTGCGCGGCGCCGGCACTCGACGGGCGTTTTCCAAACATACCAGCGTTACCTGAAGCGACTCCTTACGAAATCACCCTTTCCTGGATGCCATCTTCTTGAGGAAGGGCAGCTTGAGCGGCAGGTTGAATTTCGACTTGCGGATCTCGGCGCGACCGGTGAGCGTCCGGGCGAGCGACAGGAAGATCTCGGCATGCTTGCCGTTCGCCTGGATCTCCGAGATCATCTGGCCGTTATTGGCGGCCGAGCCGAACAGCTGGGCATCGTAGGGGATGATCGTCGCGTCGACGCCGACCGCCTTGGCGAAATCCGCGATCGCGATCTCGGGGCGCTTGGGCACGCCCGTCTTGTTGAGCAGGAGGCGGGGATGGGAATCGTTGGGGCGCGCCGATTTCAGCAATTCGTGCATGCTCTTGGCATTGCGCAGATTGGCGAGGTCGGGCTCGGCGACCAGCAGGATATGATCGGCCCCGAGCAGCAGATGCCTGATGGGCGCTGTCCACTGATGGGGCAGATCGAGCACGATGCACGGCACGCTCGAACGCAAAAGATCCAGCACCGCGTCGAAAGTATTCTGCTCGAAGTCGAAGAGACGATCGAGTGTCGCGGGAGCGGCCAGGAGATTGAGATTGTCGGCAAGGGTCGACAGAAGCCGTTCCAGCAGCGTCGCGTCGAGGCGCTCAGGCGTCGAGACGGCGTCGACGATGCCTTGAGGCGGATCCTGGTTGAAGTCGAGCCCGGCCGTCCCGAAGGGCAGGTCGAGATCGACAATCACGGTCGCGAGCTGGAGATGGCGCGCAATGGTCCAGCCGAGATTATGGGCGATCGTCGAGGCGCCGCAGCCGCCCTTGGCTCCGTAGACCGCGATGACGCGCCCGAGCGGCTCGGCTTTGTCGCCATGGAACAGTTCCGACAGCGATTGGATGAAGGCGAGGTGCTCCACGGGAGCGATGAGATATTCGCTGACGCCGCGGCGCATCAGCTCGCGATACAAGAGCACGTCATTGACATGACCGACCACGACGACCTTGGTGCCGGGATCGCAGACGCCGGCCAGACGGTCGAGGCTATCCAGCAGGGAGTCGCGATTGCCGATCGATTCGATGGCGATGACATTGGGAGTGGAGGCTTCGGAATAGGCCTCGACCGCCGCGGGAGCCCCGCCCATCTGCAGCTTGACATGCACCTTGCTCATGCGCCGGTCGGCGGCGGCCGCCTCGATGGTGCCGGCGAGCTCCGGCGTTTCGCAGAAGGCCTGCAGCGAGATGCGCGGCAGCGGCACGATATGGGAGAGCTCGGTCTCCTCGGTGCTCGCCGGAGCCGGCCGCTGCGTTCCGAACAGGTCGCTCATCAGTTACCCCCGCTGCCCAGATTGCTGATGGACGCCTTGTTCTTGGTATCGTAGCTGGTCGCGGGATCCTGGCCTTGGCGCAGCTTGCCGATCTCGGTCGTCCGCTTGATGACGTCGATGCGGTCCTCGACGTGGGGCCGCACGAGATCGATCGGATCGGCCACCTGCGCGGCGATGTTCTGCTGATAGGCACAGCCGAAGTTCCAGTATTGCTCGTTCTCGATGCCTTCCCTGGTGGTCGAGCCCGACAGGTCCTTCGGCCAGCGTCCGCAACTATGCGGGACCTTGGCGGTGAGCTCCGCGAAGCTCAGGCGGATGGGCGCCGCGAGCGCGGGATCTTCGACCGCATAGGTCTGGATCGAGAGGGGAACCCTGCCGCGACCGAGCGCCGCCCTGATCGTCTCGATGCCGCGCGCATCGCCGCCCGGATCGGTGCTGCCGATGGGCACGAAGGCGGTCACCACGCCTTTGCCGCGCTCGCGGAATTCCTGGACGAAGGCGCGCAGATCCTCACGCTGACGCAGATCGAGCGGGCCGGCATTGGCGCCCACAAAGATATCGAGCGTGTGGCTCTTGTCGGTCATGACGATCGGGTGCCTGGCGCGATAGTCGGAAGGATCGCGCCCGGCATTGGGCACCATGCGATCGACGCCGCAGCCACCAAGCGCGAGCGACAATGCGACGCCGGCGAGCAGGCCGGCGGCGGGTGAGGCGCGAAGACGCATCCTGTACTGTGTCGTCTGGAAGGATTCGGTGTGACCATGCATGGCGCGGGAGCCTCAATCGTGGATGAAACCGACCGTGCCGCGATAGCTGCTCGGGAGCCCGTTCGAGCCTGCGACGCCGTAGATCTTGTTGAACTTGCCGAGC
This sequence comes from Rhizobiales bacterium GAS188, assembly GCA_900104855.1. Taxonomy (NCBI): domain Bacteria; kingdom Pseudomonadati; phylum Pseudomonadota; class Alphaproteobacteria; order Hyphomicrobiales; species Rhizobiales bacterium GAS188. The sequence continues at coordinate 2,334,033 of FNSS01000001.1, forward strand.
AGGATCGCCTGCGCGTCGGTCGCGTCGACGAAATTGTCGTCGGGCCGCGCGATCTGGCTCGGGGCGACCGGCTTGACGATATAGGGCGTGGCGATGATCGCGAGCTCGGTCTCGTTGCGCTGATAGTCGCGCGAGCGAAACAGAGCGCCCAGGATCGGCAGCTTCATCAAGCCCGGCAGGCCGTTGAGATGGGAGACCACATTTTGTTGGATTAACCCTGCGATGGCGACGGCGCCCCCCGACGGCAGCTCGACCGTCGATTCGGCTTGCCTGGTGCGGGTGCCTGGAACGTTGACGCTGGTGTTGCCGCTGAGTTGGGCCTGGAAGGTGTTCTCGAAGTCGATCTCGGTCACCTCGGTGGTGATGCGCATGCTGATCCGACCTGCCGACAGCACGACCGGCGTGAAGCCGAGCGTGACCCCATAGGGTTTGAAGTCAATGCCGATCACGCAGTTCCCAGACGCGCTGCAAGTCGGCACGCCGCTCGGAACCGGGAAGGTCCCGCCCGCGGTGAATTTCGAAGCCTCGCCCGAAATGGCCGTCAGCGTCGGCTCGGCCAGGATGCGGGCCACCCCATCCTTCTCGAGTGCCTTGATGTCGCCGAGCGTCTTGGCCGAGCCGGCCGAGCCCTGGATCCTGAAGGAGGTCGCAGATACCGGCTGGCTGGTGCCGCTGGTGATCGGAAAATCGAGGAGAAAATTCGTCGGCGAGTTGAAGATGCGCCAATTCGTGCCGGTAATGTCCATTCCGAGCTGCTTGATGATGTCGCGCCTGACCTCGGCGATGGTGACTTTCACCATCACCTGATCCCTGGCCCTCACCGTGAGCGAGTTGATCAGATTGCCTTTGCTGTCCTTGCCGCCGGCGTCGAGATGGCCGACGAAGCCGCCGGCGATGTCGGCCGCCTGTTGCGCCTCGAGCGCCGAGGCCACCTCGCCGGTCAAGATCACGGTGTTGTCGACCGAGGTGACGGTGATGGCCGCGTTCGGCATCGCCACCTTCAAGGTTCGGCGCAATTTGTTCATGTCGCGCCCGACCAGGATCTCGAGATTGGCGATCTGCGCGCCTTGCGCGTCCATGACGAAGACGCTCGTCGCCCCGTCCGCCATGGCGATCAGAAACACCTTGCGGGTTGAGCGCACCACCGCATTGGCGACCTTGGGGTTGGCGACGAAGACTTCCTTGGCGTCGCGCGGCAGCTCGATGACGACCGATTTACCGATGCCGAGATTGAGCTTTTGCGGCACGGACGGATTGACGTTCGCCACATTGATCGTGCTCGGCGCATCGTCGCCGAGCTCGAGCGCGACCGCGGGCGCGCCGACCCCGATTGCCGCCGCAACCGCGAGCGCGCGAAGCACGGGCTTCCGCAACCGGGTCGGGATGCGCATCATTGAAGCGAGCATGGCTGTGTGTTCCGGCCCTTCATTCAATTCTTGCCGCCGACGACCGTGGAGACGCCGTAGCGGATGATCGCAAACTGATTATCGTTGTCGACCGCAGCCATTTGGGGAGCGCTGCCGTCGGCGACGCTGCGCAAGGCGAGCGTCAGCGAGCCGGTGCGCTGCGCCAGCGCGATGGCGTTGACCTGGTCGGGATCGAGCTCGAGCGTCGCCGTCTCGCCGACCGCGACCCGTTCGCCATTCTTCTCCTCGATATTGGGCCCGATGGCGAGGACGCGGATATTCTGCAGCAGCGTCTCGCTCGCGAAGATGTCCGTCCCTTGCGCCTTGGAGGCCCGCCAATCCTTGTAGATATGGATGACATCGATGTGATCGTTCGGCAGGATCAAGGTGCCGGCACTGTTCGACCCACGTTGATCGATGCTGATCGCCAGCGCGCGCTTGCCGCCGGGCAGGATGGCGGCGAGGAAGCCTGCATCCGCCTTGACCAGCTTTTCCTTGCGGAGGGGTTCATTGGCGACGAAGGCCTCGCGCACGATCGAGCCCGCATTCTGGGCGATGGCGTCGGGCGCGTCTTTCTTGAGGATCATGCCGGCACCGAGACCGTCGGCCGGCCAGCGCAGCCATTTGAGGTCCGCGGCACCGACCTTCATGCCGAGCGGCAGATCGGTTGCCGCCACCAGAACTTCGCTCGCCGCAATCTTCTCCGGCTCTGCCGCGGCCTGGGGTGGTTGAGGGGCCGGCTCGCGCATGCCGCTCGACAGATATGCGGCGGCCAGCCCGGCCGCGAGCGCAACGCCGATGATGGCGAGACGAGCTGGTTTCATGACGATGACCCGAACCTGACGCGAAGACCCGACGCGAAGATCTGCGCCCAACGTCCCGATTTGATCAGGGAAAGGTCAAGGCATGGTTAACCGTGAGTGGCGAAACGTCATTAACGATTGACGAATTTCAGTTTGGTAACGAATTCAGCCGGGGAAGGCGCGCAGCAGTACCTGGGCATGCGGCAGGACGACGAGCGCTGCGATCGCCAGCGCGATGCCGTAGGGGATGCCCGTCTCGGGAGAGTGGAGCTTCAACGCCCAGGGAAGGCGCACCAGCGGCCGCGGTAACGGAAAGCGCCGCACCGCGAGCAGCCCAAGGGTCAAAAGCCCGCCCAGGATCGATGCCAGCACGAGATAGTCGAGAAGATCGGCGAAGCCGAGCCATAAGGCGATGGCGGCGGCAAGCTTGGCGTCTCCGCCGCCGACCCAGCCGGCCGCGAACATCGCGAAGGTTGCGACGAGAACGAGAAGACCGGCCCCCAAATGCCAGGCGATCTCCGACAGCGGCATGCCGCACAGCATCACGACGGCGAGGAAGGTCAGCGCCACCGCCGCCGTCAGCTTGTTGGGGATCGTCATCGTGGTCAGGTCATAGGCCGCCGCGAAGGCCATCAGCGCCGGGAAGATGCCGAAGAACAGGAGCGCGGCCATATCAGCTTTTCCCATATCAGCTTGCTCAATGTCGGCGTGCCGGATGCCAGCGTTTCACGTCGGCTGGTTCTTGGACCCGATTCTTGGACCCGTGCCTCTCGGAGGCCGGACGATCATGCCGCGCGGACGGACGTGTTGTCTTTTCGAGGCCATCGCCGCACGGCTCGAATTTCGGCTGCGCATCTTGGGGGCCAGGGCTTGAAAAGCCGTTAACCTCGCCAAGTCTTCTCAGGCGAAGCCTGCCATCTTCCGGCGATCGCGGGCCGCAAAGCGCCGGGCCGCAAAGCAAAGGGGCCGGGCTAGGCCCCCGGCCCCTTGAAATCCGAAGAGGAGCGGCGGTCAGTTTGTTGCGGCGGTCAGTCCGGTATTGACGGAGGTGAAGGCCGCCTTGAGGTTCGTGCCGATATTCGTCAGCATGGCGATGATGACGACGGAGATGAGCGCTGCGATCAGACCGTATTCGATGGCCGTGGCGCCGGACTCGTCTTGGACGAAACGGGAGAAGATCGACTTCATAAAGGGGCTCCATTACTACGTTGTTCTGCGCCTCGGCTTCGTATTTGTGAGCTTGGCGTGGCGCAGACCTTAGGCAGGACGTCTTGAAAAGCCGTTAATCGGACAGTACAAAAGCCCGAACGCTCCCTGATCAGGGGAGGTGGTTAACAATCGCCTGATCAAAAGGTCCGTATTGCGAGCGAAGCTCTGCGTGAAGCGTTGGTCGCGCCAAGCAACCTCGCTGACTACGTCGCGCCAAGCAACGTCGCTGACTACTCAGGAGAAATTGACTCAATCGCGCAGGAGGTCGTTGATGCTCGTCTTGGAGCGGGTACGCTCATCGACCTTCTTGACGATCACGGCGCAGGCGAGCGCCGGGCCGGCGCTGCCATCCGCCATCGTCTTGCCGGGCAGGCTCCCCGGCACGACCACCGAGTAGGCAGGCACCTCGCCGACATGCACCTTGCCGGTGTCGCGTTCGACGATCTTGGTCGAGGCGGAGATGAACACCCCCATGCCGAGCACGCTCCCCTTGCGCACCACGACTCCTTCGACGACCTCGGAGCGCGCGCCGATGAAGCAATCATCCTCGATGATCGTGGGACCGGCCTGCAGCGGCTCGAGCACGCCGCCGATGCCGACGCCGCCGGATAAATGGCAATTCTTGCCGATCTGGGCGCAGGAGCCGACGGTTGCCCAGGTATCGACCATGGTGCCGGCGCCGACATAGGCGCCGAGATTGACGAAGCTCGGCATGAGCACGACATTCGGCGCGATATAGGCACCCCGCCGCACGATCGAGCCGGGCACGGCGCGAAACCCGGCGACCCGGAAGGAATTATCGCCCCATCCGGCGAATTTGGATGGCACCTTGTCCCACCAGACGGCACCGCCGGGGCCGCCCGGAATGATCTCCATGTCATTGAGACGGAAGGAGAGCAGCACCGCCTTCTTCAGCCATTGATTGACCTGCCAGCTGCCGTCGGCCTTCGGCTCGGCGACGCGCGCCTTGCCGTCGTCGAGAAGCCCGATGGCGCTCTCGACCGCCTCGCGCACCTTCCCCCTGGTCGAAGGTGCGATATCGGCGCGCTTCTCAAAGGCCTCATCAATGACGGCGGCGAGTTCGGCGTGCATGGCATCCTCTTGAGCGAAAGGCGATGCCGCGCCTTTCAGCGGTGCGCATCGCCCGAGTCAAGGGGAGTTTGCCCAGGAAGAACTTGTTGAAGCGGAGTTTGTCCGAGAAAAACTTGTCCAAGAGAGGCTCGCCCCGCGACCGGCCGATGCCTGTGCCATCACGGAGGGTCTGCGGCCGGCGGGCTTGGAAAACCCCACCCGTTCCGGAGTTCTCGAGGAAGCCGGCGGCGGCGCAACTTACTCCAACCGCGGCAAGCTCGCGCGCGGCTCGAGCGTCAATTCGCGGTCAAGCTGACATTCACACTGGTGAAGACCGAATTGAGGCTGGTTCCGACCGTGCCCAGCATGCCGATGATCACGACCGAGATGAGGGCGGCGATCAGGCCATATTCGATAGCGGTCGCGCCGGCCTCGTCGCGGAGGAACGGCGCCACTGAGCCACCTCCCTTGTCGAGGGACCGCCTGATGGAAAGATTCATTGAACAACCCCTTCAAGCGCCGCATATCGGCGAAGAGTGAGGATACGTCGCAGCCCCCCAAGCACACTGCCGAGATCCGCTTGCCGGACTGTTAAACGCCTATGCAAATTGCGATCTGTTGCGGTTAACGAAAGCCGAACGCATCAGGGGCAGGCGCGCAGGCGCCGCGCTGCAGGCCGGGACGCGGCCGGGCCGGCGCTGAGGCAAGCCCGAACCGCAATCGTGGAAAGGCGCGCGAGCCGCGCCTTAGCGAGCCACGGCGTCGCGAAGGCAGGCGATTTCAGGCCGGCATGCGCCGCTCGGCGAGCCTCGCCCAATAGGACACGCCGGCCGCGATCGCCGCGTCGTTGAAGTCATAGGCTGGATGATGCAGCCCGGCCGTGTCGCCATTGCCCACGAGGATCATGGCGCCCGGGCGTTCGAGCAGCATGTAGGAGAAGTCCTCGCCACCCATGCTCGGCGCGATGTCGGTCATGACATTGGCGCTGCCGGCAACGTCGGCCGCCGCCTCGGCCGCATAGCCGGTCTCGACCTCGTGGTTGCGCGTGACCGGATAGCCCCGCCCGTAATCGACCTTGGCTCGCGCTCCGAACACCGCCGCCATATGCTCGACGACGTTGCGGATCCGCGCCTCGATCAGGTCGCGGACCTGCGGCTCGAGGGTGCGCACGGTGCCGCGCAGGGTCACCGTCTGGGGAATGATGTTGAAGGCGTCGCCGCCGCGCATATAGGTCACCGAGACGACGCCGGACTTCAAGGCATCGACATTGCGCGACACGATGCTCTGCAGCGCCGTGATCATATGGGCGGCGACCACCACCGTGTCGATGCCCTCATAGGCCTTGGCCGCATGGGCGCCCTTGCCTTCGATCTCGATCTCGAAGCGGTCGGCTGCCGCCAGCATGGGGCCGGGACGCAAGGCGAAATGGCCGGGCGGCAGGCCTGGCATGTTGTGCATGCCGTAAACCTCGCGGATTCCGAAGCGCTCCATGATGCCTTCCTTGACCATCAGCTCGCCGCCGGCGCCGCCCTCCTCGGCCGGCTGAAAGATGACAACCGCGGTGCCGTCGAAATTGCGCGTCTCGCACAGGTATCGCGCGGCTCCGAGCAGCATCGAGGTGTGGCCGTCATGGCCGCAGGCATGCATCCGGTTCGGGATCGTCGACTTATGGGCGATGTCGCCGATCTCCTGAAGGGGCAGGCAATCCATGTCGGCGCGCATGCCGATCACCTTGCCGCTCGCGCTCGACCTGCCGCGGATGACGCCGACGACGCCGGTCTTGGCGATGCTGGTGACGATCTCGTCGCAGCCGAAGGCCTTGAGCTTCTCGGCGACGATGGCGGAGGTGCGCTTCTCCTCATAGCCGAGCTCCGGATGGGCATGGATGTCGCGCCGCCAGGCGGCGATCTCGTCGGACAGGTCGGCGACACGGTTGATGACTGGCATGGATCGGTTTCACTTTGTCTCGAGTTCGCCCAGACGGGCTCCTGGATGCGCGAGTTTCGCGCCGGCCCGAGCTTGGCGCAAGGGCGATGCTCAAGACGATACTCGGATTTGTCACGCCATCGCAACGACCTGCATCGTCGCGATGGCGGCAGGCGCCCATCGAGACGCTGGACCAATGGCCGTCGCTGGGCTTAGATGGCACCGGTCCGGGTGTCGGCCTGCCGATCTCGCGTCGATGCGGCCGATGCAAGCCCGGTTATCAAACTCAAACAAGAACGCCGATGGAGCGGGGAGATGAAGATGTGGTTGACTAGCAGAGCGGGGAGGCTCGCGCTTGCGGCGCTGAGCGCCGCCGCCATCGTGGCCGGGCCGGCATTGGCGCCGGAAGCGTCCGCCAAGACCTTGCGTTTCGCCTTCCAGGGCGAGTTGAAGGCCGTCGATCCCTACGCGATCAATGAGAGCTTCAGCCTCAGCGCCAACAGCTCGGTCTATGAGGGGCTCATCCGCCGCAAGCCCGACATGTCGATCGAGCCGGCTTTGGCGACGAGCTGGGAGACGCTCGATCCGCTGCATTGGCGCTTCCATCTGCGCAAGGGCGTGAAGTTCCATGAAGGGCAGGATTTCACCGCCGACGACGTCGTCTTCTCGGTGCAACGCGTGCACTCGCCCGGTTCCGACATCAAGAACCGCGTGCCCCTGGACGCGGAGGTTGTGAAGGTCGACGATTACACCGTGGATTTCGTCCTCAAGACGCCGAATCCGTTGTTGATCAACGAATGGGAGAGCTGGGGCATCTTCTCCAAGAAATGGGCCGAGGAGCACGGCGCCCTCGAAGCCACGGCGATGAACGCCACGACGCCGCCTTATGCGGCGCTGCACGCCAACGGCACCGGCCCCTTCATCCTGGTCAGCCACGAGCCGGGCGTGAAGACGGTGTGGAAGAAGAATCCCAATTGGTGGGACAAGCCCAAGCATAATCTCGACGAGGTGGTGTTCACACCGATCCCCAATAACGCCACGCGGGTCGCGGCCCTGCTCTCGGGCGAGATCGACTGGATGGATCCGGTGCCGCTCGCCGATCAGGCACGCGTCAACGCCAATCCCGGCACCGAAGTGCTGGCCGGACCCGAAGTGCGCACCATCTTCATCGGCTTCGACCAGATCAGGCCCGAGCTCGGCCATTCGAACGTCAAGGGCAAGAACCCCTTCAAGGATGTCCGGGTGCGCAAGGCCTTCTACCAGGCGATCGACGAGGAAGCGATTAAGACCAAGGTGATGCGCGGCCTTGCCACGCCCTCGGCCCTGATGATCGCGCCTTCGCTCTATTCGGAATCGAAGGATTTCAAGCGCATCCCCTTCGACCCCGAGGCCTCGAAGAAGCTGCTCGCCGAAGCGGGCTATCCCAACGGCTTCGAGGTGCAGATGAACTGCCCCAACGACCGTTACGTCAATGACGAGCCGATCTGCCAGGCGGTAGTCGGCATGCTGGCGCGCATCGGCGTCAAGATCGACCTCCTATCCGAGCCGAAGTCCAAATATTTCGGCAGGATCTCGGCAGCGGGCGGCTTCGATTCGTCCTTCTACCTGCTCGGCTGGACGCCCTCGACGCTCGAGAGCTACAACGTCTTCCAATACATCTTCCAATGCCGCGACGAGAAGGGCAATGGCGGCGGCAACAATGTCGGCGGCTATTGCAATCCGAAGGTCGATCAGCTGGCCAAGCAGGCATTGCAGGAGCCGGACCAGGAGAAGCGTGACGACATCTTCAAGCAGGCCTGGCAGATCTCGCTCTTCGACGATGTGTCCTACATCCCGCTGCACCAGCAGGCCTTGGCCTGGGGCGCTTCGAAGAAGACCCATGTGGTCCAGCGGCCCGACAATTACTACGAGTTCTACTGGGTGAACATGGACTGAGGCCGATAGCCGATAGACCCCGAGGGTAGCGGAGATCTTCGAGCGGAGCTCGCCTGGCCTCGCTCGAAGACTCGGTGAACGTTGAGGCTGGCGCATCGCTGGTACGAAGGGCGACCGAGACGGTCGCGGTCCCAGCTGTGCCACCTGCAAGGCACATATCTTGCTGTGAGCCTCGCTCGACAAGCACTGTCCGATGGACGGACACGCTTTCGACGACGGGGATAAACCGGTATGGCACGACACGACCTCGCAATTCGTTTTTCCGCATGCGCAGTGCCGAAGCGCTCCGAACGAGAACAGATCTCGGCGAGCGCGGATCTCGACAGAAAAGCCCATAACGACCAGGGGAGATTGAGATGCTGCTGAGGAAAAAGGCTTGCAGGTTGGCACTAGCGGCGCTCGGCGCGGCCGCGATGCTCGCAGGACCGGCCGTCATCGAAAGCGCGCAGGCGAAGACCTTGCGCTTCGCCTTCCAAGGCGAGCTGAAGGCGGTGGACCCCTATGCGATCATGGAAAGCTTCAGCCTCAGCATGAACGGCGCGGTCTATGAGGGCCTGATCCGACGTGGGTCCGACCTGAAGATCGAGCCTTGCCTCGCCACCAGCTGGGAGACGCTCGACCCGCTGCATTGGCGCTTTCATCTGCGCAAGGGCGTCAAATTCCATGACGGGCAGGACTTCACCGCCGATGACGTGGTGTTCTCGGCCCAGCGCCTGCACACCCCGGGCTCGGACCAGAAGAATGTGGTGCCGCCGGATGCCGACGTCGTGAAGGTCGACGACTACACGGTCGATTTCGTCTTGAAGCATCCCGACCCCTTGCTCATCTCCCAATGGGAGATCTGGGGCATCTTCTCCAAATCATGGGCGCAAGAGCACGGCGCGACCGAAGCAACCGCCATGAGCGCCACAACGCCGCCTTATGCGGCGCTGCACGCCAACGGCACCGGCCCCTTCATCCTGGTCAGCCATGAGCCGGGGGTGAAGACGGTATGGAAGAAGAACCCCAATTGGTGGGACACGCCCAAGCACAATCTCGACGAAGTGGTGTTCACGCCGATCCCATCGAACGCCACGCGGGTCGCGGCCCTGCTCTCGGGCGAGATCGACTGGATGGACCCGGTGCCGCTGCCGGACCAGGCGCGCGTCAATGCCAATCCCGGGACCGAGGTCATGGCCGGCCCCGAACTGCGCACCATCTTCCTCGGCTTCGACCAGATGCGGCCCGAGCTCGGCCATGCGAGCGTCAAGGGCAAGAACCCCTTCCAGGACGTGCGGGTGCGCAAGGCCTTCTACCAGGCTATCGACGAAGAGGCGATCAAGACCAAGGTGATGCGCGGCCTCGCCACGCCCGCGGCCCTCATGATCGCCCCCTCGCTTTTCTCGGAAGCGGGCGAGTTCAAGCGCCTCCCGTTTGACCCGGAGGCGTCGAAGAAGCTGCTCGCCGAAGCCGGCTATCCGAATGGCTTCGAGGTGCAGCTCGATTGCCCGAACGACCGCTACGTCAACGACGAGGCCATCTGCCAGGCGGTGGTGGGCATGCTGGCCCGCATCGGCGTCAAGATCAATCTCGTGGCCGAGCCGAAGTCGAAATACTTCGCACGCATCCTGGCGGCCGGAGGCTTCGACACCTCCTTCTTCCTGTTGGGTTGGACGCCGGGCACCTTCGAAAGCTACAACGTCTTCCAATACGACATCCAATGCCGGGACGAGAAGGGCAATGGCGGCGGCAACAATATCGGGGGCTACTGCAACCCGAAGGTCGATCAGCTCGCCCGGGACGCCCTACAGGAGCAGGACCAGGAAAAGCGCGACGACATCTTCAGGAAGGCCTGGCAGCTCGCGCTCTTCGACGACGTATCCTACATCCCGCTGCACCAGCAGGCGCTGGCCTGGGGCGTGTCGAAGAAGGTGCATGTGCCGCAGCGGGCGGATAATTACTACGAATTCGCTTGGGTGAAGATGGATTGAGCACGATGCGAGCTCGCATCCCGGTGACCGATGCGCCGCGCAAAGAGGCGGATGCGTTGCTCCTCGGTCGCATGCCGATGGCGAGGCCGCCCACAGCGCGAGGGGCCGCAAGGCTCCTCGGGCTCGCGCTCTGCGCGGCGAGCCTCATCCTGCCGATCGGCCTGACGAGAGGGGCGGAGGCGAAGACCTTGCGTTTCGCCTTCCAGGGCGAGTTGAAGGCAGTCGATCCTTACGCCATCAGCGAGACCTTCAGCCTCAGCGTCAACAACGCGGTCTATGAGGGCTTGGTGCGGCGCACGCCGGACCTCAAGATCGAGCCTTGCCTGGCGACGAGCTGGGAGACGCTCGATCCGCTGCATTGGCGCTTCCATCTGCGCCAGGGCGTGAAGTTCCATGAGGGGCAGGATTTCACCGCCGACGACGTCGTCTTCTCGGCTCAGCGCCTGCGCAGCCCCGGTTCCGATCTCAAGGGCCGCATCCCAGCCGATGCCCAGTTGGTGAAGGTCGACGACCATACGGTCGATTTCATCTTGAAGACGCCGAATCCCTTGCTGCTGGCCGAGTGGGAGAACTGGGGCATCTTCTCGAAGACCTGGTCGGAACAGAACAAGGCGACCGAGGCGACGGCGATCAACGCCACGACGCCGCCTTATGCGGCATTGCACGCCAACGGCACCGGCCCTTTCATCCTCGTCAGCCATGAGCCTGGCGTGAAGACGGTGTGGAAGAAGAACCCCAATTGGTGGGACACGCCCAAGCATAATCTCGACGAGGTGGTGTTCACGCCGATCCCCAATAACGCCACGCGGGTCGCGGCCCTCATCTCGGGCGAGATCGATTGGATGGATCCGGTGCCGCTTGCCGATCAGGCACGCGTCAACGCCAATCCGACGACACAGGTGATGGCCGGTCCCGAGGTGCGCACGCTTTTCCTCGGCATGGACCAGATCAGGCCGGAGCTCCTGCATTCGAGCGTCAAGGGCAAGAACCCCTTCAAGGATGTGCGGGTGCGCAAGGCGTTCTACCAGGCGATCGACGAGGAAGCGATCGCCGCCAAGGTCATGCGCGGCCTCGCTACGCCCGCATCTCTCATGATCGCGCCTTCGCTCTTTTCGCAGACCAGGGACTTCAAGCGCATCCCCTTCGACCCGGAAGCCGCGAAGACGCTGCTCGCCGAGGCCGGCTATCCCGACGGTTTCGAGGTGCAGTTGAACTGCCCGAACGATCGCTACGTCAATGACGAGGCGATCTGCCAAGCCGTGGTCGGCATGCTGGCGCGCATCGGCGTCAAGATCGACCTTTTGTCCGAGCCGAAATCGAAATATTTCGCGCGGTTGGCGGCGGCCGGCGGCTTCGACACCTCCTTCTATCTGCAGGGCTGGACGCCCTCGACGCTCGAGAGCTTCAACACCTTCGCCTATGTGTTCCATTGCCGCGACGAGAAGGGCAATGGCGGGGCCGCCAATCTCGGCGGCTATTGCAATCCCAAGGTCGACGCGACCGCTCTTGCGGCCTTGCAGGAGCCGGACCAGGAAAAGCGCGACGACATCTTCAGGCAAGCCTGGCAGCTCGCGCTTTACGCTGATGTGAGTTACATTCCTTTGCACCAGCAGGCACTTGCCTGGGGGGTGTCAAAAAAACTACATGTGCCGCAAAGGCAGGACAATTATTACGTCTTCGCCTGGGCGCGACTGGATTGAGGGAGGAAACGACCGGTGACGAGGCTGCGCCCTACGCCTGGCTTGGAGCTGCTCGCCGCGCCTGGCGAGCTTTTGCGATGCGCCTGACATGATCGCCTTCGTCATCCGCCGCCTCTTCGCCTCGATCGGCGTGCTGATCGCCGTCGGGCTGATCGCCTTCGTGCTGTTTCGCTATGTCGGCGATCCGGTGAACCAGATGGTGGGCATCGAGACGCCCGAGAGCGAGCGCGCGGCGTTGCGCCAGCAGCTCGGCTTGAACGATTTTGCCGTCGTGCAGGCGCTGCGCTTCCTCGGCAATGCGGCGCGCCTCGATTTCGGCATCTCCTATCAGTTCAAGCAGCCGGTCTCCGACATGATCGGGGCGCGCATGCCGGCCACTCTCGAACTCGCCTTCGTGGCCTCGATCATGTCGCTCCTCGCCGGCATCCCGATGGGCGTCTACACGGCGCTGCGACGAAAGAGCGCGCTCGCCAAGGCGTTCGAAGCGCTCTCCCTCGTCGGCATCTCGCTGCCGACCTTCCTGATCGGCATCCTGCTCATCTATTTGTTCGCGGTGACGCTCGGCTGGCTGCCCTCCTTCGGGCGCGGTGACGTGGTGAAGATCGGCTGGTGGACGACCGGGCTTCTCACCGTCTCGGGCCTCAAGGCGATCATCATGCCGGCCATCACGCTCGCGCTCTTCCAGATGACGCTGATCATGCGCCTGGTGCGCGCCGAGATGCTGGAGGTGCTGCGCGCCGACTATATCCGCTTCGCGCGGGCGCGCGGCCTCTCCGACCGCTCCGTCTATTTCCGCCACGCCTTGAAGAACACGCTGGTGCCGGTGATCACCGTGGTCGGGCTGCAGCTCGGTTCGATCGTCGCATTCTCGATCATCACCGAGACGGTGTTCGCCTGGCCCGGCATGGGCCAGCTCTTCCTGCAATCGGTGCAGAACGTCGATGTCCCCATCATGGCGGCTTATCTGTTGTTCATCGCGCTGCTCTTCGTGATCATCAATCTCGTCGTCGACCTGCTCTATGCGGCCGTCGACCCGCGCCTGCGCGTCGCGATCCAAGGAGGCTGAAGCCCTGATGAGTGAAGTCACGGTCGAGCTGTCGAACACCGAGGGGGCGCCGCCCCAATCCTTCATAGGGCGCTTCAAGGATAGCGACCTGCTCGCGAGCTTCCTGTCCTCGAAGGTCACGGTGGTGGCCGGCGTGCTGACGCTGATCTTCTTCCTCGCCGCCGTGTTCGCGCCGATGATCGCGCCGACCAACCCCTTCAATCCGGCGACCAATTTCCTGATCGATTCGCTGAACCCCCCGCGTTTCGCCGAGGGTGGCGATCCCCGCTTCCTGCTCGGCACCGACGATCAGGGGCGCGATCTGTGGTCGGCTATCCTCTACGGGCTGCGCGTCTCGCTGACGATCGGCATCTTCGGCGTGCTGCTCGGCGGCGCCATCGGCATCACGCTCGGCCTGATCGCGGGCTATGCGGGCGGGCGGATCGATTCGATCATCATGCGCATCGCCGATGTCCAGCTCACCTTCCCGGCGATCCTGATCGCGCTCCTGGTGGATGGGGTGGTGCAGGCCCTGCTCAAAGGGCAGAACCGGGACGAATCGGCCTTCGGCATCCTGGTCATCTCGATCGGCCTGTCCTTCTGGGTGCAATATGCGCGCACCGTGCGCGGCTCGACGCTGGTCGAGAAGAACCGCGACTATGTGCAGGCGGCGCGCCTCATCGGGTTGTCGCCGGCCCGCATCCTGGTGCGCCATATCCTTCCGAACGTGATGGGGCCGGTGCTGGTCATCGCCACCATCAATCTCGCTCTCGCCATCATCACCGAGGCGACCTTGTCCTTCCTCGGCGTCGGCCTGCCGCCCACCCAGCCCTCGCTCGGCACCTTGATCCGCATCGGCCAGAACTTCCTGTTCTCGGGCGAGTGGTGGATCGTGACCTTCCCGAGCGTCACGCTGGCGGCGCTGGTGCTCGCGGTGAACCTGCTCGGCGACTGGCTGCGCGACGCGCTCAATCCGAGGCTGAAGTGACCGCTCCGCTCCTCTCCATCCGCGATCTGCGCGTCGAATTCGCCACGCGCCGCGGGCCGCTGGTGGCGCTCGACGGCGTCTCCTTCGACCTCGCCCCTGGCGAAATCCTGGGCGTCGTCGGCGAATCGGGTGCCGGCAAATCCCTGACCGGCCTGTCGATCATCGGTCTCCTCGATCCGCCGGGGCGGATCGCCGGGGGCGAGATTCACTTCAACGGCGAGCGCATCGACAACCTCCCGCCCGCCGCCATGCGCAAGATCCGCGGGCGGCGCATCGGCATGATCTTCCAGGATCCGCTGACCAGCCTCAACCCGCTGTTGCGGGTCGGCGATCAGCTCGTCGAGACCATTCTGACCCACACTTCGCTGACGCCGAAGCTGGCGCGCGACCGGGCGATCGAGCTGCTCGCCGAAGTCGGCATTCCGGCGCCCGACAAGCGGATCGACGGCTATCCGCACGAATTCTCGGGCGGCATGCGCCAGCGCGTCGTGATCGCGCTCGCGCTCTGCGCCGGCCCATCGCTCGTCATCGCCGATGAGCCGACCACGGCGCTCGACGTCTCCGTGCAGGCGCAGATCATCGCGGTGCTGAAGCGCCTGACGCGCGATCACGGCGCCGCCGTGATGCTGATCACCCATGACATGGGTGTGATCGCCGAGACCGCCGACCGGGTCGCCGTGATGTATGCCGGGCGCATCGCCGAGATCGGCAAGGTGGGCGAGGTGGTGCGCCAGCCGCTTCACCCCTATGCCAAGGGGCTGATGGCGGCGATCCCGACCCTCGAAGGGCGCGTCACGCGGCTCGCGCAGATTCCAGGCGCCATGCCGCGGCTGTCGGCCATTCCGCGCGGCTGCGCCTTCAATCCGCGCTGCCCCAATGTCTTCGATCGCTGCCGCGTCGAGCGGCCGCCTCCCTTGGCGCTCGGCGACAGGCAGGCCGCCTGCTGGCTGTACGATCGGGAAGACACATCGACCGCTCGACCTGCGGTGGTGTCATGACCGCCTCCGCACAGCTCGTCGAGGTCAAGGACCTCAAGCGCATCTTCGACGTGTCGAAGCCTTGGATCTCGCGCGTCATCGACCGCGAGCCGCGCCGCCTCCTCAAGGCGGTGGACGGTCTCGACTTCACGATCAATCGCGGCGAGACGCTGGGCATCGTCGGCGAATCGGGCTCCGGCAAATCGACGCTGGCGCGCATGGTGGTCGGCCTGCTCAGGCCGAGCGACGGGCGCGTGCTGATCGAAGGCATCGACATGGCGGCGACCAACGATCCGGCGGCGCGCCGCGACGTGCGCCGGCGCATGCAGATGATCTTCCAGGATCCCTACGCGTCGCTCAATCCGCGCTGGCGGGTCGGCGACATTATCGCCGAGCCGATCCACGCCTTCGGCCTCGGCGTCGGCCAGGCCAATGGACCCGCGACTATGCCCAGCAAAGCGGCGATCACGGCGCGGGCCGGCGAGTTGTTGCGCCTCGTCGGCCTCGATCCGGCCGATGCGCGCAAATATCCCCATGAGTTCTCGGGCGGCCAGCGCCAGCGCATCGCCATCGCCCGGGCGCTCGCTTCGAACCCGGATTTCATCGTCTGCGACGAGCCGACCTCGGCCCTCGACGTGTCGATCCAGGCGCAGATCCTCAACCTGATGCGCGACCTGCAGGAGAAGCTCGGCCTCACCTATCTGCTGATCACCCACAACCTCGCCGTGGTGCGCCATATGGCGACGCGCGTCGGCGTCATGTATCTCGGCCGCCTCGTCGAGATCGCCCCGACGGCGGAGCTGTTCGCGAAGCCCCGCCATCCCTATACGCGCATGCTGCTCGACGCCGTGCCGGATCTGGCGATGAGCGGGCGGGCGCGCACGCCGGTCGGCGGCGAGGTGCCGAACCCGATCGATCCGCCGCCCGGCTGCCCCTTCCATCCCCGCTGCCCCAGGGCGGTGGCGCGCTGCCGGGTCGAGGTGCCGGCCTTCATCGACAACGTCGCCTGCCATCTCGCCCATGAAGAGGCCGAGCTGACGCGCGTCTGAGCCTACCCGGCTCGCGTGCCGGAAACGACGGCGAGAGCCTCGACCAAACGATCGATATCGGCCTCGGTCGAATAGAGTGCCGGCGAGACGCGGATGCACTGGCCCTTGGCCACTCCGGCGCGTCGAACCGTAAGAACCTTATGCTTGTCGCGCAGCTCGGCGACGATCGCGTCATTATCGGCCTTCGTCGTCTTGCCGGCGAGGCGAAAGGCCGTGATGCCGGCATACATGCCCGCTTCGTCCGGCGTCAGGATCTCGACGTTCTTGAAGCCGCGCGCGGCCTTCACCCAACGATCGCGCAGATGGCGCAGGCGTGTTCCTTTGGCCTGGACGCCGATCTTGGCATGCAGCGCCAGCGCCGCCGGAATGGTGAGGACCGTGGCGAAGCTCACCGTGCCGGTGTGCACGCGTGACCTGATATCCGTCTGCGGCCAATCCTCGTCGCCCTTGTCGCGGTCGATATCGGCGAGGCGGTCCTTGGCGATGTAGAGAAAACCTGCGCCGATCGGCGCACCGATCCATTTATGCAGGTTGAAGCCAACGAAATCGACGCCGAGATCGCGCAGATTGAAGTCGACCTGGCCCCAGGAATGTGCGGCATCGAGGATCACGTCGATGCCGCGCGCCCGCGCCATGCGGGCGATCTCGGCGATCGGCAGGACGAGGCCGGTGCGATGGCTCAGATGGGTGAGGAGGAGAAGCCGAAGCTTGGGATTGGCCGCGAAGGCCGCCGCATAAGCGTCGAGCAGGCCCTGGCGCGTCGCAGGCTCGGGCAGATCGATCTTGATCACCTCGACGCCGCGCCGATCCTTTAGCCACTTCATCGAGTATTGCATCGAATCATAGTCGAGGTCGGCATAAAGCACGCTGTCGCCCAGCTGCAGCTTGTTGTAGCCGGAGATGAGGAGCTGCAAGGCTTCGGTGGCGCCACGTGTCAGCGCGATCTCGTCGGGCGCTGCGCCGACCGCCTTGGCCACCTGGTCGCGCACCGCGGCGAAATCATTGTCCGCGTTGCGGCGCGCATAGTAGGAATTCTCGGTATTCACGGCCGTGACCCTGCGCAGATACTCCTCCCGCACCGGCTCGGCCATGATGCCCCAAAAGCCGTTCTCGAGATTCACCACATCCTTGGTGACCGAATAGAGGTTGCGCACCGCGTCCCAATATTGCGCATCGGTGGCGAGCCCCTCCGCCTTCGGCGCAACTGGCAGCTCTTGCGCGGTCGCAGCCCTGGCGCCGAGGCCGATCGCCGCCGTCGCCGCGAAACTCCTGAGGGCGGCGCGGCGATCGAATTGAGGCGATGGCGACATGATGGGGCTCCGCGATGACGAAATGCGTCATCATCCCAAGCCCAGCTCGACAACGGCCGAATGACCTTTCGATGACCTTACCGTGATGCTGGCCGTGACGCTGGGACCGCGACCGTCTCGGTCGCACTTTCTTCCCGGCGTGGAGGCCTCGCCATTCGCAAGTGCGGGCGGGACGCCCGCGGTCCCAGCGCCCTGGGACCGCGACCGTCTCGGTCGCACTTTCTTCCCGGCGTGGAGGCCTCGCCCTGCGCAAGGGCGGGCGGGACGCCCGCGGTCCCAGGGGCCCGGTGCGACGGGCCTACCCGATCGAGATTTCGGCTCCCTTTCCCGTGTTCGGCGCCGTGTCTTCACGCGAAGCGAAAGAAGTCTGAGCCGCCTGCGGATCGAGCGTGAACAGATCTTGCGGCTGCCCCACGCCGCGCAGCGCATAGCGCCCGACCGAGACCAGCCGCCCTTGCGCATCTCCGAGCGCCACAGCAAAGCTCGACGAGGCGAGGAGGCTCTGATCGACCGAGCGGCACATCGCGGCAATGCGGCTCACCTCGTTCACCGCAGGGCCTACGACCGTGAAGTCGAGCCTCTCCTTGCTGCCGATATTGCCGAAGAACACCTCGCCGATATGCAGGCCGAGATACATGCTGGTGGTCGGCAATTCCTCGGCCGAGCGGCGCTGGTTGAGCTCGGCGACGCCGAGCCTTGCGCGGCCCGCGGCGGCGAGCGCGGCGCGGCAGGCCTCGCCGCGATTCTCGCCCGTGAAGATCGCCAAGGTGCCGTCGCCGATGAGCTTGAGCACGTCGCCGCCTTCCTCATGGATGGCCGAGATGATGGCGTCGGCATAGTCGTTGAGGAAGGGGATGATCTGCCCCGGCGCAGCCGTGTCCGAGATGCGCGTGTAATCATGCAGGTCGCTGAACCACAAGGCGGCCTCGATACGGTCGGCGACGCCGCGCCCGATGCTGCCGCTGATCACCCGGCGCCCGGCATCGCGCCCGAGATAGGTCTCGACCAGGGTCTTGGCGATGCGCGTCAGCGAGGTGGCTTTGACGGCAAGCGCCAGCATCGGCACCAGCCTCTCGAGATCGGCGATGTCGCCGTCATCGAAGCCGCCCTCGCGGTCAGTGGACCAGGACGAATAGACGCAGTCCATCTCGCCGATGGTGCCCTTGGCGGCGAAGCGGCTGATAATCGGCACGAATTCCTTCATGCCGGCCTCGTGCAGGTCGACGAAGATCGGGTGCTGCTCCTTCATCTCCTCGGTGACCGGCATGCGCAGGATGGAAGCTCCGCTTTCCAGCATGCGGTAGAAGGGGCTGCGCTGCCAACCGGCGAGCCGGTCCCCATCGGTGGTCGGGCCGTATTCGATCGGAGCGCGCGCCGCCTCGCCATGGCGCCAGGGGAACATCCGTCCCTCATAGATCGGATGCAAGGTGTCGACGATCACCGAGGCGCGGGCGAGCGGCAGGCCAAGCGCACGGAGGCGCTCGCAGAAGCCCGCGACCAGGGCCTTTTCCTCTTTGCCGGCGAGGCCGGCTTCGGTGATCCAGGCGGCGAGATCGGAGAATTGGGTAGGATTCATGCTGTCAGTGTATCCGGGTTCGTGCTGTCATGTGCAGACCCGTGCTGTTGCCTGCGGCCGCGGCGGGCGGCACTTCCGGCGGCCTGGGCCGCGAATGGCGTGACGGGATGCGCCGTGGATGTAGCGCCAAGCCGGGCTTTGGCCAAGAGCACTTCAAGCCAAGAGCATCTCGGGCCAAGAGCATCTCGGGCTAAACCACCTCGTGCCAACCGCAATCGCGCCCGCCGTCTCAGGATTTGGCGCTCAACCGCAAGCGCATCAAGGGGCGCCTCGGGGATCGCCGCGCGACCTCCTCGAAGCCGAGAGATTCGAACACCGAGCTGATGCCGACGAAGCCGTCACCCCAGATGAGGGGTCGGTCGGCATCGATGGGGCAGACTTCGATCGCATCGGCCCCTTTTGCCCGGGCAAAATCGATGGCCGCGAGCGCGAGACGGCGCATCAGCCCGAGCTTGCGATGGGTGTTGCGCACGAAGAAGCAGGTCATCGCGTAGAGGTGCATGGCATCCGCCCCATCGCCATCGACAGGTCGCGTTGCCTTGGCGCTGTTGAAGCGCTCGAGGCCGGCGCGCGGACCGACCGCGCACCAGCCCACGGCCTTGCCGTCCTGATAGGCGATGAGGCCGGGCGGCGGCCCGTCCTCGACGATCCGGCGCAGGCTCGTCTTGCGATCGGCCTTCGACATCGTCTTGTATTCGGCACGTGCAAGCCGCGGCCACATGCACCAGCACCCGGAATTGGCGCCGCGCTCCGGCCCGAACAGCTCCTCGAGGTCCGGCCAGCGCCTGGGGGTGAGCGGCTTGAAGGTGATGTTGGCCGGCGGCTCCTTGCTCATCGGTCCCCCATGCTGTGGCGGGCAAGGGCCCAAACCACGCTCGCCGACCTCATATAACCGTTCATGGGAGGTTAATCGATCTCATCGCATGAGGAAGGCTGCAATGCGTTTGGGGCGACCGCAGTGCAGGAGCGCGCGGCTCTGCAGGGTGGCCCAAGAGTTGGATGCCATTCCAAGAGCTGGTTGCGCTTCTGGAGGCCAATAACGAGCGCAAAGCCCAGGGCAGGATCATCTCACCGGCCAAGTCAGCGGCGAAGTCAGCGGCCAAAATCGGCGGCCGAGTCAACCGCCAAGTCAACTGCCACTGGCTAAGCCGGATCGGATTGCGAATTAGGTGCAGGCGCCGGGGCCCCGAGGCGCCGGCCCTGAAGGGGCGACGATGAACGCTATCGACCGGCGCGTATTCGCCGACACCGTTGTGATCGACGGGCCGCCGCCCACCCTGCTGCGGGGCGAGGTGCGGCACGATCTCATCCGTGACGAGGTGTTGAGCGAGGTCTTCGCGGCCTCGGCGCGCCTGCACTCCGGCAAGCTCGCCCTGACTGGGCCGGGCGGCGAGTTCACCTATGCGCAGCTCGAGGCGCAGGCGCGTGCCATCGGCGCGGCGCTCGCGGCGCGCCGCATCGGGGCGGGCGACGTCGTCGGGCTGTGGATGGAACGCGGCCCGCAATTGCTGATCGCCCAGATCGGCATCGCAATGAGCGGGGCGGCCTGGCTGCCCTTCGATGCCGATGCCCCGGTCGAGCGCATCGGGGAATGCCTTGCCGATTGCGGCGCCAAGGGGCTGCTGACGAGCCAGGCCCTCGCCGAACGGGCAAAAGGCGCCGCCGCCCCGGTGTTCATCGACGCCGCGCTGGCGGCCGAGGACGCGCCGGCGCTGCCGGAAGGCCGCCCGGCCGGCCTCACCCCGGCCCACCCGGCCTATGTGATCTACACCTCGGGCTCGACCGGCAAGCCCAAGGGCATCGTGATCACGCATGCCAATATCTGCCATTTCCTGCGCTCGGCGAACGAGATCTACGGCTTTCGCGCCGAGGATGTGGTGCTGCAGGGCGCCTCGGTCGCCTTCGACCTGTCGATGGAGGAGATCTGGATTCCTTATCTCGTGGGCGCGACCTTGTTCGTCGCCACCCCGCAAATCATCGGCGAGAGCGACAAGCTCGCCGAGCTCATGGCCGCAAACCGCATCAGCGTCATCGACACGGTGCCGACCCTGCTCGCCATGCTCACCGCCGACGTGCCGAGCCTTCGCCTCATCCTGCTGGGCGGGGAAGCGCTGCCGCCGGCGCTCGCGGTGCGCTGGACGAGGCCCGGCCGGCGCCTGTTCAACACCTATGGGCCGACCGAGGCGACGGTGGTCGCGACCGTCGACGAGGTGGAGGCCGGCGAACCGGTCACCATCGGCCGCCCGATCCCAAATTATTCCTGCTGGATCGTGGCCGAGGATCTTTCGCCTGTCGCAGCCGGCGAGCAGGGCGAATTGCTGATCGGCGGCCCCGGCATCGCGCAGGGCTATCTGCAGCGTCCGGAGCTGACGGCGCAGAAATTCATTCCCAACCCTTTCGCGTCGGACGGTTCCGACCCGATCCTCTACCGCTCGGGCGATGCCGTGAGCCTCGATGCCAAGGGCCGCATCCTCTTCCATGGCCGTATCGACGACCAGGTGAAGATTCGCGGCTTCCGCGTCGAGCTCGGAGAGATCGAGAGCCGTCTCGCCGACGAGCATGGCGTTTCCCAGGCGGCCGTGGTGCTGCGCCAGGATGCCGGCATCGAGAAGCTCGTCGCCTTTCTGGTGCCGCGGGCCGGCGCCAATCCCGATTCCAAGGCGATGCGGGCTTCGCTCGCCCGCCAATTGCCGGCCTATATGGTGCCGTCCCGCTACGAGATCGCCTCCGCCTTGCCGCGCCTGTCCTCCGGCAAGGTCGACCGCAAGGCGTTGAAGAGCCTCGAGCTCGCCGCCGAAGAGGCGATGAGCGAACAGGATGCGCCGCGTAACGAGACGGAAGCCGTGCTGCTCGAGGCGGCGAAGCGCGCCTTCGGCGTGCCGGTCGTGCCGCTCGAAGCCGATTTCTTCGCCGAGCTCGGCGGCCATTCCCTGATCGCGGCGCGCTTCGTGTCCTTCGTGCGCGAGACGCAAGCCTTCGCCACCATCCGCCTGCAGGACGTCTATGATGCGCGCAGCCTGCGCCGCATCGCCCTGCGCCTCGAGGCCGACCGGCGTCCCGACGCCAAGCCGCTCGACCTGACCTTCGCACCGCCGCCGCTGCTGCGCCGCTTCCTCTGCGGCCTCGCCCAGGCGATCGTGATGCCGATCTTCCTCGGCCTCGTCACCGCCCAATGGCTCGGCGTCTACATCGCCTATATCCTGCTCTCGCCGGAGAATGGCGGCTTCGCCGAGGATTTGGGGACGGTGTTGATCGTCTATGTGGCGATCAACGTCGGCACCTTCTTCTTCGGCATCGCCGGTAAATGGCTGGTGCTCGGCCGCACCAAGCCGGGCCGCTATCCGCTCTGGGGTCTCTATTATTTCCGCTACTGGCTGGCGACGCAGTTCGGACGTCTGACGCCGGGGGCGCTGATGCAGGGCTCCCCGGTGATGAACTTCTACTTGCGCATGATGGGCGCCAAGATC
The DNA here is from genome assembly GCA_900104855.1 of Rhizobiales bacterium GAS188. Lineage (NCBI taxonomy): Bacteria > Pseudomonadati > Pseudomonadota > Alphaproteobacteria > Hyphomicrobiales > Rhizobiales bacterium GAS188. The sequence goes on from FNSS01000001.1 coordinate 2,356,465, forward strand.
GGCCGCGATGCCTATATCGGCGATATGAGCTGCGGGGCGGCCGATCTCGTCAGCATCGGCGCCGGCGCCTCGATCGGGCGGGTCGCGATCGCCAATGTCGAGGTCATCGGCAGCGAGTTCGTGATCGGCCGAGTCGAGATCGGCGCGGACACCTATATCGGCTCATCGGCGGTGATCGGCCATGACGCGGTCATCGAGGACGGCGCCGAGCTCGCCGATCTGACTTCGATCGCGCCCCATCAGCGCGTCGGCAAGAACGAGGTGTGGGACGGCTCGCCCGGACGCAAGGTCGGCATGGTCGACGCCGCGGCGCTGCCACCGCAGGCGCGAGCCTCCCGCCGGCGGCGCGCCGTGGGGACGGCGTTCTCCATCGCCATGATGCTGATCATCCCGCCGCTCGGCCTGGTGCCGATCCTGCCGGCCTTCTACTTCTTCGACCGGCTCGCGGATGTCTTCGCCTCCTTCACGTCGATCAACTATCTCTACCTGACCCCGATCGTCGCCTGGCCGACCGCCATGGTGCTGATCGCCGCCACGGTGCTGCTGATCGCGGCCATCCGCTGGATCGTGCTGCCGAAGGTGACGCCCGGCGTGCATTCGATCCACTCGGCCTTCTACTGGCGCATGTGGCTCGTGGGCGTATGCTCCAATGTGACGCTCGGCACCCTGAATTCGCTCTACGCCACCTTCTACATGCGCTGGTGGTACCGGTTGATGGGCGCCAAGATCGGGCGCGGCGCCGAGATCTCGACCAGCCTCGGGGGGCGTTACGACCTCATCGAGATCGGCGCCAACTGCTTCATCGCCGACGAGGTCGTGCTCGGCGAGGAGGATGTCCGGCGCGGCTATATGACGCTCGAACCGGTGAGGATCGCCGACCGGACCTTCGTCGGCAATTCGGCGGTCGTGCCGCCGGGCACGGAGATCGCGAGCGGCGCCCTGATCGGCGTTAAATCCAAACCACCCGGCAAGATCGTCGCCGAGAAGGAGATCTGGTTCGGCTCCCCGCCCCTGCAATTCCCGGTGAGGCAGACCTTCGACATGGGCGCGAACTGGACCTACGAGCCGTCCTTCGCGCGCAAGCTCGGCCGCGCCGTGTTTGAAGCCTTCTGCGTGTCGCTGCCGACGGCCCTCTACATCACCTTCGGCGTGTTCGCCTCCGAATATCTCGCGCCCGCCATTCTGGACGCCGAGCCGGAGGTGCTGATCCCGCAATTCCTCGCCGCCGGCGTGCTCATCTCGGTGATGATGATGCTCGTGGTCTGCGCCCTCAAATGGCTGCTCATGGGTGTCTACAAGCCGATGATGCGGCCCATGTGGTCCTGGTTCGCGCTGCGCTCCGAGGCGACCGCGGTCGCCTATTCGACCATGGCCAGCCGGGTGCTGCTCGACCATCTGCACGGGACGCCGATGCTCGCCTGGTGCATGCGTCTGTTCGGCGCCAAGATCGGCGAAGGTACCTATTGGGGCACGACCGACATCACCGAGTTCGACTGCATCGATGTCGGCGATTTCTGCGTCATCAACGAGCATGCCGCCTTGCAGACCCATCTCTATGAGGACCGGTTGATGAAGATCGGCCGCATCAAGCTCGGCAAGGGCGTGACGGTCGGAGCGGGCAGCGTCGTGCTCTACGACACGCGGATCGACGATTACGTCCAGCTCGGTCCTCTCACTGTGGTGATGAAGGGCGAAGGCATCCCGGCGAACTCGGCCTGGGCCGGCGCTCCGGCCCAGCCGGCCGTCTTCCACTGAAGGGGGCGTCACGTCCCTTCGCGGGCCAGGACGCGATCGACCATCTGGCCGCACAGGCCGAGATAATTCCTCGGATCGAGCAGCTGGGCCAGGGCCGCGCGGTCCATATGCGGCGCGATCTCCTGGTGCTCGGCGAGCAGGTCGAGGAAAGGCCGCCCGGTCGCGATCACGGCGCGGCAGACATCATAGACGAGGTCATGGGCGCGCTGGCGGCCGAGGCTCGGGCCGAGCCCCATCATCACGGCTTCCGACATCACGAGCCCGCCGGTGGCGTCGAGATTCTTGCGCATGCGCTGCGGGTCGACCACGAGGCCGCCGAGCAGGAAGCGCGCCTGCGCCAAGGCTCCGGCCGACAGGCAGAAGATCTCCGGCAGCGCGATCCACTCGATCTCCCAGGGTCCGGTCGAGCGTTCGTGGTCCTCGACCATGGCGTCGAGCAAAGCCGGCACATGCTGGCGCACCATCGACACGCAGGCATGGATATAGGTGCAGGAGATCGGGTTGCGCTTCTGCGGCATGGTGCTCGACGAGCCGCGGCCTTCGGCGAAGGGCTCATAGGCCTCCTCGACTTCCGTCTGCATCATCAGCTTGACGTCGGTCGAGATCTTGCCGAGCGTGCCGGTGACGAGGCCGAGGAAGCAGCCGGCTTCGGCGATGCGATCGCGCATGGTGTGCCAGGCGATCTCCGGCTGTCCGAGGCCGAGCTCGGCCATCAGCGCCGCCTGCACCTCGAGCCCAGCGCCGCCGAGCGATGACAGGTTTCCGGCGGCGCCGCCGAATTCGCCGACCAGAACGCGCGGGCGCAGCTCCCGCAGCCGCTCGAGATGGCGCTGGAAGCCGGCGAGCAGGACGGCGGCCTTGTAGCCGAAGGTGATCGGCACTGCATGTTGCAGATTGCTGCGCGCCACCATCGGCGTGTCCCGATAGCGGCGCGCGAGATCGGCGAGCGAACCCGCGATCGCCTTCAGGTCGCGCTCCACCAATTCGAGGGCGGCGCGTAGCTGCATCACGGTCGCGGTATCGGTGACGTCCTGCGTGGTCGCGCCCCAATGGCACCACTCGCCGAGCCCGCGCTGCGACAGCGCCACGAGCTGCTGCACGACGCCGAGGACCGGATAACCGATCCGCTCCGTCTGGATCTTCAGCTTCGCCATGTCGATCGCGTCGACCCGGCAATGCCGGCAGATCTCGTCCGCTGCCTCCTGCGGAATGATGCCGAGCCGCGCCTGCACGCGCGCCAGCGCAGCCTCGATGTCGAGATAGTACTGCACGCGCCTTTCGTCAGAAAAGACGGCGCGCATCTCGGCGGTGCTGAAGATATCGCCGAAGATGCTGGAATCGATGATGGTCGCCGCCATGGTGTTGATGCCCTCTTGCGTTTGCCGAAGCCGAGGCCCGGTTCGACTATCGTAGCCTGGACGGACGGACGCGGCAGATGTTATTCATGAAGCAACATAGAAAAGCCGGGAGACATGCATTCCGGCCGAGCTGGGAGGATATGTCGGTGCGCACATTCCCCGCGCTTTCGCCTTCGGCACGCATTTTTGCAGTCTTCGCGCTTGCGGTCTTGGCGCTCGCGGCCCTGACGCTCGCGGTCTTGGGGCTGTCGCGGCCGGCCCTCGCCCAGCAACCGATCATCGTCAAGTTCAGCCATGTCGTCTCGCCCGATGCGCCCAAAGGCAAGGCCGCGGTCGTGTTCAAGGAGCTCGCCGAGAAATACACCAACGGCAAGGTGAAGGTGGAGATCTATCCCAACTCCTCGCTCTACAAGGACAAGGAGGAGCTCGAGGCGCTGCAGCTCGGCTCGGTGCAGCTCCTTGCGCCCTCGATCTCCAAATTCGGCCCGCTCGGGGTGAAGGAATTCGATGTCTTCGACCTTCCCTTCCTCTTGAGCGACGATGCGCGCGCCCGCCAGATGTTCGCGAGCCCGATGCTCGCCGACTTCAACAAGAAGCTCGAAGCCAAGGGAGTCGAGCCGCTCGCCTATTGGGACAATGGCGCGCATGTTTACACGGCCAACAAGCCCCTCATCATGCCGGAGGACTTCAAGGGCCTGAAGATGCGCATCCAGGGCTCGAAAGTGCTCGACGCGGTGGCGCGCGAGCTCGGCGCCATCCCGCAGATCATGGCGTTCTCCGAACTCTATCAGGCGCTGCAGACCGGCGTCGTCGACGGCGAGGACAATGTGCCCTCGAACATCCTGACCCAGCGTTTCTACGAGGTGCAGAAATACCTCACGGTCTCCTATCACGGGCGGCTCACCTACGCCCTCATCACCAACAAGAAGTTCTGGGACGGCCTGCCCGAAGACGTCCGCGCCGGCCTCAGGCGCGCCGTGAAGGAATCGACCGATTTCTTCAACGAGACAGCCGCGAAGGACAATGTCGATGCGCTGGAGAAGATCAAGGCGTCGGGCAAGGTCGAGATGCATGTGCTCACGACCGAGGAGAGGCAGGCCTGGATCGCCAAGCTGATGCCGGTTCACACGGAGATGCAGAGCCGCTTCGGCAAGGATTTCATCGAGCAGGTCTACAAGGCTTCGGGCTTCACGCCGGCGCTCTGAGGGGGAATTTCGGTGACACTGCACTAAATTGGACCGCGTCACCGACAACAAGCCGAGCCCAAGCTCGCAGCCGTGAGGAGGCAGAGTGCTCGACCGCATCCTCGATCGGCTCGAAGAGCGGATCATCGCCACCCTGATCGCCGCGGCCACCTGCATCACCTTCGTGGCCGTCGTGCATCGCTATGGGGCGAGCAATTCGGCGGTGCTCGCCCATTGGGCGAAGATGCATGGCGCGCTCTTTTTGAGCCAGCCGGCCGAATGGGTCTATGTGCGGCTGACCTCGCTCAACCTCTCCTGGGCCCAGGAGCTCGCCACCTACATGTTCGTGTGGATGGCGAAATTCGGCGCCGCGCTCGGCGTGCGCACCGGCATCCATGTCGGCGTCGACGTCCTGGTCGATCGGCTGGCGCCTTCGTCCCGCCGGCCGGTGATCGTGTTCGCGCTTCTGTGCGGGGCGCTGTTCACCGGGGTCATCGGCACGCTTGGCGCCATCTATGTCTATGAGCTCGACCCCGACCAGGTCTCCCAAGAGCTCGAATGGCCGAGCCGCTACATCTATCTGTGCATCCCGCTCGGCTCCTATCTGATGTGCCTTCGCTTCCTGCAGGTGATGTGGCGCTTCCTGCGCTATGGCGTCATCCCGCAACATGGCCACGCTGCCCAGGCCGAGGTCAGGCTGACGCCTTCGGCGGTGCCCGTCGCGGAGCCGGTCACGTGACCGCCCTTGCGGCAACGGCCACGCTGCGGCCGCGCTCCAGCGCGCTGGTCGCGACGCTGATCATCGCCATCCCGATCCTGCTCGCCCTCATCTGCTTTGCGACGCGGCTCGACATCATCGAGCTATCGCAATCGGTGCGCGCCCTGATGCTGTTCGCGCTCCTGCTGGCGCTGATGGCGACCGGCATGCCGATCTCGATCGCGCTCGGCCTGTCGGTGCTCACCTACCTGTTCATCCTGAGCAGCGTCGATCCCAAGATGGTCGGGCTCAAGCTGTTCACCAGCATCGACCGTTTCGAGATCATGGCGATCCCGTTCTTCATCCTGTCCGGCAGCTTCCTCACTTCGGGCGGGGTGGCGCGCCGCATGATCTCATTCGCCAGCGCCATGATCGGGCATTGGTACGGCGGGCTTGGCCTTGCGGGCGTGGTCGCCTGCGCCTTGTTCGCGGCCATCTCGGGATCCTCGGTCGCGACCGTCGTCGGCATCGGCTCCATCATCCTGCCCGCCATCGTGCAGAATGGCTACCCGCCGCGCTTCGGGGCCGGAGTGATCGCGACCTCGGGCGCGCTCGGCATCCTGTTTCCGCCCTCCATCAATCTCGTCATCTATGCGGTGGCGACGAGCGGCATGCAGCCCAGGGGGCCGGGCGGGCAGGTCGTCGATTCCGCCTCGGTCGGCCAATTGTTCATGGCGGGTCTGGTGCCCGGGCTGATGCTGGCGACGATGCTCGGCGCGACCACCTGGTATCGCGCCTGGCGCAATGATTATCCGCGCATGGAGCGGTCGAGCTGGGTCGAGAGCCTGCGGGCCTTCCGCGAAAGCTTCTGGGGGCTGTTCCTCATCGTGCTCGTGCTCGGCGGCATCTATGGGGGGCTGTTCACCCCGACCGAGGCCGCCGCCATGGCTGCCGTCTACGCCTTCTTCATCGCCGTCTTCGTCTACAAGGAGCTCGATCTCCGCGACGTGCCGGCGGTGCTGCTGAAGGCCGCCTCCATGAGCGCGATGATCCTTTACATCATCACCAATGCGACGGTGTTCTCCTGGCTGCTCACCTCCGAGCAGATTCCCCAATCGATGGCCGAATGGATGACGGCGCAGGGCTTCGGCATGGTGGCGTTCCTGTTCGTCACCAACATCGTGCTGTTGGCGGCCGGCAATTTCATGGACCCGTCCGCCATCGTCCTGATCATGGCGCCGATCCTGTTCCCGATGGCGGCGGCGCTCGGCGTGCACCCAGTGCATCTCGGCATCCTGATGGCGGTCAATATGGAGGTGGGGCTCTGCCACCCGCCGGTCGGGCTCAATCTCTACGTGGCGGCCGGCATCACCAAGATGGGCATCACCGAGCTCACCATCGCGGTGCTTCCCTGGCTCGCGACCATGCTGATCTTCCTGGTGATGGTCACCTACATCCCCGAGATCTCGTTATGGCTGCCGCGGCTGTTGGGGATGGTGAACTAATGGGCGAGTGGCGAATGGCGAATAGCGAATGGCACCTAGAGCGTAGTCGGTTGCCGGCAGATTGAGATTGCAGAAACTACTCTCTACTTACTACTCGCTACTCGCTACTCGCTATTCGCCTCCTCAAAACGACGAGCGTATCGGATCGAAACGATGACCCATTGCATCTGCGTCGCTTGCGGCACGCAATTCGCCGCAAGCCCGTCACCCCCCGCGAGTTGCCCGATCTGCACGGATGACCGCCAATTCGTCGGCTGGAGCGGCCAGGTCTGGACAACGCTCGATGCGCTGCGTGCCGATCACCGGCTGCGTTTCGAGACCGAGGGCGAAGGGGTCACGGGCATCGGTATCGCGCCGCATTTCGCCATCGGCCAGCGGGCCCTCCTGGTGCAAACACCGCAAGGCAATGTGCTGTGGGACTGCGTCGCCCTCGTCGATGACGAGGCGGTCGGCAAGATCCGGGCGCTCGGCGGGCTCAAGGCGATCGCCATCTCGCATCCCCATTACTACACCGTCATGGCCGAATGGAGCGACGCCTTCGGCGGCGTCCCGATCTACCTGCACGAGGAGGATCGGCAATGGGTGATGCGCCCCCATGATGCGATCGTGCATTGGAGCGGCGACACGCATATTCTGGCGCCCGGACTGACGCTGATCCGCTGCGCCGGGCATTTCCCGGGCGGGACTGTGCTGCATTCGCAGGCGCATGCCGGTGGAAGCGGCGCCCTGTTCTCAGGCGACGTGATCGCGGTGAACATGGATCGCGCCTCGGTGACCTTCATGCACTCCTTCCCGAACTACATCCCGCTGAACGCCGCCGCGGTGCGGCGCATCGCCGATATCATGGCGCCTTATCGCTTCGAGACCATCTACGGAGCCTTCGCCAACCGCAATGTGGCGACGCAAGCGCGGGCCGCCTTCGACCGCTCGGTGGCGCGCTATCTCAAGGCGATCGGCGCTGCGGATTGAACCAAGCCGGTCGCCAGCCAAGTCACTGGCAAAGCAGCCGGCCAAATAGCTAACCAAGCCCACGCGTCCGGCGTCGCGACGGCGTCCGAGCATGGCAGGTTTTCGCCAGCATGGGGCGCACGGCGACGCCTTGGCTTGACCCCTCGGTTCGGCTGACACAGTGTCACGCTCTCGAACAGGGAGATGATGGCGACCATGGTGAAGCAGGTAATTCTCGAGGCGATCAACGAATTCGCGCCGGAGCTCGTCGCCATCCGCCAGGATATCCACAAGCATCCGGAGACCCGCTTCGAAGAGGTCCGCACCGCAGCTCTCGTCGCCGAGAAGCTGCGCGGCTGGGGGATCGAGGTCGTCGAAGGCGTCGGCAAGACCGGCGTCGTCGGCACGCTGAAGGGCAAGCGCCCGGGCCAGCGCGCCATCGGGCTGCGCGCCGACATGGATGCGCTGTTCATCGAAGAACAGAACAGCTTCGCGCATGCCTCGGTCGTGCCCGGCAAGATGCATGCCTGCGGCCATGACGGGCATACGACGATGCTGCTCGGCGCCGCCAGATATCTCGCCGAGGCGCCCGATTTCGCCGGCACGGTGCATTTCATCTTCCAGCCGGCCGAGGAGGCCGGCACCGGCGCGCCGGCCATGATCGCCGACGGGCTGTTCGACCGTTTTCCCTGCGACAGCGTCTATGGGCTGCACAATTCGCCGGGCATGCCGGTCGGGCAATTCGGCACGCGGCCGGGCCCGGTGCTGGCGGGCTCCGATTTCTGGGGCGCGACCTTCACGGGAACAGGCGGCCATGGCGGCGCTGCGCCCCATCTCGCCACCGACGCGACCGTGGTGCTTGGTCATTTCCTCCTCGGCCTGCAGACCATCCTGCCGCGCAATCTGCGCCCGACCGAGAGCGCGGCGCTGAGCGTCGGCTATATCAATGGCGGGGCCCATAATTCGCCGAACGTCATGCCGTCGAAGATCGTGGTGCGCGGCACGGCCCGCTATTTCCGCATCGAGGCGCAGGCGGTGATCAAGCGCCGCCTCGAGGAGCTGGCGAAGACGCTCGCCTCCGCGCATGGCTGCGAGGCCGAGTTCGTTTATGAGGCGCTCTGCCCGCCCACGGTGAATTGGGAGGAGAAGGTGCCGGTCGCAACCGCCGCCGCCGCCGATCTCGTCGGCTCCGACAATGTCACCGACGTGCCACCGAGCACCGGCGGGGAGGATTTCTCCTTCATGCTGCAGAAGAAGCCGGGCGTGTTCATGCGCATCGGCAATGGCGTCGACCAGAACGGCAATTTCCACAACGTCCACACGCCCCATTACGACTTCAACGACGACATCCTGGCGCTGGGCGCCGCCTATTGGGCGAGCCTGGTGCAGCAGGAGCTGGGCTGGGCCTCGGAAGAGCGGCGCTGAGCTGATTCCGCGGCGGGCCGGCGCGCCTCCTTCTCCCGCTCTTTCGCGGGAGAAGGTGCCGAGGCGAAGCCGAGGCGGATGAGGGACGGTCGAGCGCTTCGCCGGCGCCCCTCATCCGCCCTCACTGCGTTCGGGCACCTTCTCCCGCGAAGAGCGGGAGAAGGGAAGCGCGCCATTGGGTTACCAACTCCTTGCCTCATCTGTCCGCATTGTAAATATTCAAATTGCGCATAGCTGCTAAAGTCATTGAACAGCCTAACCTATGGTAACTCGATCAAATCTAATGCCTATAGGCAAATTCTCCCAGTAGAAAAACGTATATGCGATGTTGACCTCACCTTAGGGAAGGGGTCAACAAATGAAAACGGGGATAGCCAAGCTGCTGATTGCCGGACTGATCGGCTATTCGGCAACCACCATGGCGATGAAGGCCACAGCCTCGCCGTCGCAGTTACGGCCTTCGGCGGCTCGCCAGGCCACTCGCCAAGTCAATTGGGAGCCGGTCGGCGCGCAGACGCGCCGGCCCATCGGCTGGCATAATCTATGTCTGGTACAGTCCGTGGAATGCCAGGCTGGGGCGCAACGACCGGTGAATGTCGAGCTGACGCCCGAGATGCGCCGCCTCCTGACGTCTGTGACCACGCTCGCCAATCGCGTCATCGTGGCTCAGACCGATGACGAGCATTACCATCTCGACCGCAAGACGCTGATCGACTGGTGGACCTATCCGGATGACGGCGCCGGCGATTGCAGCGACTATATGCTGTTGAAGCGCAAGATGTTGATCGAGGCCGGCTGGCCGCGCTCGGCGGCGCTGGCGACCGTGGTGATCGACCGCAACGGCGAAGGCCACGCCGTGCTCACCGTGACCACCGATCAGGGCGACTACATCCTCGACAACCTCACCGACAAGCTGCTGCGCTGGGACCAGACGGGCTACGCCTATGTCAAGCGGCAGTCGCAGGAGGACGAGAATCTCTGGGTGGCGATCACCGATGGCGGCGATGCGGGCGCCGTCTCCTCGACGAGCTCGCTGCCGACCGTGAAGGTCAGCAGCCGTTGAGGCTCCAATAGCGCGCCAGGAGATCGCGATCGTCACTCTCCAGCACTGCGAGGCCGCCCGGCACCATGACGAAGAATTTCTGGTAGCGGGTGGCAGCCTTCGGGCCGACCTCGCCGCACGCCACATAGCCCGCCATGCGCTTATCGGGCTTGATCACCAGGCCCTTGAGCTGCGGACGGGCGTTGTCGGCGAAGCGGCGGGCGAGCGTCGAGACGACGGCCGCACGAACATCGCCGCTGGCGGGCGAAGGCTCGCCGGGGGCTGCCGCGAGAAGCGTGAGCGGCAGGGCAAGGAACTTGACGAACATCGTGGCGGCTCCGGGGAGGCGAACGGCCCATTCTCGCGCAACAGCGCTACGGAATGGTGAACGCCTCCTTTCGCGGTCTCTCCGAGAGCTGCCTGGCCCGAGGAGCAGCCTTCAGGCGAGGGCCTGCTCGAGATCGGCGATCAGGTCCGGCGCATCCTCGATGCCGATCGACAGCCGCAAGGTGGCATCGGTGATGCCAAAGGAGCGCCGCTCTTCGGCGTTCAAGGAACGATGCGTGGTGCTCGCCGGATGCGCGATCAGCGAGCGCGTCTCGCCGATATTGACGAGATGCGAGAAGAGATTGACGCGGGTCAGCGCCCGCTTCGCCATCTCGGCGGTCTTCAAGGTGATCATGAAGATGGAACCTAGCCCGTCCGGACAGTAACGCCGCGCCAGGTTGTGATTGGGATGGCTCGGCACGCCCGGATAGCTGACGCTGGCCACGGCCTCATGGCCCGCGAGGAAATTCGCGACCGCCTCGGCATTGGCGCAGTGCCGGCGCATCCGCAACGGCAGGGTCTCGATACCGGTCAGGATCAGGAAGGCGGTCGTCGCCTGCATGCCGGGTCCGAGCTCGCGCAAGCCGAGCAAGCGGCAGGCGGTGGCGAAGGCGTTCTCGGGCTGGCGCTCGGCCGGCACGAAATTCTCGTAATCCTCCCAGGGCTCGGAGACGAGCGGGAAGCGGCTGTCGCCCTTCCATTGGAAGGTTCCGGCATCGACGATGATGCCGCCGATCGCCGTGCCGTTCCCGACCAGGAATTTCGAGGCCGAATGGATCACGATATCGGCGCCGTGCTCGATCGGACGCAGCAGCGCCGGCGAAGCGAGCGTCGAATCGACGATGAAGGGCAGCTTATGTGCCTTCGCCACCTCGGCGATGCCGTCGAGATCGATCACCTCGCCGGTCGGGTTGACGATGCCTTCGACGATGATCGCTTTGGTGCGTTCGGTGATCGCGGCCGTGATGCTCTCGGTCGTCGGATCCGCGAAGGCGCATTTGATCTTGAGGCGTTTGTCGAGCCGCTTCATCAGGCCGAGCGAGCCGCCGAACACCTGGCGCGAGCCGACATATTCATCACCCGAAGCGCACAGCGCCAAGAGCGCCACCAGCCAGGCGGCCTGCCCCGAGGCGACCGCGACTGCGGCAGTTCCACCTTCCAGCCCCGCGACCCGCCGCTCGAGCGCGGCGACGGTCGGGTTCGAGCCGCGCGAATAGGAGAAGCCCGGCCGCCGCATCGCGAAGATGTCGGCGCCATGCTCCAGGTCGTCGAAGACGAAGCCGTTCGTCTGGAAGATCGGAACGGCGCGGGCGCCGGTCGGCCGATGCGGCTCGGTGCCGGCGTGGACGGCTCGCGTCGCGAGCGCAAGCGGCGCAACTGCGTGTGGCGATGCTGTGGCCATGGGCAAACCTCTGACTCGATCGGACGGCTTGAGAAAATTCATCTCCAAACCGGCGTGAAATTTGGGAATTCCACCTACCGGTCTCGAATTGAATCTCGCCTCGCCGCAGCCTAATTATGAGTTCTCTTTATCGTCGGTATCGTTCCGTTATAACGAACGATGCGTCAGGCGGCAATGCCGATAGTTGAGGACCAGTGATGGCCGTCGCCAAGCGCCCGCCTCTGCCCGTGATCCTGGTGGCGAACGAGCTCGCCGAGGGCGATGTGGTGTTCCGCACCGCCTCCGGCTGGTCGCGCGACCACCGCGATGCGCTGATCGCCGGCAATGCCGAGGCGGCCGACGCGCTTGAGGCCGAAGGCCACGCCGAGATGGCGGCCAACAAGGTGATCGACGCCTATCTGGTGGATGTCGTGCTCGCCGAGAACGGGCCGCTGCCGCGCCATTACCGTGAGCGCCTGCGCACTTTGGGGCCGAGCGTCAGGACGGATCTGGGCAAGCAGGCCGAGACCGCGCACCAAGCCGAGAACGCGCTTCATGTATCGCTATGACGAATTCGATGCGCGCTTCGTGCGCGAGCGCGTGGCCGAGTTCCGCTCGCAGGTGGAGCGTCGCCTCGACGGTTCGCTGACCGAAGACGAGTTCCGGCCGCTGCGCCTGCAGAACGGGCTCTATCTGCAGCTGCACGCCTATATGCTGCGCATCGCCGTTCCGTATGGCACGCTGTCGGCAAGGCAGATGCGCCAGCTCGCCGTGATCGCGGATCGCTACGACCGCGGCTATGGCCATTTCACCACGCGCCAGAACCTCCAGTTCAACTGGCCCAAGCTCAAGGACGTGCCCGACATTCTCGGCCTGCTCGCCGATGTCGAGATGCATGCCATCCAGACCTCGGGCAATTGCATCCGCAACGTCACGGCCGATCATTTCGCGGGGGTTGCTGCCGACGAGGTCGAGGATCCGCGCCCGACCGCCGAGCTCATCCGGCAATGGTCGAGCCTGCATCCGGAATTCAGCTTCCTGCCGCGCAAGTTCAAGATCGCCGTGACCGGGGCCGAGCATGACCGCGCCGTCATCAAGGCCCATGACATCGGGCTGCGCATCCTGCGCCACCCGGAGAGCGGCGAGCTCGGCTATCAGGTGATCGTGGGCGGCGGCCTCGGGCGCACGCCGATGATCGGCAAGCTGGTGCGCGACTTCCTGCCGAAGGATGATCTCCTCGCTTATCTCGAGGCGATCATGCGGGTCTATAATCTCGAAGGGCGCCGCGACAACAAATACAAGGCACGCGTCAAGATCCTCGTCCACGAGATCGGCGCCGAAGAGTTCAGCCGCCGCGTCGAGCAGGAATTTGCCGGGCTCGACGGGCCGAGCATCAATGCCGATCCGGAAGAGGTGAAGCGGATCGCCGCCTATTTCGCTCCGCCGCCCTATCAGCAATTGCCGGACCGCTCGGCGAAGCTCGAGGCGGCGAGAGCGGCGCATGCCGAGTTCGCGCGCTTTTTCGAGACCAACGTGACCGCCCATCGAACCCAAGGCTATGCGGCGGTCACCATCTCGCTGAAGCCGATCGGGGGCGTGCCGGGCGACGCCACCTCCGAGCAGATGCGCATCGTCGCCGATCTCGCGGAGCGCTACAGCTTCGCCGAGATCCGCGTCTCCCATATCCAGAACCTCGTCCTGCCGCATGTGCGCAAGGACGATCTGTTCGCACTCTGGGAGGTGCTCGACGCAGCCGAGCTCGCGACCGCGAATTCCGGCCTCGTCACCGACATCATCGCCTGCCCGGGCCTCGATTATTGCGCGCTCGCCACGGCCCGCTCCATCCCGATTGCCCAATCGATCTCACGGCGTTTCGCCGATAGCGGCCGGCAGCGCGAGATCGGCCCGCTCGGCATCAAGATCTCCGGCTGCATCAATGCCTGCGGCCACCACCATGTCGGCCATATCGGCATTCTCGGCCTCGAGAAGAACGGCGCCGAATACTACCAGCTGACGCTCGGCGGCGACGCCACCGAGCACGCAGCGCTCGGCGAGCGGCTCGGCCCCGGCCTCGCGGCCGAGCAGGTGCCGGACGCGGTCGAGAAGATCGTCGACGTCTATCTGGCGAGCCGGGCGCCCGGCGAAGAGTTCATCGAGACCTATCGTCGTGTTGGCATCGCGCCGTTCCGTGATGCCTTCCAGGGAGAGTTGCATGCCGCTGATTGACGCTTCGGGCCTGAAGGCGGACCACTTCACCAATGTGGTGGAGACGGCCCCGCTGCCGGCCGGCGACGTGATCTTGCCGCTCGCGAGGCTCTCCCAAGAGGGCGAGAGCGTGCTGGCGCGCGGCGACCGGCTCGGCGTGCATCTGCCGAACACCGCCAAGCTCGCCGACATCGCCGCCTTCCTCGACCGGCTGTCGATCGTCGCCATCGGCTTCCCCTCCTTCGCGGACGGGCGCGGCTTCAGCCTCGCCAAGCGGTTGCGCAATCAGGGTTTCCGGGGCGTTCTGCGCGCCGTGGGCCCGCTGATCGCCGATCAGATGCGCCATGCGCTCGGTTCCGGCTTCGACGAGGTCGAGGCGCCCGAGGCGCTGGTCCAGCGCCAGCCTGTCGCGCATTGGCTCGCGGGCCTCGCCACCATCACGCTGCGATATCAGCGCGACACAAGGCTCGGGGTGAGCATCCTCGACCAGCGCCGCGCGGCACGCGCCGGACATGACGAGAGGAGGGTTGCTCATGCGGCTTGATCAGGCATCGGCCGGCGCCTTGTCGTTTCGGCAACCGCACCAGTCCAAGGCGCGCCTCGATGCGGGCCGCCTGGCCAATCTCGCCTTCATGGCGATCGTGCTCGCCATCGCGGGCTTGTGGCTGGCATTTCCGCCGGCCCAATTGACCAATTCCGGCGCGCCTCAGACGACGTTGGCTCAAGACTTGCTTGCTAAACAAGACTTGCCTGCCAAGACCTTGCCGCGCTGAAGACGCGACATAGGATCTACGAGGCCAGAAGGTCCATGAAAGCCGCCCATCCGCCGCTGCAGCTCGTCGCCGGCAGGCCCGAAAGGGTGCCTGAGGTGAAGCCTGCGCGCCGCATCGATGCGCTCGCCACCCTGCCGGTTTTCCTGAAGCTTGGGGGGCGGCGCGCCATCGTCGCAGGCGGCAGCGAAGCCGCGCTCTGGAAAGCCGAGCTGCTGGCCGCCGCCGGCGCCCATGTCGAGGTGTTCGCAGGCGAGAAGAGTGAGATCTTCCAGGCGCTTGTGGACGATCCGCCGGCCGGGACCGTGAAGTTGCTCGCCCGCGACTGGCGGGACGGCGATCTCGCAGGCGCAGCGCTCGCCATCGCCGATGTCGAGGCCGAGGCGGAGGCAGCGCAATTCGCGGCCGCCGCTCGCAAGGCCGGCGTGCCCTTCAACATCGTCGACAAGCCCGATTTCTGCGACATCCAGTTCGGCGCCATCGTCAATCGCTCCCCGCTCATCGTGTCGATCTCGACGGATGGGGCCGCCCCGGTCTTCGGTCAGGCGATCCGCGCCAAGATCGAGGGCTTGCTGCCGGAGGGGTTCAGGCATTGGGCGGAGGCGGCGCGCGACTGGCGCCCCGATCTGCGCAAGCTCGGCCTCGGCTTTGCCCGCAGGCGGCGCTTCTGGGAGCGGTTCTCCGAGCGCGCCCTCGCCGAGCCCGGGCGCCAGCCGGAAGCTGCGCTGCGCGACAAGCTCATCAAGGATGCGGCGGATCTGCTCGGCGCTGGCGCCGAGAAGGGCCGCGTGACGCTGGTCGGCGCCGGGCCCGGCGATCCGGATCTCCTGACGCTCAAGGCCGTCAGGGCGCTGCAATCGGCCGAAATCATCCTCTATGACGACCTCGTCGCCCCGCAAGTGCTCGATTTTGCACGCCGCGAAGCCAAGCGCATCCTGGTGGGCAAGACCGGCCATGGGCCGGCCTGCAAGCAGGAGGAGATCAACGCCCTCATGCTGCGCCTCGCCGGCCAGGGAAAACATGTGGTGCGGCTGAAGAGCGGCGATCCCGGCATTTTCGGGCGGGCCAGCGAAGAGATCGAGGCTTGCCGCCAGGCGGGCATCGAGGTCAGCATTGTGCCGGGCATCACGGCGGCGCAAGGAGCGGCAGCCTCCCTCGGTATTTCATTGACACAAAGGCAACACTCGCGCAGATTGCAGTTCGTGACGGGGCACGCGAAGGATGGAAAGCTGCCGGCAGATCTCGATTGGAGGGCAATCGCCGATCCCTCGGCCACGACAGCCCTCTACATGCCCAAGCGCACGCTCGCGGAATTCCGCGACCGGGCTATTGAGGCGGGGCTCTTGCCACACACGCCGGCGGCTGCCATATCGAGTGCAACGCGTCATGACGAACGCAGGATATTTGCGACGATTTCCGGGCTGCCCGAACTCGTAGCGCGTTTCGATCCTGATGGGCCTCTGCTCATTCTCATCGGACGCGGTTTGGAAACCGAGGCGGCTTCGGAGCCGGGACGAGCGGCCGATGCCCCCCAACGGCCGTTCGCGGCCGGGAGCGGGACCTGAAAGGGTCCTGCTCCCGCGCTGGCTCTTCATTTCTCCCCGCTCCCCACATTTCCCCGCTCATCATATCCCTGCTCATCATATCCCCAATGGACGCAACCGATCGCAAGATACTGACGCTGCTGCAGGCGGATTCCAGCCTGTCGATCGCGGAGCTGGCGGAGCGCGTCCATTTGTCGCAAACGCCCTGCTGGAAACGCGTCCAGAAGCTCGAGGCCAAGGGCATCATCACGCGGCGCGTGGCGCTCGTCTCGCCCGAGAAGATCGGGCTTGGCCTCACCGTCTTCGTCGCCATCGAGACCGCCGACCATTCGACCGAGTGGCTGTCGCGCTTCGCCGAGACCGTATCGGCGATGCCCGAGGTGATGGAGCTCTATCGCATGGCGGGCGAGGTCGATTACCAGCTGCGCGTGGTAGTCGCCGACATGGCCGCCTATGACCTGTTCTACAAGCGGCTGATCGGCACCATGCCGTTGAAGAACGTCACCTCGCGCTTCGCCATGGAGCGCATCAAGCAGACGACGGCACTGCCGGTTCCAGGCGCCCCGCCGATCGCGCTCACCAAGCCGTAGTCGATCACTCGCGGCGCGAGCGCCAGCCGGCGCAATCGATGACCTCGAGGCCGCCGGCCGCATTCAGCGTATGAGTGGCGTCGGCCTGCCAGGCCGGAAGGGGCGCGAGCCGTGTCATCAGGGTTTGTTGGTAGCGCTCGATGTCGAGCACATCGACCCGGCACAAGGCGAGCTGCGACCCATACCCACCGATGCAAACCTGCGCGGGCCTCATCAACGCGCCTTGCCGCGAAAACATCATTCCGGCCGGGCGCGCCGAGGCCGCATCGATCAGCACCGGATTGGCCGCATGCGGCGACCAGGGGCCCATCAGCTGCTCCGCATGGAACAGGCCGAGCATGTCCCAGCTCGAGCTTCCCTCTTCGGCAAGCGAAGCAAACAGGAAGAGGCGCCCGTCGCGCTCGAGCAAGGTGGCGTCCGAAGCCGAAACGCCGTCGATCAACACGGTCTCGAGCCGCCATTCAAGCGGGAAGTCGATGGCCCGATAGATCTCGACCGTGCGGTTGGCGCAGCTCTCCGGGATCATGAAGATCGCCCCGTCCCGCTCGAACACCATCGGATAGGACAGATGATAGGGCTGCTCCAGCACGATGCGCCGCGGGCCCGCCATTCCGTCCGGCCCAATGGTGAAGACCGAGATCACGCCCTTGCCGGTGGCGTAGGGATATTCCTCGCAGAACACATGCGCGACGCCGCCATGCCAGAAGACGAAGGGGTCGGCGTAATAGCGCCGGGCGTCGTCAGGCAGGAACGAATAGGGCGCATCGGGCCAGGCGAGGCGCGAGGCGACCTCGTCACCCGCAGCGAAGCGCCAACCGATGCGCCAATGATGCTGATGGGCGGAGAGGCGCGTCAGTCGTGCCGCGATCTTGGCCTTGAGGCCGTTGAGGACGAAGGCCGAGGCCCGCAGCGGTCCCGGCATCCGCCTGCGCGACACCGCGGACCCGGTGGTCTCGGCGGCATCGAGCCGCGAGGCTGAGAGGCGCAAGGCTGTCTTCAGGATCAGGTCGCCCATCCGCCACAGGACGCTGTCGAGGGCGCGCGTGAAGACCTGCGGATCCGCAAGCGCCGGCAGGGCGGTCGCCACGTCCCGGGCGCCGCCATCCTCGGGGCACCGCAGCGCCAGCCCAAGCTGCGGCGCCCGTCCGGCGAGGAGCGCCTCCATGGCAGCGGCTTCGCCGGGCGCCCCGTCATAGAGCGGTATGAGCGTCCGAACCGCAACGGGCGAAGCGAGCGCCTCGCCGTCGAAGTCGAGCACGAGCTCGGGAGCAGCCTCGCTTAGCCCCGGGAGTGGCGGGGGGACGGCAGGCTCGGTGACGCCGTAGAGCAGCTTTTCGAGGGCGAAGAGGAGGGTAAGCCCCGTTCCGATCCCGTCATCCCGCGGCGCGGCGCGGCGAGCGAGCGTCACCTGATGCCCCTTGGCTTCGAGCCGCTGCGCCAGGCCTGCCCTCCATTGGCGGGGCCCGGATGCGCCGCTTGAGAATTCGATCCGCATTCGCCCGATGATCCCGTCCCAGCCTGCCAATATCGGAAGAAATGCAAAGACGGCGTTACTTTACCTTTCCGCGCAACGGGGCGAGGCGGGCGCTCGCGCTCAATCCTGCTCCAGATGGCAGGAAGCGAGATGGCCAGCCCCCCTTTGGGTGAGCACCGGCGCCTCGACCCGGCAGCGCGCGAAGGCATAGGGGCAGCGCGGGTGGAAGGCGCAGCCTGTGGGCGGGTCGAGCGGCGAAGGCACGTCGCCTTCGAGCACGATCTGCCGGCGCTTGGCACGCGGATCGGCGACCGGCGCCGCGGCGATCAGGGCTTGGGTATAGGGATGGCGCGGTGTGTCGAAGATCGTGCGCTTGTCGCCGATCTCGACGATGCGGCCGAGATACATCACCGCTACGCGATGAGCGATATGCTCGACCACGCCGAGATCATGGGAGATGAAGATATAAGCTAGGCCCAGCGCCTCGCGCAGATCGACCAGGAGGTTCAGGACCTGGGCCTGCACCGAGACGTCGAGCGCCGAGACCGGCTCGTCGGCGACGATCACGTCGGGCGAGAGCGCCAGAGCCCGGGCGATGCCGAGGCGCTGGCGCTGGCCGCCCGAGAATTCGAAGGGGAATTTGTCGGCAGTCTCGGGCCGCAACCCCACCCGCGCGAACAGGTCGGCGACTTTCTCCTTGCGGCCCTTGGCCGAGAGCAGATGGTAGTTCTCAAGAGGCTCGCCCACGATGGTGCCGGCCCGCAGGCGCGGATTGAGCGAGGCGAACGGATCCTGGAAGATCATCTGCACCCGCTTGCGGAAGGCGCGCAGCACCTCCCCGCTCGCCCGTGTGATATCCGAGCCGTCGATGCGGATGGCGCCGGCGCTCGGCTGCATCAGGCGCAAGATCAGCTTGCCGACCGTGGATTTGCCGCATCCGGATTCGCCGACGATGCACAAGGTCTCGCCGCGGCTGAGCGCGAAGCTCACACCGTCGACGGCGCGCAGCTTGAGCTTGGTGCGCTTGAACATCCCGGTCGCCATGTCGAAATGCTTGGCGAGGCCCTCGACCTCGAGAAGCGGCGCGCCCGTCGGGATCGCGGTCTTGGACGCGCTCATGCCGGCACGGTCGCGGCTGCGGCCGCGAAGCAGGCGACGCCGTGCCCGGGCGCGATCTCGCCGAAGGCCGGGCTCTCGCGCCGGCAGCGATCATCGGCGAGCGGGCAGCGCGGCGCGAAGGCGCAGCCGGCGATCGGCTCGCGCAGCGACGGCACGAGGCCCGGGATCTCGGCGAGGCGGCGGCGATCACCACCAAGACCTGGCCGCGGCGTCGCCGCCATCAGGCCGCGCGTATAGGGATGGGCCGGACGATCGAACAGCGCGTCCACCTGCGCCTCCTCGATCTTGCGGCCCGCATACATCACGATGACGCGCTGGCAGGTCTCGGCCACCACGCCGAGATCGTGGGTGATCAAGATCACGGCGGCGCCGGTGCGCGCCTTCAGCTCGATCAAGAGCTTGAGGATCTGCGCCTGGATGGTGACGTCGAGGGCGGTGGTCGGTTCGTCGGCGATCAGCAGGCGCGGATCGCAGGCGAGCGCCATGGCGATCATCACGCGCTGGCGCATGCCGCCCGAGAATTGATGCGGATAATCGTCGAGACGGCGCTCGGCATCGGGGATGCGCACCAGCCGTAGCATCTCGGCCGCCTTGGCGCGTGCCTCGCGGCGCCCGGCCCCAGTATGGATGCGCAGGGCCTCGGCGATCTGCTCGCCGACCCGCAAGAGCGGGTTGAGGCTGGTCATCGGCTCCTGGAAGATCATGGCGATGCGATTGCCGCGGATCGCGCGCATCTCCGCCTCGTCGAAGGACAGGAGATCCTGCCCCTCGAAGCTGATCTGGCCGCCGACGATGCGGGCAACCCGCGGCGGCAGCAGCCGCATCACCGACAGCGCCGTGACGCTCTTGCCGCATCCCGATTCGCCGACGATGCCGAGCGTCTCGCCCGCCGCGATCTCGAAGCTCACCCCGTCGACGGCGCGCGTCACCCCGTCGGCATTGAAGAAATGCGTCTTGAGATCGCGCACCGAGAGAAGCGCCTCGCTCACGGCGTCCTCACATCCGCCGCGCCAGGCGCGGATCGAGGCGGTCGCGCAAGCCGTCGCCGAGCAGGTTGACGGCGAGCACCACGAGGGCGAGCGCGATCCCGGGGCAGAAGATGGTCCAGGGCGCGCGCGCGAGGTACAGCCGCGAGGAGGCGATCATGTTGCCCCAGCTCGGGATCTCGGGCGGCGAGCCGGCGCCGAGGAAGGAGAGCGTCGCCTCGACCAGGATGGCGGAGGCGCAGACATAAGTGGCCTGCACGATCAAGGGCGGCACGGTCGAGGGCAGGATGTGGCGCAGGATGATCTTCGGCAAGCGCGCCCCGCCGGCGATGGCCGCTTCCACATAGGGCTGCTCGCGCACGCCGAGCACGACCGAGCGCACGAGGCGCACCACGCGCGGGATCTCCGGGATGGTGATGGCGATCACCACCGTCGTGACGCTGGCGCGCGTCAGCGACACGAGCGCGATGGCGAGCAGGATGGCCGGGATCGCCATCAGCGCATCCATCAGCCGCATCAGCGGTGCGTCGGCGCGCCGGATCGAACCGGCGAGGAGGCCGATGACGAGGCCGATCGTCACCGAGCAGCCGGCCACCAGGAAGCCGACCAGCAAGGACACCCGCGCCCCATGGATGGTGCGCGCCAGGATGTCGCGGCCGAGCGCATCGGTGCCGAAGGGAAAATCGCCGCCCGGCGGCAGCAATCTGAGATTCGGCGCCATGGTCAGCGGGTCGCCCGGCAGGTAGGGCGCGGCGAGCGCCAGCGTCGCGAAGGCGGCAAGCACGACGGCACCCGCGACCAGCGAGGGGTTGCGCCGCACGAAACGCCAAGGGCGTAGCGCACGCAAGCCCGCACGCGGCGTCGCCTGCGCCAGCTCCCGTGCGGCCTCTGCCGGCGCGACGCTCAATAGCGTATCCTCGGATCGATCAGCGTGTAGGAGAGATCGACCAGAAGGTTGATCACCACATAGACGGCCGAGAACACCAGGATCACGCCCTGGATGATGGGGTAGTCACGCTTCGAGATGGCGTCGACCACGAGGCGCCCGACGCCGGGAATGTTGAACACCGTCTCGGTGATCACGACGCCGCCGATGAGCAATGCCACGCCGATGCCGATCACCGTGATGATGGGCACGCCGGCATTCTTGAGCGCATGCTTCATCAGCATCGGCCCGGCCGACACGCCCTTAGCCTTGGCGGTGCGGATGTAATCTTCGGCCAGCACGTCGAGCATGGTGGCGCGCGTGATGCGCGCGATCAGCGCCACATAGGCGAGGCCGAGCGTCAGCGCCGGCAGGACGAGATGGCGCGCCCAATCGCCGAGATCCTGGCCGATCGAGGTGTAGCCTTGCACCGGCAGCCATTTCAGCGTGACCGCGAACACATAGATCATCAGATAGCCGACCACGAAGGCCGGCGCCGAGAAGCCCGCGACCGACACGATCATCGACACCCGGTCGATGCTGCTGCCGACTTTCCAGGCCGCCAGCACGCCGAGCGTCAGCGCCACCGGCACCGCGAAGAGGAGGGTCGCAAGGCTCAGCGAGAGCGTCGGCTCCAGGCGCTGGCCGATCAAGGTCGCGACCGGCGTGTTGGAGAAGATCGAGACGCCGAGATCCCCCGAGAGCACGGCGGCGCTCCAGCGGACGAACTGGATGGGCAGCGAATCGTCGAGGCCGAGATGAGCGCGGATCGCCGCGATCTGCTCGGGCGTGGCGTTGTCGCCCGCGATGATCGCGGCCGGGTCCCCGGGCGCCAGATGCAGGAGCAGGAACACGCAGACCCCGACCAGCACCATGACGACGGCGATCGAAGCGAGGCGGCGGATGACATAGGCGATCATCCGCGACGCTCGTCCGGCATGCGCTCGACCCGCGTCAAGTCTTCTCCATGTTCCAGAAGGGGATGAGCTCCGGCATGCCGATCACGCCCTTGACATTGGCGCGCCAGGCCGCCGGCTGCAGATAGAGCCCCATATAGGCATGCGGCACGAAGTTCCAGGCATTCTGCTGGATCTCCTTGGCGACGGCGAGCCGGTCCTGCGGCTGGGCCTTCGCCCATTTGTCGCGGAGCTGCTCGTGCTTATCGTCCTTGGGCCAGCCGAACCAACCCTTATCGCCATTGGCCGCGTGACCGACGAGGGTGATCGGGTTGCCGAAGGAGGCGCCCGAGGCCGAGGTGACGAAGATGTTCCAGCCGCCTTTCTCCGGCGGCTCGCGCACGGCGCGGCGGGTCACGACGCCGCCCCAATCGGAGGCCGCGAGCTGGGCATTGACGCCGATCTCCTTGAGCCATTGGGCGAGCAGTTGGTCGGCAGTGTTGAAGACGGCGAAATTGGTCGGCTGCAGGATGACGACGGGGCGCCCGTCATAGCCCGCTTCCTTGAAGAGCTGCGCCGCTTTCGCCTTATCGGGCGCCTGCTTGAACCATTGCGTGTTCTCGTCATTCTCCATCGGCACGCCGCAGCCGAAATAGGAGCCGCATGAGCGGTAATATTTCGGGTTGCCGAAGGCGGCCTTCATCACGTCGAGCTGGTTGATGAGATAGAGCATGGCCTGGCGCGCCTTCACATTGTCGAAGGGCGGGTAGAGCCAGTTCATCCGGCACCAGACCATCTGGCCGGACTTGTTCAACACCTCGACATGGATGTTCTTGTCGGCCTCGAGCTGGTCGATGAGGTCGATCGGCGGCAATTCGTAGAAATCAATCTCGCCATTCTGCAGGGCGGCGATGGCAGTCTGGTCGTCGGCCACATTCTCCCAGACGACACGGTCGAGCTTGGCGATCTTGCCGCCGGCCATCCCTGAGGGCGGCTCGGCGCGCGGCACATAGTTCGGATTGCGGTCATAGACATAGGAGGCGCCCTGCTTCGTCTCCTTGGTGTTGAAGGTGAAGGGGCCCGAGCCGACATGCTCGACGACCTGCTGCATCGGGTCGGTCTCGGCATCCTTCCGGCGCATCACGTAAAGCACCGGAGTGCCGGCCTTGGCGAAGGCATCGAGGATCAGCGGGTAGGGTTCCTTGAGGGCGATGGAGAAAGTCCGGTCGTCCTTGGCGCTCGTGTCCTTGACGCGCTGGAACATGTGCTGGCCGGCCCCATCGCGCACCGCCCAACGCCGGATCGAGGCGATGCAATCGGCCGAGGTCACGGGGGCGCCGTCATGGAATTTGAGGCCGTCGCGCAGCTTGAAGGTCCAGGTCAGCTGGTCCTCGGAGGGGCCGAAGCTCTCGACCATCTGCGGCTGCGGCTTGTTGTCGGCGTCGACGCCGAACAACGTGTCGTAGACCATTCCGGCATGGTAGGAAGTGATGTTCGCCGTCGTCCAGATCGGGTCGAAGGAGCGCAGATCGCCCTGCATCACGGCCTTGAGGGTCTTGGCGGGCGAAGGGGTGCTCTGAGCCCGGCCGATGGCGGGCGCCGCAACGAGCGTCGCCGTGGCGACGCCCCCTTGAACGAAGCGCCGGCGTGTCGTTGTCATTTTTGATCCTCCCGCTTGGCGTGTCGGCGCGATTAACTCACGGAAGGGTGTGGGCAGCAAGCCGGAAATTGGCACCGGCCGGGAGGCGCAAGCGCAACCCTACAGGACGAACCGGCCTTCCGGCCGCGGATCGAGGGGCCAGAGCGGGCGCATCACCCGGGCGAAGGGATGGCTGCGGCAGTTGATCGGCACATTGCCCTTGCCGTTGGCATAGAGCACCTCCTTGGCGATCGGCCCGAAGGCGTCGCGGAAATGGTTCGCCGATTTCACCACGACGATCCTCTTCTTCGCCGGATCGATGCCGACATTGGTGAACAGCTCGCGGCCGAGCGCCTGGTTGCGATGCGAGACCAGCACCACCTGGACCCCGCCGAGCCGGATGGCGGCCGTGTCGCCGAGCTTGGTCTTGGCGGCCCCGAAGGATTGCCAGCTGTCGCGGCAGAGCCCGGTCACCTCGACCTCGGCATCGATGGGTGATCCTGAATCGGGGCCGCTCTTGCCGCCGAAGCGCAGCTTGAACCTCGCGCCGAGGCCCACCGTGAAGCAGAAGCGGACCGCGACCGGATCCCAGAGCGGGCCGAGGGCCGCGTCCTCGACGCCCTTGTCGAGGAGCATGCGGATCATGTCGGTATTGTCGGAGGCCGCCCCTCCGCCCGCATTGTCGGAGGTGTCGGCGATCACCGTCGCCCCGTCATTGCGGGCGAGCGCCTTGACCAGCGCCTCCTCCTGGGCCAGGAGCTTCGGGGTCAGCGCCTCGAGCTTGGCGATCACCTCCTCGGACAGCGCCTTGGCGAGACGGTCGCCCTCCTGTTTGCGGCCATCGGTGACGACCAGCATGCGCGAGCCGAGATCGGGCACGTCGGCGTGCTGGAAGCCGTGGCCGAAGGAGATCGACAGCACGCCCGGCTGCGAGCTCTCGAGCGCCGCCATCTTGTCGACGAAGGAGCGCATCGGCTCGATCGTGGTCGGAAAGAAGCTGATGAGGCGCAGATCATAGAGCGAGGAGACCGGCTTGATCTCGCCCTTGATGGCGCGCAGCACCAAAGTCACCAGCTCCTCGGCCCGCTCGAGGAAATCCGTATGCGGGTATTCCTTGTAGAGGATCGAGATATCGGCGTTGGCGATGCGCTTCTCGGTCAGATGGCAGTGCAGATCATATTCGCAGCCGATCACGGCCTTCGGCCCTGCGAGCCGGCGCGCCCTTTCGATGAGGTCGCCTTCGCAATCATCATAGCCATAGGCCACCATGGCGCCGTGCAGCCCGAACAGCACGCCGTCGACCGGCAGCGCGGCCTTGAGCTCGTCGAGGATGCGGTCGCGCATCATCTCGTAATCGGCCTTGCCGCAGGTGCCCGACGGCTCGGCCCAGAAGCAGGAGCCCTCGATCAAGGTGAAGCCGTCGCGCACGGCGCGCTTGCGGGCGACATAGAGCGGCGCCGTGGTGTGCTTGGGGGCGTCGGGATGCTCGCCCGGCCCATAGGCGAAGGAGGCTTCGAAATTGGCGTAGGAGGTCGGGATGGGCGAGAAGGTGTTCGTCTCGGTCCCGAGCGAGGCAGCGAAAATGCGCATGGATGGATCGGTCCAAAGGGAGGGACCGCCATGCTGCCGCAGCGGAGTGGAGCGGGCAAGTCCTGGAGCGCTTCTCCTTCTCCCGCCCCTTTGCGGGAGAAGGTGCCGAGGCGAAGCCGAGGCGGATGAGGGACGGTTGAGCGCTTCAACAGCGCCCCTCATCCGGTCTCGCTTCGCTCAACCACCTTCTCCCGCCTCGGGAGAAGGAAGACCTCTACGCCCAGGGCTCGCCCTTCAGCAGCCGCTCGGCGATGCCCTTGGCGCAGGCATCGAGAATGGCTTCGCCCTTGGCGGGCGTCGAGCGCCGCGCATCGCCCATGACGCCCGAGGGCGTGAGGTCCTTGAAGGATTTCCAGGCATGCATCGGTCGCGACAGCGCTCCGCTGATGCCGAGGCTCGCGCCATGGGCTTCCGGCAGGCGCGAATGGTCGACGAGATCGGGCTTCAGCGCCATCATCATCGAGGTCTCGCCCTCGCAGGCATGCATGATGCCGTCCTGGTCCTCGAGAACGGCCTTCGTCTCCTCGAGCCCCGCCATGATGTAGGTGGTGGTGGCGATGGGGGCCGAGAGCTCGCGCGTCAATTCGGTGGTGAAGGCGTTGAGCGCCGTGATGTTGCCGCCATGGCCGTTGACGATCAGGATCTGCTTGAAGCCGGCCCGCAGGATCGACTGGCAGAGATCGCGCAGCAAGGCGTAATAGGTCGAGAGCGTCAGCGTGAAGGAGCCGCCGAAGGCGATATGATGCTCGGCGAGGCCGCACCATACCGTCGGCGCCACCACGATCGGGCGCTCCTTGGCGACCAGCACGGCGGCACGCCGGCAAGCCTCGCTGCACAGATAGTCGTCGACGCCGGTCGCGAGATGGGGCCCGTGCTGCTCGGTCGAGGCGACGGGCAAGAGCACGATCGCGCCTTGTGCGGCACGCCCGCGCAAGGTCTCGGCCGTCATGCGGTTCCATAGGACTTCGGTCATCGTGATGCTCTTTCCTTCGTCGATTGAGTGGTCGCGGCGATCCGAGTTTGGTCGCGGCGGCGCTGAGCTGCTGGCGGGCGGAGGCGCCGCCACGACCTATGCCAAAGATGACCGGACCTGAATAGGGCGGCGCCCAGCGTGCGGCGACCCGGGAGGAATGTCGCCGATAAGAACCCGCCTCGATCGCACCTCTCCGGATTCGGACCGCAGTCGCCATCTGGCACCACTCATCGCACCGATCTGGACGCAGGCGCAGGGCGCGCCTCCTTCTCCCGCCCCTTCGCGGGAGAAGGTGCCCGAACGAAGTGAGGGCGGATGAGGGACGGTTGAGCGCTTCACCGACGTCCCTCACCCGGCTCGACCATAGCTGTGAGCGAACGCTCTCAGCGTGCTTCGAGCTATGGTCTCGCCACCCTCTCCCCCTCAAGTGGCGGGAGAGGGAAAGCCGGGGCGTCACGCCCTGAGCTGGCCGCCGATCGGCAGGTCGCGGATGCGCTTGCCGGTCGCCGCGAAGATGGCATTGACGAGGGCCGGCGCGATGGGCGGAACGCCCGGCTCGCCGACCCCGCCGAGCGGCATGTCGAAGCCATGCGGCACGATATGCACCCGCGTCTCGCGCGGCGCCTCATTGATGCGCAGCACGTCGTAATCGTCGAAATTGCCCTGCTGCACTTTGCCGTCCTTGAAGGAGATCTCGCTCTTCAAGGCGAGGGTGAGGCCCATGATGCAGGCGCCTTCGAGCTGCGAGCGGATCCGGTCGGGATTGACGGTCGGGCCGCAATCGACCGCGATATCGACCCGCGGCACCGTGACATTGCCTTGTGCGTCGACCGCCGCCTCGACCACGGCCGCCACATAGGTGACGAAGCTGCGATGCACCGCGATGCCGAGCCCATGGCCTTGCGGCAGCTTGCGCCCCCATTCGCCCTTCTCGGCGGCGAGCTCGACCACCTTGCGCAGGCGCCCGGTATCGACCGGATAGGTCTCGGGATTCTCGCCATAATCCCAGAAATCCTTCACCGCCGCCGGCACATCGACGATACGCGCCGGACCGATGAGATCGAGGATGTAATCCTTCTGGTCCCTGCCGGCGGCGGCCGCGAGCTCGCCCGCGAAGGCCTGGATGGCGAAGGCATGCGAGATGTTCGAGACCGAGCGGAACCAGCCGATCCTGGTATGGGCCTGCGCCTCGCCGTTCTCGATGCGCAGATTGGCGATGTCGAAGGGCATGTCGACGAGGCCCTGGCCGCGCTCCCAGTTCGCCTCATAGCGGGGATCCGGCTCGAAGGTCGACATGATGGTCGGCGCCACGCTGTTATGGCGCCAGGCGATGGTCTTGCCGGCAGCGTCGAGCCCCGCCTCCAGCCGCTCCACCGACACCGTATGGTAGAAGCCGTTATGGATGTCGTCCTCGCGCATCCACACCACTTTCACCGGCGCGCCGCCCATCGCCTTCGAGACGAGGCCCGCCTCCACGACGTAATCGGGCTTCGACTTGCGGCCGAAGCCACCGCCCAGCAAGGTCACGTTGACGGTGACGTTCTCCGGCGCGATGCCGAGCGTCTGCGCCAGGAGATCATGGGCGGCCTGCGGGCTCTGGACGCTGGTCCAGCATTCGCATTTGCCGTCGACGATGCGCACCGTCGCGGAAGGCGGTTCCATCGTGGCATGCGCCAGATGGGGAATGTAATATTGCGCCGTCACGGTCTTGGCGGCTTTCCCCATGGCGGCATCGAGATCGCCGGCCTGGCGGGCGACCTGGCCGGGCTTGCCCGCCGTCTGCTCTAGCGCCGCCCGATAGGCCTTCGACTCGTAGGAAGCGTGCGGACCATCGTCCCAGGTGATCTTCAGCGCCTCGCGCCCCTTGACGGCCGCGAAGGTGTTCGCCGCCACCACCGCCAGGCCGCCCATCGGCAGGAACACCGAAGGCGAAGGCGGAGCCGCGATCTCGACCACCTTCTCGACGCCCGGCACCTTCAAGGCCGCCGAGGCATCGTAGGAGGCGACCTTGCCGCCCATCACGGGCGGGCGGGCGATGACGGCATATTTCATGCCGGGCAAGCGCACATCCTGTCCGTAGATCGCGCGACCCGTGGTGATGGCGAAGCCGTCGACGATGTTGGTCTCGCCCTTGCCGATATAGCGGAACTGCGAGGGATCCTTGAGGCGGAAGCCATCGCTCGGCACCGGCTGCAGGGCGGCGTCGGCCGCGAGCTCGCCATAGCCGAGCGTTTTGCCGGAAGGCTTGTGGACCACCTGGTGATTCTTCGCCTCGACCTCGGCGACTGAAACGCCCCAGCGCTTGGCGGCTGCCCCTTCGAGCATCATGCGGGCCGCGGCGCCGCATTCGCGCATCGGCTGCATGAAATGGCGCGTCGAGCGCGAGCCGTCCGTGTCCTGATTGCCGAACTTCGCCTCGTCGCCCGTCGCCTGCACGACCTTGACGCGCGACCAATCGGCCTCGAGCTCGTCGGCGACGATCAGCGGCATGCCGGTGCGCACCCCCTGGCCCATCTCGGAGCGGTGGCAGACGATGCTGACGGTGCCGTCCGGCGCAATCGAGATGAAGGCCTGCGGTGAGTTGACGGTGCCGTGCGGCATGCCGTCGGCGCCGTATTTCGGCGCATCCTCGGCGCGCCCCGCGCCGGCTCCGGGGAATTGCGCGGCGAGCACCAGGCCCCCGGTGGCGAGCGCGCCCTGCAACAGGCCGCGGCGGCTGATATTCTCGATCACGGCGCTGCGTGCATCATGGTTAATCTGTGTCATGTCACGCTCCCGCGGCTTGCTTGATGGCGGCGCGGATGCGCTGATAAGTGCCGCAACGGCAGATATTGCCGCTCATCATCTCATCGATATCGGCATCGCTCGGCTGCGGCGATTGCCGCAACAGCGCGACCGCCTGCATGATCTGCCCGGCCTGGCAATAGCCGCATTGCGGCACGTTCAGCGCCCGCCAGGCCTTCTGGACCGGATGGTTGCCGGCCGGATCGAGCCCTTCGATCGTCACCACGGATTTGCCGTCGGCATCGCTGATGCTCGTCTGGCAGGCGCGCACCGCATCGCCTTCGAGATGCACGGTGCAGGCGCCGCAGGCCGCGATGCCACAACCGAATTTCGTTCCCGTCAGGCCGAGCTCGTCGCGCAGATACCAGAGGAGCGGCATTGACGGATCGCCGTCGAAGCTGTGGGCCTCGCCATTGATGTGGAGGGTGAACATATTTCAACTCCCGTTGCCGCCAGATGTTGACGATCGGCACATGATGCCGGGCACGGGGGCCATCAATTTATGAGCGTCCTCAGCCGTTTCTGATTTTCTTGAGGGAGATCAGTGACCGAACGGATCTTCGACCTCGACGGTTGGACCCCCTCTTGGACCTCGATGCCGGCAGCGAGGCTATGCCGATGCGGAGCCGCCGTCCATGGTCATGATTTCAAACTTTCGTGTGACCCGCGATGCGGCAGCCGAACTCCCGTCATGATCGGTAAATTGCACCGCGAGCGGCGGGGATTGTCACCCAAGCCTTGACGAAACGTCACAATCCGTCAGTTAATCTTGGCAAGCATTCGTGTTCGACATTCGTGCTGAGCATTTGTGCCATGCATTCTCGAGCCCGGGAGGAGACAGGGTGGTGGGCGACCATCGGATCTTGAGCGTCCGCGACCTTGCGGTGGATTTCGCCGGCGATGCCGGCGTCGTGCACGCCTTGCATGGCGTCAATTTCGATCTCTATCGTGGCCGCACGCTGGCGATCGTCGGCGAATCGGGCTCCGGCAAGTCCGTCACGGTGCAGGCGGCGATGGGGCTCCTGCCGAAGAAGGGCCGAATCACCCGCGGCGAGATCTTGTTTTCCGATCCCGCCCGCCACGGCATCGTCGATATCGCCAAGCTGCCGCGCAACGGCGACAAGATGCGCGATATCCGGGGTGGGCGCATGGCCATGATCTTCCAGGAGCCGATGACCTCGCTCTCGCCCCTGCACACCATCGGCGACCAGATCGGCGAGGCGGCCCGCATCCATCGCGAGGCGGACGGGCAGCTGGCCTGCAAAATGGCCGCCGATCTCCTCGACAAGGTCGGGTTCCAGAACCCGCAGCAGCAGCTGAACGCCTATCCGTTCGAGCTTTCGGGCGGCATGCGTCAGCGGGCCATGATCGCCATGGCGCTGATGTGCCAGCCGGCGATCCTGATCGCCGACGAGCCGACGACGGCGCTCGACGTCACGACGCAAGCCAATATCCTGTCCCTGATGAAGGGGCTGCAGAAGCAGTTCGACATGGGCATCCTGCTCATCACCCATGATCTCGGGGTCGTTGCCAATGTGGCCGACGACGTGGCCGTGATGTATCGCGGCGAGATCGTCGAGCGCGGCGGGGTCGAGGCGATCTTCCGCGATGCACGCCACCCCTATCTGAAGGCGCTGATGCGCTGCGTGCCGCGCGTGGACGGCGCGCCCGAGGACCGCTTGACGCCGCTGCGCGACAGCGTGCCCGCCGAGCCGCGAACGCCGCCGCCGGGGGCTAAGCCCAACGGCACGGCGCCGGTGCTCGAAGTGCAGGATGTGTCGAAGAGCTTCTGGAAGCGCGGCGGACCGTTCGCGGCCGGCTCGCGCATCCCCGCGCTCACCAAGGTGAGCCTCGCGGTGAAGCGCGGCGAAACGCTCGGCATCGTCGGCGAATCGGGCTCGGGCAAGACCACCTTGTCGAAGATCATCATGCGCGCCATGGGCCCCGACGAGGGCCGGGTGCTCTACGACACCGGCTCCGGACCCCGCGACATCGCCTCTTTCGAAGGCGTCGAATTGACCGCCTATCGCCGAGCCGTGCAGTTTGTCTTCCAGGATCCGTTCTCGAGCCTCAATCCGCGCATGACCGTCCACGATATCCTCACCGAGCCCCTGACGGTGCACGGGGTGGGCGACGGCGCCTCGCGCGGCAAGCGCGTCGTCGAGCTGTGCTCGCTGGTCGGCATCGACCGCAGGGCCCTGTCGCGCTACCCCCACTCCTTCTCGGGCGGCCAGCGCCAACGCATCGGCATCGCGCGGGCGCTGGCGCTCGAGCCTTCGGTGCTGCTGTGCGACGAGCCGACCTCGGCGCTCGACGTCTCGGTGCAAGCGCAAATCCTCAATTTGTTGAAGGACCTGCAATCGGAGCTCGGCCTGTCGCTCCTGTTCGTGTCCCACAACCTCGCGGTGATCCACTACCTCGCCAATGATGTCGCCGTGATGTGTCGCGGGCATGTGGTCGAGCAGGGGCCGAGCGCCGTGATGTTCGCCCAACCCCGCCATCCCTACACCAAGGCGCTGCTCGCCGCAGTGCCGAGTGCCGATCTCGATCATCTGCTCGATTTCGACAAGATCGCCGGCGAGGGCGTCACCTTGCCTTCGAGCTGGCCCGAGCCTTTCACCATCCGGCGGGACGGGCCGCGCCCCGATATGGTCGAAACCACGCCGCGCCATTTCGTGCGCATCGCGGGCGGGACAGGCCTGATCGGGCTCGACTCATGAGGGGCGTGCTGCAAAACGGTTTGGTGGGACGCGGGTTGGCGATAGGCGCGATCGCGCTGGCGGTGAGCCTTGCGGTCGGCACGGCCGGAGCGTCCGGCGATGCGGGGCTGCAACCGCGCCTGACCTTGATCGTTGCGGCCTCCGCGCAAATCCCTCCTACGACCTATCAGGACGCGCCGATCCTGGCCCCGCTGGTCGAGAGCGGCAAGCTCCCCGCGGTCGCCGAGCGCCTGCCCAAGACGCCGCTCGTCGTCGACCTCAAGGAGCGCGGTCGCGAGATCGGCCGCTATGGCGGGGATTTGCGCAGCCTCGTCAGCAAGGCCCGCGATCTGAGGCTGATGACGGTCAACACCTATACGCGGCTCGTGGGCTATGACGAGAAGCTCACCCTGCGGCCCGACATCCTGGAGAAAGTGGAGGCGGAGGATGACCGCATCTTCACCTTCACTCTCAGGGAAGGTCACCGCTGGTCGGATGGCGCGCCGTTCACGGCGGAGGATTTCCGCTTCTATTTCGAGGATATCGCCAACAACAAGGAACTCTCGCCGGCGGGCCCGGAAAGCGCCTTCTTCGTCGACGGCCAGCTCGCCCGCTTCGAGGTCCTCGACGAGCGCCATGTGCGCTATAGCTGGGACAAGCCCAATCCCCGCTTCCTGCCGATGCTCGCCCAGCCGCGCCCGGTCTTCATCTGTGCTCCCGCGCATTACCTGAAGGCCTTCCATATCCGCTATGCGCCGAAGGAGAAGCTCGCCGCTCTCGCCGCGGACGCCAAGCTGCGCAGCTGGGCCGCCTTGTTCAACCGCACCAACGACCCTTACGACAACGCCAATCCCGACATGCCGACGCTGAATGCCTGGAAGGTCGTCACCAAGGCGCCGGCCAACCGCTTCGTCTTCGAGCGCAACCCCTATTTCCACCGCGTCGATCCGGAAGGCCGCCAGCTTCCCTATATCGACCGCCTGTTCATCGATCTGGCGACGGCGAGCCTGTTCGCGCCGAAGGCCAATGCCGGCGAGGTCGACCTCCTGGCGCGCGGACTGTCGATGTCGGACGCCCCCGTCCTCAAGGAGGGCGAGGCGGATCACGGCTACCGCACGCTGCTGTGGCCGATCGCGCGCGGCTCGTCCTATGCGCTCTACCCCAATCTCACGGTCGAGGACCCGGTCTGGCGGGCCCTGAACCGCGACCAGCGCTTCCGCGTGGCGCTCTCGCTTGCCATCGATCGCCGCATCATCAACAACGCGATGATGTTCGGGCTCGGCCTCGAGGGCAACAACACCGTGATGCCGGAAAGCGCGCTCGACGACGAATCGAACCGCTCCGTGAACGCGACCTACAACTCCGACCTCGCCAACAGCCTGCTCGACGGCATCGGCCTCACCAAGCGCGGTGGCGATGACACACGCCTCTTGCCCGACGGGCGCGAATTGGAGATCGTCGTCGAGGTGGCGGGAGACAGCCGCGACATCATCGATGTGCTGCAGCTCATCACCGAGTTCTGGCGCGATGTGGGGGTCAAATTGTTCATCAAGCCGCAGGAACCGGGCGTGCTGCGCAACCGCTCCTATTCGGGACGCACCATCATGGTGGCGGGGCCTGGCCTCGACAACGCCATTCCGACCGCCGAGATGCCGCCGGCTGAACTCGCTCCCGTATTGGGGGAGAATTATTCCTGGCCGCTCTGGGGCGAGTATGAGGAGACCCGCGGCAAGCATGGCGAAGCCATCGACCTGCCCGAAGCCAAGCGCCTGCTCGATCTCTATCGCCAATGGCTGGCGACGAGCGACACTGCCGAGCAGACTCGCGTCTGGAAAGAAATGCTGGCGATCAATGCCAAAAATGTCTTCAGCATCGGCACGGTGACGCGCGAGCTGCAGCCGGTCGTCGTCTCGAAGCGGCTTCGCAACGTGCCGGAGAAGGCCCTCTTCGCCTTCGAGCCGACCTCCTATTTCGGCGTCTATCGCATGGAAGAATTCTTCTTCTCGGAGTGACCGACGAATGGCGTTGCTGCGATACATATTGCGTCGGCTGGTGACGATGGTGCTCACCCTCTTCGTCATCTCGGCGCTCGTCTTCTTCATCATTAAGCTGCCGCCCGGCGACTATCTGACCAACCAGATCGCCGAGCTCGCGGCCGAAGGCGATGCGTCGAGCCTCGCCAAGGCGGAGTTCCTGCGCCATCAATTCGGCCTCGACCTGCCGGTCTGGGAGCAATACCTCTCCTGGGTCGGGTTGATGCCCGGGCCGAATGGCTGGTCGGGCCTGATCCAGGGTAATTGGGGCTGGTCCTTCGAATACAACCAACCGGTGAACGCGGTGGTCGGCCAGGCGCTGATCCTGACGCTCGTCGTCAATCTCGCGGCCGTGCTCTTCGTGCATATCGTGGCGATCCCGATCGCCATCTATTCGGCGGTGCGCCAATATTCGATCGGCGACTATCTCGTCACCTTCATCGGCTATATCGGGCTTGCGACGCCGAGCTTCCTGCTCGCCCTCGTGCTGCTGTTCTATCTCAATCGCTGGTTCGGCATCTCGATCGGCGGGCTGATGGATCCGGCCTATGCGGACCAGGCCTGGAGCATGGGCAAGATGCGCTCGATCGGTTCTCATCTCATCGTGCCGACCATCGTCATCGGGCTCGCCTCCACGGCCGCCATGATCCGGCGCATGCGGGCGAACCTGCTCGACGAGCTGCAGAAGCAATATGTGGTCACGGCCCGCGCCAAGGGCCTTTCCGAAGGCCGGCTGCTGCTCAAATACCCGTTCCGCATGTCGCTCAATCCCTTCATCGCCGATATCGGCAATATCCTGCCGCATCTCATCTCGGGATCGGTGCTGGTGTCGCTGGTGCTGAACCTGCCGACGGTCGGGCCGATCCTGCTGCAGGCGCTGCGCGTGCAGGATCAATATCTCGCGGGCTTCATCTTGATGTTCGTCGCCGCCCTGACGGTCGTCGGCATGCTGATCTCCGATCTCGCGCTTGCGGCGCTCGATCCACGCATTCGCTTCGCCGGGCGCGCCGCATGAAGATCGCGCCATGAAGATCGCACCATGAACGACATGTCGGGCAATCCCGCCGTCCTGCCTCCGGCGCTCGAGGAGCGCTTCGTCTCGGACGCGCCTTTCGATCCCGAGGCGCTCGGCCGCAGCGGCGAAAGCGCGCTGGCGCGCGCCTCCTCGCTCGCCCTCACCTGGCGCAAGTTCAAGCGCAACAAGGCGGCGGTGCTGGCGGCCGTCGTCTTGCTCCTCACCTATCTGACGGTGCCCTTCGCCGAGGTGATCGCGCCCTATCCGCCGGCCGAGCGGCGCGCCAATCACCTCTACGCGCCGCCCCAGCGCGTCCATTTCTTCCATGAAGGCCAGTTCAAGGGCCCCTTCGTCTATCCGGAGCGCTTCCGCTTCAATCCCGAGACCTTCACGCGCGACTATACCAGCCACAAGTCGCGGCCCCAGCCGATACGCTTCCTGTGCCGCAGCTCGCCCTATCGGCTGTTCGGCCTCATCGCGGCCGATTTCCACCTGTTCTGCCCACCCTCCGACGGCACCCTGTTCCTCCTCGGCACCGACAAGCTCGGGCGTGACCTGTTCTCGCGCATCGTCTATGGGGCGCGCATTTCGCTCACCGTCGGCCTTGCAGGCATCGTGGTGTCCTTCATGATCGGCCTGACGCTCGGAGGCCTTGCGGGCTATCTCGGCGGCTGGACCGATGCCGTCGTGCAGCGCCTCATCGAGATCTTGCGTTCGCTGCCGGAATTGCCGCTCTGGCTCGCCCTCTCGGCGGCGTTGCCCGCCAATCTCAGCCCGATCCTCGTCTTCCTCGGCATCACCGTCATCCTCGGGCTGCTCGACTGGCCGGGCCTGGCGCGCGCCGTGCGCTCCAAGCTCCTGGCGTTACGCGAGGAGGATTTCGTCAAGGCGGCCGAGCTGATGGGCGCCTCGCGCCGGCGCATCATCGCGCGCCATCTGATTCCGAACTTCATGAGCCATCTGATCGCGTCGGCGACCTTGTCGATCCCCTCGATGATCCTCGGCGAGACGGCGCTGTCCTTTCTCGGGCTCGGCCTGCGGCCCCCGATCGTCAGCTGGGGCGTGCTGCTCAACGACGCGCAGAACCTCGCCTCGGTCAATCTCTATCCCTGGCTGCTGGCGCCCATGGTGCCGGTGATCGTCGTCATTCTCGCCTTCAACTTCGTCGGCGACGGGCTGCGCGATGCGGCTGATCCCTATCATTGAGAGTCGTGAATGGTGAGTAGTGAATAGTGAATAGTGAATAGTGAATAGTGAGTGGCGAGTGGCGAGTGGCGAATAGAAAGAGGGCTTTTGTTTTCTAGCAGTCTCGATGACGTAAAATTTCACTACTCACTACTCACTACTCGCTACTCGCTACTCGCTCCTGGAGGGCCCAATGCAGGCGCGCGACGTGATGACCACGCACGTGATCTCGGTGACGCCGGCAACGCGCACCCGCGACGCCATCGAGCTGATGCTCGCCCATCATCTCAGCGGGCTGCCGGTGCTCGACGAGGCCGGCAAGCTCGTCGGCATCCTGAGCGAAGGCGATTTCGTGCGCCGCTCCGAGCTCGGCACCGAGAAGCACCGCTCGCGCTTCATCGCCTTCATCCTCGGCCCCGGCCGCGCCGCCCATGACTACACCAAGAGCCATGCGCGCTTCGTGCGCGGCGTGATGACCGAGGAGGTGATCGCGGTCTCTGAGGACACCTCGCTGTCCGATCTCGTCGCTCTGCTCGAGAAGCATGCCATCAAGCGCGTGCCGGTGATGCGCGGCGACGAGCTCGTCGGCATGGTGACGCGCTCCGATCTGCTGCGCGCGCTCGTGGCGGCGAGCCGCAAGCGCGAGGAGAGCATGGATGACGGCGCCATCAAGGAGCGCATCCTCGCCGAGCTCGCGAGCGAAGGCTGGGCGCCGTCGAGCTGCATCGGCGTCGAGGTCAAGGATGGCGCGGTCGATCTCACCGGCACCATCTTCGATGCGCGCCAGCGCCTGGCGCTGAAGGTCGCGGTCGAGAATACGCCGGGCGTCAAGGCCGTGCATGACCGGCTGGTTTGGATCGATCCCGGCTCCGGCCTCGTCATCGACGCGCCCGAAGAGAACAGCGACGGCAACGCGGCCGCGTCGTAGCCACGGCCCTGGGACCGCGACCGTCTCGGTCGCCCTTCCTTCGCAGCGGCGCGCCAGCCAAACCGTCTCAAGGGCGGGCGGGACGCCCGCGGTCCCAACGCGCCGATCCACGGGCTTGGAGACGGCGCCGAAATGCGTCAGATTTCCCGAGCCCACCAGCCGATAGGAGCGCGACATGACACCCCTGCAGACCCTCGGCCTCCTGGCCGTCGCGCATCTGATCGTCGTGGCGACGCCCGGCGCCAATACGCTGCTGGTGCTGCGCACGGCGACGCGCTCGCGCAGCCGCGCGCTTGCGGTCGCGGCGAGCTTCTGGCCGGTGGGCGCGCTCTATACGGCCGCCGGCATATTGGGGCTTGCCGGCATGCTGGCTGCGGCACCGCGCATCGAGTTCCTGCTGCGCCTGACCTGCGACGTCTATCTGATCTGGCTCGGCTTCGGCATGATCCGCGCCTCGCTGCGCCCCGAAGCGCCGGCAGCCGCTGAGGGCTCGCGCAAAGGCGGCTTGGTGCAGAGCTTCGCCACCGGCCTCTTCACCAATGCGACCAACCCGAAATCGATCGCTTATTACGCCTCCATCTTCACGGCGACCGGCGCGGTGTCGCTGCCGGGCCCGCTGCTCGTCGTCGCCATCCTGCTGCTGCCCTCGCTCGGCTCGATCTGGTACGTGACCTTGGCGCTGTTCATCTCGAGCGGCCCGGCGGCGCGCGCCTTCGAGCGCTGGAAGCGGGTGATCGATCGCGTCGCCGGCGGCATCATGATCCTTCTGGGCCTGCGTCTGGTGACGGCGGCGCGCTGAGGGGATCGGGCTCCACGCGGACAGGCGGTTCTTCGTCGTCATCGCCATAGCCGACGAGGTGCAGCGGCTGCGCCTTGATGCCGATCGTGCCGCACCAATGCACCAGCGCATCCTCCTCGCCATGCGTCACCCAGACTTCGCCCGCCCCCGTCTCGCTTATGGTCGCGGTGAGGCCGTCCCAATCGCAATGATCGGAGATGACCAGCGGCAATTCGACGCCGCGCTGGCGGGCCCGCGCCCTGACCCGCATCCAGCCCGAAGCGAAGGAGGTCAGCGGATCGGGGAAGCGGCGCGTCCACAGGTCCTGGATCTGGCCCGGCGGGCACAGGATGATCTCGCCCGCGAAGGCCGGGTCGGCACCGCGCGCCCGCCCCAGCGGCACCTTGCGGATCTCGCCGAGGCGCACGCCTTGCGCCTCGTAGAGGGCGCATAGCCGCTCGAGAGCGCCATGCACATGGATCGGCCGCCGATAGCCCGCCTCGCGCAGATGCGCGATCACACGCTGCGCCTTGCCGAGCGCATAGACGCCCACGAGATGGGCACGTTGCGGGAACAGACGCAGGCTCGCCAGCAGTTTCTCCACTTCGGCTGCGGCATCGGGATGCCGGAAGACCGGCAGGCCGAAAGTCGCCTCGGTGATGAAAACGTCGCAAGGCACGACCTCGAAGGGCGCGCAGGTCGGGTCGTGGGCGCGCTTATAGTCGCCCGAAGCGACGATGCGCAGCCCCTGCGCCTCGACCACGATCTGAGCCGAGCCCAGAACATGGCCGGCTGGAACGAAGGTGACGCTCACGCCGTTGATCACATGATGCTCACCGAGGCTTGCCGCCTGCGTCGTGCCCGCAAATCCTTCGCCGCAGCGCACCGCCATGATTTCGAGCGTTTCGCGTGTTGCCATGACGGCGCCGTGGCCAGGCCTTGCGTGATCGGAATGGCCATGGGTGATCAACGCGCGCTCGACCGGCCGCGTCGGATCGATGAAAAAGCCGCCAAGGGGCGAAAACAGCCCGCCAGGCGTCGAGGTCAAGAGATCGGTCGGGCGCATATGGCGCCAAATAGGCGGGATGCGGCGGCAAGGGAAGGCCGCGATCTCGAGAACTCGCCCGGGAACCTGTCCGGGAACAGGAACTTGCACCGGGCCCGGCTCGGGCCCACAGTCATCGCCGAAAAGGAGCCATCATGAACGTCGAGATCTTGCACAAGGCGTCGCCAGCCGCCGAAACCGCCCATTCGAAGCTCGATCAGCTCAAATCGATGACCAAGGTCGTCGCCGATACCGGCGACATCGAGGCCATCAAGACCTACAAGCCCGTCGACTGCACCACCAACCCGTCGCTGGTGCTCAAGGCGATGGAGCTGCCGGCCTATGACCATATCTTCAAGGACGCGGTCGCCTGGGGCAAGCAGCAGGGCGGCAAGCGCGACGCCGTGGTCAGTCAGGTGGCAAGCCGCCTGCCCATCGAGATCGGCGCGGAGCTCGCCCGCATCGTGCCGGGCCGGGTCTCGACCGAAGTGGACGCCGATCTCTCCTTCGACGTGAAAGCCTCGCTGGCGCGCGCCCATGAGATCATCGCGGCTTACCAGCAGCGCGGCATCGACAAGGAGAAGATCCTGATCAAGCTCGCCTCGACCTGGGAAGGCGTGAAGGCCGCGACCATCCTCGAGAAGGAGGGCATCCACTGCAATCTGACGCTGCTCTTCAGCCTGATCCAGGCGGTGGCCTGCTTCAAGGCGGGCGTGACCCTGGTTTCGCCCTTCGTCGGGCGCATCTATGACTGGTACGTCAAGCATGACGGCCACGACTTCAAGGCCGCCGATGACCCCGGCGTCCTGTCAGTCAAACGCATCTACGCCTATGCCAGGCGGCATGGCCATAAGACGACCGTTATGGGCGCCTCCTTCCGCAATGTCGGGCAGGTCGAGGCGCTCGCCGGCTGCGACGCGCTCACCATCTCCCCCTCGCTGCTCGACGGGCTCTCCAAGGACATGGGCGGGCTCAAGCGCGAGCTCGTGCCCGAGCAGGCGGCGCGCCAGCGCATCGGCCGCATCTCGGTCAATGAGCGCTCCTTCCGCTGGGCCCTGAACGAGGACGCCATGGCGACCGAGAAGCTCTCCGAGGGCATCCGCGTCTTCGCGGCCGATCTCGTCAAGCTGCGCCAGGAAGTGGCCAAGCGCATCGAAGCTTGAACTCTCCGGGGCCTGGTCGGATTCGATCGGACCAGGCTCTTGCCGGTGGTGCGCTGGCAGGGAATGAAGTCGCGCCGGCTCCCATGGTGTGATCCGGGTGACCCCAATCCGCAGAGGTAAGTCTACTCCGCCGCGAAGCTTGGCCGGCGCGTTTCCACACCCGCGGCATCAGGTTGTAGCAGGCTCGCAATCGAGACCGGCAGGTTGGTCTTGACGCTCTGCAGCGCCGCGATGCCGCACAAAACCGACATGGCCCCGGCGCGAGCGCCCGCGCGCTGGCCGAGCGGATCGGCCATGCCCGGCTTGAAGAACATATCCTGCATCTTCGGGTCGCCGCCGAAATGCGTGCCGGGCTCATGCGGCACGATGATGTGCTCGACGCCCTTGCCGAAATTGCGGATGAGCAGGATGTCGTCGGAAGACGGCGTTTCCCAGGGCTGCTTTTCATATTGCCGGATCTCGATGCGGCCGAGCGTTCCGTTGAAGGCGATGAAATAGCCTTCGATCGGCATATAGGTGTTCACCGAATAGGTGACTTGCGCGCCATTGGCGTAGCGGATCAGCGCCGACATGGTGTCCGGGATGTCGATATCGGTCCGGAACACGCAGGCATCGCGCAGATAGCCGTCCTCGCGCGAAGGCTCTTCGTAGAGCGTCTCGAGGAAGGCATCCTTGCTCAGATCGAAGTAATAGGGGCACTCGGTCGCATGCGCGCAGCCGCGGCATCTTTCTCCGCGAAAAGCGCCGGCCGCGCCGTAATTGCGCAAGCTGCCATGAGCGAAGACCTCTTCGGGATCCGAGGCCAGATACCAGTTCATCAGATCGAAATGATGTGTGGCCTTGTGCACGAACAGGCTGCCGGAATTCTTCTCATAGGCGTGCCAGCGGCGAAAATAATCGGCGCCGTGCTTGGTATCGAGATACCAATGGAAGTCCATGGCCGTGACCTCGCCGATCACGCCCGAGAGCAAGAGCTCCTTCAAGCGGCGCGCGGTCGGAGAGAAGCGGTAATTGAAGGTCACGGCGACCTTGCGCCCGGTACGCGCCTCGGCATCGAGGATGCGCCGCACCTTCTCGGCGGTCGTGGTCATGGGCTTCTCGGTGATCACGTCGGATCCGGCCTCGAGCGCCTTGACGATCATCTCGTCATGGTTGGCGTCGGGCGTGCAGACCATCACGGTGTCCGGCTTGACCTCGGCCAGCAAGGTGTCGATGTCGGAATAGATCGGCGTGTTGCCGAGACCGATCAGGGAGCGGGCGCGATCGGCGCGCAGCCAGTTCGTGTCGCAGAGGCCGGCGATCTCCACGAACTCGCCATAGCCTTTGGCGACGTTGATGCCCCACATCCCCGTGCCTCGAAAGCCGGTGCCGACCAGCGCCAGCCGACGTTTCCTCGCAGCATTGTCTTGCATGTTCGGCCGGTTTCCGTGCCCGAAGCAGTTTCAGGATTTGCGAATTGAGACGCACGATCTCGATGCGCTCACCTTGCAATCTGTCGAGCCTCGGTTGTCCGACAACTCGCTGACAGACAAGGTCGCAAACTTGTATGGTAGCGGCTCGGCAGCGTCAAGAAGGGCAGCGAATGGTTCGTCGGCGAGGCAAAGGCCGTGCTGTCGAGGCGGGGCTGGAGCAGTCCTTTTCTCCGACCAGCGACCGACTCATGGGGGAGCGCCCTGGGACCGCGGGCGTCCTCGCCCGCTCTTGCGAACGTCGAGGCCGGCACGCCGGGAAGAAGGGCGACCGGGACGGTCGCGGTCCCAGTCTCGCCCCTCACCTCAACACATAGATCGCCGCCAGCACGACGATCGCCCAGAGCGCCAGCGTTCTCCAGCGAGCTCCTCGCGCCTCGGCGCGGCCGATGGCCTCGATCGAGGCTTCGTCGAGCCGCATGCCGCCGCCCGAATTCCGGCCCGCCTGCTCGGGCGCATCGAAGCGCGCCAAAAGACGCTCGGCCCGGGTCACGAGGTCCGGCAATTTGCCGGCCGCCGACACGAAGGCGCCGAATCCGGCCGCCGCCTGCTCGAGCCGGCCCGCCGGCCCGAGATGACGGGTGATCCATTGGCGCACCACGGGATCGGCCGTCGCCCACATGTCGAGCTTCGGATCGAGCATGCGGCCCACGCCTTCGACCACCACCATGGTCTTTTGCAGCATCACGAGCTCGGTGCGGGTCGTCATGTCGAACAGGGCCGTCACCTCGAAGAGCAGCGACAACAGCTTGGCCATCGAGATCTGATCGGCGCGGCGCTGGTGGATGGGCTCGCCGATGGCGCGGATGGCCTGGGCGAAATCACCGATCGCATGGGTGTGCGGCACATAGCCCGCCTCGAAATGCACCTCGGCGACACGCCGGTAGTCGCGCGTGATGAAGCCGTAGAGGATCTCGGCGAGGAAGCGGCGTTCCTTCTCGCCGAGCCTGCCCATGATGCCGAAATCGACCGCGACCAGGCGGCCCTGCGTATCGACGAACAGATTCCCTTGATGCATGTCGGCGTGGAAGAAGCCGTCGCGCAGCGCATGCCGCAGGAAGGATTGGATGACGATGCGCGCCAGAATCTGCCGGTCATGGCCGGCCGCCTCGATCTCGGCGATATGGGAGAGCGGCACGCCGTCGATCCATTCGAGCGTCAGCACCTCCTTGGCGGTGCGCTCCCAATGGACGCTCGGGATGCGGAAATCCGTATCCTCCTTGGAGTTCTCGGCCATCTCGGAGAGGGCGGCCGCCTCGAGCCGCAGATCCATCTCGATCGAGACCGAGCGCGCCAGCGTCTCGACCACGGCGGAGGGGCGCAGCCGGCGCATCGAGGGGGCGATGCGCTCGATCAAGCGCGCGCCGAAGCGCATATCGGCAAGGTCGCGCATGAAGCGCACCTCGATGCCGGGCCGCAGCACCTTGACGGCGACGTCGACATCGTGCGCCTCGGCGTCGGCCGACAGGCGCGCCTTGTGCACTTGCGCGATCGAGGCCGCCGCGACCGGCTCGCCGAGATCGGAGAACAGGCTCGCCAGCGGCTTGTCGAGCGCCGCCGCGATCATGGCGGCCGCCTGGGCGCGCGGGAATGGCGACATGCGGTCCTGCAGCGCTTCGAGGCCGTCCGCCACCTTGATGCCGACGATGTCGGGCCGCGTCGCCAGGAACTGTCCAAACTTGACATAGGACGGGCCGAGCCGGGTCATTGCCTGGGCGAGGCCCATGCCCGGATCGCCGCCGCGCCGCTCGAGGAGGCGCGCCAGCCTGACGCCGAGACGCAGCGAAGCCGGCAAGGCGGATTGGTCGACGAGGCCGAACGCCCCTTCGCGCGCCAGCACGAAGCCGACGCGCGCCAGGCGGGCGAGATGGAAGGGAGCGGTCAGCACGGCGATTCCAAGATGCTTACAGTTTCCAGGCCGAGTGGATCGCCGCGATATTCCCCGACAGCGGGCGATGCGTGACGCGCCGGAAGCCCGCCTCCTCGATCATCCGCGCGAACAGGACCGGGCGCGGAAAGCGCTCGATGCTCTCGACCAGATAGCGATAGGGCGCGGCATCTCCGGCGACGATCCGGCCGAGCGCCGGTATCACCACGGACGAATAGGCCTTGTAGAGCGTATCGAGCCCCGGCATGTCGACGGCGGAGAATTCGAGGCATAGGAAGCGTCCCCCCAGCTTGAGCACGCGAAAGGCCTCGGCAAGCGCCTTGTCGATCGCCGGCACGTTGCGGATGCCGAAGGCGATCGTATAGGCATCGAAGGAACGCGCCGCGAAGGGCAGCGCCTCGGCATTGCCTTGCGCGAAGGCGAGATGGCCCTGCATGTGCGGTCCGGCTCGTTCGCGCCCGACCGCCAGCATCTCGGCGTTGATGTCGCAGACCGTGACATGGGTGCGCGGCCCGCCGGCCGCGGCGATACGCAAGGCAATGTCGCCCGTGCCGCCCGCGACATCGATGACGGCGCAAGGAGAGCGCGGGTTCAGCATGGTGACGAACTCGTTCTTCCAGGCCCGGTGCACGCCAAGCGACATCAGATCGTTCATGAGGTCGTAGCGCCGCGCCACCTGGCGGAAGACATCGTCCACGAGCC
This sequence comes from Rhizobiales bacterium GAS188, assembly GCA_900104855.1. Taxonomy (NCBI): domain Bacteria; kingdom Pseudomonadati; phylum Pseudomonadota; class Alphaproteobacteria; order Hyphomicrobiales; species Rhizobiales bacterium GAS188. The sequence continues at coordinate 2,400,487 of FNSS01000001.1, forward strand.
CTTGCTTCTCCTCGAGCCTGACGGTCGAGGAGCCGAAATGCGTGTCCGAGGGGCCGTCCATTCCTGTCATCGTCGTTCCTTCGGCCTCGGCCGAGTCTGGTCCTTCAGGCTGCGAGATCGGCAACGACCGCGTCGAGGACGAGGAAGCCTTCTTGCGTCACCCGCAGGCGCCCCTCGCTCGCCTCGACCAGTCCGAGCGAGGTGAGCAACTCGATGCGCTCAGGCGCAAGCTCGCGACCGGCGAGCGCCGCGAAACGCTGCGGATCGATGCCCTCGCCGAGGCGAAGCCCCATCAGCAGGAACTCGTCGCCCTCATCGGCGGGCAACAGCACATTGCGGTCGACGACGCCATGCCCTTGGGCGAGCGCGCGCTCGACCCAACTCTCGGGCGCGCGCTCGGTCGACAAAGCGAGCCGGCCGCGCGGCGCGACGAGCCGCCCATGCGCGCCCGGCCCGACGCCTGCATATTCGCCATAGCGCCAATAAGTGAGGTTGTGGCGGCATTCCTGGCCCGGCCGCGCATGGTTCGACACCTCATAAGCGGGAAGGCCGCGCAAGCTGCACAGCTCCTGGGTGATCTCGTAGAGGATGCGCGCCTCCTCGGGGGGCGGCGGCTGCAGCTTGCCGGCACGCCGCAGCGCCTCGAAGGGCGTGTCCGGCTCGAAGGTGAGCTGGTAGAGCGACATATGCTCGCCGGCGCGCGCGATCGCCTCCTCGAGCTCGGCCCGCCAGGCCTCGGGCGACTGTCCCGGGCGCGCATAGATCAGATCGAAGGAGCTGCGCTCGAACAGCGAGGTCGCGACACCGACGGCGCGCATTGCCTCCTCGACCGTATGCATCCGCCCCAGCGCCTTCAGATCGGCGTCGTTCAAGGCCTGCACCCCGAGCGAGACGCGGTTCACGCCGGCTTCCCGATAGCCGCGGAAGCGCCCGGCTTCGACGCTCGTCGGATTGGCCTCGAGCGTCACCTCGACATCGCGATCGACCGACCAGTTCTGCGCAATCGCATCGAGGATGGCGCCGACCGTGCCCGGCTCCATCAGCGACGGCGTGCCTCCACCGAAGAAGATGCTGGTCACCATGCGTCCTGGCGCGATCTCCTGCATATGCGCCAATTCGGCCTGGAACGCCTTGACGAAGCGCGCCTGGTCGGGCGGAGCGTGCCGGACATGGCTGTTGAAATCGCAATAGGGGCATTTGGCGAGGCAGAACGGCCAATGCACATAGACACCGAAGCCCGCATCCTGCGTGGCATGCGCCGGCGGACGGACATTCCTCGTGGTTTCGGCCATGCTCATATGCGCGACAGACAGGCTTGCGCCAGCTTGCGGAAGGCCCGCGCCCGATGCGACAGAGCACCGTCATGCTCGGTCGTCCAGTCGATGCCGTGCTTCTCCTCCGCCGGCATCTCACCGAAGCTGCGCCGATGCCCCTCGGGCTGGAACATCGGATCATAGCCGAATCCCTGGTCGCCGCGCGGCGGCCAGACGATCTCGCCATGCACCCGGCCCTCGAACAGCTCCTCATGGCCGTCGGGCCAGGCGATCACCAGGGCGGAAACGAAATGGGCGCGGCGGCGCTCGGAGGCACAGGCACCGCGCCGCCGCAGCTCGTATTCGACGCGCTCCATCGCCGGGCGGAAATCCTTGTTTACGGCCCAATCGGCCGAAAACAGCCCGGGCGCCCCATCGAGGGCGTCGACGCACACTCCAGAATCATCGGAGATCGCGGGCAGGCCGGTCGCCTTGGCGGCCGCATGCGCCTTGATGGCCGCGTTCTCGCAGAACATATGGCCGGTTTCGGCCGGCACCGGGAGGCCGAGCTCGCCGGCCGAAACCGCCTCGATGCCGAAAGGCGCAAGCAATTCACGCATTTCGGCGAGCTTGCCCGGATTATGCGTGGCAATCACCACGCGGCCCCGGAGCGGACGATGCTCGGGCTTCGCGTCCAGATCCTTCGTATCAAGGTCCTTCGTATCGAGGTCCATGGGGCGGCGGGAGAGAGAGCTTGTCGACATGGGATCTTCCGATAGGCCGCCGCGCCCGGCGCGACAAGAGAGCTGTGGCGCAGTTGAGCTATTCGTGCGGGGGCGACTTCCCTTCTCCCGCCATTTGAGGCGGGAGAAGGTGCCCGAACGTAGTGAGGGCGGATGAGGGACGCCGGTGAAGCGCCAGATCTTGAAGTAAAGGCCTTGCGCCCCTCATCCGCCTCGGCACCTTCTCCCGCGAAAGGGCGGGAGAAGGTTAGCGCCCAACGTCAAATTCGCGGTTTGAACCGACGGTCAAATGCGCCACACTTGCGGACCGTTGCGACAAGCCGTGGAAGCGACCTCATGATGCCCTCCCTCGATACGATCGCGACCGACGCGGTCTTGCCGCAACGTGCCGCCGTGGTGGTGATCGGGGGCGGCATCATCGGCGTCAGCGCGGCGCTTCACCTCGCCCGCAAGGGCGTCGATGTGGTGCTGTGCGAGAAGGGCCGGATCGGCTGCGAGCAATCGGGGCGCAATTGGGGCTGGGTGCGCGCCATGGGACGCGATCTCGCCGAGATCCCGCTCAGCCTCGAGAGCCAGCGCCTGTGGGGCGAGATGAACACGCTCTGCGAGGCCGAGACGGGGTATCGCCGCTGCGGCATCCTTTATTTGTGCGACACCGAGAAGGAGATGGCGGCGCAACGGGCCTGGCTGGACGAGGCGAACCGCTACCAGATCACCTCGCAAGTGGTGAGCCCGAGCGAGCTTGCCGGCATCCTGCCCAGCGCCACGCGCCAATTCGCCGGCGCCCTGATCACCCCGACCGACGGCCGGGCCGAGCCGCAGAAGGCTTCCGCCGCGATCGCCGCCGCGGCGCGGCGCTTCGGCGCCCGGATCCTCGAGGGTTGCGCCGTGCGCGGGCTCGATCTCGCCGCCGGCCGGGTCGCGGGCGTCGTCACCGAGAAGGGGCGGATCGCTTGCGAGACGGTGATCCTCGCGGGTGGCGCCTGGTCGCGGCTGTTCTGCGGCAATGAGGGCATCGACCTGCCGCAGCTGAAGATGCTGAGCTCGGTGTTCGCCACGCAGCCCATGGAGGGCGGGCCCGAGGTCACAGTCGGCGGGCCGGATTTCGCCTTCCGCAAGCGGCTCGACGGCGGCTACACGGTGGCCCGCCGCAATGCCAGCATCGCGCATATCACGCCCGATTCCTTTCGCCTGTTCTTCGACTTCCTCCCGTCGCTGATCAAGGGATGGGATGAGCTGCTCTTACGCCCCTTCGGACGCTTCCTCGAGGAATGGCGCATGCCGCGGCGCTGGCAACTCGACGCCGCTTCGCCCTTCGAGGCGGTGCGCGTGCTCGATCCGGCGCCGGACCAGCCCCAGCTCGACGAGGCCAGGAACAAGATCGCGACCACCTTCCCCTTCTTCCGCGACATGGCGATCAAGGAGGCCTGGGGCGGGCTGATCGATGTGACGCCCGACGCCGTGCCGGTGATCTCCAAGGTCGCGCAGTTGCCGGGCCTGGTGATCGCCACCGGCTTTTCGGGCCATGGCTTCGGCATCGGGCCGGGATCCGGCAAGCTCGCCGCCGAGCTCGCGACGGAAGCGACGCCCACGGTCGATCCAAACCCGTTTCGCCTCGGCCGGTTCAAGCGAGGCGAGAGATCGGCGCGGGCCTGAGCATGTTGCAGACCGTCCGCATTGCGCTCGACCTGATGGGCAGCGACACGCCTTACGAGGAATTGCTGAGCGGAGCTTCGATCGCCCGCAGGCAACGCCCCGACATCCGCTATCTGTTGTTCGGACGCGAGCCCGAGATCAAGCCGCTTCTGGAGCGCTTCCCGGAGGTGAGCGAATCCTCGACCTTCCACCACACCGATGTCGCGGTGAAGATGGATGACAAGCCGAGCCAAGCGTTGCGCGCCGGGCGCTGGAAGTCGTCGATGTGGCGTGCCATCGAGGCCGTGAAAAAGCACGAGGCCGATGTTGCGGTCTCGGCGGGCAATACCGGGGCGCTGATGGCGATGGCGGCGTTCTGCCTGCGCCTGATGACGGGCGTCGACCGGCCGGCGCTGGCCGTGAGCTGGCCCAATGCGCGCAGCGAAAGCATCGTGCTCGATGTCGGCGCGAGCATCGGCGCCGACGCCAAGCGGCTATTCGATCTCGCCGTGATGGGAGCCGCCATGGCCCGCGTCGTCTTCGATGTGGACAAGCCTCTGGTCGGCATCCTCAACATGGGCACGGAAGAGATGAAAGGGCTCGAACCCATCCGCGAGGCAGGCCGCATGCTGCGCGACGCGAACCGCACCGATCTCGTCTATGCCGGCCTCATCGAAGGCGATGATGTCGGCCTTGGCGCGGTCGATGTCATCGTGACGGAGGGTTTTGTCGGCAATGTGGTTCTCAAGACCGCCGAGGGCACGGCGAAGCAGGCGCTGAGCTATCTGCGCGGAGCCATGAGCCGCACTTTGATGCGACGGATCGGCTACCTCTTCGCCCGCCAGGCCCTCGAGGAGTTGAGAGGCAAGGCCGACCCGCGCAAATTCAATGGCGGCGTCTTCCTCGGCCTGAACGGCGCCGTCGTGAAGAGCCATGGACACACGGACGGCTTCGGCTTCGCGAGCGCCATCAACATCGCCTATGACGTCGCCCGCTATGAGCTGGTGGAGATGATCAGGAGCAGCTTGAACCCGCCGGAGCCGTCGGCGTAGGGGGAGCGTCAGGCAGCCTCGAGCCTGAAATCGACATGCACGGCATCATAGGGGAACTCGACGCGGCCATCCTCGGTCTTGTCGATGACACCGGCCTTCAGCAGGGCGTGGATGTCCCCGTGCACGGCCTTCACGTCCCGCCCCACTCGGCGCGCCGCCTCGCGGATCGGCATGGCGCCTTGGCCAGTCATCGCCTTGAGGAGTTCCCAGCGCTTGGGCGCCATGACCTTCCAGAGAAGCTCGACCGATGCGAAGCTGATATGCTCACCCTGCTTCCGGCCTCGGAAGGCAGCGGCCAGGCGTCCCTTCGTGTCCTCGATCGACGACACGGTGATGGTCACGGTCTTCATCGCCTTGCCCTCCATCTTTGCACGTCCGCCCAAAAATCCGTCTGCAACCTGTCCAGGTCGGTAAAGGTGTACGGCACCTCGCGCTCGGCGAAGTGCTTGTGATCCCCCTTCCCCGCCTCGTTATCGTAACGCAAGACACACTGACCTTCCGACACCAGGGCCAATCTGTATTTGAAGCCGTGTTGGCTTCCCCGCAATGGCTTCGGGACGGCCCAGACCACGACCTCCACGGAGTCGTTCTCCGACAGGGCGATCCGCTCGCGGAGCAGCAGGCCAGCCTTCATGTTGGAGATCATACCAACAGCTGTGGTGTTGTCAATGTCTCCAACACTGCGTTGGCATCCCAGCTCGAATATGGCGGCGGTCGCTCGGCGCGGCCTGGTGATATTTTGCAATCTGAGACGCACGACCGCAATTGGCGAGTTGCGGGAAGCGAGACGCGCATCCTATCCTGCGGACAGGCGCAGCCGGGTCGGGCTGTCGCGACAACATGACGGCGCCGAATATGGGAACGCGCCGCGACCGCGAAGGGAAGGAACCATGCAGACGCTTCCCCCCGTCGATGTCGCCGCGCTGATCGATGCGCGGCCCGTGGGCTGGCCGCAAATCGGCATCATCGCGCTGTGCGGCCTCGTCGTCGTGCTCGACGGCCTCGACCTGCAAGGCATCGGCCTTGCGGCGCCGCTCATGGCGGCTGCACTGCACATTCCGCCGCAGGCGCTGGGCTGGGTGTTCAGTGCCGCGCTCGCAGGCCTGGCGATCGGGGCTTTCGTGCTCGGCCCGGTCGCCGACCGGATCGGGCGCAAGAGCGTGCTGATCGGCTCGACCTTGTGCTTCGGCGTCTTCTCGATCTGCACGGCGCTGGTCGGTGACTTCAACCAGCTTCTCATCTGCCGCTTCCTCACAGGGCTCGGGCTCGGCGGTGCCATGCCGAGCTTCATCAGCCTGACCTCCGAATATGCGCCGAAGCGCCTGCGGGCGACGATCGTGGCGCTGCTCTGGGCGGGCTTTCCGCTGGGCGGCGTGATCGGCGGCCTCGTCGCCTCCCGCATCATTCCGGAATGGGGCTGGCAATCGATCTTCTGGGCTGGCGGCGTGCCGCCTATCCTGCTCGCCGCGCTGCTCTGGCTGGCGCTGCCCGAATCGATCGGCTTCCTCGTCGCCGGCGGTGCTTCGCCGCACAAGATCGCCGCGCTGCTGGCGCGTCTGTTTCCGGGTATCGATATCGGCCCCGACCGGCAATTCGTGCTGGGCGAGGAACGCGCCACCGGCGTCCCCATCGGGCAGCTGTTCGGCAGCGGGCGCGCCATCGGCACGACGTTCCTGTGGATCAGCTTCTTCATCGCCTTCATGATGCTGGTGACCAATTCGGCCTGGGTGCCGAGCCTGCTGCGCCCGCAGGGAATCGAGGTGGCGCAAGCGGCCTTCGCCATGGCGAGCTTCAATTTCGGAAGCCTGATCGGCACCTCGCTCGCCGGCTGGCTGGTCACGCGCTTCGGCGCTCCTTCGATCTTGCCTGCCGTGTTCGTCGGCGCCGCCGCCTCCTTCAGCCTGATCGGCTATGCGGTCCCCTCGGCCGCCCTGGTGACCTTGCTCGAAGCCTTATTCGGCCTCTTCCTCGGCTGCGGCAGCTCGGGGTTGATCGCGCTCGCGGCTTTGTACTACCCGACTGCGATCCGCTCGACCGGCGTCGGCTGGGCCATGGGGATGGGTCGCTTCGGCTCCTTCCTCGGGCCCCTCGTCGTCGGCACGCTGGTCGCAGCCCATTTCGCCAATACCTCGATCTTCCTGGCGATCGGCCTGCCGGCGCTGATCGCGGCCATCACTTCGGCGCTGATCCGGCAGGGCCGAAGCGCGGCGGCAACCCCCTCGGCATCGGCCGTCGCTTTCGAGCGATGAGAGCGCGGCCCCACATCATGGATCATCCTTCGCATTTCGCAGCGCCCGCCATCGACACCGAGCGCCTGACCTTGCGCGGCCATCGCCTCGACGACTTCGAGGACAGCGCCGCCATGTGGGCGGATGCCGAGGTGACCCGCCATATCACCGGCAAGCCTTTCACCCGGGAGGAAAGCTGGACCCGCGTGCTGCGCTATGCGGGCCATTGGGTCTTGCTCGGCTATGGCTATTGGGTGGTTCGCGAGAGGGCGACCGGCCGTTTCGTCGGCGAGGTTGGCTTCGCCGACTACAGGCGCGAGATCGAGCCCTCGCTCGACGGCACCCCGGAGACCGGCTGGGTGCTGGCGCCTTGGGCGCATGGCAAGGGATTCGCCGACGAGGCCGTCGAGGCGGCGCTCGCCTGGGGCGCGGCGCATCTGCGGCCGGGCCGCAGCGTCTGCATCATCGCACCCGACAATCTCGCATCCATCAAGCTCGCGCAGCGCCGCGGCTATCGCGAGCTGCGGCGCACGAACTATCACGGCCGGCAGATCATCGTCTTCGAGCGGTGAGGCGCGCGCTCGCCCTCAGAGATAGCTCAGCTTCGGGCCGAAATCCGCGCCCCCTCCCTCGGGCGCCTTGGCTGTGACACGGATGTCGTTTATGAGTCGGGATTGCGGTTGGTCCGGCATCTTCGCCGCAACGCTTTCGGCGGCCCGGACAATGCCGCAGTGCAGCAAAATCGAGCCCGCGACGGTTACCTTTGCTGTAATTCGCCTGCTTTTAACAGCGAACGCAGCGCAGCATCGCCTGTGCACGCACCGCTTCCGAAATGGTCAGTCCCCAGTCGCGCCCTCGCCGCGCCGGAACGGGTAGAGGAACTGCTTCCAATAGCCGTGCGGCACCGGGTGGCCGGCGATGCCGTAGCCCGACGGCCATTGTCCCTTCGGCTGGTGATAAGTGCCGAACAGGCGGTCGAGCAGCGGGAAATGGATGGCGAAATTGACGTCGATCGCCTCCTTGTCGATGCCGTGATGCCAATGATGGAAGCGCGGCGTGACGAGATAAGGCCCGATCCGGTCGAAGCTCCAGCCGAGATTGGCATGGATGAAGGAGGAATAGACGTAGACGATCAGGATATAGGCCTGCAGCGCCGAGGCGTCGTAGCCCAGGGTGAACATCGGGATGGCGGTGACGCCGCGCAGGCAGATGATCTCGATGAAATGCATGCGGGCTCCGGCGAGCCAGTCCATCGACTGCGCCGAATGATGCACCGCATGGAAGCGCCACAACGCCGGGACGCGATGGAAGGCGCGATGCAGCCAATATTGCACGAGATCGGTCAGGAACATGATCTCGATGAGCTGCAGCGGCCAGGGCTGCGAGCCGACCGCCGCCCGGAAGGCCGTCCATTGCGTGTGCTCGACGATCAGATGCGAGGGGGCGAGCGACAGGAAGGTCAACACCTGAACCAGCATCGAGCTGACCAGGTAGTAGAACAGATCCTCGCGCCATTCGTTGCGGAACAAGGGCTGTCCTTGCCGGCGCGGAAAGAGATGCTCGAGCGGCACGAACAGGAAGCCGGTGAAGACGACGTTCACCAGGAAGAAGTCGAGCCCGAAGAAGATCCCGCCCGTCTCCCCCGGCAGCGCCTGCGCCCGCGAGCCACCGAGCAGCCCAGCCAGCATGGTCACGCCGAGCGCGCAGAAGCCGAGCGTCTTGTTGCGACGCAGCACCAGGTTGAGGAGGGCGAGCCCATAGGCCAAGAGCAGCAGGAGATGCAGGCCCGGCCTGAACAGCACATGGTCGCGCAGCGCCGCGAGCTCCGGCATGGTGAAGAGAAGCGGGAAGCGCAGGCAGACGACCAGGATCAGGCTCGCGATGGCTGTGGCCAGCGCCGCGATGCCGCTCAGCCAGCCGCTGCCGAAACGCCGCTCTTCGGGCGCGGCCTCGAGCTCGCCCCGAAGTTTCATGCGCAGCGAATGGATCAGCATGGATTGCCCTTCACCTCGTTGCGGATATCGGCACGAGTCGGCCGAGTGATGCTAACGCGAGCGATGCTAACGCAATCCTTTGCCGCGACCCAAATCGGCCACCCTGGTCTCGCCTGCGGCATGCCAGGCCCGCGCCGGCCGCGGCCTCTTTCTCTTGCGGGCCATGTCAAGCTGCGTCATCGAAGGCCGGCAGCGGAGGACGACATCATGGCGGGGCGCCGACTGATCTCCACCGGCTCGCCCTTCGAGACGAGCTATGGCTATTCGCGAGCCGTGATCGACGGCGAATACGTGTTCGTGGCGGGCACCACCGGCTATGACTACGCCAGGATGGAGATGCCCGACGACGTGGCGGCGCAGGCGGAGAATTGCTTCGCCACCATCGCCAAGGTGCTGGTCGATGCCGGCTCGTCGCTCGAAGCATTGGTGCGCGCCACCTATTACGTGACCCTCCCCGAATATCAGGAGCCGGTGCTGCGCGTCTGCGGCAAGCATCTCGGCGCGATCCGGCCGGCCGCCACCATGCTGGTGGTCGCAGGCCTCCTCAAGCCCGAGATGAAGGTCGAGATCGAGGTCACGGCGCGACTCACGTCAACCTGAGAGCAGCGCCGCCATCATCACAGATGCAGATAGACATAGCCCTCCTGCTGCAGGGCGACGAGCTCGGCGACAGCCGCCGCGACGATGTCCTCCTTGGCGACGCCGTAGAGCTCCGTGAAGGGGTCGATGCCGCGATTGATCAGGCTGTTCTTGCAAATGAGGAAGCGCACTCCCTGGCTCTTGAGCGCGTCGATCTTCTTGGCGAGAGCCGGCTTCGCCTTGGCCAGCGCCAGGAAATCGGTGCCGCTGCCCTGCAGGACCACCACGAGTTGCAATCTGTCGGCGCCGAGCGCCTTCTCGTGGTTCTCCAGCACGCCGACCAGATTGTAATAATTGTGACCGCGCCAGCCTGCCTCGTAATCGACATGGTAGACGACCTTCTGCGGTTGATAGACGGAGCGGCCGAGGCCTGCGAGCTCGCCCTCGATGGCGGCCGGGTCAGGGTGACGCGCCAGTGCGTAGGTGGCGCTGTAGGTGACGAGCCCGGCCGCCGCCACGACCGCGGCCAGGCGCCATGGATTGCCGGAGGCGATCCGGCCGGCGACGGGCTGCCGCAGCACCTTCTTGGTCGTCGATCTTGCATCGGCACTTGGGCCGGCTCTTTGCTCGAGCTGGGACTGTGTCGTTATGGTCAAGGATCGTTCTCCTGTGGATCAAATCGAGCCGGGCCGCATGATCGGCGCGATGGCGGTGCGCCCAAGCTGCAATCCCCGCACCAGGGGGGCGTGGCCACAGCCGAAAGGCGCGCCATGCACAGAAATTGGAAAGCATGTCGCAATAGCGCCCCAAGGTGGTCACGGGCTGTTCATAAAAGTCGTTGTAACCAATAAGAGAAACCGCTTAGGAGCGGGTGACGCTTCAAGGGTGGGTCAAGCCGGCCCGGCCCACGGATATGTTTTGACGGCCAAATGTTTAGACGGCGATGAACTTCGACGCTGTCCATAACGCGCGCTCGAATCTGCAAGCGCGCGTCACCGCAGCAGGCCGCGCGATCTCGCGCGCGCCCGTCAGCCTGCGCCGTGCGCCCGAGCATCTGCGCGCTCTGGTACGGACCAGCGAGGTCTGGCTTACAGCGCTTGCAGCCGTCGCCGGCACGCTGGCGGGGGTGCTCGTCTGCGGCATGTCCTACATCGTCACGGTGTTGCACCGCCTGATCTTCCACGCCAATTCGCATACGGGCGTCAGCGGCGCCACCAACGTCCCCCCGCTCGCGACCATGATCGCTCCGGCAGTCGGCGGCGCGGTGCTCGGCGCGGTGCTGTATGCCTATTCACGCTGGCGCGGACGCATCCCGGTCGACCCGATCGAGGCCAACGCCCTGCATGGCGGGCGCCTCTCCCTGACCGACAGCTTCATCGTCGCCATCCAGAACGTGATCTCGAACGGTTTCGGCGCCTCGGTCGGACTGGAAGCCGGCTATACCCAGATCGGCTCCGGCATCGCCTCGCGGCTCGGCCAGTTCTTCGGGCTGCGCCGCAACGATCTGCGCACGCTGGTCGGTTGCGGCGCGGCGGGCGCGATCGCCGCGGCCTTCGACGCTCCGCTCGCCGCCTCCGCCTACGCGTTCGAGTTGATCATCGGCCTCTACACCATCGCCACCCTGGCGCCGGTCGCGGTCGCGGCCTTCATGGGCACGCTCGTCGCCCATGTGCTGTGGCAGCCGGCCTTCGTGGTGGCGATCGCGGTGCCGACCGTCGACCTCAGCCATTATCCGCTGATGCTGCTGCTCGGCGTCATCTGCGCCGGCGCCGGCATCTTGATCATGCGGCTCGTGACCCTGGTCGAGATCTCGCTGCGCCAGGCCTGGATCCCGGCCTGGCTGCGCCCGACCATCGGCGGCCTGTTCCTCGGGCTCCTGGGACAGATCACCATCCAGGTGCTGTCGGCCGGCCACGGGGCGCTCCAGCTCGCCATCCGCACGGACCAGACCTTGTCCTTCCTGGCGCTCGTCGTCGTCTTGAAGTCGCTCGCCTCGGCCGTCTCGATCGGGGCGGGGTTTCGCGGCGGCCTGTTCTTCGCCTCCTTGTTCCTCGGCATTATCCTGGGCAAGCTCTATGGCGGCCTCCTGGTGCTGGGCGGCATCACGGCGCCCGAAGCCATCCCGCTCTTCGCCGTGGCGGCGATGAGCGGGCTCGCGGCCGCGATCATCGGCGCGCCGTTGACCATGATCGTGCTGGCTCTCGAAGTGACCGGCGATTTCGGCATGGCCGGAGTGGTGATGCTGTGCGTGCTCGCCGCGTCGCTGACGGCGCGCGAGACCTTCGGCTATTCCTTCGCCACCTGGCGCTTCCATCTGCGCGGCGAATCGATCCGCAGCGCCCATGATGTCGGCTGGATCCGCTCGCTCACGGTCGACAGCCTGATGCGCCGCGACTTACCGATCGTGCGCAACAACATGAATTTCGAGGCCTTCCGCGAGAAATTCCCGCTCGGATCGGCGAAGACGGTGATCGCAGCCGACGAGGCCGGCCGCTATGCGGGCCTCGTCGAGGTCGCGACCGTGCATTCCCATGAGCTCGACATGCTGGGCTCGGCCGGGCTGATCGAGGACCTCGCCTATCAGCGCGACGACATGCTGCTGCCCTCGATGAACGCCAAGGACGCGGCCCGCCAATTCGACCGGCTGGAGACCGATTCGATCGCCGTCGTCGACACGCGCGATACGCGCCGCACCGTCGGCCTCCTGACGGAAGCCCATCTGCTGCGCCGCTACAGCGCCGAGCTCGACCGCCATCGCCGCGAGGCCTTGGGCGAGTTCTGAGGGGCGCGTTGCGCGGCAGTTGCCCGCCATTTCCGCGATTGCACCCGCGCCGGATCTTTGCCTATTGTCTGCTTGGCGCGGCGCTGCTAGGGCGCATCCAAGCCTGAAAACAACAAGCGTGAAAACAAAAAGATAGATGGCCGTGCCGTTGCAATCCAGAACGATCGCACTCTAGCGCTCATGTCGACGGCCCTCCTCGCGGTGCAGACGCTGAACGGGCTGCAGCTCGGCGTGTTGCTCTTCCTGATCGCCGCCGGGCTGACGCTGGTGTTCGGGGTTATGGATTTCATCAACCTGGCGCATGGCGTGCAATATATGCTCGGCGCCTATTTCGCCGTCACCTTCTACGGCGTGACCGGCAACTTCCTTCTCGCGCTGGTGCTGGCGCTCATCGCTGCCATGGCGTTCGGCCTTCTTCTCGAAATCGTGATCTTCAGGCATCTCTACGGGCGCGACCATCTCGATCAGGTGCTCGCCACCTTCGGCATCATCCTCTTCCTCGAAGAGGGGGTGAGAATGATCTGGGGGTCGACCTCGCTGAGCCTGCCGATGCCGGAGACGCTGTCGGGAGCGATCCGGCTGATGCCGGGGCTGCTCTACCCGGTCTACCGCCTTGCCATCATCGCGGCCGGGATCGGCGTCGCCATCCTGCTCTACGGGCTCGTCAACCACACCCGGGTCGGCATGCTGGTGCGCGCCGGCGCCTCGAACGCCCCGATGGTCTCGGCGCTCGGCGTCGATATCGGGCGCCTGTTCATGATCATCTTCGGCTTCGGCGCCATGCTGGCCGGGTTCGCGGGCGCCATGGTGGCGCCGATCCTCGCCGTCGAGCCAAATATGGGCGATAATCTCCTGATCCTCGCCTTCGTGGTCATCGTCATCGGCGGCATCGGCTCGGTGCGCGGCGCCTTCATCGCGGCCCTGCTGGTCGGGCTCGTCGATACGCTCGGCCGCTCCTTCGCCAGCGATATCCTGCGCACCATGCTCTCGTCCTCGGCCGCCAACCAGGCGGGGCCGGCGCTGGCCTCGATGCTGACCTATGTGCTGATGGCGGCGGTGCTGTTCTTCAGGCCGGCCGGCCTGTTCCCGGTGAGGCGCTGAGTCCATGCAGGAGGCCACGGTCTCGACTCCCGCCGAACGGCTTCTGCCGCCGCATCTGGCGCGGCTTGCCGTGCCGGTGCTCGTCTTCGCCCTCCTGGCGCTCGCTCCGCTCGCCGGCCTCGCTGGCTCGGAGCGCTACATGCTCGCTCTGGTCACACGCTGCATGATCTTCGCCATTGCGGCGATCGGGCTCGATCTCGCGCTCGGCTGCGGCGGCCTCGTCAGCTTCGGCCATGCCGCCTTCATCGGCATCGGCGCCTATGCGGCCGGCATCCTGACCGCAAGCGGCATCGAGGATGCGGCCCTGGTGCTCGGCGTGGCCCTCGCCGCGAGCGGTCTGTTCGCCCTGGTGACCGGAGCGATCTCGCTGAAGACGCGCGGCGTGCATTTCATCATGATCACGCTGGCCTTCGGCCAGATGGCCTATTTCGTGGCGAACTCGCTCAAAGCCTATGGCGGTGATGACGGGCTGACGCTCGCCAACCGCGTCACGCTCTTCGGCCAGGATACGTTCGGCGGCACCTACATCTTCTACTATGCGGTGCTGGCGCTGCTGCTCGTCGTCTATCTCTTGGCCCGCGCCGTCATCCGCTCGCGCTTCGGGCGGGTGCTGCGCGGCGCCAAGGACAACGAGATCCGCATGGCGGCGATCGGCTTCAATCCCTACCCGTTCCGCCTTGCAGCCTATGTGCTGTCGGGGATGATGGCGGGGCTTGCCGGGTTCCTGCTCGCCGAGCAGTCCGAATTCGTCAGTCCCGCCTTCATGACCTGGCAGCGATCGGGCGACCTCATCATCATGGTCATGCTCGGCGGCGTCGCCTCGCTCGACGGCGCCATTCTCGGCGCCCTCATGGTGGTGCTCACCGAGGAGCTGCTGGCGGGCTTCACCGAGCATTGGCGGGTGATATTCGGCCCCTTCCTGGTGCTCGTCGCACTGTTCGCGCGCGGCGGCCTGCTGGGCCTCATGACGGGGCGCCGCCATGGATGAGGCGCTGCTCAGCCTCGACGGGCTCGCCAAGAGCTTCGGGGCGCTGCGCGTCACCGATGCCGTGACGCTCGACATCAGGCGCGGCGAGCTGCATGCGGTGATCGGGCCGAACGGGGCCGGCAAGACCAGCCTGATCCACCAGCTCTCGGGTGCTCTCGTTCCCGATGCCGGACGCATCCTGTTCGACGGCGAGGATGTGACCCATCTGCCCATGCATGCGAGGGCGCGCCGCGGCCTCGCCCGCACCTTCCAGATCACCTCCGTGCTGCCGCGCTTCACGGCGCTGGAGAACGCAGCGCTCGCGGTCCAGTCGCGGCAGGGTTCGAGCTTCAGCTTCTTCGGCGACGCGGCCTCGGAGCAAGCGCTCAACCACGAAGCCATGGAGGCGCTCTCGGTGGTCGGGCTCGCCGGTCGTGCCGGCGCCCTGGCGGGCGAGCTCTCGCATGGCGAGCAGCGCGGGCTCGAGCTCGCCGTGGCGCTGGCCTTGAAGCCCAAGCTCATCCTGCTCGACGAGCCGATGGCCGGGGCCGGCGTGTCGGACAGCGCCCGCCTCGTCGAGATCCTGCTCGAGCTGAAGCAGCGCTACACGATCCTGCTCGTGGAGCACGACATGCAGGCGGTGTTCGCTCTCGCCGATCGCATCAGCGTGCTCGTCAATGGCCGCCTGATCGCGACCGGCGAGCCCGATGCGGTGCGCTGCGATGCGCAAGTGCGGGCCGCCTATCTCGGCGAGACCGCCTGATGCTCGCGGTGGCACAGCTCGAGGCCGGCTACCGGTCAGCGCGCGTTCTGTTCGGTGTCGACCTCGTGGTGCAAACCGGCGAAGTGGTGACACTGATGGGCCGCAACGGCATGGGCAAGACCACCACGGTCAAAGCCATCATGGGGCTGGTGCGGCCGAGCGGCGGGACCGTCAGCTTCGAGGGTAAGGAGCTCGCCGGATCGCCGCCCTTCCGCATGGCGAAGGCCGGGATCGGCCTCGTGCCGGAGGGACGCCAGGTGTTCCCGAACTTGACGGTCGAGGAGAATCTGGTGGCGACCGCCGCTTCCCGCTTCGGCGCGCCGCGCTGGACGCTGCCTCAGGTGCAGGCGCTGTTCCCGCGGCTGAAGGAGCGGCGCAGCCATCTCGGCTGGCAGCTCTCGGGCGGCGAGCAGCAGATGCTGGCGATCGGGCGAGCCCTGATGACCAATCCGAAGCTGCTCATCCTCGACGAGGCGACCGAGGGCCTCGCGCCCCTCGCCCGCGAGGAGATCTGGGCCGCGCTCACGCAATTGAAGCGCGAGGGCCAGTCCATTCTCCTGATCGACAAGAATCTCGAGGCGATGATGACCATCGCCGACCGCCACGTGGTGCTCGAGAAGGGTCATGTCGTGTGGAGCGGCACCAATGCCGACCTCGCGACCGACAGGATCGTCAAGGAGCGCTATCTCGCCGTGTGACGCATTGTCGCCAGTGGTCGGGGCTTAGCTCGCATGCGTCAACGCGCGGCTTGCGCCACGGGCCCGGAGGCCGGCAGAACAGTACGCAAGGCTTGCGACTTGCGCTGGCCGGATTTGGGCTCGGCAAGCGAAGCTGGCGTGGCCTGGATCCTGGTCTCGAAGGCCTGCAAGGCTTGCGACCTCTGCGTGAGCCCAAGCGCTTCGTCGATCTGCCGGCGTTCCAGCTTGGTCAAGAGGCTGCTGCTGCGAAAGTCGACGAAATCGTCCTGCGTGTACGGCATATGCTTGGCACCGCGAAATACCTGGGCACCAGCCTTCAGCATCACCGTATCGCCGGCGCGCAGTGTCAGATCGTTGAGGATCGCCTCGGTCGGCGAGGCGTAGTGCGTCTCCCCGCAACCGGGGCAGGGGTTAGGCGCCTCGCTCTCGGCGGGTGCCCGCGCCCGCGCGGCCCGATGCCGGGCCGGCGCCAGCCGGGCGCGCATCACATGAACCCTGAATTGAGGCCGCAGGACTGGCAGCTGCGCCTGGGGAGCCGGTCGCTGGGCGGCGGCGCTCATTGCGGCGCTCTGGCGGACGACATCATAGACACCGACATCGTCGGCGGCCTGCAGAAGCTGGGGCGCGACCGCGGCGCCGACGCTGCCACCCAGGCACAGACCAAGCGCCAGGCAAGTCAAGGGATACAATAGATGGTCGGAGGCGATGCGCGACGACCAGAAGCCTCGAAGTCTATGGAAAAGGCCGCAGCCGCTCGACCAGAACCAAGATGACAATTCGATGAAATTCGGTTTAGAACTGCGCCACGAGATGCCGTTCACGCAAAGAGTGCCCCCTCTCTTGCCGAAACTCATCGAATACTCCTGAAGCCGCACCCGAAGGTTAACGATACCTTATCCGCCTCGGCGATCGCCGGTCAACGCGATTGCGCCGGCATGGCTAACGGCACCGCCTTCTCCCCGGCCGGGCCGGAACGTGCTATCGAGTAGCACCATGAAAGCATCGATTTATGACAACAGGCGATAGCCCCCCGCCGCGCGGCCTCGCGGTGCGCGTGCGCAAGAGCTCGAAGAACACGCATTCGTCGCGCCAATGGCTGACGCGGCAGCTCAACGATCCTTATGTGGCGCTGGCCAAGCGCGAAGGGCAGCGCTCGCGCGCCGTCTACAAGCTCAAGGAGATCGATGAGCGCCACAAGCTGTTCCGGCGCGGCGCCAAGGTCGTCGATCTCGGCGCAGCGCCGGGCGGCTGGTCGCAATATGCGGCCGAGCGCGTGGGAGCTGTCACCGGCCAGGGGCGTGTCGTCGCGCTCGACCTTCTCGACATCGAGCCGCTCGCGGGCGTGGTGTTCGCCAAGCTCGATTTCCTGGCGCCCGAAGCGCCGGAATGGATCGTCGAAGCGCTGGGCGGCAAGGCCGATGTGGTGCTCTCCGACATGGCGGCGAACACGACCGGTCACCGCAGGACGGACCATCTGCGCATCATGGGGCTCGCCGAAGAGGCAGCCACCTTCGCCCGCGACATCCTGGCGCCGGACGGGGCCTTCGTGGCGAAGGTGCTGCAGGGCGGCACGGAGGCAAGCCTGCTCGCCTCGCTCAAGCGCGACTTCGCCCGCGTCAAGCATATCAAGCCCGCCGCCAGCCGGGCGGATTCGGCCGAGCTCTATCTCCTGGCAATGGGGTTTCGGGGGCAGGCCGTCGACGCAGAAGAGGATGCAGGCGAATAGGCGATTGCCGCAGGCGCAATGCCATGCTGTGCTGGCGCGCCGCAATCGAGCTTCGAGCCAAGGTCAGCCATGTCCCGTCCCCGCCCCTTATCGCCCAAGGGCCTCGCGACCCCGCTTGCCCGCTACAGCCCGGCGATGCAGGTCGCTGCGGGATCGAACCTCGTCTTCGTCTCCGGCCAGCTCGGCATCGACGCCGACGGCAAGACCCCGGAGAGCGCGGAGGCGCAAGCAGAACTCTGCTTTGCGGCGATCCGCGCCATCCTGGCGGAGGCCGGCATGGGTTTTCCTGATATCGTGCGCCTCAACGCCTTCGTCACCGAGCGCGCCTATTTGGCGGACTATATGCGGGTGCGCGATCGCCATGTCGGGGATCCGCCGCCGGCGTCGACCTTGATGATCGTCCAGGGCTTCTCGCAGCCGCATTTCAAGGTCGAGGTCGAATGCGTCGCCGCCAAGGCGGAGGGATGAACCTCATGTAGCGTGTTGCGGTGCTCGCAGCAGCAAGGCACAATGCCATGTACCCTGGCGGCTCCTAGGATGTCGGGCCAGGCTGGAGACGAAAACGAATGAGCGAAGAGTCCCGCACCGCGCGGCGGCTCGCCGCTATCCTCGCCGCGGATGTGGCGGGATATTCGCGCCTCATGGGCGCCGACGAGGAAGGGACGCTGGCGGCGCTCAAGAGCCATCGCAAGGAGCTCATCGATCCGCTGATCGCCCAGCACCAGGGCCGGATCGTCAAGACCACGGGCGATGGCCTGCTCATCGAGTTCGCGTCGATCGTTGATGCGGTGCGCTGCGCAGTGGTGGTGCAGCAGGGAATGAAAGACCGCAACGCCAACCTCGAAGAGAGCCAGCGCATCCGCTTTCGCGTCGGCATCAACGTGGGCGACGTGATCGTCGACGACGGCGACATTTTCGGCGACGGCGTCAACGTCGCGGCGCGACTCGAGGCGCTCGCCGAGCCGGGCGAGATCTGCGTCAGCGCCACGGTACGCGAGCACGTCGGCGAGAAACTTCCCCTCGGCTTCGCCGACCTGGGCGAGTTCAGCGTCAAGAACATCGCGCGGCCGGTCCACGTTTATCGCATCGAGACGCGCCTCGAGCCTACGACCGCCACCCGAGACAAACCGGAGCATGCGATGCTCGCGCTTCCCGACCGACCCTCGATCGCCGTCCTGCCTTTCGCCAACATGAGCGGCGACGCCGCACAGGACTATTTCGCCGACGGCATGGTCGAGGACATCATTACCGGCCTCGCGCGCATCAAGTGGCTGTTCGTCATCGCGCGCAATTCGAGCTTCGCCTACAAAGGCAAATCCGTCGACGTGACGCAGGTCGGGCGTGAGCTGGGCGTGCGCTACATCCTCGAGGGGAGCATACGCAAGGCGTCAAGCCGCGTGCGCGTCACCGGCCAGGTCGTCGAGGCGGAAACCGGCCGGCACGTCTGGGCGGAGCACTACGACCGCACCCTCGACGATGTCTTCGCGCTCCAGGACGAACTCACGATGAGCGTGGTGGCCGCCATCGAGCCGAGCCTACGCCAGGCGGAGATCGAGCGGGTCAAGCGAAAGCGCCCGGACAATCTCGACGCCTACGACCTCGTGCTCCGTGCAATCCCCCACGTCTATCCGGCGATGCCGGACAGTGCCGCCAAGGCGCTGCCGCTGCTCGAGAGCGCTCTCGAGGTGGAGCCCGACTACGCGTTTGCGCACGGCCTAGCCGCCTGGTGTCACGAAATCCTCTTCGTGCGCGGTGGCGCGCGCGAGGAGAACCGCCTCGGCGCGGCCCGCCACGCCCATGCGGCCATCGCCCATGGGCGCGACGACGCCATCGCGCTGTCGCTCGGAGGCTTTGCCATGGGCCTCGTCGCGCATGACCGCGAAGCCGCGCGCCAGGCCTTCGAGGCGGCGCTGGCGCTCAGCCCGTCATGTGCGCTCGCCTACAGCTTCGGCAGCGTCGTGACGGCCACCGGCGGCGATGCGGACCGCGGCATTGAATGGGGCGAGCGCGCGCTCCGTTTGAGTCCGTTCGATCCGATGAGCTACGGCCCCTGTTTGGCGATTACTTTCGGCCGCTTCCAGCGCGGCGAATACGAAGCGGCAGCGGAGGGCGCGCGCAAGGCTTTCCAGGCAAATCCCAATTGGAGCTATGCGCACGTGCTGCTCGCGGCGACGCACGCGAAGCTCGGGCGGCTCGACGCGGCCAAGGCCGCCGCGGCGCGCGTCCTGGAGCTGGAGCCGGGCTATACCATCAGCGGGATGTGCGCCGCTGTTGACATCCACGCATCTATCGCCGCGCCCTTGTCCGAAGCGCTCCGCGCGGCGGGGTTGCCGACATAGAGGCCGGCATCGACCTTGATAATCGTCCAGGGCTTCTCGCAGCCTCAGTTCAAGGTCGAGGTCGAATGCGTCGCCGCCAAGGGCGAGAGCTGAGGGGTGGAGCCGTCGCTCCCGCGAAATTGGTTCTCAATTCTCCTCGACCAGACCGCTCTCGATCGCCCGTTCCCGGTCCTTGAAGATGGCCATGGCGGTGCGCATGCGCATGAAACCGAGCTTCTTATAAAACCCCTCCTTGCCCGGATTGGCGTAGAGAATGATTTTCCTGTGACCTGCGGACAATTCCTTGAGCCCGAGGATGATATCGCGGCCCAGGCCTCGGCCCTGGAAGTCGGGATGGACCGCTACGTCGCAGAGGTACGAGCAGTCGACGCCGTCCGCCACTGCGCGCCCTGCGCCGATCAAGGCGCCCTCATCGAGGACGAAGCACTTGTACATGCTGTTCGAAAAGGCGAGCTTCAACGCCTCCGGTTTCTTGTCGCCCAAAGGCGCGATCCGGTAGAGATTCGATAGCTCGACCCAATCGATGGAGCTCTGCTCGAACAGCCATTGCATGCCGTCGCCCTCTAATGTTGCCGGGAATTTCAAACCTTGACGAGCACCTTGCCCTTGGCCTCACGCCGGGAAAGCACACCGAGCGCCTGCGTCGTCTGTTCGAGCGGGAAAACCGCATGCACATGGGCCGACAGCTTGCCCTCCGCGGTCCAGGCGAAGATCTGCGCCATATTGGCGCGATGCGCCGCCGGATCGCGTTCGATGAAGGAGCCCCAGAAGACGCCCTGGATATCACAGCCCTTGAGGAGGGCGAGGTTGAGCGGGATCTTCGGGATGGGGCCCGCCGCGAAGCCGACCACGAGATAGCGTCCCTGCCAGGCGATCGCGCGGAGCGCCGGCTCGGCGAGGTCCCCGCCGACCGGATCATAGATGACGTCGGCGCCGCGCCCGCCGGTGAGGCGGCGCAGCCCTTCCTTCACATCCTCGGCAGTGTAATCGAGCGTCATCTCGGCGCCGTGCTGGCTGGCAAGCGCGAGCTTGTCGGCCGAGGAGGCGCAAGCAATGACGCGCGCTCCCATGGCGCGCCCGATCTCGACAGCGGCGAGCCCGACGCCGCCCGCCGCACCCAGCACCGCGAGCGTCTCGCCATGCCGCAGGCGGGCCCTGTCCTTGAGGGCGTGCAACGAGGTGCCGTAAGTCACGACGAGGCCTGCCGCCTGCTCGTCGCTGATGCGGTCCGGGACTTTCAGCAGGCGGTCGGCGCGGACCACGATCTCTTCGCGGCAGCAATTATAGCCCGGGAACGATGCGACCCGGTCGCCGACCTCCCATCCCGACACGCCTTCGCCGAGCGCCTCGACGGTGCCGGCGCATTCGGCACCCGGCGAGAAGGGCAGCTCGGGGCGGAACTGGTATTTGCCGGCGAGCATCAGCGTATCGAAGAAATTAAGGCCGACGGCCTTCACGCGGACCAGCACCTCGCCCGGGCCGGGGCTCGGCGACGCGATCTCGGCAAGCTCCAGGCTCTCGGACCCGCCAAGCTCGCGGCACAAAATGGCTCTCATGGTCTCTCCGGGCGAGCGGCTGATGCGCCATGGCGCATCAGCCGCTCGCCCGATTGTAAGATGCGGCGTGGCTGTGCCACAAGTCTCGAGGAGAGTTTAGGCGAAGGTCTTGGTAGCGGAGACGAGGCACGATGAAGAGCCACGCACAGGTTGCGGTGATCGGCGGCGGCGTGGTCGGAGTGAGCGTGCTCTACCATCTCACCAAGGCGGGGTGGAAAGATGTCGTGCTGATCGAACGGGCCGAGCTCACCTCCGGCTCGACCTGGCATGCGGCCGGCGGCATGCACACCGTCAATGGCGACCCCAATGTCGCGAAGCTGCAGCAATACACGATCGGGCTCTACAAGGAGATCGAGGAGATCTCCGGCCAGAGCTGCGGCGTCCACATCACCGGCGGCCTGATGCTGGCCGGCACGCAAGAGCGGCTCGACTGGCTGAAGATGACGCAGGCGCGCGGGCGCTATCTCGGCATGCATCTCGACTTCGTGTCGATGCACGAGGCCGAGAAGCTGATGCCGTTGATGGATAAGCGCCATTTCGTCGGCGCGCTCTACGATCCGATCGAAGGCCATGTCGATCCTTCGGGCGTCACGCACGCCTATGCGAAATCCGCCCAGATCGGCGGCGCCGAGATCTACCGCCAGACGCGCGTGACGGACCTTGTGCCGCATGCCGACGGCTCCTGGGAGGTGATCACCGAGAAAGGCAATATCCGCGCCGAGCATGTGGTGAATGCGGGCGGGCTCTGGGCCCGCGAGGTCGGACGCATGGCGGGGCTCGAGCTGCCGATCCTCGCCATGGAACATCAATACCTGATCACCGAGGACATGCCGGAGATCAAGCCCGGCGCCAAGGAGCAGTTGCACGTCATCGATTTCGAAGGTGAGATCTATATGCGCCAGGAGCGCGGCGGCATGCTCATGGGCACCTATGAGCGGGCCGGCGCGCCCTGGAGCGAAACCGTGACGCCCTGGGATTTCGGCCAGGATTTGCTGCCGAACGATCTCGACCGCATCGCCCCTTCGCTCGAGATCGGCTTCGAGCATTTCCCGGCCATCGGCCGCGCCGGCATCAAGCGCGTCATCAACGGCCCCTTCACCTTCGCGCCCGACGGCAATCCGCTGATCGGCCCGGTGCGGGGCTTGCGCAATTTCTGGGTCGCTTGCGGCGTGATGGCGGGCTTCAGCCAGGGCGGCGGCGTGGGTCTCGCACTGGCGAGCTGGATGACCGAGGGTGATCCCGGCGCCGATATCTGGGGCATGGATGTCGCCCGCTACGGCGATTTCGCCACGCTCGCCTACACCAACGCCAAGGTGCGCGAGAATTATTCGCGCCGTTTCCGCATCCGCTTCCCCAACGAGGAGCTGGAGGCGGCGCGCCCCTTCCGCACCACGCCGATCTACGATGCGCTGAAGGCCAGGAACGCCGTTTTCGGCGAATATTGGGGCCTCGAACACGCGCTCTGGTTCGCCCCGCCCGGCACCGAGCCGAAGGAGGAGATCACCTTCAAGCGCTCGAACGCCCATCCGCATGTGGCGGCCGAGGTGAAGGCGGTGCGCCAAGACGTCGGCCTCATCGAGATTTCGAACTACGGCAAGTTCGAGGTGACGGGGCCGGCGGCCGAATCCTGGCTGTCGCGCATCATGGCCAACCGGGTGCCCGAGATCGGGCGGCTGACGCTCACCCCCATGCTCAATGATCGCGGCAAGCTCATCGGCGATTTCACCATGTGCCGGCCGGCCAAGGAGCGTTTCCTGCTGATCGGCACCTATGCGGCCGAGAACCATTACCGGCGCTGGTTCGAGCGCCATCTGCCGCCGACCGGCGTGACCTTGCGCCCCTGCGCCATGGAATATGTCGGCCTCTCCGTCGCCGGACCGAAATCGCGCGAGCTGCTGCAACGCCTGGTGCGCGATGAATTATCATCGAACGCCATGCCGTTCCGCGCCTTCCGGCGCGTGGATGTCGGCATGGTGCCGGCCCTTGTCGGGCGCGTCTCCTTCACCGGCGATCTCGGCTACGAGATCTGGGTGACGAGCGAATATCAGCGCGCCCTCTACGATCTCCTCACGGCGGCAGGCCGCGATCTCGGCTTGAGGCATTTCGGCGGCCGGGCTCTCAACGCCATGCGTTTGGAGAAAAGCTTCGGCACTTGGGCGCGCGAATACCGGCCGATCTACGGACCTTACGAGGCGGGGCTCGGCGCCTTCATCAGCCTGAAGAAGGAGAATTTCATCGGGCGCTCGGCAGCGCTCGAGGAGAAGGAGAGCGGCGGCAAGCTGAGGCTCTGCACCTTCGCGGTCGAGGCAAGCGACGCCGATGCGATCGGCGACGAGCCCATCTGGCATGACGGCAAGGTGATGGGCTGGGTCACCTCGGGCGGCTATGCGCATACGCAAGGAGCCTCGCTCGCGCTCGGTTATGTGCCGAAGGAGGTCGCGGGCCAGACGACGGGTTTCGAGATCGAGATCATGGGCGGGCGCCGCAAAGCTTCTCGTCTCGCCGAGCCGATCTTCGATCCGCGCGGCGACAAGATGCGGGCATGAGGACTCCGGGACCCGCCGTGATCGTTCTCGGCACGCACCCCTGTGGCATTGCCGACATCGTAGCCGTGGCCCGCGGCGACGCACGAGTCGAAATCGCGCCCGAAGCCCATGCGAAGCTCGAAAGGGCGAGGCTTTCGATCGAGGCAGCAGCCGCCCGCGGCGACAAGGTCTACGGCCTGACGACCGGGCTCGGGGCCGCGGTCGATACCGCGCTCGAGCCCGAGGATCTCGCGGCCTTCCAGCGCCGCGCGCTCGCGGCCCGCATGGTCGGTGTCGGAGCAGCGCTGCCGCGGGAAGCCGTACGCGCCATGCTGTTCGCGAGACTCGCCGGGCTCGTGCAGGGCGCTTCGGGCATCTCGCCCCCGATCGCGCAGGCGATCGCCGCCCTCCTCAATGCCGGCGTGACGCCGGTCGTGCCCTCATTGGGCTCGATCGGAGCTGCCGATCTCGCCCCGCTGGCGCATGGCTTTTCGGTGCTGGTCGGGGACGGCGAGGCCGAGTTCGGTGGTCGCGTCATGGCGGGCGGCGCGGCGCTCGCGGCCGCCGGTCTCGCCCCGATCGCACTCGGGGCAAAGGATGCACTGGCGCTGATCAACTCCAACGCCGCCTCGGTCGGCCCGGCGGCGCTTGCCGTCGCCGATGCCGAGATGACCTTCGACGCAGCGCTTGCCGGCCTCGGGCTCGGCCTCGAGGCCTTTCGCGGCAATCTCAGCCCCTTCGATCCGCGGGCCGTGGCGCTGAGACCGACGCCGCATCTCGCCGAGACGGCGGCGCGCCTGAGGGCCCTCATGGCCGGCTCGGAGCTCGAACGCGCTGGCGCCGCGCGGCGCGTGCAGGACCCACTCTCCTTCCGCTCCGGGGCCCATATCCTCTCGGCCTTGGCGGCGGCGCTCGCCAGCACGCGAGAGGCTGTCGAGACCGAGCTCGGCGGGGCGGGCGACAATCCGGCAATCGTGGACGAAGAGGGCGCCATCCTGTCGACGGCGGGTTTCGAGGTGACGCATCTCGCGCTTGCCTTCGAGACACTGGGGCTGGCTCTGGCGCAGGCCGCAGGTGCGAGCTTCTGGCGCCTCGTCAAGCTGATGAGCCCCGCCGCGAGCGACCTGCCGCGCTTCCTCACGCCGCGCGGCGCGAGCCGCACCGGCTTTGCCACGGTGCAGAAGACGGCGGCGGCGCTCGAGGCCGAGATCCGGCGCCTCGCCCAACCGGCCATGCTGTTTGCCCATCCGGTCGCTGACGGCGTCGAGGACATGGCGTCGATGGCGCCGCGCAGCGTGGCGAAGGCAGAAACGGCACTCGAGCATATGAGCCGCCTCCTGGCGATCGAGCTGATGGTCGCGGCGCAGGCACTCGATCTGCAAACAGCGCCGAACATCGCACCCGCGATCGCCGCCATCCACGCCAAGATCAGGGCCGTCATTCCCCGCCTCGACGAGGACCGCCCCACAGGCCGCGATATCGAGGCGCTGGCGACGGAAATCCGCGCCGGGAAGCTCGCTCTCACCTGACCTGTATCGAGGAGAGGATTTCCAAGACACTGTGCCGCAAGATCGTTTCCGGATCAGGCAAGATCGTCTCTGGATCGAGCCGGCAAACTCCGTATGATGCCGGTCGGTCGGCGCGCTCGCGGCGCGCGATTCGCCGGGGTGGCTTGCCTTGCGTTACTCGATATTTCAGATCCTCGCCCAGGCCCTCAAGGGCAATAGCGGCTGGAAGCCGGTCTGGCGCGAGCCGGAACCCAAGGCCGAATACGACGTCGTCATCGTCGGTGGAGGCGGGCACGGCCTGTCGAGCGCCTATTACCTCGCCAAGAATTACGGCCTGACCAATATCGCGGTTGTCGAGCGCGGCTATATCGGCTCCGGCAATATCGGGCGCAACACCACCATCATCCGCTCGAATTACGGGGAGCCCGGCAACATCCCCTTCTACGAATGGTCGCTGAAGCTCTGGGAGGGGCTGGAGCAGGACATCAACTACAACGCCATGGTGAGCCAGCGCGGCGTCCTGAACCTCTATCATTCGGATGCGCAGCGCGACGCCGCCGCCAGGCGCGGCAATGCCATGCGGCTGCACGGCGTCGATGCGGAGCTGCTCGACGCTGCGCAGGTGCGCAAGCTGGTGCCGAACCTCAATTTCGACAATGCGCGCTTTCCCATCCATGGTGGCCTGTTCCAGCCGCGCGGCGGCACGGTGCGCCACGACGCCGTCGCCTGGGGCTATGCACGTGCCGCCGACAGCCTCGGCGTCGATATCCTGCAGCATCGCGAAGTCACCGGCATCCGTATCGTCAATGGGCGGGTCGCCGGCGTCGAGACCGCCAAGGGCTTCATTCGGGCGAGGAAAGTCGCGCTCGCCTGCGCCGGACGCTCCTCGCAGGTCGCCGCCATGGCGGGCCTGAGATTGCCGATCGAGAGCCATGTGCTGCAGGCTTTCGTCTCGGAAGGCGTCAAGCCGCTGCTCAACACGGTGGTCACCTTCGGGGCCGGGCATTTTTATGTCAGCCAGTCGGACAAGGGCGGCCTGGTCTTCGGCGGCAATATCGACGGCTACAATTCCTACGCCCAACGCGGCAATCTGCCGGTGATCGAGGAGGTGATGGAGGAGGCGGTCGCGATGTTCCCGGGGCTCGGGCGCCTGCGCGTCCTGCGCCATTGGGGCGGCGTGATGGACATGTCGATGGACGGCTCGCCGATCATCGACAAGACGCCGATCGAAGGCCTCTATTTGAATTGCGGCTGGTGCATCGGCGGCTTCAAGGCGACGCCGGCCTCGGGCTGGTGTTTCGCTCATGTGATCGCCGAGGACAAACCGCATCCGGCCGCGGCCGCGATGCGGCTCGACCGCTTCGCGACCGGCCGGCTGATCAATGAGAGCGGCACCGGCGCTCAACCGAATCTGCATTAGGGACGAAGCCGATGCGCCTACCCTGCCCTCATTGCGGCGAGCGCGACAGCGGCGAATTCGCCTATTACGGCGACGCGACCGTGAAGCGCCCGGACGGCCAGGGCCCGCAGGAGATGCAGGCCTTCATCGACTATGCCTATCCGCGCGACAATCCGGCCGGCCCGCATCGCGAGCTGTGGTACCATGTGGCCGGCTGCCGCTCCTGGATCATCGTCACGCGCGACACGCGCAGCCATGAGGTCTTCGGCGCCGAGCCTGCGCGCGGGATCGCCGCCGGAGGCAAGACTTCATGAGGATCAAGACTTCATGAGGATAAAGCCCGCATGACCGCCTCGAGCGACGGTGTCGAAGAGCAAGCCGCGCAGGCCGACGGCGCGGAGGGGCGCGCGCCCGGCGCCTCTCAGCCGTTCCGGCGCGCCGCTGGCGGACTGATCGACCGCAGCAGGACCCTCTCTTTCACTTTCGACGGTCGCCGGCTCGGCGGTCATCCGGGCGACACGCTGGCCTCGGCCCTGATCGCCAATGGCGTCAGGCTCGTCGGGCGCTCGTTCAAATACCACCGGCCGCGCGGCATCCTCTCGGCCGGGCCGGAGGAGCCGAACGCCCTCGTCGAATTGCGCAGCGGCGCCAGGCGCGAGCCCAATACGCGAGCGACGCTGGTCGATCTCTATGACGGCCTCGAAGCCAGGAGCCAGAATCGCTGGCCCTCGCTCGCCTTCGACCTGATGGCGGTGAACTCGATCCTCTCGCCAGTCCTCGGCGCCGGGTTCTACTACAAGACCTTCATGTGGCCTGCCTCCTTCTGGGAGAAGGTCTATGAGCCGCTGATCCGGCGCGCCGCGGGTCTTGGGCGGGCGCCGGACGGCGTCGACCCCGACCATTACGAGAAGGCGCATGCCTTCTGCGACGTGCTGGTGATCGGCGCCGGGCCGGCCGGCCTGATGGCGGCGCTCTCCGCGGCGCGCTCGGGCGCGCGCGTCATCCTGTGCGAGGAAGATTCCCGCCTCGGCGGCAGCCTGCTCGGCGAGCGCCGCTCGATCGGCGACGAGGCGGGCGCCGGATACGCTGCCCGCATCGAGGCCGAGCTCGCCAGCCTGCCGGATGTCCGCGTGATGCGGCGCACCACGGTGTTCGGCGTCTACGATCATGGCGTCTACGGGGCGCTCGAACGGGTCAACGATCATCTCGCCGTGCCGCCACCTTTCGAGCCGCGCCAACGCGCCTGGCGCATCACGGCGAAACGCTGCGTGCTGGCGGCCGGCGCCATCGAGCGCCCGCTGGTGTTCGGCGACAATGACCGGCCGGGCGTGATGCTGGCCGGCGCGGTGAGACATTATGTCAACCGCTTCGCCGCCCTGCCGGGACGGCGCGCCGTGGTGTTCGCTAATAATGACGAGGCGGCGCGCAGCATCGCCGATCTTGCGGCTGCCGGCATCGAGGTCGCGGCGCTGGTCGATCCGCGCCCCGAGATCGCGCCCGCGACGCGCGCGGCCGCGCAATCGGCCGGGGTCGAGATCATCACCGGCGTGGTGAGGCAGGCGCTCGGGCGTCAAAGCGTGCGCGCCGTCGAGATCGCCGCGGCGGATGGGCGGACGCGACGCATCGCCTGCGATCTCGTCGCCATGTCGGGCGGCTTCAGCCCGAGCCTGCATCTCTCGACCCATCTCGGTGCGAGGCCCGTCTGGAACGAGACGATCGCGGCCTTCGTTCCGGGCGCGGCCCCGCCCGGGATGGCAGTCGCCGGCGCCGCCATCGGCCAATTCAGCCTCGCCGACTGCCTCGCGGCCGGCGCGCAAGCCGGAGCGGAAGCTGCGAGCGCCGCAGGCTTCCAGACGCAGGCGACCGCCATCCCGGGGGTCGAGCCCGAGGCTTTCGGCCTCGTGCCGCTCTGGCGGGTACGCGGGCATAAGGGCAAGGCCTTCATCGATTTCCAGAACGATGTGAGCGATACCGATGTCGAGCTCGCCGAGCGCGAAGGTTTCCGCTCGGTCGAGCATCTGAAGCGCTACACCACCCTCGGCATGGCGACCGACCAGGGCAAGACCGCCAATGTCAATGGCCTCGCCCTGATGGCCGAGATCACCGAGCGCGGCATCGCCCAGACCGGCACCACGACCTTCCGCCCGCCTTTCACGCCCGTGACCATCGGTGCGCTAGCGGGTCATGCACGTGGCAAGGAGCACCGCCCGACACGATTTGCGCCCTCGCATCGTTGGGCCGCAGAGCAAAGCGCCGTCTTCGTCGAATCCGGGCTGTGGCTGCGGGCCCAATATTTCCCAAAACAGGGCGATCGCGGCTGGTTCGACGCCTGCAATCGCGAGGTCAATGCGGTGCGCTCGCGTGTCGGCCTCTGCGACGTCTCGACTCTCGGCAAGATCGACATCCAAGGCGCCGACGCCGCCGAATTCCTGGAGCGTCTCTACTGCAACAGCTGGAAAAGCCTCGCGGTCGGCAAGGTGCGCTACGGGCTGATGCTGCGCGAGGACGGCTTCGTCTTCGATGACGGCACCTGCGCTCGGCTCGGCCCGGACCATTATCTGATGACCACGACGACCGCCAATGCGGGCGCTGTCATGCAGCATCTCGATTTCTGCCACCAGGTGCTCTGGCCTGGCCTCGATGTCGGCTTCGTCTCGGTGACCGAGCAATGGGCGCAATATGCGGTCGCCGGGCCGCGCTCGCGCGAGCTGCTGCAGGCGATCATCGATCCCGCGCATGATCTGTCGAACGGCGCCTTCCCCTATATGGCGTGCGGTGAGGTGAGCCTGCTCGGCGGCCTTAAGGCGCGGCTGTTCCGCATCTCCTTCTCGGGCGAGCTCGCCTATGAGCTCGGCGTCCCTTGCCGCTATGGCGACGCGGTGATCCGGGCGCTGATGGAGGCTGGCCGGACCTTCGACGCAGTGCCCTATGGACTCGAAGCCTTGAACGTCATGCGCATCGAGAAGGGCCATGCGGCGGGCGGCGAACTCAATGGCCATACGACGGCACGCGATCTCGGCCTCAAGCGCATGATGGCGATGGGCAAGGATTTCATCGGCCGCGCCCTGTCGCAGCGCGAGGCGCTGCTCGAGCCGGACCGGCCTTCGCTCATCGGCTTCAAGCCCGTCGACCCGAGCGCCAGGCTCACGGCGGGCGCGCATTTCATCCCGCTCGGCGCAGCGGCGACGGCCGAGAATGACGAGGGCTATATGACCTCGGTCGCCTACTCGCCGACCCTCAACAGCGCGATCGGGCTTGGCCTCCTGAAGCGCGGCTCCGAGCGCATCGGCGAGGTGGTGCGCGCCTATGATCCGCTGCGTGGCACCGATGTGCGCGTCGAGATCCGGCCTTGCTGTTTCCTCGATCCGGAAGGGACAAGGCTCCGTGGCTGATCTCTCCGTGGCTCCCTTGGCGCTCGCTCCACGCTCGGCGCTCGCCGACATCCTGGTTCTCGGCCGGCATGGCCGATCGGATGGACCACCCGGCATTATCGTCAGCGAGCGCGGCGCTCTGTGCCTTGCGAGCCTCATCACCCGCAAGGGGCAGGCGGACACGCTGGCCGCCCTGATGAAGAGCGCCTATGGGCTCGATCTGCCCACTGCCGGACGCTCGACCGGCGGGTTGATGCCGGATGGCCGCTCCATCCGCTTCCTTTCGGCCGGTCCTGGTCAATTCCTGGCGATCGCGGAAGGCGCGGCGGATTTCGCAACCGAGCTGATGACGACGCTCGGCCGGCGCGCCATGATCGCCGATCAGGGCGATGGGCGCTGCGTGCTGCGCGTCGGCGGCCCGAAGGCGCGCAACGTGCTCGCCAAGGGCTTCACGATCGACCTGCATCCGCGTGTCTTCAAGCCTGGCGACACCGCACTCACCCAGGCAGCCCATATCGGCGTCCAGCTCTGGCAGCTCGACGCGGCGCCGACTTATGAGATCGCCTTCTTCCGCTCGCTCGCCGCAAGCTTCTGGTCATGGCTCACCGCGTCCGCGGCGGAGTTCGGCTACGAGGTCGTGCCGGACAAATCGTAGGCGAGGAGCAGGTGGCCGAAGTCCCAGCATCGCGAGCAAGGTCCAACTATGCAGAAGCGAGCGAGCCTGACCGCCGGCCACGTCGCCAGGTTGCGGGCGGCCCATCAGCTTCTCGAGGATGGGGCGATCTTTAGCGACCCTTTGGCGGTCCCGATCCTGGGAGAGAGCGCCGATGCCATTTGCCGAGAGGTGAGCGAACGACCGGAGCTGCGCGCCTTACGCTTGTTCGTGGCAGTCCGCAGCCGCTTCGCGGAGGACAGCTTGGCGGGGGCCGTCGAGCGCGGCGTGCGCCAAGCGGTGATATTGGGTGCAGGTCTCGACACTTTCGGCCTGCGCAACCCGCATGCCGATAATGGGCTGCGCGTGATCGAGGTCGACCATCCGGCGACTCAAGCATGGAAGCGCGAGCGGCTCGACAAGGCAAAGCTGAGCGTGCCCGAGGCATTGAGCTTCGCGAGCGTCGATTTCGAGCGCCAGGCGCTGTTCGATGGCTTGTGCGGAGCCGGCTTCAAGCGAGAACTGCCCGCCTTCTTCATGTGGCTCGGTGTCGTGCCCTATCTGTCTCGAGACGCCGTCTTCGCGACGCTGTATTCGATCTCGGCCCTGGCGGATGTCGAGGTCGTGTTCGACTATGCGGAACCCGCCGAGGCCTATCCGGCCGCCCGTCGTGCCGGCTTCGAGGCGATGGCGGCGCGCGTTGCGGCTCTCGGCGAACCCTGGCTGAGCTTCTTCGACCCCGCCAAGTTGCGCAGTGAACTCGCTCCCCTCGGCTTTTCGGAGATCGAGGATCTGGATCCACGCGAGATCGCCATCCGCTATTTCGGAGAGCTCGTGCCTCCGGTGAACACGGCAGGCCCCCATGTGATCCGGGTGCGCAAGCCGGCGAGCTGAGTTCGCGTCACGATGGTGCGCGCCGCGGCTAAGACGGCGCGAACGCCGAAATGTGATAGCGCCGGGAAACGCGTTGGGGAGCTTGCAGTCCTCTCGATGGTATCGTATATGACACTACATGAACGTCGAAGTCTATGAAGACGAAGGAGGCGCTCGCCCATTCGATAGATGGTTCGACCAGCTGCCGGCCGCGCACGCCGCGAAGGTGACAACGGCCGTAGCACGCCTCGGCGGCGGGAGCCGATCTGGACTGAAATCCGTCGGCGAGGGTGTGTCGGAGTGGCGGATCGATTGGGGCCCCGGCATCCGTATCTATCTGGCCTTCGACGGAGCCAGGCTAATCATCCTGCTCGGAGGTGGAACGAAGAGCCGTCAGCAGACCGATATCGCCGAGGCCCATTTGCGCTGGGCCGATTACAGGCGACGCAAGAAAGCGAAGGAGTGACGACGATGGCATTGTCGCGAAGTTTCAAGGAGACCGTGAAGGCGCGCGCCGAGCGCGATCCGGAGTTTCGGGCCGCACTT
This sequence comes from Rhizobiales bacterium GAS188, assembly GCA_900104855.1. Classification (NCBI taxonomy): domain Bacteria; kingdom Pseudomonadati; phylum Pseudomonadota; class Alphaproteobacteria; order Hyphomicrobiales; species Rhizobiales bacterium GAS188. The sequence goes on from FNSS01000001.1 coordinate 2,432,777, forward strand.
CTGGGCGAGGCCGTCGGGGCATTTGCCGCTGGTGATGCTGATACTGGGAAGGCCCTGATGCGCGACTACATCAACGCGACCGTTGGGTTCGACCAACTGGGAGAGGCCGTCTCAATCGACCCGAAAAACCTTATGCGCATGTTTGGGCCGCGAGGTAATCCACGCCTGACGAATCTCTCTGCAGTCCTGCGCGAACTCAACCGTCGCGAGTCGATCCATTTCAAGGTCGAGCCGGAGCAGCTTGCGAGGTGATCGCGTCAGTCGCCTGCTCTGCCGTTCTGATCTTGTCTTGGCCCATCAGGACAACGCCGCGGCGAGCCGTTGCCAATCCGCTTCCCGTCCCGGAAGGCCGAAGCGTAGCCACTCCAGACGCGCCGGAAAGGGACGCACCAGGATGCCGGCCTGCCCCAACCGCTCGAACCAGGCGCCGGCGTCGGGCGACGTAGCAAGCCGGAACAGCGGCGTTCCGCCCAGGACCGCAAGTCCGGCCTCTCGAAGCAGGGTGTCGAGCCGCGCCGCATCCTGCGTCAGGCGCGCGACCGCTGCGCTGCGCCAAGGCAGATCCGCATAGGCCCGGCGGCCGATCTCGATCGCGGCCCCCGACACCGCCCAGGGGCCGACGGCACGGCGGATGACGGCCGCAAGCGCGGGCGAAGCGACCGCGAAGCCGAGCCGCAAGCCGGCGAGCCCATAGAGCTTGCCGAAGGAGCGCAACAGCACGGTATGCTCCGACGGCAGCGCCGGTGCGAGGCTGTGCGCCACGGGTTCGGCATCCATGAAGGCTTCGTCGACGATCAGCGTCCCGCCCCTGCGGGCGAGCCGTGCCGCGAGCTCGATCAGCGCCTGGCGCGGCACGAGCCGCCCGTCCGGATTGTTGGGGTTCACCACCACCGCGATATCGGCCTCGCCGAGCTTGTCGAGCGTCTCCACCGTCTCGATCGTTTCGACTTGGGCTCCGGCGGCCCGCCAGCAAGCCTCGTGCTCCGCATAGGTCAGCCCCAATATGGCGCCATGCTTGCCAGGCAGGAGGCGCGGCAGGAGCTGGATCAGCGCCTGCGCGCCCGGTGTCGCGACCACGCTTGCGGCATCGGGCGCCCCATAGGCCTCCGCGGCCGCGGCTTCGAGCGAGCGGATCGCAGCGGGCTCGGGGAGGCGCGTCCAGGCCTCGGGCGAAATCTCACCAGGCGCATAGGCGAGCGGATTGATCCCGGTCGACAGATCGAGCCAGGGCGAGGGCGCCTGCGGAAAGCGCAGCCTTGCGGCGGCGATGTTGCCCCCATGATAGACTTCCCCCATCCGCGATTCTTCTCCCGTCCGTGATTCCTCTCCCGTCCGCGATTTTTGGCCGGAGCCCGCTGCACCCATGGATCTCGCCTTCACGTGTTCACTCGCGGTCCTCGCTCTCATCGTCGAGGCCTATGCCGGATATTCGCAAGCTCTCTATCGCCTGTTCGGCCATCCGGTCACCTGGATCGGCAGGCTGATCTCCCTTCTCGACCGCTTTCTCAACCATGAGAGCGAGGCTGCCGAGGCTCGACGCGTCGCCGGCATCGCGGCGCTGGCGCTGACGCTCGCAGCCGCGGTCGGCGTGAGCGCCTTCGTGGGCACGCTCCTGCCGGAGGGGCTGATCGGCACCATCGGGCTCGCCCTCCTCTCCTCGACATTGCTCGCCCAGAGGAGTCTCGCCCAGCATGTGGGCGCGGTCGCCGCGGCGCTCGAGCGTGGACTCGCGGAAGGTCGCCAGGCGGTCGCCGAGATTGTCGGGCGCGATCCCGCCGCCCTCGACGAAGCGGGCGTGGCGCGCGCCGCGATCGAGAGCCTCGCCGAGAATTTCTCCGACGGCGTGGTGGCTCCCGCCTTCTGGATCGCGCTCTTCGGCCTGTCGGGCGGAGCGGCCTATAAGGCGGCAAACACCGCCGACAGCATGATCGGTCATCGCACGCCGCGTCATGCGGATTTCGGCTGGGCTGCGGCCCGCTTCGACGATTTCGTCAATCTCCCGGCTTCGCGGCTCGCTGCGGCCTTCATCTGCCTTGCGGCCTTCATCCTGCCGGGCGCCTCCGGGACAGGCGCGGTGCGCGCCACGCGGCGCGATGCCGGACGCCATCGCTCGCCCAATGCCGGCTGGCCGGAAGCCGCAATGGCCGGCGCGCTCGGACTCAAGCTCGCGGGACCGCGCATCTATGGCGGCGTCATGGTCGACGACGCCTATATGGGCGAGGGACGCAGCGAGGCGACGGCGTCCGATATTCGGCGGGGCCTTCGCCTCTATCGCCTCGCCTGCGCGCTGCAGATCCTCGCCTATGGGCTCCTCGCCGTGCTGCTCATCGTGCCAGGCTGAGCAGGTGGTCGAGATCGATATGGGCCGCAAGATGCGCCGCGAGCGCATCGAGCGTGGCCTCGACATCGGCCTCGTAGGACAGCCCAGCGCCCGCGAGGCCGAAGGAGCCGAGCAGCGCCCGGCGCTGGCACGCATCGGCGAAGATACCGTGCACATAGGCGCCTTGCACAAGCCCGTCCCGCGACATGGCGCCGTCCGTCCGTCCGTCGGCGAAGCGCAGCACCGGCCGCGCCGTGTCGGGTCCGGTGGTCGCGCCGACATGCATCTCATAGCCCGAAAAGGGCACGGCGCCGACGCAGCTCTCGCCGCTCACGGCACGCAGGGATTTGTCAGGGGTCAGCACCGTGTCGACGTCGAGGAGCCCCAGGCCTTCGCATTCGCCGGGCGGGCCCTCGATGCCGTCGGGATCGCTTATGCGCCGCCCGAGCATCTGATAGCCGCCGCACAGGCCGAGCAGGCGCCCGCCGCGGCGCAGATGCGCCTTGAGATCGATGTCCCAACTCTCGGCCCGCAAGGCGTCGAGATCGGCAATCGTCGCCTTGGAGCCGGGCAGGAGGACGAGATCCGCATCGGCCGGGATGGGCTCGCCATGCCGCACCAGCACCAGGCGAATTGAGGGCTCGAGCTTGAGCGGATCGAGATCGTCGAAATTGGCGATGCGCGGCAGCAACGGCACCGCGACTGTGATGCGGCGCTCCGGATCACCATCGCCGCGATCGGCCGCGTGGCCTCCGCCCGAAGCGCGCGGGTCGAGCGCCATCGCGTCCTCGGCCGGAAGGCGGCGCGCCTCGGCGAAATGCGGAACGAGGCCGAGAGCCGGCCATCCGGTATGGCGCTCGATCATAGCCATCCCGTCGGCGAACAGTGCCGCATCGCCGCGGAAGCGGTTGACGATGAAGCCTGCGACCATCGCGGCATCGTCCTTGGCGATCACGGCCTTGGTGCCGACGATCTGGGCGATCACCCCGCCGCGATCGATGTCGCCGAGGAGCACGACCGGCACGTCGGCGGCGCGCGCAAAGCCCATATTGGCGATATCGCCTTGCCGCAGATTGATCTCGGAGGCGCTGCCCGCGCCTTCGACCAGCACCAGATCGGCCTGCGACTTCAGACGCGCGAAGCTGTCGAGCACGGCTGCCATCAGGCGCGGCTTCATCGCCTGGTATTCGCTGGCCTTGGCGTTGCACAGGATGCGCCCCTGCACCACGACCTGCGAGCCGACCTCGCTCTGCGGCTTGAGCAGCACCGGATTCATATGCACGGAGGGGCGCACACCACAGGCGCGGGCCTGCAGCGCTTGAGCCCGGCCGATCTCGCCGCCATCATCGGTGACCGCCGCATTGTTCGACATATTCTGCGGCTTGAAAGGCAGGACCGAGAGGCCGCGTCGGGTGAAGGCGCGGGCCAAGCCTGCGACGATCAGCGATTTGCCGACATCCGAGCCCGTGCCCTGGATCATCAGCGCCTTGGCGCTCGCCACGGACTTGGCGCGCGTCAAAACTCGATGCCTTCCTGCGCCTTCACGCCGGCCGCGAAATGATGCTTGACGAGGCTCATCTCGGTGACGAGATCGGCGGCCTCGATCAGCTCCGGCTTGGCGTTGCGCCCGGTGACCACGATGTGCAGGCCGGGACGGCGTGCGGCGAGCACCGCCACCACCTCCTCGAGCGGCAGATAGCCGTAGCGCAAGGCGATATTCAATTCGTCGAGCACCAGGAGGCGGATGCCCGGATCGCCCATCATCTCGCGCGACACCGCCCAGGCGGCCCCGGCGGCCGCGACGTCGCGCGCCTTGTCCTGCGTCTCCCAGGTGAAGCCCTCCCCCATGGTCCGCCAGGTGATGAGATCGCCGAAGCGTTCGAGCGCCCGGCGCTCGCCCGTCTCCCAGGCGCCCTTGATGAACTGCACCACCCCGACCCGCCAGCCGCGGCCGAGCGCCCGCAGCACCAGGCCGAAGGCCGCGGTCGACTTGCCCTTGCCGGGCCCCGTATGCACGATCAGCAGGCCCTTCTCGGCGATCGGTTTCGAGGCAACTTCGGCGTCCTGGGCCGCCTTGCGCTTCGCCATCTTGGCCTTGTGGCGGGCGAGCTCGTCCTGCGTTACTTCTGGCATCGCATGTCCTCGGGCGTGTCCTTAGGCGTTCCTAGGGATCATTTCACCTGCATGGGCAGGCCTGCCACCATGAAGAGCACGCGATCGGCGCGGGCCGCAAGGCGCTGGTTGAGGCGGCCGGCCTCGTCGCGGAAGCGGCGCGCCAACGCATTCTCGGGCACGATGCCGAGCCCGACCTCGTTGGCGACCAGCAGGACCGGCGCGCGCGCCGCCTCGAGCGCCCGCTCCAGATCCGCGAGCGCCGCCTCCACATGATGTTCGCCCAGCATCAGATTGGTCAGCCACAGCGTCAGGCAATCGACCAATATGGGGGAGACATCGCGACCGAGCCTCGCGACGGTGCCGCCGAGATCGAGCGGCGCCTCATGCGTCTCCCAGCCGGCGCCGCGCCGCTCGCGATGGCGGGCGATACGCTCGCGCATCTCGTCATCGAGCGCCTGCGCGGTCGCCACATAGCGCCAGGGCGGCGGCTCCGAGGCGGCGAGCATCTCTGCCTGCCGGCTCTTGCCGGACCGTGCGCCGCCGAGGAGGAGGGTGAGGCGTGGCAGCATGGATCAGGGATGTTGCAGGGCGAAAATGCGGAGCATGGGGCCTTCCTTAGCAGCGAATCGCGAAGTGGTGGGCTAGCCTAATGGTCCATCCGCGCCTCACTCGTTGAAGCCTCACTCGTTGAACAGGTCGGCATGGGTGCCGGTCCGTGCGAAAACGACGAGGCCGCTCCTGGTGCTGTCATCGAGCTTATAGGCCAGCAGGAAATCGCCGCCGATATGACATTCGCGATACCCTTCCCACTCGCCTTTCAGCGGGTGGTCGAGCCATTCCGGCCCAAGCGGCGCATCGTTGGCGATCAAAAGAAGCATCGCCGCCTTGAGCCGGTTCATGTCATATCGGCCGGAACGCGACAGACGCTCCCAATCCTTTTGGAGGGATTTGGTGTAGTCAGCGGCCCGCGGCAGCGCCGCTCGCTTACTTGCCGCTGTTCTTTTCAAGATCGGCAATCAGTTCGGCGCCAATTGCAAAGCGAGCGCGGCGAGTCCGGGCAATGTCGTCGGCCTCGGCCATCGCGGCGCGGGTCTCGGCGTTCGGGACTTTGAGCTCCAGCGGAAACGCCTGATCGACCACCACGCGCCGAAGGAACAGGCGCACGGCGTCTGACATAGACAGGCCCATGGCGCTCAGTGCGGCCGCTGCTTTCTCCTTGGTGTCATTGTCCAAGCGAACATGAAGCATTGACGTTTGTGCCATCTTTCGGGCCTCCTCTATCGGTCTATATGTATCTCATTTGAGATACAGTCAAGTATCGCGGCTGAGACATTCGGGATGGCCTCGCGCAAGCCAATCGCGGCTCCGGCTTGCAAAAGGGCGCACCTCCCGGCAGGTATCGGATATGACCGATTCAACCTCCCGCCCCAACAACGAAGCCCAGCTCGCTTCGCCTTCCTATCGCATCGCGTCGCTCGACCAGGATTTCATCCTCGGCGATTCGACGCGGGGCCTGCGTTTCTTCCTCGAATACGCCAAGGCTGAGGAAGCCTTGCGCACCTATTCGGTGCGCTCGACCGTCGTGGTGTTCGGCAGCGCCAGGGTGCGCGAGGACGGGCCGAAGCGGCAGCCATTCTGGTACGAGCAGGCACGCCGCTTCGGACGCATCGCCTCCGAGCGGGGCGGCGCCCTCAAGCCGCTTGGCGCGGTGCGCGACAATGTCGTCGCCACGGGCGGCGGTCCGGGCATCATGGAGGCGGCCAATCGCGGGGCGAGCGAGGCCGGCGCCCCGACCATCGGCTTCAACATCACGCTGCCGCATGAGCAGGAGCCGAATGCCTATTCGACGCCGGAGCTGACCTTCCGCTTCCATTATTTCGCGATGCGCAAGATGCATTTCGCCATGCGGGCCAATGCGCTCATCGTTTTCCCCGGTGGCTTCGGCACCTTCGACGAGATGTTCGAGCTGCTCACCTTGCGCCAGACCGGCAAGAAGCGCGACGTGCCGGTGGTGCTGGTCGACGAGACCTATTGGCGCAAGGTCGTCGCCTTCGACGCACTCGTCGAGGAGGGCGTGGTGGCACGCTCCGATCTCGACCTCTTCACCTTCGCCGAGGATGCAGAAAGCGCCTGGACGGCGCTGGTGAAGCGCGGGCTCGGAGAGCTTGGCTGAGGACGCAAGGGATGAGCGACGCCCCCTTCCTGCCGCAGGAATTCATTCGCGCCAAACGTGACGGGGCGCATCTTGCGGCCGCCGACATCTCCCGCTTCATCGAAGGCCTCGTCCACGGCAAGGTGAGCGAGGGCCAGGCCGCCGCTTTCGCCATGGCGGTGTTCTTCAAAGGCCTCGAGCTTGACGAGCGGGTGGCGCTGACGCGCGCCATGATGCAATCGGGCGAGGTGCTGCGCTGGGAGCTGCCGGGGCCGGCCCTCGACAAGCACTCGACGGGCGGCGTCGGCGACAATGTCAGCCTCATCCTGGCGCCTGCGGTCGCAGCCTGCGGCGGCTATGTGCCGATGATTTCGGGGCGTGGCCTCGGCCATACCGGCGGCACGCTCGACAAGCTCGAGGCCATACCGGGCTATCGCGCCCAGCCGGACCTTGGGCTGTTCCGCCGCGCGCTGCGTGCGGCGGGCTGCGCCATCATCGGCCAGACGGCCGATCTCGCTCCCGCCGATAAGCGGCTTTATGCCATCCGGGACGTGACCGCGACGGTCGAATCGATCGACCTGATCACCGCCTCGATCCTGTCGAAGAAGCTGGCGGCGGGCCTCGACGGCCTGGTGCTCGACGTGAAATGGGGTTCGGGCGCCTTCATGGCGGGGCTCGACCAGGCACGCGATCTCGCCCGCAGCCTGGTCGCCGTGGCCAATGGCGCGGGGCTCGCGACGACAGCGCTCTTGACCGACATGAACGAACCGCTCGCCGATAGTGCCGGCAATGCGCTGGAGACGCACCACGCCATCGCGCATCTGACCGGTGAGCGGCGCCAGCCACGCCTGCAAGCGATCGTCGAGGCTCTGGGCGCCGAGATGCTGGTGACCGGCAAGCTCGCGCCCGATCTCGAGACCGGCAAGCGCAGCATCGCCAAGGCAATCGCCAGCGGCGCGGCGGCGGAACGCTTCGGCAAGATGGTGGCCGAGCTCGGCGGACCGGCCGATCTCATGCAGCGCCCCGCTGCCCATCTGGCATCGGCGCCGTTCCGACATGAGGTGACGCCCGGGCGCCGCGGTTTCGTCACCGCCATCGACACGCGGGCGCTCGGGCTCGCGGTTATCGGGCTCGGGGGTGGACGGACGCGCCCGCAGGACTTGATCGACCCCGCGGTCGGCCTGACGCAGCTTGCCGGCATCGGGGCCGACCTCTCGCCCAACACGCCGCTCGCCGTCGTGCATGCGCGAGGCGAGGCGGGCGCCATCGCCGCTGCCGCGACGCTGCGTGCCGCCTACACGATCGGCGACATCGCGCCGCCTGGCAGCGCCGGCATCGTCACCTCGCGCCTGGAGCGCTCCGCATGAGCCGAAACGCCGTCCTGGTCGCGGCGCCTGATATGCGTCCCGAGGCCTGGCGCACCCGGCTCGCCGCCGAGCTGCCGGGCCGCGACGTGCACCTCCTCGGCGAAGCCTTCGACAAAGCCGCGATCCGCTACGCCGCCACCTGGTGGCACCCGGCGGGCAGCCTGTCGGACCTGCCCAATCTCGAGGTCATCTTCTCGCTCGGAGCCGGCGTCGACCATGTCTTCGTCGATGAGCGCCTGCCGCGCGTTCCGGTGGCGCGCGTAGTCGACCCAGACCTGACCCAGCGCATGACCGAATGGGTGGTGCTGCATGTGCTGCTGCATCACCGCCAGCAGCGTGTCTATGATCGCCAGCAGCGCGACACGGAGTGGACCGACGATCGCGCCCAGCCGGCTGCCAAGGATGTGCGGGTCGGCATCATGGGGATGGGCGAGCTCGGCACGGACGCGGCCCGCAAGCTCGCCATGCTCGGCTTCGACGTCGCCGGCTGGAGCGCGACGCGCAAGGAGATTGCCGGCATCCGCTCCTTCGCGGGCGAGGCTGAGAGCGACGCCTTCCTCGCCCGCACCGACATATTGGTGGTGATCCTGCCGCACACGCCGGCGACGCATGGCATCATCGATGCCGATCTCATCTCGAAGCTCGCCCGGGGCGGCCGCCTGGGCGGGCCATATCTGCTCAATGCCGGGCGCGGCGGCCTGCAGAAGGAAAAGGACATCCTGGCGGCGCTCGATTCAGGCGCGCTCAAGGGCGCCTCGCTCGACGTGTTCGAGACCGAGCCCTTGCCCGCCACCTCGCCGCTCTGGAGCCATCCGCTGGTCTATGTGTCGCCGCACAATGCGGCGATCAGCGACCATGATGCGATCGGCGCCGCCATCGCCCGCCAGATCGAGCGCCTCGAATCAGGCGGCGCGCTGGAGCATGTGGTCGAGCGCAAACGCGGCTATTGACCTCCCCCGACTGTCAACGCCATCGCCATGCCGATCAGCCCGCCCGCCCCGAGCAGCCAAAGCGGGCTGATATCGAAGAGGGTGTAGATGGCAGCGCCCGCCAGCACCAGGGCGGCGCCGATGAGGTCATGCGTCGCAACCCGCCCGGCCGTGAGACCGGCCGCCAGGATCAGGCCGATAGCCACTGGGATGAGCGCCGCCGAGGCGCGGCGCACGCTGCCGTGATCGCCATAGCGCCGCCGCAGCCGCGCCACCGCGAAGGCGATCACCGAGCTCGGCCCGTTCATGCCGAGCGTCGCTGTCGCCAGTCCGGATAGCCCGGCGAGGCGCCATCCGATCAGGCTCGCATAGAGCACATTCGGCCCGGGCGCCGCCTGGGCGATCGCATAGGCGGTGGCGAAATCCTTGTCGGACATCCAGCCATGGATCTCAACGATCTGCCGATGGGCTTCCGACAGCACCCCATTGGCGCCGCCGACCGCCACCACCGACAACAAGGCGAAAGCCTTGCCGATAGCGAGCACTGTCGGCCCGCTCATCGTGCCGCCTCTCCTTGCGCCAGGAAGCTCACCAGGCTCATCACCAGCACCACGGGAATGAGCGGCCAGTGCAGGAGGCCAATGGCCGAGAAGGTCGCGGCAGCGACGAAGAGGCTGCGCAGCGAGAGCTTGAGACGGCGCAGCATCTTCAGGCCGTTGCCGGCGATCAGCGCCGCCGCAGCGATCGCCATGCCGCCGATCGCGGCGTCGATCTTCGGCACGCCGGCCCAATGCTCATAGAGCTCGCCGAGCGCCACCAGGATGAGGATCGGGGCCGCCATCAGCGAGGCGATGCAGGTCAAGGAGCCGGGAAGGCCCGCGAAGCGTTCGCCGATGATGATGCTGGCATTAACGACATTCGGCCCCGGCAAAGCCTGGCAGAGGCCGAGGATCTCCACGAATTCGCGCTCGCTGAGCCATTGCCGCTCCTCGACGATGACGCGCCGCGCGAAGGGAAGGACGCCGCCGAAGCCGCACAGCCCCATCTTGAGGAAGCCCGTCGCCAGCGCCGGCAGGCCGATTTGCGGGCGCTCCGCGGATCGCTCCGTCGCTAGGCTCGACATCTCGCCCTCTCATGACCGTGCAGCATGGCTGTTGCGTGTCGGCCCCGGCACGCTATATGACGAGGCCCCTTGCGGAGGGGTGGCCGAGCGGTTGAAGGCGCACGCCTGGAAAGTGTGTATACGGGAAACCGTATCGCGGGTTCGAATCCCGCTCCCTCCGCCAATTTCCAAACCTTTGATTTTCTGCGCAAATTTCGGCAGCCTGTGACCCGATCGCGGTCGGCGTCGTCGTCCGGGATGGCGATCTTCATCGCTCGATCCGGTGCCCGGCAGAGTCGCGAATATGCTGCGCCGAACGAATGCGAGGATGAGTGGCGAGGAATTCCTTGCCGCGAATCGTCAGCTCGATCAGCGGCGTCTGACCGGCCATAGGCTTGCGGGCCACATATCCGCCATCCGTGGCGTCCTCCCAGACCGTAAGTCGCGGGCAGGAGGTTCGCCACGCCTCCATCACCTCGGCATATGGCCGTGGCGCGTCCGCAAGCCATTCGAGGAAATCGATCAGCAGCGGCGTGAGGGCGTCGGCCATTGCTGCCTCCTCGGATGCGCATGGCTTGAGATAGCGCTTCAAAATAGCTCTTGGAACTGCATGACGTCTAATGCATTTTGAAGAGGCTTCCGATACTCCATAGGTATGGCAATGATCGATCTGCGCCGTCTGCGCGCCTTCTCGATGATCGCCGACGAAGGCCACATCACGCGTGCGGCCGCGCGGCTCGGCATGCAGCAGCCGCCTTTGACGCGGTTATTGCAAGGCCTGGAGGCTGAGCTCGGCGTCAAGCTGATGCAGCGGACGCCGCGCGGGGTCCGGCCGACCGCGGCTGGGGGGGCGCTTTTGGAGGAGGCCCGGGCCATTCTGGCGCGCGCCGACGGCCTCGCGGAAGTGGTGCGCCGCGCCGCGCGCGGCGAGACCGGCCGCCTGGCGATCGGCTTCACCGGCTCCGCCGCGCTTCATCCTTTCGTGCCGGCCGCATTGCGGGCGTTCCGGGAGGCGTTGCCGGCAGTCGCCCTGACGCTCGAGGAAGCCGGAACCGGCGAGCTCGTCGACGCCCTCTTGCAAGAACGGCTCGATGCCGCCTTCGTGCGCACCCCGATCCGGGGTCTGCCTGGCCTCGCCATCGACGACGTTCTCGAGGAAGCCATGATCGTGGCGCTGCCGGCCGGCCATCTCTTGGCGACCGAGGCCAGGACGTCGGTGCGGCTTTCGAGATTGGCTGAGGAACCCTTCATCTTATATCGCCGCCCGACCGGCCCCGGTCTGCACGACGCCATCGTGGCGGCATGCCGCGGCGCAGGATTCAGTCCCAATGTGGTTCAAGAGGCCCCGCGCCTGACCGCGACGCTCAGCCTGGTGGCGGCCGGGCTCGGTCTGTCCATCGTCCCCGCCTCCATGCGCAGCCTCAATATCGATGGAGTCGCGTACAAGGCGCTGAGCGGGCCGTCTGCCCTCATCGCTCCAATCCATCTGGCGACACGGCGCGAAGATCCGTCCGCGGTTCTGGCGCGATTGCGCGACCTCGTCGGCAAGATGAGGACAAGTCACGACGCGGGAAGATCGAGCCCGAAGCCCAGCTCATTCCCACGGGAGACCATGGCTCGACCGCGTCCAATAGGCGGATGAAACCGTGATAATGGCGGGGCGATGCCAATTATCCGGTGGATTACTCATCGACTGTGTTGACACCACGCTTTTGCCCGGAGGACGCTCTTGCAACCAAAGGGGGCAAAGCCATGGGCGTCTGTCGCGTTATTGTTCTCTGCGCCGTCATGGTGATCCTGCAGTCTTGCAGCGATATCAAGGCCGAGTTCGCAAACCGGTCCGGCCCGGAGCCGATTTTGGATGCCCAAGCACAGGACGATGCCGCGACACGCCAGCTCAATGTCGTGCTGGCCCTCGCGTCCAGAGCCGCTGGAGACCAGGCGCAGGGAGAAAGGAAGATTCCGCTCCCTAATAGCTCGCAAGATTGGTACAACGTCGTGCTGACGGGGTTCAACACGGTCGATGATGCCTGCGAGAGCTATCTCAATGACATGTGGAAGCTCGATCGCCAGCGGGGCACGGTACAGAACCTCCTGACCGGCACACATACGGCCGTCGCTGCCATCATCGGATCGGGAAATCATCCGAGTGCCGCAGCCTTGACGACGCTTGCGGCCGCCTTCGGCCTGGGGTCCACCGCGACCGATGCTATCGCCAACACCTATCTTTTCGGCCGCAACCCAGCCGTTATCAAAGCACTCGTCAAGCAGAATAGCGACGCCTACCGCGCTGAGATTATCAAGAAAGGCGGGGCGTCAGGCGCTTATTCGGTGCCGATCGTATATTATCATGTCAGACAGTATCTTTCATTATGTCTTCCGTCGACGATAGACGGGCAGATCGGTACCTTCTTGTCGAAAGCCGGATCCGCGGATGTGAGCCCATCCAAGACTCCTCCAATAGCGCCTCCTCAACTTTCCGCGCTCGGGCGCGCCGCAGCACCGCAGGTCGGCGGGACAAGGCCCGATCCGAGTGCCCCGATCAATGTGCAGTTCACCGCCCCGCCCCGATGAAAGCCGGCGCGCCGCGAACACTGCCCTTAACCGAATATCCGTCTCACGCCACCTTGGCCAACGCGCTGCCCGCCCTCGGCGCTGCGATTCGCCATGAATGGTCGCTCGACAGCGAATGGCTGACGGTCAATCACGGTTCCTACGGCGCGACACCACTTGCCGTGACGGCGGTCCAGGACAATTGGCGTCGACAGCTCGAGGCGCAGCCGGGCCGATTCATGCGGCTGGTGCTGCCCGAGGCGCTGCGCCGCGCCGCCTCCGCCCTCGCCGAGTTTGTCGGCGCCGAGGCCAGCGATCTTGCCTTCGTCGAGAACGCCACGGTTGGCTGCAATGCCGTGCTGCGCTCGCTCAAGCTCGAGCCGGGCGACGAGATCCTGGTGCTCAGCCACGTCTATGGCGCGGTCCGCAACACGGTGCGCTATGTCGCCGAGACCACAAGCGCGCGCCTGGTCGAGGCGGCGATCCCGTTCCCGAGGCCGACAGCGGACTCCATCCTGGAGGCCGTCGCCGCCGGCCTGACAGCGCGCACCCGGATCGCCGTGCTCGACCACATCACCTCGGCGAGCGCGCTTGTCCTGCCGCTCGAGCGGATGATCGCGCTGTGCCGTGCGGCCAATGTGCCGGTGCTGGTCGACGGCGCGCACGCGCCAGCGCAGATCGGGCTCGACCTCGTCGGGCTCGATGCCGATTGGTATGTCGGCAACTGCCACAAATGGCTGATGGCGCCGAAGGGCTGCGGCTTCCTGTGGGCGCGCCGGGACCGTCAGAACCGCATCCATCCTGTCACCATCTCGCATGGCTTCGGCAAGGGCTTCCTCGCCGAGTTCGACTGGACCGGAACTCGCGACCCGAGCGCGTATCTCGCTGTCGATGCCGCGATCGCTTTCCATCACCGGCTGGGCGGCGGCGCTCTGCGGGCCCGCAACGTCGCGCTGGCGGACGAGGCCACGCGCCTGCTGGCCGACCGGCTCGGCACCGAGCGCGGCAGCGATCCGGCGCTGTCGGGCTCGATGGGCATGATCCGCCTGCCGCTCACCGGTCCCGTGACGGCCGAGCGCGTCGCCATATTGCAGGCGCGGCTGTTGGAAGCCGCAACCGACGCGCCGCTATTCGCTCATGATTCAGGAATCTGGCTGCGTATTTCCGCGCAGGCTTATAACGAACGCGCGGACTATGAACGCTTGGCCGAGATCGTCGCGCATATGCTGTCGAGCATGGAAGGGTAGCGTAGCTGCGCTTGGGCACGCAAGCGCCATCGGCCCGCCTCGTCTCGAATTTCGTCGCCCATGCGCTCAGAATCCTCTACGGTTAGCAGGCCGGTATCCAGCGACACGTTACTTGCAAAAGTCTCGGGTCCAGGAATAGCGGCGGCTACTGCGTCAATTGAGGAGTGACTTTTATTTAAAGTATCGGCTAGCGTGGTGAATTCGACGTTCCTGTCCCATGTGATGGCATACTCGCTGTAGAAACTTCGAATTCGAAAACCACACTAGAAACAATAACTTGCTGGTGTAGCTTTTGAATTCGAAATTCGCCAAGTGCTTTACTCAAAGGTTGCGTTGCCCCAATGTGATGCGAATTTCGGATTCGCTGCACTAGACAGCAATCGTGTTCCGCAAAGGAGATTTGCTATGGATGATCTGGATCCTGCAGCTCCACCGTCAGGCGAAGCAATCGACCCAGTCGCAATCCAACTCTCAAATTTCGGCGAGGGTGGTCAGGGGGACCTTCCTCCGGGGGCAATGCCGTCGGAGGAGGATCGGCCCGCCGCGATCATCACCATCCCCTTCACTATCCAGAACGCCGAGCGGTTCTTGACGGCTTGCGAAACGTCGCATCCGCGCGTGACATACGGGCTCGGCAAGAAGGTCGCTTTCAACGCCGTACCAGGCGTGGACTTTACCGCAGTCGATTGCAGCGGCTTCGTCCGGGAAGCCGTTCGCCGTTCGACGAATTTAGGAAACAACTTTCCTGACGGCTCAGTCGTCCAGCATGATTGGGTCGCGAACAAGGGCTTCGCCCGCGACAATGTCCCTTCTGGATCTTTGAGGGATAATGTCGTGCGGATTGCGTTTCTCTCGCCGAACGCGACGACGAGCGGGATAGGGCACGTCGTCTTGATTCACAACGGCATGACGCTCGAATCTCATGGCGGCGTTGGTCCGGATTCTCGTCCCTTCAACGGGAATGGCTGGCAAGCATTGACAACCGTTTTCGTGCTTTCAGGTCCCGTGACCTGAGCAGCGAGCTCCGACCGGGGCTACCGTGCCCTCTTCGGTGCGCGCCATGATGTGTCGAAGATAACTTGGCCTCTCCTTGGAGATCCGCGGCTCAAGGGCTAGCGGGAAGCCCGAGGACGCGGAGAACGCCAGCGATTGCTTTCGCCTTGTTGACCCGTCCTCTTGCATTTCTGCCCTTGTATTTTCGAAATCGCGATCTATCCTAAGTTGTGACAGCGCTCTCAGACAAGGCAATGGCCGAGCTTGTTGTTAAAATCGACAATGATGATGCTCCGTCTGGAGTTCATTCGCCAGTAGCGGCCTTCAAGGTCGCGGAGGATTACGGGTTGACCCTCGAGGCAATTCATCCCGAGTCGGCCGACCCGAATTTGGCGCGATGGTTCCACGTGAGCACGAGTGACACGCAAAAGCTTCAGATGATCGCGGACGTGTTGCGAAACGTCCCGGGCGTATCCGCGGCTTACATAAAGCCGTCCGCCGAACTGCCTTAGGTTCAACCGCTGACAGCTTGGGGGAGTCATGGACGAGACATATTTGCAGCGCGAGCTGATTCTGCTCACGCCATCCGAGGCATTCAGCCAAAGCCTCTCCGATTTCGCCCCAACGGCTCCGTCGGCTGAGATCGGGGCCAGTTTGTCGCTTCGGCCCGAAGATGAAGTTGCGATAGCGCTCAGCGAGTTCGGCGCGTCCATGCGTCCGCTGTTTCCGGCCTCGGCACCGAGACATGGGCCTGTCGAGGCCCCGCCCGGTGCGGCAGCTAGCGCCGCTCCCGCGCCGGGCGGCGACCGACCTTCCCTGGTTTATAGTCGCGTTCTTGCCAGCGACGACAAGCTCGACGTGATCGCCGAACGGTTGCGAAAAAGTCGCGACCGTGAAGGCTGCCTATGTCAAGCCCGCGGCGCAGCCTCCCATCAACAAGATGCTGCCGACCGCCGGGCCGCCCTCCGCGGCCGCCGGCACGGCACCGCAGTCATAGGGGTCATCAACGCGGCCGATAACGGGATCGGCGTCACCGGTGTCGCGCCCAACAGCACAGTCGGCATGGTCTCGATTTTCCCCAACGGCTCGGCCGCGGCCATACGGGAAATCACCTCCAGGCTGGAGATGTTCTGCTTGTCGAACTGCATAGGCCGGGCCCACGCTTCAATTTCAATTCCCGCCCGGACCAAAAAGAGTTCGTTGCGGTCGAGTGGTGGCCGGACGACTTCGACGCCATTCAATACGCGGTCGGAAGGGGGATCATTGTCGTTGAAGCGGCGGGAAATGGCTCAGAGGACCTCGATGACGTCCTCTACGACAGCCCCGCGGCCGGCTTTCCTGCGACATGGAGCAATCCCTATCGGAGGGGCCCTCACGACTCCGGCGCCATTTTGGTCGGAGCCGGCGCCCCACCGCCCGGAACCAATGGGGGAGCGGGCTTTGGACCGGACCGGTCAAAGCTTGATTTCTCGAATTTCGGCAGCGCCGTCGACGCGCAGGGTTGGGGACGCCAGGTCACGAGTTGCGCCTATGGCGATCTGCAAGCCGGACCTGCTGAAGACGCTTGGTACACGGATCAATTCTCGGGCACCTCGAGCGCCTCGCCGATCATTGTCGGCGTCATCGCCTGCCTGCAGGGCTTTGCGATCGGCAATGGTCTGTCCCGGCAGACGGCTGCCTCGATCCGGAACCTGCTGCGGACGACCGGATCGCCACAAACCAGCGCTCCCGGCAGCCCCGTCAGTCAACGGATCGGCAACCGACCGGATTTGAAGGCCCTGACAGCGGCCGTGACCGCGATGGCCGCCGCCTTGACGGTGTGATGTAGATCCGAGTCGTCGGGCGAGCTCGTCGAGATCACCGACGAACCACACGATTCGCCCACGGTTCGCCTCGTAAATGAAATTCCACCACGCTTGGCGGCCGGCCGGGGCATCGGCATGCCCCAATGCCCCTCGACAATTTGTGTAACGCCGCAAGCCTTGCCAGGGACGCCGAAACGTCGCAGATTTGCGCCCGAATCGGCGGCTGGGGGGAGCGCCGGGTTTACGCCGCGGCGGTTCGATCCTCCGAAATTCATGGGCTCGGCCACTGGAGGCTCGTCTTGCAGATCTTCACCAATTTCGATCAGAGCTTCTCGAGCTTGCCGACCGGATTTGTCTCGGCCGTCAACTATGTGGCGTCCTATTTCGACAGCCTGTTCCCGAGCAACGTCTTCGTCACCATCGACGTTGGCTATGGGGAGGTCCAGGGCCGGACTCTGCCGTCGAACGCACTCGGCGCGAGCTTGCCGGCGGCCAATGGCATAGCCGGAAATGGCTTCCTCGAGTCGTACAGCTCGGTCAGGAATGCCCTGGTCGCCCAGAACGCCCCCGGCGCCAATACGCTGCCGGCCAGCGCTCCGGCAGGCGCCCCGGCGAATTTGCTCATGACACAGGCCGAAGCGAAGGCGCTCGGGCTGACGTTCGGCGGAGGCCTCGACGGCTATGTGGGCTTCAGCGCAGTCCCGAACATCTTCAGCTATGGCATCAATGTCACGCCCCCATCGAACGAATATTACTTCGTTGGCGTGGTCGAGCATGAATTTTCCGAAATCATGGGCCGTATATCGGGGTTGAACCTATCGAACGCCTACACGCCGATGGATCTTTTCCGCTATGCGGGGGCCGGCGCTCGTCAATTCACCACGGGGGCAAATTCCTATTTCTCGATCGACGGCGGCCAGACGTCACTCGACAGCTGGAACAATTTTCAGACCGGCAACTCGGGCGATCTCGGCGATTGGGCGCCGAGCGCCGGAAACGACGCCCTCAACGACAACAGCCGCCCCGGCGTGATCAACGCCTTCAGCTCTACCGACATCACTTTGATGAACGCTATCGGGTGGAGCAACAGGCCGCCCCTCCAGGTGATGCTGGCGCCCGGCTCGAACAGCGGTGTTCCGGGCGGCACCATTACGGATGTGACGACGCCGGTGATCGTCGGCACGGGCCTGGTGGGTGCCACGATCTTCCTCTTTGTCGATGGGGGCGCAAGCAAAAGCACGACGGTCGCGGCCGACGGAACCTGGTCGATCGCGCTGGGCCCTCTCTCATTCGGGGGGCACTCGCTGGTCGCGACCGAAGCCGCCAGCGGAACGAGCGTGCTTCCGGTGTCACTCACCCTGACGATCGCGGACACGATCGGGAACGCGGGAGATTATTTCAACCTCGGCAATAGCGGCCAAACCGTGTTCGTGCGTGGCGGTACCGGACAGCTCCAGGCCTGGGAATTCGCCGGTGGGCAAGCGGTCGGCGCGGCCGGTTTCACCAACGCCGGGGCGGCTTTCAACGTTGACGCCGCGACGACGGTTGTCGGTGGCGGCCAGGATTTCTTCAACCTCGGCGGCCCGGGCGAGCGCGCCGTCTTCCTGCGCTCGGGCAGCGGACAACTCCAGGCCTGGGAGTTCGACAGCCTCAACCAGGCGACAGGCGCTGCCGGCTTCACCAATGCCGGTGCGGCCTTCACCATAGACGCAGCAACCGCGACTGTCGGCGGCGGCGAGGATTTCTTCGGCCTCGGCATCGGCGAACGCACGGTATTCCTGCGCGCCGGCAGCGGCCAGCTCCAGGCCTGGGAGTTCAACAGCGCCAACCAGGCGACGGGCGCTGCGGGCTTCACCGATGCCGGCGCCGCCTTCACGATCGATTCCGCTACATCGGTCATCGGAGGCGGACAGGACTTCTTCGGTCTCGGCTTCGGTCAGCACACCGCATTCCTGCGCACCGGCAACGGCCAGCTCCAAGCCTGGGAGTTCAACGGCCTCAACCAGGCGACAGGCGCCGCGGGCTTCACCAATGTCGGCGCCGCGTTCACCGTCGATTCCGCGACGACCATCGTCGGCGGCGGGCAGGATTATTTCGGCCTCGGCGCGGGTGAACGCACCGTGTTCATGCGTGCCGGCAACGGACAGCTCGAGGCCTGGGAGTTCAACGGCCTCAACCAGGCGACCGGCGCGGCGGCTTTCAGCGGCGCGATCGACACGGCGACCACGGTCGTCGGCGCGGGCGAGGATGTGCTCGGCAGCGGCCAGCGCGACATCTTCGCGCGCGACGGCAGCGGCCAACTCTTTCTGTGGCAATTCAATGCCAGCCATCAATTGACCGGATATGCCGCGCTCAAAGACGCGAACGGTGCCGCAATCGTGATCGACACTGCGACGACGGTCGCCGGCGCCGCAATCGATCCGGCGAGCGGTCTCCACGAGATCGCGTTGGTAGATGGCAGCGGCAATGCCGTGTGGTGGGATTTCAACGGCACGTCTCTCATCAACCCCCATGGCGGTGTGTCGGCGTTCGCCATGACCTCGTTCTCCGATCAGGGTCAGGCGTCGACATCGACCGATGCGGGGGCCGGATCGGCTAGCAACGCCAGTGCCGACGCGACCGCTTCCCAGTCTGGCGCGAGTGTCGCGGATGCCGACAGCGCCGGCACGTTCACCCTCAGCCACGCGGTCGTGTCGACGCTCCAGTCCGATCTGCCGGGGACGAGCGCGACGGAGATCGGCCTCCTCTACGAGACGCTCCTGCATCATGCGCCCGTTCCGACCGGTTTGGCGGCCCTTACGGCCGAGATCATGGCCGGCGCCGGCCTGACCGATGTCGCCAACGACATTCTCGGCTCGGCCGAGTATCAAAGCCAATTCGGCGGGCTCGACAACAGCCAATTCGTCAGTCAGCTTTTCGAGGGCGCGCTCGGGCACCCCGCCGATGCGGCGGGGCTGCAGAGCTGGACCGATGCGCTCGCTCATGGAGAGACGCGTGCCGATGTCGCTGTCGGCATCGCGGAGAGCCAGGAAACCAGGGATCATTTCTCCCCGGCCGGCGACACCATTTTCCGCATCGTGTGAGGCAACGGTAGCGAGCTGAGCCGCCGGGCGAGTTCCCCCGCGAAGTTTGCCGGCCGGTAAGGCCGCAGGCGCAAATTGGCTTGACGACAGAAGTCGCTCTGCACTGCGGTCAGGCCACGGCGGCGCGACGCTTTTCCAGGAAGCCAGGCGCGAAGCCTGCGAACCAGTCGAGGCTCGCAGGATTGGCCATCGAGCCTCGGTTGGCGACCTTGTCGAGAGGCTGGCCGAGCAGCAGCTTCTTGATCGGCACTTCCATCTTCTTGCCCGACAAGGTGCGCGGCACTTCGGGAATATGCAGGATGGCGTTCGGCACATGCCGCGGCGACAGGCTCGTGCGGATACGGGTCTCGATGGCGAGCCTCAAGGCGTCGTCGAGCCTGTGCCCCTGCCGCAGCACCACGAACAGCGCCATATGCGGCTCCTGGCCGAGATATTCGAGATCGACCACCAGGCTGTCGAGCACCTCGGGCAGAGCTTCCACGATCGAGTAGATCTCAGCTGATCCCATGCGGATGCCGTGGCGATTGATGGTGGCGTCGGAGCGCCCATAGATGATGGCGCCGCCGCGCGCCGTGATCTTGATCCAGTCGCCATGGCGCCACACGCCGGGGAACAGGTCGAAATAACTTTCGCGCAGGCGCCGCCCCTCGGGGTCGTTCAGGAGCCGCAGCGGCATCGAGGGCATCGGCGCCGTGCAGACGAGCTCGCCCACCTCCTCGATCAGCGGGCGCCCGGCATCGTCATAGGCCTCGACCTTGGCGCCGAGGCAGCGGCACTGCATCTCGCCCGAATAGACCGGAAGCAGCGGGTTGCCGCCGACGAACACACCCGCGAAATCCGTGCCGCCCGAGATAGGCACGATCCAGATGTCTCGTCGCACCTTGTCGAGGATCCATTCATAGGCCTCGGCCGGCAGCGGCGAGCCGGTCGAGCCGAGGCCGCGCAACAGCTTGAGGTCGGCCTCCTGCGAGGGCACGATGCCGGCCTTCATGCAATTGATGAAGAACGCCGCTCCGCAGCCGAAGAAGGTCGCTTGCGTCTCTTCGACAAAGCGCCAGATGCGGCCGAGATCGGGCACCGCCGGGCTGCCGTCATAGAGCGCGATGCTGGCCCCGACGAGCAGGCCTCCGACCTGGCCGTTCCACATGATCCAGGCGGAACTCGTGTACCAGTGGAAGATATCGTCTTGCGCAATATCGTTGTGCAGGGTGGCGAGCTTCACCCCTTCGAGCACGACGCCGCCATGCCCGTGCACGATCGGCTTCGGCATGCCGGTCGTGCCCGAGGAATAGACGATCCATAACGGGTGGTCGAAAGGTACTGGCAGGATGTCGAGCGGAACGTCGCCCGCCACGAGGGCGGAGAAGTCGTGCACGGAGACGTTTTGCGCCTGCGGAAAGCGCGCGCGCTCGAGCGCCCCCGTCAGCGCCGGCACGATTACGAGATGCTGCAGGGCGGGCAGCTTGGCTGCGAGCGCGCCCACGGTCTCCGAACGATCGACGGTCTTGCCGTTATAGATATAGCCGTCGACCGCGATGAGCACCTTGGGTTCGATCTGCCGGAAACGATCCTCGACGGCGGCCACGCCCGCATCGGGGGCGCAGAGTGACCAGGTGGCGCCGATGCTCACGACGGCGAGGAAGGCGGTGACCGTCTCAGGGATATTCGGCAGATAGGCCGCGACGCGGTCGCCGGGACGGACGCCCATCCGGCGCAGCTCCGCCGCCAGCGAGGCGGTCCGCCGCTCGAGCTCGCGCCAGCTCAGCGCTTGAAGCGGCTGCGTCTCGCTCGCATGCAGGATCGCCGGGCGCGCATCCGTCGCATGGCGGAACACCTGCGCAGCATAATTCAGGGTGGCGCCCGGAAACCAGCTGGCGCCCGGCATGTCGCGCGAGGCAAGAATGGCCGTTGGCGGCGTGGCGAAGCGAATATCGAAGAAGTCGACGATCGATTGCCAGAAACCGTCGAGATCCTCGACCGACCAGCGCCAGAGCGCCTCATAATCGGCAAAGCGCAGGGCCCGCTCACGCGCAAGCCAGTCCATGTAGCGCCGAAGATGCGCCCGCTGCTTGAAACCGGCGTCCGGCTCCCAAAGGAGCTTGCCTTCCGCGAGAGCTGTCATGCCTTACCTCCCAAGCCCAAGCGGGAGTTGTGCTTAGGCTTCCACGCGCATTTTTCGGGGAGCTTAGCGCGTGCGGATCGCCGGACCTAGAGCTATGGCAGCCCACGGAGCAGGGGCATTATCGAATCGGCAACCGCCGCCTGCCCCAGATTGTTGATATGAAAGGCCCCGCTCAAGGTCGCGGCGAAGAGGGGCTGAACGGGATCGTTCGGCGCGATATTCACATCATGGAAATTTGCCGCCATGAACGCGTCGTTCGGCGTCACGACCCAGCGGTTCCTGAGCGGCGAATATGGCCACCATGAATCGGGATTCTTCGGCCGCCAGACCGGGTCGCTGCCCGGATGAAAGGGCCGGGGAGGCGTCGGAAACGCCATTTCATCCACGCCCGGGGTCACGTCCGGCTTGAGCGCACAAAGTCCATGACCCAGGCCGTGGTCATCGCGGGCGAAGCTGTTCGGCTGCCCATTCGTGAAGTGCTGGTCGGCAAAGCCCCATCCCCGGTTGTGAGCGTAGCGCAGCATGTGCTGGCGAAAATATTGGATGAAGCTATCTGCCTCCGACATGGCCCCGCGCTTCACGCCGAAGATCGCATGCACATCCATCCCGATGGTCTGGCCGGCGCAAATCTTGCCGCTCTGGTCCTTCGAAATATCCGGATAGGCCGACAGAATGACGCGGCTATCGGGCAATTTCTCGCCCGGTGCCGCCCCCAGTTGCGACAAAGCCTGCTTCAATTTCGTGTATAGACCGGGCAGGTCATGTGCCGTCTTCGTCTTGCCGGTTGCAAAATCCTGAGGCCCGGAAAGATCCTTCCATAGCCCGTATATAAGGCCGCGATTGGAAAGAATTGAACCGCTGCTCTTCTTGAGGCCGTTGTCCAAAAATGCCCAGGCGAGCATCGGCGCGAAGCCGACATCATTGCCCCCTATCGACAACAGGAGTGCGTCGATAGGGCGGCGAAGGCCGGCGCTGCACGGAGCGACGTTGGCGCTGCTCGAGCCGAGGGTCGTGTCGTCGCCTTCCCACTTCGTCTGATCGTAGGCAGGGTCGCTGGTGCGACACAGGTCGCGCCAGAGCTTCACGATTTGGGGCGCGTCGTCGCGTCGAAATTCTGTTGCGAGCCCGTCGTGATGATCCGCGCGTCCCCGCCACGCGTTCAGGATGCCCTCATAGACGCTGGCCCCGGTGCACCCATAGGGCAGGAAGGTCACAGTGCGGTGAGGGTTCTCCAATGCGTATTGCAATGCCGCCTTGAATTGCTGCGAGTATAGCGATCGGTGGCACTGAGTATTGCTCCAACCGGCGGATTTGGAGAAGAATGCCGGATCTGCCGCAGTTCCGCTGACGGTGGCACGCGCCGGGTAATATCTCGCGATGTTGTGGCTGTCGACCGAGGACGTCGTATAGTCGCTGAAAAATTTCACGGTCAGCGGGACTGGAACCTCAGGATTGCCTTCCCCGGAAGCGAACGAATCACCGAAGCCGACGATGAGAATGTCTTTGACTGATATTGTCGTTGGTATTGGCGACGCCCCGTCGATCGACACTTCCAATGTATTGGGCCGATCATAATCGACGCGGAACCCGAAGGGCTCCTTGCAGTCTTGCTTGACAGGCTCTTGGCCATTGAGCGCCCAAGCACAGGAGGGTTCGCGAGCGGCGCCTGTCGACGTGGCGATCCCCTCGACAAGGGCGCTGACGGCCACGGAAGTGGGGTTGATATAGTTCTGCGCATCGAAGGTCTTGCAGCCCTTGTAGCTGTCCTTGAATCCATCGACATCCTGATGGCGCTCATAGCCACAACTGTGCTCCACCACCCCCGCTGCCCAGCCCGATCTCGGCGAGGCATTGGAGGAGAGCTTCAAGCCACCCTCTTCCCAGCTTGTCTGGAGCGTGCGCTCCAGCTGGAGCGCGGTGGGCTTGGGATTGCCGGCGGTTTGCAGGCTGTCATAGACTTTGCGGACCGCCTGATAGTCGGAGGCTCGCTGCAGGAAGCGCAGGCCGTTATCGACGCTCCACATGATTTGCGGCGTCGCCCAGGACGGCGATTGAAAACCGAGACCGAGAACCAGGCACCAGAACCGCACGAATGCACGAGACATGTGAATTCCCCCCGTCTTGTTGACGGTTTGACGATGCCTATCGCTCTATTCCCGCAAGGCCGCGAGCCTCGCGGCCACCGACGTCAAGCGCGCCTCGTCCACATTGGCGAAGGCGAAGCGGATATGACGATCCTGATCGGGGCCGAAGAACGAGCCCGGCAACGCCAACACCCCAGCCTCCTTCGCCAACCGTTCGGCCGCGGCCTCGCTCGAGCCCGCGAAGGGATGGCGCACATAGGCGAAATAGGCGCCGATCGCCGAGATCGACCAGCCCGGCGATCGCGAGATCACCTCCCGGAACCTGTCGATGCGACCATTGATCGTCGAGCGCACCTCGGCCCGCCAGGCTCGCGTGCCGTCGACCGCCCAGGCGATGGCGGCCTGGGCGCCTCGCGGCGGGCAGATCTGCACGCAATCGAGGACCTTGGCGATCTCGGCGAGCACGGCCGGCGCCGCGATCACCGAGCCCAGCCGATGTCCCGGCACCGCGTAGCTCTTCGAGAAGGAATAGAGCTGGATGACGGTGTCGCGCCAGCGAGGCGCCGAGAACAGCTCATGTGCACGGACCTGCCCCGAGGGGAGAAAATCGCGATAGGTCTCATCGACCACGAGCGCAATTCCGGCCGCTTCGGCGAGGTCGCGGAAGCCTGCGAGCGTCTCCGGCGGATAGGTGGCGCCGGTCGGGTTGTTCGGCGTGACGAGCACGATGGCGCGGGTCGAAGGACCGATCAAGGCGCGTGCCTCCTCGACCGAGGGCACGAAGCCGTCCTGCGCCCGACAGGCCAGGAGCTTCATGTCGATGCCCAGCATGTCGAGCGTCATCTTATGGTTGAAATACCAGGGCGCCGGCAGGATGATTTCGTCGCCCGGCCTCGCCAGCGCCATCATGGTGATGAAGAAGGCCTGGTTGCAGCCGGTCGTGATGGCGATGTCGGCAGTTTGGATATCGGCGCCGTAGACCGCATTGACGTCAAGCGCCAGCGCCTCGCGCAACGCCACGTCGCCGGTGATGGGCCCGTAGGTCGCAGCGCCGGGTGTGCGTGCTTCGGCGCCGAGCCGATCGAGCAGCGCCTCGGGCGGCGGAGTTCCCGGCACCGCCTGGGCCATGTTGATCAACGGCCCGAGGCCGCCCGAATAGGCTGAGGCCCAGCGCGACGCCGCCGGGATCGGCGGCATATCGGTCGAGACCAGGAGCGGATTGACGGCAAGCATCGGGAGGAAGTCCTCGGCAGGAGCTGTCGATCCTTGAAGCATAGAGCATCGGGCGGCGACGCGCGAAAGAGGGCGGTCGCGCAGGCTTTGTCGCCGCAGGTGCTCGCGATGTTCCGGCACCTTCACGCGCGAAGGCTTGGGATGGGGGCTGAGGCCGTGACGATCCTCTTCGGATAGTTACATGCGGCCGCGCTGATATGACTCAACTTGCTTTCCGCGCCTGGATGAGCGGCAGGTCCAATTCCACCCGATCATGCGCCACCTTCGGGGTGATCCGGCCGCGCTCGCCGCGCTCCAGGCGAACGAGGCCATAACCCGCCATCGTCTTCAAAGTGCGCGACAAGTTCGACTTGGCCTTGCCGGTGATCCGCGCCAACTCGTCGAGCGAGCCCGGTGCCTTCTCGACGATGACGCGCAGCAATTCGCGGTTGCCGGCCGACAGCACCTTGGCGAAGGACTCGGTCGAGGTGAACCAGACCTTGGGCTCATCGGCCGCGATGCGTCGCTCGCCGCGCGCCACGGCCAGGGTACGAGCCTTCATTTCCTCATAGCTGGCGATGCCCACTTTCAAGGTCGTCATGGGATCACTCCTTTGTCGCGCAACAACGCATCCACGATGCCCCAGAAATCGGCCAGCAGAGTTGCCGCGTCACGATAGTCATAGGCTTTGATCGTCCGCAGCCGATGGCGATGGTCCTGCGGCCCGCCGCGCTTTTGCGTCGCCACCGGATGAGCGTTGTCGAAGCCGACCAGTCGCCCGCCATCGGGTCCGTGCAGAGTCAACGAATAGTCGAGGCTGTGCGGCTTCTCCGGCGACACCGGCACCCGCGTCACGACGAAGCGGACCCAGTGACCGCCCTCCGGATCGACCACGAACACCTGACCGTCGAGATCAAGAAGCACATCGAGAGTCGGGTCGCGCGGCTCCGTCACAATTAACGGTTATCACACTAAAGCAACTCAATCAAGTATGATTGATAAGGCGGCGCCGAACACGGGCGACGGGAAGCGCACCAGCTTGCCGATCGCGGCGCTTCCCGCTCATGCGCGGCCTTCGAAACGTTGCGAGAGATGGCGCAATTTCTCGGGATTCCGGACGACGTAGATCGCGGTGATCTTTCCGGCATCGATCTCGAGCGCGGTCGTCTGCAGAACCTCTCCGGCCTCGATGGTCACGAATCCCGGCAAGGCGTTGATCAAGCCCCGATGCAAGAGATGCGATTTGCCGAGATCGACCTTGCGGGCGAGGCCCACGAAGAGAGCCGTGACCTTGGCCAGTCCCCTGATCGGGTTGAGGGCCGCGGGCTTGCGGCCGCCTCCATCCGCATAGACCACGACGCCATCGGCGAGCAGGGCCCGCAAGGCTGCATGATCGCCGCTGCGCGACGCCTCGAAGAAGGCGTCCGCAATCCGCATGCCCTCGCTTGGCGTGACGGCGAAGCGCGGTCGGGCGGCGCGCACATTCTTGCGAGCGCGCGCCGCCAATTGCCGGCAGGCCGGGACTTCGCGATCGAGCGCGGCAGCCACCTCGTCGAAGGACAAGCCGAAGATGTCATGCAGCAGAAAGGCGGCCCTCTCTAACGGCGAGAGCCGCTCGAGCGCGAGGATCAGGGCGACCGAGACATCATGCCGGTCGGCCATTTGGTCCGGCGCGTCCGCATGCGATCCATCGAGGATCGGCTCGGGCAGCCAGGGGCCCACATAGGTTTCGCGCCGCACCCGCGCCGATTTCAGATGGTCGAGGCTGAGGCGCGTGACGACCGTCGAGAGAAAGGCTGAGGGATCGCGAATCGTCGCGATATCCGTCTCGTGCCAGCGCAGATAGGCGTCCTGCACGATGTCCTCGGCCTCGGCGACCGAGGCCGAGCATGCGATAGGCGATGCCGAACAGGCGCGGCCGCAACGGTCGGAAGGTGGCGGCCGCTTCTCCAGCGTCCGCCGCCTGCCCATGCTTGGCCGAGGCCGCGAGCGGCTCAGGCTTGCGCATGACTCTTTCCGACGGGATGCACTTTGCGAAAGCCGATGGCGAAGCGGTTCCAGGCGTTGATGGTGGTGATGAGCAGCGTCAGCTCGACCTTCCGGCGATCGGAGAAATGCGGCTTCAGCGCCTCGTAATCCGCATCGGGAGCGTGTGTTTGCGCCACCAGCGTCAAAGCCTCCGTCCATCCGAGCGCCGCACGTTCCCGATCGCTATAGAGCGGAGATTCGCGCCAGGCATCGAGAAGATAAAGCCGCTCCTCGGTTTCGCCGAGCGCCCGCGCGTCGCGTGTATGCATGTGCAGGCAATAAGCGCAGCCATTGATCTGCGAAGCGCGCGTCTTGACCAGCTCGATCAGGCTCTTCTCCAGGCCGCTTGCCTGCGCGCACTTCTCGAGCGCGAGCATGGCCTGAAAGACCTCTGGGGCAGCTTCGGCGGCATTCAATCTCGGCGTCATGGCATCATTCCGTTGTTGAACCTCAGGACGCCAATAGGACGAGGTAGCCAAACCGAATGTGACATCGGGCACCTTCTTCCTTCTCCCGCCCTTTCGCGGGAGAAGGTGCCCGAACGTAGTGAGGGCGGATGAGGGACGCCGGTGAAGCGCTCTGCCGCCCCTCATCCGCCTCGGCACCTTCTCCCGCGAAAGGGCGGGAGGAGGGAAGACCTCCCCCCTCACGCGATGGTGTCGACCACTCCGCCATCGACGCGAAGCGCCGCACCGGTGGTGGCGGAGGCCTGAGGCGAGGCCACATAGACTACCATATTGGCGACCTCCTCGGGGGTCGCCGCTCGCCCAATGATCGAGCTCGGCCGATGCGTCTTGACGAATTGCGTCGCCACCTCGTCGATGGGTCGGCCGCTCGCCTCGGCCGTCGTCTTGAGCATGGCCTCGACACCTTCCGACAAGGTCGGCCCCGGCAGGACGGCGTTGACGGTGACACCGGTCCCGGCAACCCGCTTCGCGAGTCCGCGCGAGACCGACAGATTGGCGGTCTTGCTGAAACCGTAATGGATCATTTCGGCCGGGATATTCAACGCCGATTCCGAGGAGAGAAAGACGACCCGCCCCCAATTCCTCGCGATCATGCCGGGTAGATAGGCGCGCGACAGGCGCACCCCCGACATGACATTGACCTCGAAGAAGCGCGTCCATTCGGCATCCGGGATCTCGAAGAAATCCTGCGGACCGTAAATGCCGACATTGTTGACGAGGATATCGGCCGAAGCCTCGGTCGCCACCAGCTCGGCGCAGCCTTGCGCGGTCCCGAGATCGGCCGCGACGCCGCGCAGCACGGCTCCCGGAACGGTGCGTTCGAGCGCCGCGAGCGCCCGCTCGACCGCGGCGGCCGTCCGCCCATTCACGACCACGGCAGCGCCCGCCTCGGCGAGGCCCTTGGCGATGGCGAAGCCGATGCCCGCAGTCGAGCCGGTGACGATGGCTGTCTTGCCCTTTAGGTCGATCTTCATGTGGATGTCTCCTGTAAGGCCCGGATCAGGGCGTTGCCCGCTCCCCGAGAAGCGCTTCGAGGTCGATTGCATTGGCGATCGCCTTGTTGCCTCGGTCTCCGGGATGCAGATGGTCGCCGGAATCGAATATCGCGCCGAGCCGCGTCGGATGCGACTTGTCCCTCGTGAGCGCGTCGAAATCGACGAGGGCGTCGAACTCACCGCTCGCGCGCATCCAGGCATTGACCTTCTGGCGCAGCGTCTCCTTCTCGGCGTTGTAATAGCCCTCGAGCGGCGTGCCGCTCAATGCGCCTTCGAAGGGCGTCAGTGTCGCGCCGATGATGCGCACGCCATGAGAGCGGGCTCGCGCGATGAGCTGGCGATAGGCCGCGACCAGCGTGCCGACGGACGGGGCCTTCTCTTCGGGCGCGAAGATGGTGCCGGGCCAGCTGATATCGTTGATGCCCATGAGCAGGATCACGGCCTTCACGCCCGGCTGGTCGAGCACGTCGCGATCGAAACGCGCCAGCGCGTTGACCCCCATGCGATCGGAGAGCAGGCGCGCTCCCGATATGCCGGCATTGACGACCGCGACATTGCGCGGCGCCAGCCGCTCGGCGAGCAGATCCGGCCAGCGCTGATTGCTGTCTTGCGTGACGCCGTTGCCGTCAGTGATGGAATCGCCGAGCGCCACCACGAGGCCGGCCCGGATCTGCGGCTCGACCAGGATGGCGCTGAGGAACGCGCGCGCCCCGGTCGTGGCGTCTGGCGCAATCCCTTGGGCCACGATCTCCTGGGCCGCGACCTGGTTTCCCTTGCCCATATAGGCCGTCTGGCGGCCGTCCCAATGGAAGGTGGTGAGCGGCGTCTCGTCGGGCAGGTACAAGGTGATGGCGAGGCTGCCGAGAGCGGGAACCACGAGGTCGACCGGATCGCTGATGAGCGGCGCGCCTGCCGGGATGATCGCCTCCTCCCGGCCGCCGAATGTCAGCTTGCGGTCCGAGCCGGCGACGATGCGCGATCCGCCGTCCGCGAGCGCGACATGCGCTTCGCCGATACGGAGGGCGCGCTCGCCATAGGCATTCGACAGCTCGACCCGCAAACGGCCTCCGCCGAGACTGAGGCGCGCCACCTGGCGGATGGTCGCGTTCGTCAGGCTCTGAGGGATATTGGTCGGAAAAGCGAAGTCCGCTCCCCAGACCGGCTGTGGGCTCGCGGTCCAGCTCGCGACCCAGCGCCCGCCCTGAGCCTGAGCGTCGGCCGTCGGCAGGACGCAAGCCGTCGTCAGCGCCGCCGCCAGGCAGAGCTGCAGGGTCCCCTTGTGCAAGCTGTCCCTGCGAGATCCGGCACGTGCGTCCACGAGAAGTCTCCTATCGGCTGTTTCGGGTGATGGCGGGTGGAGGATCAGCGGCAGAGAGCCGGATCGACGGCTGGTCGAAGCCGCCGCTCGCCCTTCTCGGCGCGGATCGCGAGAAGCGCGATCGCGAGGCCGCCGAGCGGCATGAGCGCAGCGACCGCCGCTAGCGCGCCGAGGCCCGGACCGTGTGTGATGACGAGGCCGCCGAGCCAGGCTCCAAGCGCATTGCCGAGATTGAAGGCCGCAATGTTGAAGCTCGAAGCGAGGCTCTGGCCCGCACCCTCTGCTCGCTGCAGCACGAAGAGCTGCAGCGGCGCGACCGTCGCGAAGGCCGACGCGCCGAGGAGGCCGACGAAGATGATGGCCGCGACCTTGTCATGGATGGCGAAGCCCATGAGCAGGAGCACCACGGCCAGCGCCACGAGGCTCCCGAGCAGGGTCGGCACCAAGGCGATATCGGCGAGCTTGCCGCCGATCAGGTTGCCGGCGATGAGGCCGCCGCCGAAGACGAGGAGGATCGGCGACACGGCGCTCTCGGGAAAGCCGGTGATCTCGGTCAGGAGCGGGGCGATATAAGTGAAGACCGCGAACACGCCCGCATAGCCGAGCACGGTGGTGACGAGGCCGGCCAGCACCTTGCGGCGCGAGATGGCCCTGAGATCTGCGCGCCAATCGGCCGGCTCGGGCGCCGCCTCGTCGCGCGGAACCAGGGCCGCGATGACGGCGAATGCCGCAACGCCGATGAGCACGACCGCGAGGAAGGTCGCCCGCCAGCCGAAGACCTGGCCGATCCAGGTGCCGAAGGGCACGCCGAGAATATTGGCGACCGTCAGGCCGGTGAACATGACGGCGATCGCGGAGGCGCGGCGCGGCGGCGCCACGAGGCCGGTCGCAACCACCGAGCCGACACCGAAGAAGGTGCCATGCGCCAAAGCGGTCAGCACCCGCGCCGCCATCAAGGCGCCGTAGCTCGGCGCGAGCGCACAAGCAGCGTTGCCGATGATGAAGACCGCCATCAAGGCGAGCAGCACGGTCTTGCGCGGCCAAGACGCGGTCGCCGCCGTGAGCAGCGGCGCGCCGGCGACGACGCCGAGCGCATAGCCCGAGATCAGCAGGCCGGCACTGGCGATCGAGACGCCGAGATCGGCGCTGACATTGAGGAGAAGGCCCATGATCACGAATTCGGTGACGCCGATGCCGAAGGCACCGGCCGCGAGGGCGTAGAGGGCGAGGGGCATGGGGCAGGCCAGGGGTTCGTTGCGGACGCCCTGAGATGGACCTGGCCTCATTCATGAGCTAGCCTGCCGCCGGCACATTATTTGTGAAATGAAGTCACAATGACACGTTTCAACGTTAATCGCGCAGGCGAGATGGACATCTTCGTGAAGGTGGTGGAGCTCGGCGGTTTCTCGGCCGCCTCCCGCGCCTATCGCATGACGCCTTCGGCGGTGAGCAAGCTCATCTCTCGCCTCGAAGCCAGGCTCGGGGCACGGCTCGTCAACCGCTCGACCCGCAAGCTGCAGCTCACCCCGGAAGGCTGCGTCTTCTATGAACGCAGCGTGCGTATCCTCGCCGATCTCAGCGAGGCCGAGCGCGGAGTTGCATCGAGCCGCATGCCCGGCGGCAGGCTGAGAGTGAATGCCAATGTGCCCTTCGGCCGGCATGTCCTCATCCCACTGGTTCCGGAATTCCTCGAGCGGCATCCGGCGATCACGCTCGACATCGTGCTCACCGATACGGTCATCGACCTCCTCGAGGAGCGCACCGACGTGGCGATCCGCGCCGGTCCGCTACAAAGCTCGAGCCTCGTCGCCCGCAAGCTCGGCGAGACACGCATGGTGATCGTGGGGGCGCCCGCTTATCTCGCACGCCATGGCGTGCCGGGGACGGTAGCCGAGCTCGAAGGCCATAACCGCCTCAGCTTCGGCTATATGCGAACCGTCGAGGGCTGGCCCCTCATCGAGGGCGGCAGGTCTGTCAGCGTCGCGCCGGCCGGCAATGCCCAGGTCAGCGACGGGGAAGCGCTGCGCCAACTCGCCCTCGCGGGTCTCGGCCTGGCGCGGCTCGGCACTTTCCAGGTCAGGGACGATATCGCAGCCGGCCGGCTGCTGCCGGTGCTCGAGCACTGCAATCCGGGCGACACCGATGCCATGCATGCGGTGTTTCTCGGCCAGGGCGGCTATCTCCCGGCCCGCGTGCGCGCCTTCCTCGATTTTCTGGTCGAGAGGGTGCGGTTCGGGGATGCCGACTAGCGCATATCCATGGCGCGGTTGCGGGCGCCGATGATGTGCTCGCCCAATGTGGCCGAAGCTTTGGCGGGATCGCGCGTCGCGATGGCGTCGATGATGCCGAGATGCTCGCGCATGGTGGGGATGACCACCTCGTCATTGAGCTGCGTCTGCTGCTGGCGGATCAGCCGGATCTTGATGGCATTGACCCGGTAGGCCTCCGAGATGATGGCGTTGCCGAGTGAATCGATAATCGTGGCGTGCAGGTCCCAATCGACCAGCTGGGCTTCCGCCACGAGATCGGCGCCGACGCCACCTTGCCGTGCCGCCTCCTCGCAACGCGCCAATATGGCGGCATGCACGTCGCGCAGCCTGTCGAGATCGGCTTGCCGGACGTTCTGCGCGAAGACTGCGACCGCCTCCTTCTCCAGGAACAGGCGGTATTGGAAGGCGTCGCGGACGAGGTTCAGGTCCACATGGGCGATCTGCATGCCGCGCTGAGGCGCCGTCCTGACGAGACCCTCCGCCTCGAGACGCGGCACCAGCTCACGGATGGCGCCGAGCGGCAAGCCCGTAAGCTCGACGAGCTCGCGTTGCGAGATGAATTGGCCGGCCTTGATGTCGCGAGCCAGGAGATGGCGTGTGAAGCTGTGATAAGCGCGCTCACGCAGATTGGCGGGCCGTCTCGCATTCCGCCCCGTCTCCCCGATCGCGCTCATGGGCTCAGGCGGCCCGGGCCGCGAAGATCGCGTCATGGGCGGCGGCGAGCCTTGCGGCTTCGGCCGGTGCCATCGCGGTCAGCGGCGGCTGCACCGCGAGCCAGCCGGGATCGCCGCTGCGATGCGCCACGAGCGCCTTCACGGCCGGGATCACCGGATATTGCACGAGGGCATCGACCAGCTCCACCACCTTCTCGTCATCGGCGCGGTTGCGGATCATGGCGCCGATCCGCTCCGGACAGAGATTCGCCAGCCCGCAGATCGAGCCTTCGCCGCCGAGCCGCATGGCCGCCGCGAGGCAGCGCTCGTCGCCGATCAGAATCGAAATGTCCCTGTGCCGCGCCAATAGCCGCTCCGTATAGTCGAAATCGCCGGACGAATCTTTCACGCCGATGATCACCTCCGGAAAGGATTTGCGCAACCGCGAGACAAGATCGACCGACAGCTCGACCTGCGTGACCGAGGGAATGTTGTAGAGGATGACGTCGCGCGCCTGCGCGCCGAGACGCTCGAACAGCTTGGCGAACCAGGCGAACACCCCGTCATCGTTCGGCGCCTTGAAGTAGAAGGGCGGCGCCAGCAAAAGGGCGCGACCATCGGCATCGAGGATCTGGCGCGCCTGCGCCAGGGCCTCTTCGAGCGAGGCGGAGGCGACGCAGCCGACGAGCTCGCGGCGTGGCTCGAGCCCCGCGCTGGCCAAAGCGCCGAGCACCAGCTCACGCGAGGCGAGGCCAAGCGAGGCCCCCTCGCCTGTCGTGCCGAAGGCGGTGACGCTGTCGCAGCCCTGTGCCAGGCACCAGCGAGCATGCCCCACCAATATATTCAGGGCGACCTGCCCATCCGGCCGGAACGGCGTGCTCAACGCACAAGATAGCCCGAACGGGGTTTTGGCTCGTGTCACGGAAGGCCTCTCAGCTGAAGTGTCAACAAATTGATTTGCGATTGACATGTTAGTCTGTGCTGTCTAATCACACAAGTAGGCGATCACGCCTGATCTTGGCTATTGAGGCTGCGGTCGAAGCCGCGCATAGGCGGCCCGCAGATGGCTGAAGCGGCACCGCGCGTCGCCGGCCTCACGACACCGACAGCATAGGGACGACAGGGAGGATACATGTCGAAGCGAGCTTGGACCGGCTTGACGAGGCGCAATGTTCTTGCGAGTTCGGCTGCCGCCGCGGCGCTGGGACTCTCCGGGACGAGGCCGGCCTTCGCCAATGTGGATTGGAAGAAGTTCGCCGGCAGCAAGATCGAGGTCAACCTGGTCAAGAGCCCGCGCGGCGATACGCTGCAGGCCTATGAGAAGGAATTCGAGGAGCTGACCGGCATCAAGGTCTCCTCCGAACAGACGCCCGAGCAGCAGCAGCGCCAGAAGGCCGTGATCGAGCTGACCTCGGGCAAGCCGAGCTTCGATGTGGTGCATCTCAGCTACCACGTGCAGAAGCGCCAGTTCGAGAAGGGCAAATGGCTCGCCGATCTGTCCGTCATGATGAAGGATCCGAGCCTCACCGACCCCTCCTTCGTCGAGAGCGATTTCGCCGAGGCCGGATTGTCCTTCGCCAAGGATGAGGGCGGGATCATCCGAGCCCTGCCCTTCTCGGTTGATTACTGGATCGTCTATTGGAACAAGGAACTCTTCGCCAAGAAGAGCCTCAGCTATCCGACGAGCTTCGCCGAGATGGTCGAGGCCGCCAAGGCGCTGACCGATCCCGGCAGCAGAACCTATGGCTTCGTCGCCCGCGGCCAGAAGAATGCCAATGTCCCGGTGTGGACGACCTTGATGCTCGGCTACGACACCGATTCGATCGACAAGGCCGGCAATCTCCAGACCACATCGCCCGGCGCCATCGAGGCCGCGAAGCTCTACCAGACACTGTTGACCAAAACGGCGCCTCCCGGCGTCACCGGCTTCAACTGGATGGAGTGCCAATCGGCCTTCCTGCAGGGGCGTGTCGGCATGTGGCTCGACGGCGTCGGCTTCGCGCCTCCGCTCGAGGATCCCGACAAATCGCGCGTCGCCGGCAAGGTCGGCTATGGGGTGATGCCCAAGGGGCCGAAAGCGCATGCGGCCGCCACCACCGGCGACGGCATCGGCGTGACCGCGGCCTCGCAGAACAAGGGCGCCGCCTATCTCTATTGCCAATGGGCGATCTCCAAGCAGATGGGCGCGCGCCTGCTGCAGGCCGGCGCCGGCGTTCCCTTCCGCGCCTCCGTCCTCGACGACCCCGAGATCCGCAAGGGCGTGAAGATGCCGGGCGCCTGGGTCGATGCGGTGGCGCAATCCGGCAAGATCAGCCGGCTGGCGCTGCCGGTGATCATCCCGGTCACCGAGTTCCGCGACATCATGGGCGTCGCCTTGACCAATATGCTGTCGGGCGCCGATCCCGAGACCGAGCTGAAGCGCGCCACCGAGGAGTTCAAGCCGGTTCTCGAGCGCAGCGAGAAGGCATGAATGGCGCGACCTCGCCGGCCGCGACGGCGGCTGGCGGCCTGACCGCCAAGGCGCCTGCCAAGGGGTCCGCGGAGAGCGGGCGCTATTGGCCCTTCGTGCTGCCGGCGCTCGCGGTCGTCATCGGCGTCATCGTCTTCCCCTGGGTGTTCACGCTCTGGATGAGCGTGAACGAATGGCGGATCGGCGCCGGCAATCATTATGTCGGTTTCGACAATTATCTGCGGCTCGCCGGCGATCAACGCTTCCTCGAAGCTCTGTGGCACACCATCCTCTACACGCTGCTCTCGGTGCTGGCGCCGCTCGTCTTCGGCACGCTCGCGGCTCTGCTCTTCAATGAGCGCCTGCCGTTGCGTGGCGTGTTGCGCGGCATCTTCTCGATGCCGATGATGGCAACGCCCGTCGCCATCGCGCTCGTCTGGACGATGATGTTCCACCCGCAGCTCGGCGTGCTCAATTATCTCCTCTCGCTCATTGGCCTGCCGGACCAGGCTTGGGTCTACCATCCGGCAAGCGTCATTCCCTCGCTGGTGATGGTCGAGACCTGGCAATGGACGCCGCTCGTTATGCTGATCGTGCTCGGTGGCCTCGCGGCGATCCCGGCCGAGCCTTATGAGAGCGCCGAGATCGACGGCGCCAATGCCTGGCAGCGCTTCCGCTTCATCACCTTGCCGTTGATCGGGCCTTTCCTGATGGTCGCCGTGATGATCCGCTCGATCGATGCCTTGAAGAGCTTCGACATCATCTATGCCATCACTCAAGGGGGGCCGGGCACGGCGTCGGAGACCATCAACCTCTATCTCTACAGCGTCGCCTTCACCTATTACGATGTCGGCTATGGCTCGGCCATCGCGGTCGTGTTCTTCGTGCTAATCGTGGTTTTGTCGCTCGCCCTCCTGCATCTGCGTCAACGCAGCTCCTGGCGCGAGGCGTGAGGCCAAGATGAAGCTCAACAAGTTCTTCAGGGCCTGCGGACTCGGCGTCGCGGTCTTCCTCGTCGTCTCGCCAGCCCTGTTCTTCTTCTTGTGGATGCTGTCGCTCTCCTTGAAGTTCGAGATCGATAATGGCGCCTATCCGCCGATCTTCATTCCCGACCGCTTCGCCTGGAAGAATTATGTCGGGGTATTCAGTTCGAACGACTTCCTGCTCTATTTCAAGAACAGCGTGATCGTCACCGGCGGCGCGACCTTGGCGGCGCTCGCGGTCGGCGTACCGGCCGGCTACGGCATCGCCCGCATGAAGGCGCACAAGGCCGCGATGGTGATCATGATCGCGCGGATGACACCTGGCCTGTCCTTCCTGATCCCGCTCTTCCTTTTATTCCAATGGCTCGACCTGCTCGGCACGCTATGGCCGCAGATCATCATCCATCTGGTCGTCACGGTGCCGATCGTGATCTGGATCATGATCGGCTATTTCGAGACGACGCCGCTCGAGCTCGAAGAGGCGGCCCGCATCGACGGCGCCGATCGCTGGCAGGTCTTCCGCCTCGTGGCGCTGCCGATCGCCAAGCCGGGCATCGTCGTCGCCTTCATCCTAGCGGTGATCTTCTCATGGAATAATTTCGTGTTCGGCATCGTGCTGGCGAGCCGCGGCACGCGCACCTTGCCGGTCGCCGTCTACAACATGCTGTCCTTCGAACAGGTGAGCTGGGGGCCCTTGGCAGCGGCTGCCCTGATCGTCACCTTGCCGGTGCTGCTGCTGACGGTGTTCGCGCAGCGCCAGATCGTCGCTGGCCTCACGGCCGGAGCCGTCAAGGGCGGATAGGTCGCAGCCTATCCCGAGATGGTGATGCGGGTGCGTCCGAAGCCTGCGCCGCGCACCAGCGAGAACAAGGCCGCGGCATTGCCGGGCGAGAGGCGGATGCAGCCATGCGAGGCGCGCGCCCCGAGATAGGCGGTCGCATAGGTGCCGTGGATCGCAAAGCCGCCGCGGAAGAAGATCGAATGCGGCATCGGCGACATATGGTATTTGTGCGAGCGCCACATGGTGGCGAGGCGCTGCGGATGATAGGTGCCGTGCGGCGTGTTGTAACCGACGCGGCCGCTCGAGATCGGCCAGCGATACAAAGCCTCGCCGCCGACGCTCACCGTCATCACCTGGGAGCCGAGCGAGACCTGGACATGCACCGGACCGCTCGGAGCCGTCTCACGCTCGATGAGGCGGGCGGGCATCAGCGAGCGCAGGGGCGCGGCGAAGATGCCATAACCCGCCTCGAAAACGCTCACTGCACGAATGGGGGCGGTGCGAATATGGGCGGCGCGAACATGAGCGTCGCGCATATGGGCACGGCGAACCCGCGCATTGCGGACATAGGTGCTGCGAACATAGGTGCTGCGAATTTGGGCAGGCCGAGCATACGCGCCTCGGACAGGGGCTGCCGCAAACCGGAGCAGCGGCCGCGACCCGATCCCGTCGCCCGCCTCGGCTCGTGCCGGCGCGGCTGCGCCGAGACCAGCGACGCACAAGGTGAGAATGCCCAAGATTGCTGCGAGCCGAACGCCGCGCCACATCGCAAGCCCCTATTGCTTCTGCGTACGGTGCCAGGATCGTTCAACGACTGGCGAAAGTAAAGATGCTCAACTCGATGGTTTACATATTCGGTTAACAGGCAAAAATAAAACTCGACTTCACATAAATCACTACAGTTTTATCTTTCATCGTAAACGGAAGAAAAGCAGCGGCACTCCTCGCCGCTCACATCACCGACATCTTCTGCAGCTCGACCAGCTTGCCGATCCCTTGCTTGGCGAGCCCGAAGAGCGACAGGAACTCGGCCTCGCTGAACGGCTTGCGCTCGGCCGTGCCTTGCGCCTCGACGATCGCGCCTGAGCCCGTCATCACGAAATTGGCGTCGGTGTCGGCCGCCGAATCCTCGACATAGTCGAGATCGAGCACCGGCGTGCCGCCGACGATGCCGCAGGACACAGCGGCGCAATGGTCGAGCAGCACCTCGCCGAGCACATCGCCCTTGAGCAGGGCCCGCGCCTTCATCCAGGTGAGGCAGTCATGCAGCGCGACCCAGGCGCCGGTGATCGAGGCGGTGCGCGTCCCGCCATCCGCCTGGATCACGTCGCAATCGATGACGATCTGGCGCTCGCCGAGCGCCGCAAGGTTGGTGACCGCCCGCAAGGAGCGGCCGATCAGGCGCTGGATCTCCTGGGTGCGGCCGGAGGGCTTGCCGGCCGTGACTTCGCGACGCGTGCGCTCGAGCGTGGCGCGCGGCAGCATGGCATATTCGGCCGTCACCCAGCCGCGACCCTGGCCGCGCAGCCAAGCCGGGGGACGGTCCTCGAGGCTCGCGGCGCAGAGCACCTTGGTCTCGCCGAAGGCGATCAGGCAAGAGCCCTCCGCATAACGGGCCACGCCGCGTTCGAGCGTGACCTTGCGCATCTCGTCCGGCGCGCGTTTCGATGGGCGCATGCTGCCTCCGCTGTGACGCTGCCCTGCCCGACCCATGAAGACCATGAACCGGCGCTGGCCAAAGGGCTTTAGCGGGGCTTCAGCGGCGCTGGCAAGCCATGCGCGGGTTCGTCACCACTTGATCGGCCACAGATGCACGTTGATCGGCCATAGATGCTCGAATTGCCCGGTGTGATAGGCATGCGTGAGTGCCGCTCCGAGCACGCCGCCGAGTAGCAAGGCGCAGAGAAGCTGCCAGCCGGCGGCACTGCGCCTTTTCGGCACCGCCCCTTCGCTGCTCGGGGCGGCCGGTTGCGAGGATGCCTGCGCCAGGGCCGCAAGGGCTTTCGACGTCGAGGCTGGAAGCGGAGCCGAGAGCGCCTTCTCGCGCTCGATCAGACGGCGCGCCAGATAATTCGCGACCTCCTGGGTCATCGCTTCGATCTTCTCGCTCTCGGCCAGCACGATGGTGCCGCCGCGCGTATCCTGGATGAAGCGGTAGCAGCGCCGGTCGCGCGCCATCTCGATGAAGGCCACGATATCGACGAACAGGCGCGGCTTCTCCCCCGGCACGAGGCCGTGGTCGAACAATTCGGCTTGCGGCGGCACCTGGGCGAAGACAGGCTCGAGCGCATCGCGCAGCAATTCGAGCCGGGCCTGCTCGGCCCCTCTCAGTTCGGCGATCACCGAAGAACGCTCCGCATCGTCGAGCTTCGCCCGCCTGATCAGGGCCTTGAGATCGGGCGGCATCGCTTGAGGCAGCTCGGCACTTTGCTCATTCATCGGCTCCACCCTTTCACAGATTCCGCCTCTCGCAGATCCTGTTCTGCGGGCAGCCGGAACGCCCGGCCCTTTCGCCGCCAGGCGGACCCGAATTTCGCCCCTCTTCCTTCGCCCTGCCCCGGCAAAGCTTCAAGATCGGCGTCTCGGCGCAGTCGAGCTGCACTAGCCGCGTCGGTTCCCAGTCGCCCTTCCATTCCCCGCGGAAGGCGCCGCCCTATGGTTATCATAGCGTTAATGCGCCTGCCGCCAAAGCGGGGATGGCCCCCAACCCACAGAGATCGCGATGCCATAAAGCAGCGGCGCGAGGTCAGCCGCGCCCTTTCGCATAGAAATGATGCAGCGGCCCGGTTCCGCGACCGACCTTGAGCCGGTCTGCCGCCGCCAACGCCTCGGTGAGATAGGCCTTGGCGGCGGCGACCGCATCGAGCAGATCGACGCCCCTGGCGAGGCCCGCCGCAATGGCTGAGGACAGGGTGCAGCCCGTGCCATGCGTGTTGGGCGTGGCAAGGCGCGGCGCGGCGAAGCGGGTGATGCCCGCGCCGTCGGCGAGGATATCGACGCTCTCCGAGCCTTCGCCATGCCCGCCCTTCACGAGCACTGCGCGCGCGCCGAGCCGCATGAGTTGCTCCGCTTGGCGCGCCATCGCGGTCTCGTCCTGAGCGATGCTCTCGTTGAGAAGCGCCGCCGCCTCTTGGAGGTTGGGGGTGACGATGGCCGCGAGCGGGAAGACGAGACCTTTCAGCGCTTCGACGGCATCGAGAGCCAGAAGTCTCGTGCCGGATGTCGCGATCATGAGGGGATCGAGCACGATCGAGCGCACCTGCCAATGTCGCAAGCGCTCCGCGACCGCGATGATCGTCTCGAGGCGAGACAGCATGCCGATCTTGGTCGCGTCGATGTCGAGATCGGAATAGACCGCATCGATCTGGGCGACCACGAATTCGGCCGGCACATCATGAATGCCGAACACTCCTTGGGTATTCTGTGCGGTCAGCGCCGTGATCACGCTGGCCCCATAGACGCCCAACGCCGAGAACGTCTTGATATCGGCCTGGATGCCGGCGCCGCCGCCCGAATCCGATCCGGCGATCGTCACCGCGATCGGCGTCGAGCGCGCGGCGGCCAATGAGGGGACGCTCATCGGGCTTCAGGCGCTCTTCAGCGCGCGGGTCATGGCGGCTTCGAGGCTCGCCCAATAGCGGCCACGTTCGAGCGCGGCGCGATAGCTTTCGACGATGCGCCCCGACAATTCATCCTTGGCGCCCGTCTCGCCGATGATGTCGCGCGCGGCGTTGCGCGCCGCCGCCATCACATCGGCCGGGAATAGCGAGACGCGCACGCCCTGGCGGGCGAGCTTCTCGATCGCCTCGGCATTGCCGGTCTCGGCATCGGCGAGGCCGGCCGCGTGCTCAGCCTCGCAGGCATTGGCGATGATGGCGCGCAGATCCTCCGGCAAAGCCTCGAAGGCCGATCGCGAGACGAGCGCTTCGGCCGCGCCGTTCGGCTTGTTGAAGCCCGGCGCGTAATAGAATTTCGCCTGGCGCTGCAGCTCGAGCGACACGTCGTTCACCGGCGCCAGCAGCTCGGCCGCATCGATGGCGCCGCGTTCG
Organism: Rhizobiales bacterium GAS188; assembly: GCA_900104855.1. Lineage (NCBI taxonomy): Bacteria > Pseudomonadati > Pseudomonadota > Alphaproteobacteria > Hyphomicrobiales > Rhizobiales bacterium GAS188. The sequence continues at coordinate 2,473,854 of FNSS01000001.1, forward strand.
AGGGCCGGTTCGAGATCACCGGGGGCGAGCGTCACCGGCGTCGCGCCGAGACGTGCATAGACTTCGGCGCCGACGCCCTGGACGCGGATGCGCAGCCCCTTCATTTCGGCGAGGCTCTTGATCTCGATGCGGAACCAGCCGCCCATCGACGCGCCGGTATTACCGGCGAGGAAGGCCTTGACGCCGAAGGGGGCGTAGAGCTCGTCCCACTGCGCCTGCCCGCCACCGGAGGCGATCCAGGCCTGATGCTCGGTCGGACCGAGGCCGAAGGGCGCCGTGGTGAAGAAGATCGAGGCCGGCAGCTTGCCGATCCAGTAGAAGGACGCGGTATGCGCCATCTCGGCGACCCCGGTCGAGACCGCGTTGAAGGTGGAGAGCGCCGGCACGATCTCGCCTGCCGCGAACACCTCGACCTCGAGCCGCCCTCCGCTCATGCCGGTGATGCGTTGGGCGAGCCGGCGCGCCGAGACGCCGGGACCAGCGAGATTGCGCGGCCAGGACGTCACCATGCGCCAGCGGCGCGGCGCCTCGGCGCGGGCGATGGAAGGGGCCGCGAGCGCGCCCCCGGCGAGGCCCGCAAGCAGAGCACGACGCGCGACCGGTGTTGCGGCCCGGCTCATGAGGCTTCCTTGCGAGCCCGCATGGCGAGCGCGCCGTCGACGATGCGGCGCAGCGCCTGCGCGGCCGCCTGCGGATCTGGACGCGCGAAGATCGCCCCGATGACGGCGATGCCCTCGGCGCCGGCCGCGATCACCTGCGCCGCATTCGCCTCGTTGATCCCGGCGATGGCCCCAACAGGTATCGAGGGGGTGATTTCACGCGCCAGTTCCGCGAGGCGCGCCAGACCCTCGACGCCGATCGGCGTTCCGGCATCGTCCTTGTTGAGCGTCGGGAACACTCCTCCGATGCAGCCATAATCGACGGGCTCGCTCGCCATGGCGCGGATATGGCTCTCCTTGGTGATGGTGCGGCCGATGATCGCCGATGACCCCAGCATGGCGCGGGCATCCGCCGGCAAAATGTCGCTTTGGCCGAGATGCACGCCTTGGGCGCCGGCCGCCATCGCGACATCGACGCGATCATTGATCAAGAGCGGGACGCGCAACCCGTCGAGGGCCGAAAGGATGGCGCGGGCGCGCTCGACCATCAGCCGGCCATCGGCGTGCTTGTCGCGATATTGCAGCAGGGTCGCGCCGCCCTTGGCGGCGAGATGGGCAAGCGTCGGCAGATCAGCACCTGGCGTCGCTGCCGGATCGAGAATGCCGTAGACGCGGATATCGACGCTCATGGCGCGCTCCCGATGGTGATGCGCGCCTGCGCCGCGAGCCGCTTGCCGTCGAGGGCTGCCAGCGCATCGAGGATGCCGACAGCGAAACTGCCGGGGCCGCGCGCCGTTTTGGCCGCAATCTCGCCCGCGACGCCGAGCGCCGTGAGGCCGGTGACCGCGGCCGCGAAGGGATGGTTGCCGCAGGCAAGCAGCGCCGCGAGCAACGCGCCCGCTGCACAACCCATGCCGGTCACCTGCGCCATATAGGGATGGCCGTTGTCGATTTGGGCGGTGTTCTCGCCGTCCGAGACGATATCGGTCTTCCCGGTCAGAGCGATCGTCGCGCCGGTGGCGGCGGCGAAATGCGCGATCTGCCGTTCCTGCGGGGCTGAGCCGGAGAGCGCCTCGAATTCGGGGCCGTTCAGGCGCAGCAAGACAGGCTTACGCGCGATGATCTCGCGTGCCAAGGCAAGACGTGGCGGCGAGGCATCGACGAAGACCGGATCGAGCACCACAGGAATGCCGGCCTTTGCGGCAGCCTCGAGCGCCAGCGGCAAGGCCGCCCGTCGCTCGGCGTCGAGCGTGCCGAGATTGACGAGGAGCGCACCGGCGCGCAGCACGAAATGCGCGATCTCGTCGGGCGCCACGCTCATCGAAGGGATGGCGCCGGCCGCAAGAAGCAGATTGGCCGTGAAGCTCTGCGCGACGCTGTTCGTCAGGCAATGGACGCGCGGACTGCTTGAGCGAAGATCCTTGAAGGTCTCGGCAACGAGGGGGCCGAACGGGATCTCTCCCGCAACGACGCCGCCCAATTGCCGCAAAGGCGCGACCAAGCGCGCAGATGATGTCATCTCGTTCCCTCCGCCGGTATGAGCCGGATCAGGTTCGACGGGTCGGCCTTGGCCTCTCAGCCCCGGCCGCACTGCGCGGACGGGACGCCCCGACGAGGATCGCACGAAACTAGGGCAGCATCGGTCGAGGCGCAAGACCGGTTCAAGCGCGCGAGATCGAACGATGGTGCTGCTTCGAGACGAAGATTTGCAAGGCGCGCAGGATATCGTCGGCGAGGTCGAGCGTTTCGCGGATTTCGGCCAGCGTGCGACGGGCATGTTCGGGGCGCGCTTCCGCGGCCGCATCGCTCGGGGTTGCGATCGCGCGAAGATCGTCCGTGAGCACTCCCAGCCGCGCATAGAAATAGGCGATCTGTTGAGGGAGAGGCGATCGCAACCAGGTGAGCCTGCCGGCGCTGGCCTGGAAGACAGTGAATTGCGGGAGCGAGAATCCGGCAAGGCTGAGCTCGGCGTCGCCCGGCCCTTCCGCGTAGCGCGCGAGCTTCGATACGACGTCGCGGACCTCGACGATGCGAAGCACCGCGACGATTTCGCCGATGAAGGCGGAGGCGAGGCTACGGCGCATCCGGCGCCGTGAAATGTCGCGCCATACGCACGGCGCGAGCATAGCGAGGCCTCCCCCCAAGCACACGCCGACAATGAGCCCCAAGGCCATCGTCATCGGAGCTGCCCTTTGGCATGCCGCTGCCGGAGCCTTCGTTGGAATAATAGCATGTCGACGAAATCCGCGCGAGCGGCCGGCTCGCCCTTACCTCGGTGCCAGCTTCGCGCCAGGCTGCAGGCGGACGCCGCGCAGGAAATCCTCGCCGGAGACGGGGCCGCGCCCGGCCCGCTGCACCGTCAGGAGCCGCAATGCCCCTGATCCGCAGGCGATGCTGGCCTCGGCATCCAGCAATGTGCCGGCCTCCCCACTCCCCTCGATTGCCCTGGCGCGCAAGACCTTGACGCGCTCGCTTCCCTTGCCGAGATCAGCCTCGAAGAAGGCGCCCGGGAAAGGCGAGAGCCCACGCACCTGATCATGCAGGGCACCGGCCGGCCGATGCCAGTCGATGCGTGCCTCGTCATTGCCGATCTTTGCCGCATAGGTCGCGCCTTCGGCCGGTTGCGGCGTGAAGTGCAGCGAATGCCGCGACAGCGCCGCCAGCGCCCGGACCATGGCGTCGGCGCCGAGCGCCGCCAACCGGTCATGCAGCTCGCCGGCGTTCGTTTCAGGGCCGATCGGGACACGCTCGACGAGCCCGACCGGCCCGGTGTCGAGCCCTTCTTCCATGCGCATGACGCAGATGCCGGTCTCCCGGTCTCCCGCCATCACGGCGCGCTGGATCGGGGCAGCGCCCCGCCAACGCGGCAGGAGCGAGGCGTGCAGGTTGAGGCAGCCGAGCTCGGGCGCATCGAGAACAGGCTTGGGCAGGATCAGGCCATAGGCGACGACGACCGCGGCCTCGGCCTCATGGGTGCGGAAAGTGGCAATCGCCTCCTCGTCGTGCCGCAAGCTGCGCGGGGTCAGCACCGGGATCGCGAAACGCCGCGCCGCGACCTCGACCGGCGATGGCCGTTCCGCCATGCCGCGCCCGGCCGGACGCGGCGCGCGCGTATAGGCGGCGACCACCTCATGGCCCGCTCCGACGATGGCAGTGAGCGTCGGCGCCGCGAAATCCGGCGTGCCCATGAAGATGATGCGCAAGCCAGCAACCTCAGGCGAGCACGGCCCTGGTGCTCTCCTCGTCGGCCTTCTCTTCGGCCTTGCGCTTGGCGTCTTTCTTGAACTTGCGCACCACGCGGTCGCGTTTCAGCTTGGAGATGTGGTCGATGAAGAGCACCCCGTTGAGATGGTCGATCTCGTGCTGCAGGCAGGTGCCGAGCAGGCCGTCGGCCGTCATCTCGCATTCGGCTCCCTGCGCGTCGAGGAAGCGCACCGTCACCATCGCGGACCGCTCCACCTCCTCGTAGAATTCAGGGATCGAGAGGCAGCCCTCCTCATAGATCGAGCGCTCGGGCGAGGCCCAGACGATCTCCGGATTGATGAGGGTCAGCGGCTGGCGCTCCTCATCCTTCTTGGCGACGTCGATGACGACAAGGCGGATCAGCTCGCCGATCTGGCTCGCCGCAAGCCCGATGCCCGGCGCATCGTACATGGTCTCGAGCATATCCGAGGCCAGCTTGCGCACCTCGTCAGTCACCGTCTCGACAGGTGCGCAGACGCGTTTCAGGCGCGGATCGGGGATGAGGAGAATAGGACGGATGCTCATGCGGGGGGAGATAATGGCGCCGCGACCTCTCGTCAAACGGTTGCGTCCGAGAGAACATTATGAGAACTTAAAGCATGAGCGCGCCCGGCAGCCGGCGGAACGAACGAATGACTCTCATGACTCTTACGCAACCGTCGCGGACCTTGTCGGTTCGCATCGAACGCGCCTTCGGCGAAACTTATGATTTTCTGGCCGAGCCGCAGAATTTCCCGCAATGGGCCTCGGGTCTCGGCCAATCCTTTGCCTTCGCTGACGGTGTCTGGACGGCGCAGACCCCACTCGGCACGGTCCAGATCGCCTTCACGCCGCGGAACGGCTTCGGCGTCCTCGATCACCGCGTCACCTTGCCTGGCGGCGCCGATGTCGAGGTGCCGATGCGGGTCATCGCCAATGGCGAGGGCTCGGAAGTGCTGTTCACGTTGTTCCGCCTGCCCGATATGAGCCCGGAGAAATTCGCCGAGGACGCGGCCTGGGTCGAGCGCGATCTCGCGACCCTCAAGGCGTTGCTCGAGGGCGCAAAGGCGTCCCAGCCAGGGTAAGAAGGGGCTTCGGCGCGGGACGCGGCTTTCCGAAATTCCCGGCCGCGCTTCAGATCAATCTTGAGCCAGTGCCTGAATTGGTCCATCGATCGGTTGGCGAGACGGATCGGTCGCCCACGAACGCAGGGGAACGCAGATGAACCTCGAAGAGGCCCGCAAGGAACCGCGCGAGGGCATGGATTACGACGTCGTGATCGTGGGTGCGGGGCCCGCCGGCCTCGCGGCGGCGATCCGCCTGAAGCAGCTCGCGGCTGCGGCCTCGTCCGAGATCTCGGTCGTCCTGGTCGAGAAGGGTGCCGAGGTCGGCGCCCATATCCTCTCGGGCGCGGTGGTCGATCCGATCGGCATCGACAAGCTGCTGCCGGAATGGCGCTCCGAGGATACGCCGATCAAGACGCCGGTCACCGATGACCGCTTCTACTATCTCGGTCCCTCGGGCGGGATGAGGCTGCCGAACTTCATCATGCCGCCGCTCCTCTCAAATCACGGCAATTTCATCGTCTCGCTCGGCAATGTCTGCCGTTGGCTCGGCCAGAAGGCCGAAGCGCTCGGCGTCGAGATCTATCCGGGCTTCGCGGCGAGCGAAGTTCTCTACGGCGACAAAGGCGAGGTGGTCGGGATCGCGACCGGCGATATGGGCATCGCCAAGGACGTGACCGCGAAGCAAGGCTTCACGCGCGGCATGGAGCTGCGCGGCAAATATGTGCTGTTCGCCGAAGGGGCACGCGGTTCGCTCAGCAAGCAGCTCGTGGCCCGCTACCGGCTCGATGCCGGACGCGACCCGCAGAAATACGGGATCGGGCTCAAGGAATTGTGGCAAGTCGCGCCCGAGAAGCACAAACCGGGCCTGGTGCAGCATTCCTTCGGCTGGCCGCTCGACAACCGCACGGGCGGCGGCTCCTTCCTCTACCATATGGAGGACCACCTCGTTTCGATCGGCTTCGTCGTCCATCTCAATTACCGGAACCCGACCTTGTCGCCCTTCGACGAGTTCCAGCGCTTCAAGACGCATCCGATGATCCGCGGCCTGTTCGAGGGCGCAAAGCGCATCGGCTACGGAGCGCGCGCCATCACCGAAGGCGGCTGGCAGTCGGTGCCGAAGCTCAGCTTTCCGGGCGGCGCGCTGATCGGCTGCGCGGCGGGGTTCGTGAACGTGCCGCGCATCAAAGGCTCACATAATGCCGTGCTTTCGGGCATGCTGGCGGCCGAGCATGCCTTTGCGGCGCTCGGCGCCGGACGCGCCCATGACGAGCTCGTGAGCTACGAAGAGGCTTGGCGCTCATCCGAGATCGGGCGCGACCTGAAGAAGGTGCGCAACGTCAAGCCGCTCTGGTCGCGCTTCGGCACCATGATGGGGGTGATGCTCGGCGGCGCCGATATGTGGCTGAACGACATTGCCGGCCTTACCCTGTTCGGCACGTTGAAGCATGGCAAGCCCGATCATGCGACGCTCAAGCCCATTTCCGAGGTGGCCCAGCTCAGCTATCGCCGTCCGGACGGCGTCATCACCTTCGACAAGCCCACCTCGCTCTTCCTCTCGGGCACGAATCACGAGGAGGACCAGCCGCCGCATCTCGTGCTCGCCGACCCGTCGATCCCGATCCGAGAGAATTTGCCGCGCTATGGCGAACCTGCCAGGCTCTATTGCCCGGCCGGCGTCTATGAGGTTGTTTATGCGGATGAAGCGGCGAAGACCGAGCCGCGCTTCGTGATCAACGCCCAGAACTGCGTGCACTGCAAGACCTGCGACATCAAGGACCCGGCCCAAAACATCACCTGGGTGCCGCCCGAAGGCGGCGGCGGTCCTGCCTATTCGGGAATGTGAGGCGATCTAGTCCCGATGGCGCTCAAACGCCATAAACCCGCCTGAAAAGAGGCGCAGGGGCCCAACATTGCCGCGCAGCCGAGGCGGTCGCGAGGGCTTGCAACATCGGGTCTCGCCGTGCGAGGCAAGCATTGGCGCGAATTCTGCTTCGCGCGGTCCACAAAGCGGTGACGAGAAAGAAGCGCTTTCCCATGGCTCATTGGCTCCGCCTATCCCGCAACGCCGCCTTCCTCTCGGCCGGCCTCTTGGCGCTCGCCGCGCTGAGCACGCCGCCGGTCGTGGCGCGCGGCCAGGCCGCACAGGGCGGGGAGACGCTCGCCGGCGATTACCTCGCCGCTGCGATCGCGGGTGCCGACCACGATGCCCAATCCGCTTCCAAATATTATCGCCGCGCGCTGGCGCTCGACAAAAGCAATCCGGAGCTGATCGAGCGCGCCTTCGCCTCGATGCTGGCGGCGGGCGAGATCGAAGATTCCTTCCCCTTTGCGACGAGGCTCCAGGGAAAAGGCCAGCGCAACACGCTCGCCCGCCTCACGCTTGCCGTGAAGGCGATCAAATCCGGTGATTTCCGTGAAGCGCGCGACATCCTCGCCAAGCTCAGCGGCGCGGATGCCTCCGACGTCACCTCGCTGGCGCTGACCGCCTGGTCGGAAGCCGGGCTCGGTCACACCAAGAAGGCGCTGGCCTCGCTGGCGCGCCTCAAGGGGGCCGAATCCATCGGTGCCTACCGCGCCTATCACACCGCCCTGATCGACGACCTTGGGGGCCAGGTCGACGATGCCCGCAAATCCTATAAGGAAGCCCAGGATCTGGAACCTGGCTCCTTGCGGCTCGTCGATTCGCGGGCCCGCTTCGAGGCACGCCAGGGCGATCTCGTGGAGGCCAAGCGCCTGCTCGGGGATTTCGGGCGCAACGCACCGCGCAACCCGCTCATCAAGGCCGGCATGGTCGAGATCGAGAAGGGAGCAGCGACGCCCCGCCTCATTGCCAATGCGCAGCAAGGCGCCGCCGAAGCGCTGTTCGGGCTCGCCGCCACCAGCGGCCGGGACGGAGAGGATTTCGCCGCGATCCTGTATCTGCGGCTCTCGCTCTATCTCGATCCGGAGAATGCGGTCGCCGCCGTCACGCTCGGCGAGGTCTATGAGCGCGGCAAGCATTACGAGCAGGCGATTGCCGCCTATTCGGGCGTGCCCAAAACCTCGCCGCTGCGCCAATCGACGGATCTGCAGATCGGCCTCGATCTCGTGGCGCAGGAGAAATATGACGAGGCGACCGCCCATCTGCGCAAGATCGTCGATCGCCATCCCGACGATCTCGAAGCCTATGCGGCGCTCGGCGATTCGCTGAGGGCGAACAAGAAATTCCAGGAGGCCGCGGAGGCCTACAGCAAGGCGATCGCGCTCTCCGGGCCGCCCGCCAAGGAAAACTGGCTCCTCTATTACGATCGCGGCATCTGCCTCGAACGCGCCAAGCAATGGCCGAAGGCCGAAGCCGATCTGAAGCTGGCGTTGAGCCTCTATCCCGAGCAGCCTCTCATCCTGAACTATCTCGGCTATTCCTGGGTCGATCAGGGCATCAATATCGACGAGGCGTTCAAGATGCTGCGCCGCGCCGTCGATCTGCGCCCGAAGGACGGCTATATCGTCGACAGCCTCGGCTGGGCCTTTTACCGCATGGGCCGTTATGACGATGCGGTGCATACGCTCGAGAAGGCGATCGAGCTGAAGCCGAACGATCCCACCATCAACAACCATCTCGGCGACGCCTTCTGGCATGTGGGGCGCAAGCTCGAAGCGACCTTCCAATGGGCGCATGCGCGCGACATGCAGCCGGATCCGGAGGATCTGCCCTCCATCCTCAAGAAGATCGAGACCGGCATGCTGGACGAGAAGCAGCAGCCCCCGCCGCAGGCGACCACGGGGCCGACGAAGGCGGATGGCGGCTGAGCGCCACCGCGAGTGGCGAATAGCGAGTGGCGAGTAGCGAATAGCTTTCGGCCGCCCCGACCTTGCTCGTAACTCGACTATTCGCTACTCGCCATTCGCTACTCGCCTGATACGCAACGCGGTTCCCCATTGGCCGACCGTCGTCTCATCGAATTCGCTCCGGCCAAGATCAACCTGACGCTGACGGTCGCGGGGAAGCGGGCGGACGGTTTTCACGATCTTGCGAGTCTCGTCACCTTCGCTTCGATCGGCGACGTGCTGTCGCTGCGGCCGGGCAGTGCGCTTTCGCTTGCGGTATCGGGCCCCTTCGCCGAGGCAGCCGGCGACAGCGACGCCAATCTCGTGCTCAAGGCGGCGCGCGCCCTGAAGCGACGCCGGCCGGAGCTCGCTCTCGGGCAATTCATCCTCGAGAAGCGCCTGCCGGTCGCGGCCGGGCTCGGCGGCGGCTCGGCGGACGCTGCCGCTTCCTTGCGGCTGATCGCCCGGGCGAACGGATTGTCGCCGGCCGATGCCGATCTGGTGCGCGCCGCCGAGGAAACCGGCTCCGACGTGCCGGTCTGCCTTGCCGGAGGCAGCCGCATGATGCGCGGCCGCGGTGAGATCCTCGGACCTCTGCTGCGGCTGCCGTCTTGCTCCGCCGTGCTCGTCAATCCGGGCGTCAGGCTCGAAACGGCCCGCGTCTTCAAGGCCTTGAGACGACAAAGTGACGCGGTTCCTGGCTTCGAGCCGCCTGCCGACATCGCGGCTGACCGCGACTGGCTCGCCGCCATTGCGGCCTGCCGCAATGATCTCGAAGCACCGGCGATCGGCCTCGAGCCCGCGGTCGAGGCGGCAAAGCAAGCGCTTGGTGCCGAGCCCGGCTGCCTCCTGGCGCGCATGACGGGCTCGGGCGCGACCGTGTTCGGGCTGTTCGCGGAGGCCGGCGGCGCTTCGGCCGCCGCAAGCAGCATCGCGCGGGCGCGGCCTCGCTGGTGGGTGCAGGCGGCGACGCTGGGTGCGGGCGCCTAACGCCGCGCGGCCCTCACGCCGATCACGGCGATTGCGGCGATGAGGAGCGATATGACGGCGTTCCAACCAGCCAGCGACAGGCCGAGAATGCGGATGGCGGCTTCGTCGCAGCGTATGGAGGGGCCGGCCTCGAGGCTTTTCAGGAAATCATCGGTGCTGGCCGGCGCCGCATATTGACCGGTGCAGGCGCTCGGCCCTTCCCAGAAGTGCCATTCGACGCCGGCATGATAGATGCCGAGCCCGGTGCCCGCGAGGAACACCAGAGCGACGAGCGCGAGGAGCCAAGTACCCAGACCGCTGCTACCCAGACCGCTGCTACCCAGGCCTCCGCCGAGATTGCGCGACGTCGCCATTGCGCCCCGCATGGCGATGACCGCGAGCAGCGCCAGCGGCACTCCGACATAATAGGGCCAGCGCTCCAGCAGGCAGAGCTCGCAAGGCTGCAGGCCGAAGAAAAGTTGCGAGACCCAGGCGCCGCCAATGGCGAGCGCCGCCAGCGCAAAAGCGGTGAGCGCGGCGCGGGATGGCAAGGCGACGCCTTGCGGCAATGCGGTATCGACGGCCATCATCTGTCTCTCAGAAGAGGTAGATAGAGGCGAGCACTCCACCGGCCAGGACGACGAGAGCGCCGCTCACCAGCACGGTGAGATGCCGGTCGAGCGCATGGCGCACCTGATCGCCGTAGCGGTTGAGCAGCACGGCGAGCACCAGGAAGCGCGCCCCGCGCGTCAGCAGAGACAGCCCGAGGAATGCGGCGAAATTGTAACCCGCAAAACCGCTGACGATGGTGACGAGCTTATAGGGGATCGGGGTGAATCCTTTGACGACGATCACCCACGCTCCATATTGCGCGTAGAGCTCGCGGAAATATTCGACCTTGCCCTGGTTTCCGGTGATCCAGATCAGCCACTGGCCGAGCGTGTCCCACAAGAAGGCCCCGATCACGTAACCGAGCACGGCGCCGAGGACCGATGAGATGGTACAGACGACCGCGTAGTAGATGGCTTTATTCGGCTTGGCGATCGCCATCGGGATCAGCAGGAAATCCGGCGGCAGCGGCAGGAAGGACGAATCGGCGAAGGAGATCGCTGCCATCACCCAAACGGCGTGCGGCTTGTCGGCAAGCGACAAGGCCCATTCATAGAGGCGACGGAGCATGTGAGGTTGAAGCCGTTCCCGGTTGATCGACAGGCAGCGCTGCACGCGGCAACGCGGGCCTTAGAGGCAATTTGCGGCGAATTTGCAAGGGGCGGGCAAGGGGCGGGAAGGGACGGATCAAGGCGGCATCAGGTAGCGACCTCACCTTAAGAGGTATTGCCCCCATCGGCCGGATCGGTAGGCTTAGATGCCGGCCGTTGCCTCTCAAAGGCCGGTAGAAGAAGAAAAAATTTCCCTCCAAAATCTAGGCCCGGTCTGTTGACCCCCCTCCCCAGCCGGGCCTCTTCATTCATTTTCGAAAACCTAGGACCGAACGCCCCTAAGGGACCGGCGCGCGGTCAGGCCCTCGCGAGGAGATGAACGCTTTCGCGAGACTTCGCCCATGCGGTGCTTTTCGAATGGTGATATCCGGGCGTATATAGCGAAGGCCCGGACGGGCGCGATTTCGCTCTGAAGCTTGTCTCATGCCAAGAGCTTGTCTCATGCCCAGAGCTTGTCTCCTGCCAAGTGTCGCTTCTGCCAAGCATCGCTGCCGGCTTTCGGCGACGAAGCGTCCCAGCCGGGATCCTCATCCGGAGAACGATGATGAATTACGTGAAGCTCGGCCGCACGGGTCTGGATGTGTCGCGGATCTGCCTCGGCTGCATGAGCTACGGCTTGGCCGATCGCGGCAATCACAGCTGGACGCTCAACGAAGAGGAGAGCCGTCCTTTCATCAAGCGGGCCCTCGAAGGAGGCATCAATTTCTTCGACACGGCGAATGTCTATTCGGACGGCACCAGCGAAGAAATCCTCGGTCGAGCCCTGAAGGATTTCGCCCGCCGAGACGAAGTGGTGATCGCGACCAAGGTGCACGGGCGGATGCGCCCGGGTCCGAACGGCGCCGGCTTGTCGCGCCGCGCGATCATGAGCGAGATCGATGCGAGCCTGCGTCGCCTCGGTACCGATCATGTCGATCTCTACCAGATCCATCGCTGGGACTATCACACGCCGATCGAAGAAACGCTCGAGGCGCTGCACGACGTGGTGAAGGCCGGCAAGGCTCGCTACATCGGGGCATCGTCCATGTATGCGTGGCAATTCGCTCAAGCCCTGGCGATCGCGGAGCGTCAGGGCTGGACCCGGTTCATCAGCATGCAGAACTTCGTGAACCTTCTCTACCGTGAGGAGGAACGCGAAATGCTGCCGTTATGCGCGGCCGAAGGGATCGGCGTCATTCCCTGGAGCCCGCTTGCCCGGGGGCGTCTCACACGCGACTGGGATGAGAAGAGCGCACGCTCCGAGACGGACGAATTCGGCAAGACGCTATATGCGCAGTCCGGCAACACCGACCGGAAGATCGTCGAGCGCGTGGCCAAGGTCGCGGCGAAGCGCGGCGTGTCGCGTGCGCAGGTGGCGCTCGCCTGGCTGCTGAGCAAGCCCGGCATCACCGCACCCATCGTCGGTGCCACGAAGCTCCAGCATCTGGATGACGCGCTGGCGGCGATTGCCGTCAAGCTCTCTGCCGAGGAGATCGCGTCTCTCGAGAAGCCTTATGTCCCGCACGCGGTTGCCGGCTTCGCTTAGGCGCCGTCCGGGAACAACTTGCTTGATCAGCCAGTGCTTGTTTTGAAGAGCCCCCCACCCGTACCCTCCCCACCGCTCACTTCGCTCGCGGCGGGAGGGAAATGATCAGCGCTGATCGCCGCCACGAAGCCGGCTGGAAGCCGGCGGTCCAAGGGAAGATTGGACCGCCGGCTTCCAGCCGGCTTCGTGGTGGGGAGGGTACGGGTGGGGGGCTTTCGGCCAAATGCGATTCCATTTCTCGATCGGTGCCTTAGACTCCGTTCGACGAGCCCCGAAGGGTCAGGCGGCCGCGGGCTTGAAGGTCATGGCGACGCCGGTCATGCAATAGCGAAGGCCTGTCGGCTTGGGACGGATGCCGGCGCTATGTCGTTACGGGAATTGCGTTCATCACGTGCATGTGATGCCGGCCCAAGCCGCTCCAGGGCAAGCAAGGCTGCTCCCTAGCCAATCGGCCAACAGCGCTATATTCATGTGGATATAGCGATGCGAAGCCCCAAAGCGTGAAAGCCGCAAGGCAGGAATAGGGAGAACGATATGACGATAGCCATCCGCAAACCGGCACTCGGCTCGGCGGCCACGGCGTTCCTCGCCAAGGATCTGAAGCTCTTGATCGACGGCAAATGGGTCGCGGCGAAGAGCGGCAAGACCTTTCCGATCGAGGATCCGGCGACCGAAGAGGTCATCGCGAAGGTCCCGGCCGGCGACAAAGCCGACATCGATGCTGCTGTCGCTGCGGCGCGCCGAGCCTTCGAGAGCGGCCCCTGGTCGCGGATCTCGCCGGCCGACCGCTCCCGCCTCGTCTGGCGGCTCGGCGACCTCCTGGAGCAGCGCGCCGACGAATTCTCGGAACTCGAGGCGCTCGACAACGGCAAGCCCGTCACCAATGCCCGTCAGGGAGACGTGCCGGGCTCGATCGAGATGTTCCGCTACATGGCGGGCTGGGCGACCCGGATGAACGGCGAGACCATCCCGGTTTCCAGCCCCGGCAACTGGCACGCCTATACGCTGCGGGAGCCGGTCGGCGTCGTCGGGCAGATCATCCCGTGGAACTTCCCTTTGATGATGGCGGCCTGGAAGCTCGCACCGGCACTCGCGGCTGGATGCACGATCGTGCTCAAGCCCGCCGAGCAGACGCCCTTGTCGGCGCTACGCTTCGGCGAGCTGATCCTGGAAGCCGGATTTCCCAATGGCGTCGTCAACATCGTCACCGGCTTCGGGGAAACCGCGGGCGCGGCTCTCGCCGAGCACCCCGATGTCGACAAGGTGGCATTCACCGGCTCGACGGAAGTCGGCAAGCTCATCGTCAAGGCGGCGGCCGGCAACCTCAAGCGCGTCTCGCTCGAGCTCGGCGGCAAATCCCCGGCCATCGTCTTCCCGGACGCCGCTCTCGATCTCGCCATTGCCGGCACGGCGAGCGCGATCTTCTACAATCAGGGCCAGTGCTGCACGGCGGGGTCGCGTCTCTTCGCCCATAAATCCATCTACGACCGGGTCGTCGAAGGTGTGGCGGCCGAGGCCGGGAAATTGAAGGTCGGCCATGGCCTCGACCCATCCGTCAATCTCGGACCGCTCGTGTCGAAGGAGCAGCACCAGCGCGTGGCCGGCTTTCTCGATTCCGGCCGAGATGAAGGCGCGGAGGTCGTCACCGGCGGCAAGGTCTCCGGCAACCAGGGCTATTTCATCGAGCCGACGGTGCTTGCGAAGACCAATCGCGACATGCGGGTGGTCCGCGAGGAGATCTTCGGGCCCGTCGTCTGCATCCAGTCCTTCGACGACGACAATCTCGAGGCGGTCGCCAAGTTCGCGAACGACACCGAATACGGCCTCCAGGCGAGCGTCTGGACGCAGAATCTCAAGGTCGCCCATATGATGGCCCGCAAGATCAAGGCGGGCACCATCTGCATCAACACCCATAATTACGGCGATCCGGCCTGGCCCTTCGGCGGCTATAAGCAATCCGGCTGGGGACGCGAGATGGGCAAGGAGGTCATGGAGCACTACACCGAGACCAAGGCCGTCGCCGCAAGGCTCTGAGGCGGCGCGATCGCGAGGGAGCGTCGGGGGGCGTCGGCTGATTCATTGTCTTCGGAACGATTTGGTCGCACGATGTGGAATCGTTCCAGGAAGAGTGAATGTCGACCCGCGTCACCCTCCGTCTCGACTTCGATGGCGATCGACGGCTCGGCCCCGGCAAGGTCGCGCTGCTTGAAGCCATCAGGCGTCACGGTTCGATAGCGGCCGCCGGCCGGGAGTTCGGCATGGCGTATCGCCGCGCCTGGCTCCTCACCGACGAACTCAACCGCATGTTCTCGCAGCCGCTGGTGCAGACGAGGGGCGGCGGCCGGGACGGCGGCGGCGCCGAGCTCACGGATTTAGGTGCCGAGATCGTGACCCGCTACCGGAGAGCCGAGGCCAAGATCGAGCGCAGTGCCGCGGCGGAAATCAAAGGTATCGAGCAGCTTCTGGCGCCGTCCCAACAGGTTTGACGTATGCGATCCAGCGTGGAGGCATGGGCCGGCGCTCAGTGAATGGCGCGCGTCGTGTCCGTTGCCAAGGGCTGGCTGAGCGTCGTGCCGAGAGCGTCCCCTTGCTCCCATCGCGGGGCGACGCAGGCAGCAGAACATAGATATTCCCAAGCGGTTCGGTTTCTGCTACAGAGCATGGGTGCCTACGGTCCTGCGCATCGGCGGCTTGCGAGTCGTGATTTATCCAAACGACCATCGCCCGCCGCACGTCCATGTTCGCGGGGCGGGGACGGAAGCGGTGTTTATCCTCAACTGTCCGGGCGGACCGCCGACCCTGCGCGGTAGCTTCGGCTTCACCACGGCCGAGTTGAACCGCATCGCATTGGCTCTTGCGGCCAATCTCGAGGCACTGTGTGGTGAATGGGAGCGCATCCATGACGATCACAGATAGCGACCGTCTCGCCGCCGAGAAGCGGATGCAGACCGAATTGAAGAACCAGCCGAAGGCCCTCCGCGCTCGCTATGACCGGCGCGTGTCGCGTGTCGTCATCGGCCTGGATAATGGCCTGGAACTGGCTTTCCCCCCGCGCTTGGCGCAAGGGCTGGAACACGCCACGCCGGCGGAGCTGGCGATCATCGAGATAAGCCCCTTGGGTGACGGCCTGCACTGGCCGGCAATCGACGCCGATCTGTACGTGCCGGCGCTGCTGCAAGGCGTCTTCGGCTCCAAGAGCTGGATGGCCCGCCATCTTGGAGCCGCTGGCGGCAGAGCCCGCTCAGACGCCAAAGCAGAAGCGGCACGTGAGAACGGCCGCAAGGGCGGGCGACCGCGCAAGCTGGCGAGTGTATAGAGACAGAGTCAGATCGACCTCAATGGCGCAGCGATATCCTTCCGCGGGGTGGGCTGCGTGGGTCCCGGATCAGCGATGCAACGCTGCGCGCTACTTCGCGTCCGGGACGACCCCGGTGGCTTGTTCGGCCTACAGCAGCACGACCTTGTTCGGCAATTCATCCGGATTATCGGCGCTCGGCGGGAATTTCTCGGCGAGGAGGCTGCCGCATTCTTCGATCGCCGCGATGACGCCGTCGGCGATCTGCCCTTGGCGCACCTTGGCGCTCAGCCGCTCGATGACGGGCTTCCAGATGGAATCCGCGATGAGCTCGGCGATGCCGGCATCCGGCACCAGCTCCGAATAGCGCTCGGCGAGCGCCACATAGAGCAGCACTCCGGTGCGCCCGCGCGTATAGGAGATGCGTCGCGCCAGGAACTGCTCGCGCGCCGCCTCATGGGCGCGGCCGCGTTTGATCCAGCCTGGCACGAGTTGATAGCGATAGCGCCCGATGGACAGGCCGAAGGCGAGAACGCCGAAGACCACGAGCTCGATCTCGTAAAGGCGCCGCCCAGTGAGCGTGAAGATGGCGAGGATGAGCATCGGCAGCGCCAAGGTGATCAGGGCGGCCCAGACGATCGGCACGAGGTGATAGCCGCTCGCCGACCGGCCGATGACGACCACGATCTCGCCTGAGGTCTTCTTCTCGACTTCGGTGATCGCCGCAGCGATGCGATCTTCATCGACCCTATCGATCATCGCCTATCCCCTACCAGCTTCCCGAGGAATCTCGGCAGCCAAGTTTAGCGGCGAGCAGCCCGCAAAGCGAGACGCGCTATCCCCGCTCATCCCAGCCGCATTCCCGCGAGGTCGATCGCCGGCTTGCGACCGCCGATCAGATCGGCGGCGATGCGCGCCGAGCCCGCCGACATGGTCCAGCCCATATGGCCATGGCCGGTGTTGAACATCATGTTGCGATAGCGCCCGCGCCCGAAAATGGGCGTGCCCTCGGGCGTCATCGGCCGCAAGCCCGCCCAATAGGAGGGTCGCTCGTAATTCGCGCCATCCGGAAACAGCTTGCGCATGACGCCGAGCATGTAGCTGAAATCAGCGGGCTTATGGGATTTGTCATAGCCCGCGAACTCGGCCGTGGCCGTGGCCCGGATGCGATCGCCGAAGCGCGCATAGGCGACGAGATTATCCTCGTCGACCCCGCCGATCGTCGGGGGATTGTTATGGCCATCGAGCGGCAGGGTCACCGAATACCCCTTGATCGGGTAGATCGGCAGCGACACGCCGAGCTGCCGCGACAGGAAGGGGCTGAACACGCCAAGGCATAGGACGAATTCATCGCCCGTGACCACGCCCCTCTTGGTCGCGACCCCGGTGACGCGGTCGCCCGAGGTCTCGAAGCCCGTGATCTCGGTGCCGAAGCGGAAGGTCACGCCGAGGTGCTCGGCGCAATGGCGGGCGAGGTTCTGGGTGAAGACGCGGGCATCGCCGCTGGCATCGCTCGGGCAGTGGATGGCGCCGGCGAACTGCTCCTTGACCGGCTCGAGCGCCGGATCGATGCGGGCCATCTCGTCGCGATCCACGACCCGCAGCTCGAGTCCCTCTTCCGACAGGATGCTGGTATTGCGGGCGCCGCGCTCGAAGGAGGCGGGGCTGCGATAGAGATAGAGCAGGCCGCCCTCGAGCGCATCGAAGGGAACCTTCGTCTCGGCGGCGATGCGCGTGAGCTCGCCTTGCGAATAGATGCACAACCGCACCTTGCGCTTGGTGTTGAGGCGCGCCCTCTCGGCCGTGCAGTTGCGCAGGAATTTCAGGGTCCAGGACCAGAGCCGCGGATCGAGCCGAGGCTTGAAGCGCAGCGCCTGGCTGTCGTCGAAGAGCGAGCGCCAGAGGATGCCCGGCGCGCGCGGGGACGACCAGGTATAGGCGTGGCCCGGCGCGATCAGGCCCGCATTGGCGAAGCTCGTCTCGCCGGCAGGCTCGGCGAGGCGGTCGATGACAGTGACCTCGTGTCCGTCCTTGGCGAGCTCATAGGCGGTGGTGACGCCGATGACGCCTGCTCCCAAGATCACGACGCGCATCGGGATTCTCCTTTCTCCTTCTCCCGCTTGCGAGCGGCGAGCGGCGGCGCCCACCTCTCCCCTGCTGGGAGAGGTCGGAGCCCGCAGCGAAGCGAAGGGCTCCGGGTGTGGGGGGCAGCGCCGGCCTCGGGGAGTTCGGCCGGCTCCCCACTCGTCGGCGGAAGTGATCGAGGGCGGCAGCGCTGCGCCCAGCGTTGGCGGTGCCCCCCTCACCCGGATCTCCGCTGCGCTCCGATCCGACCTCTCCCACCAGGGGAGAGGTTAAGAGTGCCTCAGATCGCCGCGATGACGCCGATCTCGACCTTGAATTGCGGGGCGGCGAGCTTCGCCTCGACGGTGGCGCGCGCCGGCGTCTCGCCCTTGACGACCCAGGCGTCCCACACCTTGTTCATCTCATCGAAGGTCGAAATGTCCGAGAGCCAGATATAGGCGGTGAGGACCTTGGTCTTGTCGCTCCCGGCCTTGGCGAGGACGGCGTCGATCTGGTCCAGGATGTCCTTGGTCTGCTCACCGACGCTCTTTGCGGCGGCGTCCCGCGCCACGGTGCCGGCGAGATACGCCGTATTCCCGTGAATGACGGCCTGGCTCATCCTCGGGCCGGCGCCGATCCTGCGAATGCTCATCTCTCATGCTCCAAATGCGTTGCGGCCGGGACCATATGTCGGCACAATTGCAGCCACAAGTGCAGGGTCATGAGGCGCTGGAACCCAAGAGAGCTGGAACCCAAGCGAGCTGGGACATGCCATGGCCCAAGAAAATTGTAGAAAGGCCAGACCGATTCGTAAGGCCGAGCCGTAACAAATTCGGGTTGTGCTGCCGGCTGGAAGCCAGCGGTCCAAAAAGGGCGTTGGCACAACGGTTCAGCCGGGCGCAACCTTCGGACCGCCGGCTTCCAGCCGGCACCGGTAACCCAAGAGAGCCGGAACCCAAGCGAGCCGGAACCCAACAGGAGAGCGCGATGGATGAAGTGATCTCCAAAACCCGCAATTCCGCACCTGAGCTGGGCGGCCTCCTCGTCGATCTGGAGAACCTGCCTTTCGAGACCGATGCCGGCATCGGGTCGCTCGCGGCGCTCGGCCTCCTGGTGCTCGAGACCGATCAGACGATCGAGGACGAATTCCGCTTCCTCCTGCCCGAGGCGGGTGTCGCGCTCTACGGCGCGCGACTGCACAATGATGCGCGGATCACGCCCGAGACGCTGGCCGAGATGGAACAGCTGGTCGAGCCGACCGTGCGCCTGCTGCCGGCGGCGGTCGAGCTCGGCGTCGTCGGCTTCGCCTGCACCTCGGGGGCGTTGGTGATCGGCGAGGACACCATCGCGGCGCGCATCCGCAAGGTGCGCCCGGACGTGCCGGTCACCGACCCGGTCACGGCGGCGCGCGCCGCCATGGCGGCCCTCGGCGCCAAGCGCGTGGCGCTGCTGACGCCCTATGTCAGGCGCATCAATGAGAGCCTGCGCTCAGCGCTGCAGGCGCGCGGCATGGTCATCGAGGTGATGGGCTCCTTCAACCAGGAGGACGACAATGTGGTGGCGCGGGTGACGCCGCATTCGCTCGCCGAGGCCATCATCCGGCTCGGCAGCTCTGCGGCCTGCGATGCGGTGTTCGTCTCCTGCACCAGCCTGCGGGTAGCGCGCATCGTCGCGAGCGTCGAAAAGCGGCTCGGCAAGCCCGTGACCTCGAGCAACCATGCGCTGGCCTGGCACATGCTGCGCCTCGCCGGCTGCACGCAGCCGCTCGCCGGCCGGGGGCGGCTGTTTGAGCTGTGATGGAGAGCGAGTGGTGAATAGTGAGTGGTGAATAGTGAGTAGTGAAATAGTGAGTGGTGAAATAGTGAGCCCGGAGCGAGACGGGGTCTCCGGAAGCTACTGGCCACTGGCTCCTCACTCCTCACTCCTCACTCCTCACTCCTCACTCCTCACTCCTCACTCCTCACTCCTCACTACTCACTACTCACTACTCACTACTCACCCCGATCCTCCCAGGATCGCCTGCGCCTCTTCCCAGATGCGGCGCGCGAGATCGGCCGCCGGCTCGGCCCGCGCCAGGGCGGCGGATTGCCCGGCCCAGGGCTGCATGCGGTGCACATCGCCGGCTTTCTGCCCGGCTTCGCGCATCGCCGCCGTCAAGCCGCGCTGCACCGGATAGGGCGCAGGAAGCGGCGCGTCCGCGGCCGTGGCGGCAAGCGTATAGCGGGTCGCGATGCTGCGGCCGGCGCGGCCGCTGAAGGCGCGCGACACCATCGTGTCCTCGGGGCGGGTAGCAGCGAGCGCATCCGCCCAGGCAGGCGGTATCTTGGCTTCGGGGCAGCGCAGGAAACCGGTGCCGATCTGCGCCGCGCTGGCGCCGAGCGCGAGTGCTGCGGCGACGCCGCGGCCATCCGCGATGCCGCCCGTCGCCACGACCGGGATGCGCACGGCATCGACCACGGCCGGCAGCAGCGCGAACAGGCCGACGAGCTGGCGCTCGGCGAGGGCCGCGTCGAAGCAGCCGCGATGCCCTCCGGCCTCCATGCCCTGGGCCACGACCACATCGGCGCCGGCGGCCTCTGCGGCGATGGCCTCGGTTACGGTCGAGATATTGGCGAACCAGATGATGCCGCGCGCCTTGAGCTTGGCGACGAAAGCCGGCGGATAAAGCCCCATCACCGACGAGACGATCGGCGGCCCGGCATCGAGGAACGCCTGGCATTGCGCCTCGAAATCGGGCAGCGCGACATCGCCCGCTTCGGAGGGTGGAGGCGGTCCCCACTCTGCGAGGAAGGCGCTGAGCTTCGCCTCATGGGCGCGGTCGCGCGGCGGCGCCGGATCGGGGATCCACAGATTGAACTGGAAGGTGCCGTTGGTGCCGGCCCTCACCTCACTCGCCCAATCGAGGATGGCTGCAGGCTGTATCAGCAGCGCCCCGCAGGACCCCATGCCGCCTGCGCCCGCCACCGCGATCGACAAGGAGGGCGCCGAGGCGCCGGCCATCGGTGCGAGCAGGATGGGCAGGCGCAGATTGAAGCGCTTGCAAAAACTGTCGACGCGCGCCGTAAGACCAGTCATGTCGCTTCACCTCGCCGCCCGCCCTGGCCCGGCACCATCATGGGTGCGAAGCTGGCGGCGCTTCAAGCGATTATTATTGATCACGTCTGAGATCGAGATAGCGAAACGCTGGGCGCAGCTTCCTTCTCCCGCCCTTTCGCGGGAGAAGGTGCCGAGGCGAAGCCGAGGCGGATGAGGGACGGTCGAGCGCTTCACTGGCGTCCCTCATCCGCCCTCACTCCGTTCGGGCACCTTCTCCCGCTCTTTCGCGGGAGAAGGGAAGCGCACAACCGTATTGCAAATTCCTGTCACGCGCGGCCACAATCGCTATGATCCAACCAAACTATGATCCAGGCAGGAAGCCACCCGACAGAAGGAGACGACAATGAGCAAGCTCAGGAACAATGATGGCAGCAAGCTGCATCCGGCCGTGGGCAAGCTGTCGCGACAGGTCGTCAAGGGGGAGATCTCGCGCCGCCAATTCCTGCGCACAGTCGCGCTCCTCGGGGTCGCGGTGCCGAGCGCCGAGGCCTTCCTGTCGGGCACGATCGGCGGCCTCGCGCCGACGGCGGCGCAAGCGCAGGAGACCCCGCGCCAGGGCGGAGTGCTGCGCTTCCAGGCGCAGATCCAGGAGATCACCGACCCGATGCTGTCGCAATGGATCGACGGCTCGAACGTCTACCGGCAATCGCTAGAATATCTGACCGAGGTCGATGCGGACAACATCACCAAGCCGTTCCTCGCCGAGAGCTGGAAGCCCTCGGAGGATCTGAAGATCTGGGTGTTCAAGATCCGCCAGGGCGTGAAATGGTCGAACGGCGATGATTTCGACGCCGACGACGTGCTGTTCAACTTCAAGCGCTGGACGGCGCCGGACTCGAAATCGAACCTCAAGACCTCGTTCTCGATGCTCAAGAGCGTCGAGAAGACCGGCTCGCACGAGATCACCCTCACGCTCGACAAGTCGGTGCTCTCGATTCCGGAAATGCTCTACGCCCAGAACGCCCCGATCCTGCATCGCAAATTCGACGAGCAAGGCGCCAACTGGCCGAAGAACCCGATCGGCACCGGCCCCTTCCAGATGACCGATTATGCGGTGGCGCAGCGGGCGAGCTTCAAGCGGCGCGACGGTTATTGGGGAAAGCCCGCTTATCTCGATGAGATCCGCTTCCTCAATCTCGGCAATGACCGGCAGGCGCATATCGCGGCGCTCATCGCCAACCAGGTCGATGTCCTCTACGGGGTCTCGGTCACCGAGCTCGATCTCGTCGAGAAGCTGCCGCAGGTGAAGCTGTTGCGCGAGAAGGCGGCGAACACGGTCTGCATCCGCATGCGCTCGGCCGAGAAACCCTATGACGACGAGCGGGTGCGCAAGGCGATCGTGCTCGCGGCCGACAACAAAAGGATGCTGGAACTCGGCATCCGCAACCAGGGCTCGGTGGGCGAGAACCATCATGTGGCGCCCTTCCATCCGGAATATGCGCCTCTGCCGCCGGTCGCCCGCGACGTCGCCAAGGCCAAGGCGCTGCTGGCGGAGGCCGGCTACAAGGACGGCATCGACATCGAGCTGATGGTCGGCAACACGCAAGGGTTATGGGAGCAAAACACCGCGCAGGTGCTGCAGCAGAGCCTGGCGGAGGCTGGCATCAGGCTGAAGCTCAATGTGGTGCCGTCGGCGCAATACTGGCCGGTCTGGACCAAGGTCGCCTTCGGCATGACCTATTGGGCGCATCGCCCGCTCGGCGTCATGGCCATGGACCTCGCCTATCGGACCGGCGCCTCCTGGAACGAGAGCGGCTATGCCAACCCCGAATTCGACAAGGCGCTCGACCTCGCCATGGCGGAGGTCGATCCCAAGAAGCGCTCGGTGCATATGGCGAAAACCGAGAAGATCCTGCAAGACAGCGCCGTGATGATCCAGCCCTTCTGGCTCGACAAGCTGACGGCGGTCTCGCCGAAGGTGCGCAATTATCACGTCCACCCGTCGGATTTCTTCAAGCTGCACGAGGTGTGGCTGGCGGCTTGAGGGGTGTGGTCTACCCTCTCCCGCCACTCGAGGCGGGAGAGGGTGCCGAGACCATAGCAGCAAGCGAACGCTTGCTGCGTCCGCAGCAAGCTATGGTCGAGGCGGGTGAGGGACGGTGGAGCGCTTCACCGGCGTCCCTCATCCGCTCTCACTACGTTCGGGCACCTTCTCCCGCCTCGAGTGGCGGGAGAAGGAAGGGCTTGAAAAGGAATCATCTTGGGCCGTTTCATCGCGCAGCGCTTTCTCGTCATGCTGGCGACGATGCTCGCCGTGTCCTTCATCGTCTTTGCGGCGCTCGAGCATAATATCGAGGATGTGGCGACCCATGTGCTGGGGCAGTTCGCTACCGCCGATCAGCGTCATGCCTGGCTGCAGGAGAACGGCTATTTCGATCCGTTCCTTGTGCGCTATGCGCGCTGGTTGTTCGGCTTCGTCAGCGGCAGCTGGGGCGTCTCGACCCATTTCAAGGAACCAGTGAGGGCGCTCATCGGCAATTATCTCTGGCAGTCAGCGATGCTCTCCGGGCTGTCGCTGGCGCTGATGATCCCGCTGGCGCTCGCTCTCGGCATTTTGGCCGGCATGCGCGAGGGCTCCTATCTCGACCGCATCATCTCGGTCATGTCGATCACGACCACCTCGATCCCGCAATTCGCCAGCGCCGTCTTCCTCTCCGCCATCTTCGTGTTCTGGCTCGGCCTCCTGCCCGGAGCCAGCGCCATGACGTCGGGCTTCGAGTGGAAGGAGATGGTCATGCCGGTCATGGTGCTGACGCTCGCCGGCGCCGGCTATCTCGCCCGCATGACGCGCGCCTCGATGGTCGAGGTGATGGCGAGCCCCTATATCCGCACCGCGCAGATGAAGGGCGCGTCCTTCGCCCGCATCGTGCTGGTGCATGCCTTGCGCAATGCGCTGGTCGCCCCCGTCACCGTGATCATGCTGTATATCCCCTGGCTGCTCTCCAACGTGATCGTGGTCGAGGCCTATTTCGGTTATCGCGGCTTCGGCACCTTGCTCTACACGGCCTCGCTGCAGCATGACGTCTACCTGATCGAGGCCGGCACCATGGTCGCGGTGATCGCGGTGGTCGGCACGCAGCTTCTGTCCGATCTCGCCAATGTCTGGCTCAACCCGCGCGTCGATTTCACCACGGCGGCTTCGGCCAAGGCTACGCTATGAGGGCTACGCTATGAGGGCTGCGCTATGAAGCTGCTGCGCGCGGCCTTGCGCAGCCCGGCCGCCCTTGTGGGGCTGGCGATCGTGATGCTGTTCCTGTTCGTCTCGCTCTTCGCGCCGCTGATTGCGCCCTATGACCCGCTGAAGACGATCGTGCCGCTGCAGCTGCCGGGCGCCGCCGCCCCCGAGGGCGGGCATTTCTGGCTCGGCACCGATCTTCTCGGCCGCGATATCCTCTCGCGCATGATCTACGGCACGCGCACCGTGCTGCTCTGGTCGACGATCGCCACGGCTTCGGCCTTCATCATCGGCGTGATGGCAGGCCTGCTCGCCGGCTATTTCCAGGGCGTCACCGACACGGCGATGTCCTTCCTCGCGAATGCGCTCCTCTCCTTCCCGGTGATGGTGCTCTACATCATCATCATCACCTCGTTTGGCGCCTCGGGCACCAATATCGTCGTCGCGGTCAGCTTCGGCAGCGCGCCGGCCGTGTTCCGCATCACGCGCGCCCTGGTGATGGATGTGCGCGAGCGCGATTATGTGGCGGCCGCGATCACGCAGGGGGAAGGCCATCTCGCCGTGATGCTGCGCGAGATCCTGCCCAATGTCACGACGCCGCTGATCGCCGATCTCTGCCTGCGCCTCGGCTATACGGCCATCACCATCGGCGTGCTCGGCTTTCTCGGTCTCGGCCTGCCGCCGCCGACGCCCGACTGGGGCAGCATGGCGGCCGAGGGCAAGGCGATGGCGATCGTCTTCCCGCATATGGTGGTCTTCCCCTGCGTGGCGATCTCGCTTCTCATGCTCGGCCTGTCGCTGCTCTCCGACGGATTGCGGGAAGCAGCGAAGCGCGTGGTGCCGGCATGAAGAACGGTGCCGGCGTGAGCGCCCCTCTCCTCGTGGTGAAGGATCTCAGCATCAAGCTGCCGCGCGGCGCCGACCGTGAGCTCGCCGTCAGCGGTATCAGCTTCGATTTGCGGGAACGCGAGATCCTTTGCGTCGTCGGTGAATCGGGCTCCGGCAAATCGGTGCTGTCGAGCGCCATCATGGGCGCGGTCGCGAAAGGGTTGACGATCGATCGGGGCTCGATCCTGTTTCGCGGCCAGGACATCGTCACCATGAAGGAGGCGCAACGCCGGCGCTTGCGCGGCAACCGTGTCGCCATGGTGTTCCAGGAGCCGATGGCGGCGCTCAACCCCGCCATCAAGGCCGGCCGGCAGGTCGAGGAAGTCTTGCTGCTGCATGCGCAATTATCCGCCGAGGAGCGCCGCGCAAGGGCGCTCGCCTTGCTCGCCAGCACCCATCTGCCTGATCCGCCGCGCATCCATGACAGTTTCCCGCATCAGCTCTCCGGCGGGCAATGCCAGCGCGTGGTGATCGCCATGGCGCTCGCCATGAATCCGGCCGTGTTGATCGCCGATGAGCCGACCTCGGCTCTCGACGTGACGACGCAGGCGCAAGTGCTGAAGCTGTTCCGCGAATTGAAGGACCAGCATCGGCATGGCGTCGTGTTCATCACCCATGATTTCGGCGTGGTCGCCGAGGTGGCCGATCGCGTCGCCGTGATGCAGGCAGGCGAGATGGTCGAGATCGGCGAGACCCGTCAGGTGCTCGACAATCCGCGGCATCCCTATACGCGCAAGCTGATCGCTGCCGTGCCGCGCGCCGCCGCCAAAGCGGCGCTGGCGCCGGTCGACGGCCCACCCGCCATCGAGCTCTCGCATCTGAGCAAGATCTATCAGACGGGATCGCGCCGGGTGGTGGCGCTGAACGACGTCTCGCTCTCGCTCGCCAAAGGGCACACGCTCGGCATCGTCGGCGAATCCGGCTCCGGCAAGTCGACGCTCGCCAAGGTCGCGGTGCGGCTGGTCGCCGCGACCAGCGGCGCCATCCGGGTCGGCGATGTCGATTTCGCACAATTGGCCGGCCACGCCCTGAAAGCTGCGCGGCGCAAGATCCAGATGATCTTCCAGGACCCTTATGGCTCGCTCAACCCGCGCCATCGCGTCGGGCCGATCATCGCCAGGGCGGCCGCTCTCGGCGGCATGCCGGGCGAGGAAGCGCGCAAACGGGCGAAGGAGCTCTTGTCGCTCGTGGGTCTCAGCCCGGAAGCCTATGACCGTAAGCCCGATCAGTTCTCGGGCGGCCAGCGCCAGCGCATCGGCATCGCCCGTGCCTTGGCCATGAACCCCGAAGTGGTGCTCGCCGATGAATGCGTCTCGGCGCTCGACGTCTCGGTGCAAAAGCAGGTGCTGCAGCTGATCGCCGACCTGCAGCTTCAGCTCGGCATCACGCTCCTGTTCATCACCCATGATCTGCGCGTCGCGGCGCAGGTCTCGGATTACATCGCGGTGATGCGCAAAGGCGAGCTGGTCGAGTTCGGCCCCGCGACCGAAGTGCTGGTGACGCCGAAACACGCCTATACGCAAGAATTGCTGGCCGCGGCGCCTGGACGGGCCTGGCTGCCGGGGTGAGAGGCTGCCCGTAGCTGCACGGGATAAGAGTGAGGATCGCTCTCATGTCGCAAATCGGGAGGCTCGAAGCCCGAGCCGGATTTTGGGGGCGATACGTCGCTTTTTTTATCGACGTATTCATCGTATGGCTGCTTGCAGCCATCTTGGTGGGAATTCCGGTCGGTCTGCTCTTTGCCGCTAGCAACGGGGCGATTCAGTTCGGTCCGACAGAGCGCACTAGCGGCGGAGCGCCGGTTTTTGAGGCTGGATCGCAATTCAAATCCGCGGGATTCAATCTCATCCGGTGCGCGAACGTCGATTTGGCGCAGCTGCCCGAGGGGCTCGATCCTGCGCCCCCGGCGCAGGCGACTTTCGCGCTCGACTGCCGCAACTTTGCTTTTGGCCTCCTCGAGACGGCGCGAGGGCTGACTGTCGGACGCGTCGCAAAGGAAGGGACAACGACGGAAACATTGACGCGCAGCTACGCGCTGGGCGCCGACGGCAAGCCGCGCAAGGCGGTGTCGCTCGATTGGCTGCCGCCCCTTCTGTTCTTTATTTACCTGGTCACGTTTCAATGTCGTTTCGGCGCGACATTGGGCATGCAGCCACTCCATACCCGGGTGGTGGACGTCGAAGCGCCCGGCCGGGGCGGCATTCCGTTACGTAAAGCGATTATCCGCAATCTTCTGTTGTGGGCGGGCGTTGTCGCGTTTTATGAAAATTGGGAAGCGATGTTCAGCGACAGCTTTACCACCTGGCTCTTCGTCGCGGATGTGCTCATCGCGGCGTATGTCTTGTGGATTCTCGTCGACATCGTTCGCAAACAAGATCCGATATACGATCGCATTGCCGGAACGGCAGTCTTGCGTAGCCCAGGTTGAGCGATGGCGCCTGCTTCGGCTAGGGAGTCTGGGCGGGTGAGGTGAAGATGCCGGTCTCAAAGAAGCGCTCCATAACGGCCTCCGCGGGGCCGATGTCGATGCCGCGCTGCTGGAGCCAAGCATCGTCGAGATGCGTGCTGCGGTAACGCTCTCCCGAGTCACAGAGTAGAGTCGCAACTGATCCACGCTCGCCACATGATTCCATCTCGGCAATGATCTGGGCGGCCGCCCAGAGATTGGTGCCGGTTGATCCGCCGCATGACCGGCCGACGCGGCGGGACAGGACACGTGCGGCAGCGATGCTCGCAGCATCCGACACCGCATAGGCACGGTCGATCAGGTCAGGGATAAACGATGGCTCGCACCTGGGACGCCCGATGCCCTCGATCAGAGACGACGGCCCTGCGACGGTGCGCACGCTTCGGTCAGCCAGGTGACGGTGGAATACCGAGGCCTCCGGATCGGCGATGCAAAGCCGTGTCGGCAGACGGCGGTAGCGTATGTAGCGCCCTAGCGTCGCGGAGGTGCCGCCGGTTCCAGCACCAATCACGATCCAGCTTGGAACGGGGTGGTCCTCTCGCGCCATCTGGCTGAACATGGACTCGGCAATGTTGTTGTTGCCTCGCCAATCGGTCGCGCGCTCGGCGTAAGTGAACTGGTCCATATAGTGACCGCCCAACGTTGCGGCGAGGCGGGCGCTCTCCGCATACATTGCGGCGGGGCTGTCCACGAAGTGGTTCTCGCCCCCATAGAAGGCGATCTGCGCAATTTTCTCGGCGGAAGTGGAGCGCGGCATAACGGCGATAAATCGCAGGCCGAGCATGCGGGCAAAATAGGCTTCCGAGACGGCGGTGGACCCGCTCGAAGCCTCGATGATCGTCGTCTGCGGCAAGATCCAACCGTTGCACAGCCCATAGAGAAACAGCGATCGCGCCAGACGGTGCTTGAGGCTGCCGGAGGGATGGGTCGACTCGTCCTTGAGATAAAGCGCGACGCCGCGAACACCAGGCAGCGGCACGCGCAAGAGATGCGTGTCGGACGAGCGGTTGAAGTCGGCTTCGATGACCTGGATCGCATTGGCCACCCAGGAGCGGCCAGGGCTTTGCATCGGAGATCTCCCTCAACGTCCGGTTGGTATTGCCTCGAGCAGATCCATAGCCGGCATACGTGGTCGCTTGGCAGACAGCCGAATTCAGTGTCCCCGAAGCACCTTATCCGACCCGGTCTCGACTTGACATCGAACAAGGTGCGGGTCGAGTTTGGTGTCTCCCATCAACGGATGGAGGGGGGCATGCGCCTCAGCGTCAGTCTTGTGTTCGCCGCAAGCTTTATCCTCGCCGCCATTACGCTCTCGAAGGCCGCCATGGCGCCAACTCCCGCCGAGCAGGCCGCCTGCCGCAGCGACTTCCTGAAATTTTGCTTCGGAACCAAGCCTGGAGGCGGGCGTGGGTTCGTCTGTCTCGCCAAGCAGAAAGACAAACTCAGCGCCGCCTGCCGCGCGGTGATCGAGGCGCATGAACAATAGCGAGCCCCACGGCCGAAGCCCGCGCTCCGCCGGATCAATAGCCAGATGTTCACCGGCATCGGCCTGATCGCCTTCTGCTGCATCTTCGGCGCCGCACTGCTCGGCTTCCTGCTCGGCGTCCTCTTGCCGGAACATCACCTCTCCGACGCGACTCAGAAGGTGGTCCAGACGACGATGAATGTCGTCGGCATTCTGGCGGCTCTCGTGCTTGGCCTGTTGATCGCCGGCACCAAGACGAATTTCGACACGAGGAGCAAGGAGATCGAGCAGTTTGCCGCCAATCTCACGCTCCTCGACCGTGAGCTCGCGCATTTCGGTGAGGACGCAAAGGAGATGCGCGATGAGCTGCGTGCCTTCACGGCGCGCAAGATCGCGCTGACCTGGCCGAAGGAGCGCGGCACCGAGCCTGTGATGCACGACGCCGAGACGGTGCGGATGCTCGACGACGTCGAGGAGCGATTGCGGGCCTTGACGCCAGCGAACGAAGCTCGGCGGGCGGGGCGCGTGAGCGCCCTGCGGCTCGCCGATGAATTGAAGCAGACGGGCCGCCTGCTGGCGGTCCAGGAGGGCGGCCGGATGCCGCGTCCCTTCCTCATCGTGGTGATATTCTGGCTCAGCATGCTGTTCCTCAGCTATGCGGTGTTTGCGCCGCTCAATGCGACAGTGATCGGCGCGATGCTGATCTGCGCCGTCTCGGTCTCCATCGCGGTAAATTTGACCTATGACATGGACCAGCCATTCACGGGGTTCATACGGGTGTCGCCATTGCCGATGCAGCAGGCGCTGGAGCAGATGGCGCCTTGAGCCGTGCGCCGGCCTCACCGTTCGCAAGAGCGGGCGGGACGCCCGCGGTCCCACTGGGACCGCGACCGTCTCGGTCGCCCTTCTTCCCGGCGTAGAGCGCTCGCCCTCCGCAAGAGCGGGCGGGACGCCCGCGGTCCCAGGGTTCAATTGACGCCTGGGAAGCCCTCCGGTACGCTCCGATGACAAGATGAGGCGCGAGCTCTTGTACCCGGCCTCCTGCCGGCCGGGAGCGCGTTCCGGTTAGGCGGCTCGTAGCCTCGCAAAAGCTGGGATCAGCTCTCGGCGATCGCCTCGCGCGTCGAGGTCAGGCGGCGTTCGAAGCAAAGTCTTGTTCGAAGCAAAGTCTTGTTCGAAGCAAAGTCTTGGGCCCTCCGAAACAGAAGGAAACGCCATGGCGACCTATGTCACGCTTTACAACTTCACCGAGCAGGGAATTCGCAACATCAAGGAGACGGTCAAGCGAGCCGAAGCCGTCAAGAATGCAGCCAAGAAGTCTGGGGTGGCGGTGAAGGAGATCCTTTGGACGCAAGGGCAATGCGACATCGTCGTGATCTCGGAAGGATCGGACGAGGTGGCGGCGAATGCGCTGCTGTTGAGCACGCTCAAGCTCGGCAATGTCCGTGGCGCGACGATGCGCGCCTTCACCGCGCCAGAGATGCAAAAGATTCTCGACAAAGTCGATTAGCCGCGGACCCAAATCAACCCGTCCGAAAACTTCTGAGGCCCTTGGCGAGGATCGCACCTGACGCTTGAAGCCGATGGTGCGCGGCGCCGTGATGGCTTGCGGCGCAATGGCGGGTTTCTTGGCTCCATCTTTCTTGGCCCCATGAACCTTTCGCTGAATGGACGCGACTTCCTCCTGACAATCAAAGGATCAGGCGGAGGGCGTCATGATCGAACGGGCACTGCGTTATGTCATCTTCACGGTCGTCGCGGCGGCGATGATCGCCTGCCTCTCGCGGCTCGGCGTTCTCGACGGCGCCGCGATGCCCTGGAGATCGGGGCTGACGGGCGTCATGTCGCTTTGGGGGGCAGCAGGTGCAATGGTGGTGGCCTCGATGGCGGCCCTGACCCTGAGCGAGCTGATTGGGACGTTGCTCGAGAGCACCAGGACCGCATCGAGGACCGCGATCGCGTTCGCAGCTCTGGCAGGCAGGCACTGAGCGCGGCGGGGCTGATCGGCTTCCTGCTCGGCGCCCTGTTGCGCGCGGTTAGAAGTGAAAGTTCACGCCCGTGCGGACCACGTTGAAGTCGAGGCGCGATGCGTTGGTGAACGACGGGAGGACAAAGGTCGTGGTGCGGCAACCGAGATCGACATGGAGATACTCGATCCTGGCGGTCCAGCGCGGCGCGAATTCGACTTCGGCGCCGCCGCCCAGCGTCCAGCCATTCCTCGTCTCGCTCCGATTATGGGTGGCGACGAACGGCCCGAACGCGGCGGTCGCATCAGTATCCAGCTGCGCATAGGCAAATCCGCCGGTCGCATAGAGAAGCCAGCTGCCGCCCGAGTAACCGATACGCGGGCGCAAGGTTCCGAACCAGGGCAGCTTCTGGGTGTAGGTGGCCGTCACCAGGCCGCAGATCGGCGGCAGGCACGGGGTGGTGCGGCCGCCCTGAAGCCCACTGAGCTCGAAATCCGCCTCGAGCCCCAGGACCAGGGGACCTGCCTGCCAGTCATACGCGGCCTCAGCGCCGCCGACCGCGCCCCTCGACGAGATGCCGAAAGTGGGGGGTCGAAATCCCGCGAGATTGAAGTCGCTGCGGCCCTCGCCGATGGCGCCGCCGGCATTGAGGCCGAGGTGAAACCCCGTCCAGCTCGGCACGGCCGGAAGCATCGCCGCCTGCCGCAACGGCATGTCGGCCGCCGAGGCGGCGGCATCGATCGCGAGCAAGGCTAAAGCGGCCGTTATGATCCGACGCATCGGCATCCCCGATAGCCGTGAGGCTACGGGGCAAAGCTTAATCCATTGCGAATATGGCTAACGAATTTGCGGCGGGCGCATGGGTCTCGCCCTTAGGAATCCCGCCACATTCTGGCCCAGCATTAGGCTATCGTTGGGCTGCACGGTCATGCCTGTTGGAGGCGTCTAGACCGTCCCCATCGGAGGGGAACCTGGACTATCAGGGGCCCCGGATGGGGTGACGTCCCGAAGGTTTCGGGGACTGGGGTCGCGGCAGCCAGTTGTACCCGTAACAGGAACGCAGAGGCACCGGCGTAGCCGGAAGCGGTCTCGGCAGCGAGGCGCAAGCCGTATTTGCGCGGCGGGCTGGCGACTGCCGCGTGCTCGTGGCGCAACTATTCCGAGGTAACCCGAGGGGAGCACCCCATGTCTGACCCGATCACCAATCTTCACTACGCACCGAACGCAAATCTCGTGAACGGCCAATATGTGCCTGCCGCCGATGGTTTCAACCTGGCAGATGTCAATTCCCTTGCCCAGCTCAATTCTCTGCCGCTCGGCGTCAAGGGTCTCGTATGGCTGAATATGACTGGCGGTGCGACGGCTTCATTCCAGAGTGCCGTGAGCCAATACATCGGTAATCCGAAACTATACGGATTTTATCTTGTAGACGAGCCAAACCCATCACTGGTCCCAGCCGCCAATCTTAAATCCGAAGCGGATTGGATACACGCCCAACTCCCAGGCGCCATCACGTTCATGGTCCTTTTGAATTTGGGCACTCCTACAAATCCATCCTACCTCAATAGCTACAATTCCGCGAACACCGACATCGATTTGTTCGGCCTCGATCCCTACCCGGTACGACCGCAATTCACCAATGGCGTGAACTACAACATTATCCCAGCCGCCGTGAGCGCAGCCGAAGCAGCCGGGATCGCGCAAAGCCAAATTGTCCCCGTCTACCAAGCCTACGGTGATGGCGTATCCTACACGCTGCCAACCGCCAGCCAGGGGCAACAGATCTTGACGACCTGGGGTTCGGTCGTTCCAACGCCGGCATTCGACTTTGCCTATAGCTGGGGCAGTCAGAACGGATCAATGTCGCTGAGCGGCTCTCCCGCGTTGCAGCAGGTTTTGGCCATTCACAATCAAGTCGTATCCAACACGACGATACTGAATTCGGTTGTCGAGTCGCCGGTCGCCGGCATCTTGAATATCGGCAACGTGGTCACGATCACGATTGGATTCAGCGGAACCGCGACAGTAGCGGGTGCGCCGACGCTCAGCCTCAACGATGACGGCATCGCGACTTATGTCGGCGGGTCCGGCACCAATGCGCTGATCTTCAGCTACCAGGTTGCATCGAGCGATATCGACGTGTCGTCGCTCGCGGTGACGTCGGTCAATCTCAATGGCGGAACGATTCATGATGCAATCGGCAACAATGCCAATCTGTCGCTCAACGCGGTGACGCAGGGCGGGCCGCAGATCATCACCACGGCTGCGAAGGATCAGACCTTGTTCGCCGGAATCTCGGACCTGAGCGACTATCCACCACACAACGCACTCGCCGTCGGGCCGAACAACATCGTCATGGCGGAGGGGTCACGCATCGAATGGACGGATCTCACCGGCGGAGCGCCAGTGACGCAGTCGGTCTATGCTTTCTTTAACTCGCTCGGGACGACGGCCACCAACTCCTTGTTCGACGCGAGCGCCGCATATGACAGCGTCAATCATCGCTATGTCGTGACCATGGACAATGTCGGTTCCGGCGGCACGATCAGCAATGTCGATGTCGCGGTGTCGAAGGATTCGAACCCGGCCGATGGCTGGTACTTCTCTTCGCTGAATACGTCGGTCACGATCAACGGCCAGTTGACCGCCTCGGACCAACCCGATTTGTCGGTCGACGGCACGAATATCTACATCACGACATCTCAGTACAACGTCAATACGTCTGGCGGGCAAGGCACCGAGTTGTGGGTCATCGGCGATACGACCGGAGCGGGAGGCGGAATCTACAACGGCGGCACTTTGACGCTTGCGGCAAGCCAGGTTGCCGCCGCTAGCGGCGGTATCTTCAAGGTCGCGGCCGGCAATAACGGCAAGTCCTACCACGCAGCCGCCTACTCCAACGGTGATCATACCGTGGTGACGGTGCAAACATACGATCTCGCCACCAATACATTTGGGACGGCGAGCACGATCGCACTCGGCAATAGCGACCAGGGCGATGGGGGCTCGGACTTCACCGCCCAGCAGCAGGGAACAAATCTCTTGCTGGACGCGGGCGGTTCCGCGCTTCAGAGCCTCGCCTATGCGGGCGGATATCTCTACGGCCTCAGCGAGGTGAAGCCCTTAGGGTCCAGCGTGCCGGAGCTCCATTGGTTCAAGCTCGACGTCAGCAACTCCAATAATCCGATTGTCGTGGCACAAGGCGATGTATCGGGCGCCGCGATCGGCACCAATGTGGCGACCTTCGATGGTTCGATTGCGGTGGACGGCGCGGGCGATGCGATCATCAATTTCACCGCCAGCGGCCCGAACATGTATCCGGCAGATTATTACGTCTACCACGCGGCCGCCGACCCGACCGCCTCGTTCGGCGCTCCCGCCCTGTATCAGGCGAGCACCGGGTTTTTCAACTCCGGCAATGGTGCCGGCACGCAAGATTGGGGCACGAGATCCTCGGCGATCGCGGACCCCAACAACCCGCACTCTTTCTGGTTATCAGGCGAGTATGTCGCGAGCGGCTGGTGGCAGACATCGGCGGCCCAGGTGGCGATCCAGACCGTCACTGCGATCACGGCGCCGGTGGTGAGCTTGATTGCGACCACCGGTCCCGGGATCAGCGGCGGCAATGGCGACCTCAATGCCGGCAAGGTCGTGACGCTGACGGTCAATTTCAGCGCGCCCGTGACCGTCAACACCACCGGCGGCTCGCCGACGCTCTCCCTCAATGATGGCGGCAGCGCCAGCTATGCGGGCGGCTCCGGCACCGCGGCCCTGACCTTCAGCTACACGGTTGCGGCCGGGCAGAATACGCCCGATCTCACCGTGTCCGCGTTGAGCCTGAACGGGGCGACGATCCAGGGCGCGGCGGCGAACAACGCCGATCTCTCGGGCGCCACCAACTCCAATCCGGCCGGCATTCTGCAGATCGATACCACCTCGCCGGTGGTGACCATCACCTCAATGGGCGGCTCGGTCAATCAGGCGACGCAGACGGTGACTGGAACCGTCACCGACGCCGATGGCGGCACGACCGGCACGACGGTAACGCTGTTCGACGGCACCGCCCAGGCCGGGACGGCGACGGTCCAGGCCGATGGCAGCTGGAGCGCGAGCGTCACCTTGGTCAACGGAACGAACACGCTGACCGCGAAGGACACGGACCCGGCCGGCAATACCGGCACCAGCAATGGCGTCACCTATACGCTGACTTCGCCCGCTCCGGTGGTGAGCTCGATTGCGACCTCCGGCCCCGGGATCAGCGGCGGCAATGGCGACCTCAATGCCGGCAAGGTCGTGACGCTGACGGTCAATTTCAGCGCGCCCGTGACCGTCAACACCACAGGCGGCTCGCCGACGCTCTCCCTCAATGATGGCGGCAGCGCCACCTATGCGGGCGGCTCCGGCACCTCGGCCCTGACCTTCAGCTACACGGTTGCGGCCGGGCAGAATTCGCCCGATCTCACCGTGTCCGCGTTGACGCTGAACGGGGCGACGATCCAGGACGCGGCCGCGACCAACGCCGATCTCTCGGGCGCCACCAACTCCAATCCGGCCGGCATTCTGCAGATTGATACCACCTCGCCGGTGGTGACCATCACCTCAATGGGCGGCTCGGTCAATCAGGCGACGCAGACGCTGACTGGAACCGTCACCGACGCCGATGGCGGCACGACCGGCACGACGGTAACGCTGTTCGACGGCACCGCCCAGGCCGGGACGGCGACGGTCCAGGCCGATGGCAGCTGGAGCGCGAGCGTCACCTTGGTCAACGGAACGAACACGCTGACCGCGAAGGACACGGATCCGGCCGGCAATACCGGCACCAGCAATGGCGTCACCTATACGCTGACTTCGCCCGCTCCGGTGGTGAGCTCGATTGCGACCTCCGGCCCCGGGATCAGCGGCGGCAATGGCGACCTCAATGCCGGCAAGGTCGTGACGCTGACGGTCAATTTCAGCGCGCCCGTGACCGTCAACACCACAGGCGGCTCGCCGACGCTCTCCCTCAATGATGGCGGCAGCGCCACCTATGCGGGCGGCTCCGGCACCTCGGCCCTGACCTTCAGCTACACGGTTGCGGCCGGGCAGAATTCGCCCGATCTCACCGTGTCCGCGTTGACGCTGAACGGGGCGACGATCCAGGACGCGGCCGCGACCAACGCCGATCTCTCGGGCGCCACCAACTCCAATCCGGCCGGCATTCTGCAGATTGATACCACCTCGCCGGTGGTGACCATCACCTCAATGGGCGGCTCGGTCAATCAGGCGACGCAGACGCTGACTGGAACCGTCACCGACGCCGATGGCGGCACGACCGGCACGACGGTAACGCTGTTCGACGGCACCGCCCAGGCCGGGACGGCGACGGTCCAGGCCGATGGCAGCTGGAGCGCGAGCGTCACCTTGGTCAACGGAACGAACACGCTGACCGCGAAGGACACGGATCCGGCCGGCAATACCGGCACCAGCAATGGCGTCACCTATACGCTGACTTCGCCCGCTCCGGTGGTGAGCTCGATTGCGACCTCCGGCCCCGGGATCAGCGGCGGCAATGGCGACCTCAATGCCGGCAAGGTCGTGACGCTGACGGTCAATTTCAGCGCGCCCGTGACCGTCAACACCACAGGCGGCTCGCCGACGCTCTCCCTCAATGATGGCGGCAGCGCCACCTATGCGGGCGGCTCCGGCACCTCGGCCCTGACCTTCAGCTACACCGTCGCGGCCGGGCAGAATACGCCCGATCTCACCGTGTCCGCGTTGACGCTGAACGGGGCGACGATCCAGGACGCGGCCGCGACCAACGCCGATCTCTCGGGCGCCACCAACTCCAATCCGGCCGGCATTCTGCAGATCGATACCACCTCGCCGACGCTCGCCATCGCCACGATCGCCAGCAACAACGTCATCAACGCCTCGACGGCGTCCGCGGGCTTCGCCATCAGCGGCACCTCGACCGATGCCGAGAATGGCCAGATCGTCACGGTGAACATCGCCAACAGCTCGAACACGGTTGTCGACAGCTACACGACCACGGATCAGGGCAATGCCTGGTCGGTGAACGTGACCAGCGCGCAAGCCACGGCTCTCGCCGATGGCCGGTACACGGTGACCGCCAATGTCGCTGACCAGGCCGGCAATGCGGCTCCGCAGGCGAGCAGCGCCTTGACGGTGGACGAGGATAAGGCAGCCGAAGCGCCGGCCCTGACCATCGCGAACACCGCGTTGACGGTGCCGGCAGGCGGTTCAGTGCCGCTTGGGATCACCGCAACCCAACTCGATTCGGACGACAGATTGACGGTGACTATCAGCGGCGTGCCGAAATACGAGTCGATCACGGCGCCCAGCGGAGACAGCGTGACGAGCAAGCGACTATCGAACGGCACCTATACCTGGACGATTACCGAGAATGCCGGCGCGGCAGGCACGCCGCTCGCCGGGCTCATGCTGAAGTCGAGCTACGCGGGCTCGGGCCATCCGATCGCCACCTTCAGGGTGACCGCAAGCAACGCGACCTCCGGCGAGACGGGGACCTCGACCGCTCGGAGCATCACGGTTACCGACCCACCAGCCACTACCTCCGCCACGTCGCTGAATTCCGTTGCGCCGGACCTGGACGCCGCTGCGGCCACGAGCCCGGCATCAGTCTGCCGGCTGGCGATGGTGTTCAATCAATTTATGGCGGCAGGCTTCCAAAATGACCAGAACGCAGCGGGCCAGATGACCTCACTGCCTCAAATATCAAGCAGCCTCGAGGATCTGGCATTCCTGTCCCGACCTCATCACTCGGCCTGAACGCCGGGTCAATCGAAAGGGGCCTGCCATGAACGATACCATCCGATGACCGACTCAGACCGAGTTGAGCGCTACCTCGTGCTGGTCGAAAAGCTCGAGCGGCTGGAGGACGAGGTGAGGCTCCTGCAGGGCGAGATTCAGACCCTGATGGAGGCGATGACGGAAGCCGAAGAGCGGCAGGCCGCCGAAAAACTCGGCCAGGATCACGCGGCGAAGTTCCGGGCCCTGGAACGCCACATGGAGCAACGGCGGTCTCCGCCCGTGGAATGAAGGGATTGCCGCGCACCGCCTCGCCGGTGTGCGCCTATTGCGGCAGGCCCTCGACGATATAGATGCGCCCCGTCGCGGCTTTCTGTCTCATGGGGATGAGGGCCTGATAGGCCGGCGAGTTCCAAAACTGGCGCGCCTTATCCATGCTCGGGAAAGTGATGATCACAAGGCTACCGGCAATCGGCGCACCATCGAGCGCGTCCGTCCTTCCGCCTCGCACGACGATACGCCCGCCATAGGCTTCGAGCAGCGGCACGAAGCGCTTGGCGTAGTCGCCATAGCCGGCGGCGTCGGTCACCTGAACTTCGGCCACGAGATAGGCCGGTGCCAGGTTCTGCGCACGCACGCCCTCGCTGACCATGACAGTGATGGCGATGCCGAGGCACGCGGCCATTATCGATGTGCAAATGGCCCTCACTTCACCGCTCCGTGATCATTCCGGATGAATGGCGGTCCCGGGAGGACTCGAACCTCCGACCTTCGGTTTAGGAAACCGCTGCTCTGTCCAGCTGAGCTACGGAACCGCGCGGAAGGCTCCATAACATAATTTGCGGAAAACTGGAGCCTGCCGCGACTGGAAAACGGCGCGCATTCACTGGGATCGCGGGCGTCCCGCCCGCACTTCAGAGGGCGAGGCCGCCGCGCCGTGAAGAAGAGCGACCGAGACGGTCGCGGTCCCAGGGTGTTTGCATCACTGTTGAGGCTGTTGACTCGCCGTGCGAGTTATGGGAACATATGAGGAACGTGGCTGGTGAATGGCTTCGCCGGGAGCCGCACGGGGGACAGGGGGGTGCCATGGCGCGAACGCATGTTTCATTGACGCTAGCGGCTGCCAAGACGGCGGCAGGAATCTTCGCGGCAAGAATCTCGGCTTCCCTATTCTTCGCGGCAATCCTGGCCACGGGGTTCGGCCTTGCATCACCTGCGCAGGCCGCGGGTTGCGATGCGGCCGACGCGACGCCGGTCGAGATCGACCACGTGACCGAGGATCTCGACATCGTGCTCAAGGACGAGCGCAGCGTCCGCCTCGCCGGCGTCAAGGCGCTGGCGAAGGGCGAGGCCGAGCAGGGGCGGGCACAGGATGGCGAGCTCGCGAGCTTCGTCACCCAGGCCGTCGCCGCAAAGCCGGTGAGCTTGCGCCTCTCGAGCCCGGTGGCCGATCGCTGGGGGCGCGTCGCGGGCGATGTCTTCGTCGATGGGCGGCATCTGCAATCCTTGGTTACGCAAGCCGGCCTCGCTGTGGCCCGGCCCGACGATCTGCGCGGTCCCTGCTGGGAGGCCGTGAAGGCTGCCGAGACGCAGGCGCGCCGCGCCAATGCCGGTGTATGGGCACGCCAAGACGTCATCCTGCCGGCGAGCGACGGGGTGAAGCTCAGCGGGCGCGACGGCTTGTTCATTCTGGCGTCAGGACAGGTCCGGCATGTGTCACGCGGCAAGGGCAGCCCCGGCAAGGGCAGGTCCTATGTGGATTTCGGCGCGCGCGGCGTGAACGCTTTGTTTCTCACGATCGACGCGAAGGCATTGACGCGGATGGAGAAGCTCGGCTTCAAGCTGGAACAACTCAACGACCGCAAGATTCTGGTACGAGGGGTTGTGTTGAGCGGCAAGTCGCCGCACATGGTCATCGATGACGTGGACGCGATCGAATTCTGGGATTGACCTGCGCGGAAGGCTGCTTCGCCGCGCCGCGATCGCCTGTGCCGTCCTCGCCCTCCTGTCCGGCTGCATCAACGAATCCGCCCGCAAGCCCGATCCGGCAGCGGACCCGGTGCCGAAGACGGCGCCGCGCACCGTCGGGGCGCAGCACACCGGCGGCGGCGAGGAGCGCAATCTGATCGCCGCCTTCGGCGGCAATTACGGTGACGCCAAGGTGGAGAGCCTGCTCGACGGCGTGGCCACGCGCCTCGTCGCCGCCTCCACCGAGCCAGGCATCAGCTACAAGATCACGGTCCTCAATTCCCCGACCGTCAACGCCTTCTCGCTTCCCGACGGGCATCTCTACGTCACGCGCGGGCTGGTGGCGCTGGCCAACAGCACCTCCGAGATCGCCGCGGTGCTGGCCCATGAGATGGCGCATGTGACGGCCCGTCACGCCATGCAGCGCATCGAGCTCGAGAAGAGCACGGCCCTGTTCAGCAAGGTCGCGGCCGAAGTGCTGAACGATCCGGCCGGCGGCCAGAAGCTGCAGGAGAAATCCAAGCTGTCGCTGGCGAGCTTCTCGCGCCAGCAGGAATTCGCCGCCGATGCGATCGGCATCAGGACCATGGCCAAGTCCGGCTATGATCCTTACGGCGCCTCACGCTTCTTGAACTCGCTCGCCCGCTATGCCGCCTTGCGCGCAGCGACGCTTGGAGGCGCGGCCTCGAGCCGGCCCGACATGTTCTCGACCCATCCGGCGACGAGCGAGCGGGTGCAGATGGCGCTGCAATCGGCGCGCCAGCTCAATGCGCCCGGCGTCGGCGAGGATGATCGCGGCCGCTATCTCGCGGCGATCGACGGCATCGCCTTCGGCGACGATCCGTCGCAGGGGACCGTCAGGGGGCGCAGCTTCATCCATACCCGGCTCGGCTTCGCCTTCACGGCGCCCGAAGGCTTCG
Organism: Rhizobiales bacterium GAS188; assembly: GCA_900104855.1. Classification (NCBI taxonomy): domain Bacteria; kingdom Pseudomonadati; phylum Pseudomonadota; class Alphaproteobacteria; order Hyphomicrobiales; species Rhizobiales bacterium GAS188. Next base: position 2,514,339 of record FNSS01000001.1, read on the forward strand.
CGCTCTCCGGCGGCTCGGAGGCGGTGCAGGGCGCGGCCGCCGCATTGGGCCGGGCCATGCGCTTCGACACGGTCGAGGTGCCGTCCTCGACGCCGCTCGACCAATATCTCAAATCCGGCTGGATCGAGGGTGTCGAGGTCACCAAGGAGACGACGCTCGACGTGGGCGGGCTCAGCGCCGAGACCGGCATCGCCAAGAGCGGCGAATGGAGCTTCCGCCTCGCCGCCATCCGGCAGGGCGGGGTGATCTATCGGCTGATCTACGCGGCCAGGAATTTCTCGCCCGAGGCCGATCAGAGCTTCATGCAGTCGATCGCGAGCTTCCACCGGCTCAACGCCGAGGAGATCGCCCGCGCCAAGCCGCTGCGGCTGCGCATCGTGACGGCGGGCGCCACCGATAGCGTGACGACGCTCTCGGCCGGGATGAGCGCGCTCGGCCTGCCGGCTGAGGAATTCGCGGTGCTGAACGGCCTCGACAAGGCGGGCCACATCGAGGCGGGCGCCCAATACAAGGTCGCCGCCGAATAGGGGGCGGCACCGCGGCTGCTCACCCACTCCCTCGACTGGGCGGCGGGTGCGCTGGGACCGCGACCGTCTCGGTCGCCCTTCTCAACCAGCGGCGCGCCGGCCTTACCGTCTCAAGGGCGGGCGGGACGCCCGCGGTCCCAAGGATCCCCGCAAGGGGAGAGGTGGGCGCCGGCTCTACGCGGCGCGCGAGGTCCGGTCGCCGTCGAGGTTCTTCAAGGTCCGCTCGATGGCGCGCAGGCGCAAAAGCTTCTCGCGGCTCGGGGCGCCGAAGGCAATCGACGCTTCGAACACGTATTTCCAAGAGACGAGCTCGTATTCGGGCATCCGCTCATAGTGATCGAGATACGGATTGCGCGTGAGCTTCCTCAGGATCGCCAGGACATCTGCGGGAGACATGAAGGAGCTCCGGACCAATTCGAGCTGGAGCACAGCTTGACATGAGCGCAGCGAACCGAACCTTAACCCGAGCGCAAAGCTGCATTTAGGGTAAACGTCTTCTGCTTGCGAGATCTCTTGTTGCTTGCGAGAGCTCTCTTGCGAGCCGTCGCATGGCGGTCATGCGCGCTGGCGCTGGCGCGCGATCGCCTCGTCGATGAGGGCGCGCGCCTCCTCGGCATCGCCCCAGCCGACCAGTTCCACCCATTTGCCGGGCTCGAGATCCTTGTAATGGGTAAAGAAATGCTCGATCTGCTTGGCCGTTATGGTGGGCAGATCGGTGTAATTCTTGATGCCGTCATAGCGCTGCGTGAGTTTTGGGCCAGGCACTGCGACGATCTTCTCGTCGCCGCCGGCTTCATCGCGCATCTTGAGCACGCCAATCGGCCGCACGCTGAGCACGGCGCCCGGAATGATCGGGCGGGTATTGGCGACCAGCACGTCGCAAGGGTCGCCATCATCCGACAAGGTATGCGGGATGAAGCCGTAATTTCCCGGATAGCGCATCGGCGTATAGAGGAAGCGGTCGACGAACAACGCGCCCGACTCCTTGTGCATCTCGTATTTGATCGGCTCGCCGCCGAGCGGCACCTCGATGACGACATTGACCTCGAAAGGCGGATTCTTGCCGATGGCAATCGCGTCAAGATTCATGAGCGTCAAGATTTCCGGGCATCAAGGGGTGTGAAAGGGGGATCCGCGCCGAACGGGTGCGGATTCAATCCCAGCCGAAAGCGGTGCTCTCGTAGAGGGATTTGCCGAAGCGGCCGGTCGAGCGCTTCAGGATGCGGCCGCCGAGCTTGGTGTAGAAGGCGAGCGCGCGGTCATTGCCGCTCAGCGCCCAGACCGCGACGCCCTTGAGGCCCGCGCCACGGGTATTGGCTTGCGTCGCCCGGAACAACCTGGCGCCGAAGCCGAGGCCCTGGAACTCGGGAGCGAGATACAGTTCGTAGATCTCGGCTTCCTGCAGCAGCCAGGGCGAGCGGTTGCGCCCATAGCTCGCATAGCCCGCAATCCTGTCCTGATGGTCGAGCACATTGATGCGAGCGCCGCGCCTGATGGCCGAGCGCCACCATGAGGCGCCGCGCCGCGCCACCATTCTCTCGAGCTCGACGCCCGGAATGATGCCGCGATAGGCCTCGCGCCAAGCGGCATCATGAACGCTCTCGATGCCTTCGGCATCGGCCCTGTCCGCCGGACGGATGGTGATGGCGGTCTGAGTCATGGGGCTAAGGGTAAGACGGCATCGGAGCTTGTGCAAGCCATCTGCAATCACTTGTGAACGAAAGCGGGCTTGCGCCCCGCGCTCGCCAGGGTGACCGGCGCTTTGCCCCGTGATAGGTGCGTGCGCATGTGCAGCCTCCCTCGCCAGCAAGCTTGACGCCGTGACAAAGTCCAATCCGGCCTACCTCGCATTGGTCACCGCTCTCGCCGTCGCCGGTCTCGTGTTCGGCGAGCTGAGTCAGCGCGGCGCGGCCTTTGCGCTCGAAGCGAAGCCCTCCCCTATGGCGGTCGACGTCACCAATGCGAGCGAAGCCGAGAGCTGCGCCGAGAAGGACAACGTCACCGTCAATTTCGCCTCGCAGGAGCTGCGGCGCTTTCGCATCGAGGCCTCGCATCCGGCCTATATCGGCGCCGTCGCCGGCGAGCGGCGCGAGCCCGATTGGACCGATTGCGACATCGTCCGGGAAAGCGCCGAGCCGCCGACCGAGCGCCGCGTCACCTTCTACGAATCGCCCTTCCTGTGGGTGACCGGCTACGAAATGTCGGATTACTGGCGCAAGCGAGACGTGCCGGTGCGCGTCGGCGATCGGGTCGAGCACAATCTCACCATGGTGCAGCTCTGGGTGTTCGTGCGCGGCAAGGCCGAGCAGGTCGTGGTGCTCTATCCGACCGACGGCATCTGGCGCATCCACCCCCTGCCGCCCGCCAATCTCTCCTGGAGCGCCTATGGCTCCTCCTTCTTCCTCGGCCCGGTCGAGGCCGATGGGCGCCCGGTCGTCGAGATCAAGGAGATCTCCTTCGACCCGGCAACCAAGACCTTCCACCTCGCTTATGCGGGAGGCGGCAGCGGCGATATCAGGCTCGCCGATCTCGACGAGAACCATGTCGTGCTCGACGTCGCCTTCGACCGGCCGATCGCGGGGCGCCCATTCGCGGCTTTGCGCTCGATGTATGTGACCGAGTTCAACGCCGATGTGGCGCGCATCGCCCTGCAGCAGCCGGAGGCGAAGAGCTGGCTCGAAGCGCCGATCATGAGCTTCCGCAACGCCAAGGCGAGCAAGGTGTGGATGGGCCGCCTCGTGCCGTCGCGCCACAATATCAGCGCGCCGGATCTCGTCTTCAGCGGCTTCTCCAAAGGGCAGGCAACCCCATGAACGATGTCTCAAACGGGTTCGCGGAGCTGTCCTCCCGCATCGGCTATGGCGTCAACACGATCGAGCGCTTGTCCGAGCGCCGCGAGGACGCAGATTTCGTGGCGGCGCGCGCCGCCGAACCCTCGGCCGCCACCATCCTGATCGCCGGCGACACGCCGATCCTGCGCCGCGCCAGCGAAGCCAAGGAGACAATGACGGCCCTCTTCCCCTTGCCTGAGATCGCGGCCCGCGAATCGACGCTCGAACGCGCCTTTCTCGGACTGGATGGAGCGCGGCCGGTCTTCGCCACCCTGATCGACGGTGAGCGTGCCGAGCCGCTGAAACAAGCCGGCAATTTCGCCATCGACCTGCGCTCGATCGCCGTGCAGGGGCTGGTCGCCGCGCCCGAGCTCGGCCTGCTCGCCGAGGCCAAGGCGCTGATGAACTGGCACCAGCGCCATCGTTTCTGCGCCAATTGCGGAACGCCGAGCCTCGTCTCGGTCTCGGGCTTCCGCCGCGACTGCCCGAGCTGCAAGACGCAGCATTTCCCGCGCACCGATCCCGTGGCGATCATGCTGCCCGTCAGGGGTGAGTACTGCCTCCTGGGGCGCAGCGCCCGCTTCGCCAGCCGCGTCTATTCGGCGCTGGCCGGCTTCATCGAGCATGGCGAGACGCTCGAGGCGGCGGTGCGGCGCGAGATCAAGGAAGAATCCGGCATCATCTGCGGCAAGGTGACCTATCTCGCCTCGCAGCCCTGGCCCTTTCCGATGTCGCTGATGATCGGCTGCCATGCGCAGGCGCTCTCGGAAGAGATCGTCATCGACCCCGAGGAAATCGAAGATGCGCGCTGGTTCACAAAGGCCGAGGCTGTCTCGATGCTCGCCGGCGCCCATCCGGAGGGGCTCGCCTGCCCGCCGCCGATCGCCATCGCGCATTGGCTGATCCGGGCCTTCGTCGAGCAGACCTGACGGGGCCTCACCCTCTCTTGCCAGTTCCCTTGCCAGCCCCCTTGCCAACCTCCTAAACGTCGATTTCACCACGCGGACGGATGATCATGACCCATAAGCTTCTTCTCCTGCCGGGCGACGGCATCGGCCCCGAAGTGATGGCGGAGGCCGAGAAGACCTTGCAGGCCCTGGCTGAGATCGGCGTCGCCTCCTTCGAGACCGAGCGCGACCTCGTCGGCGGCTCAGCCTATGACGCCCATAAGGTGGCGATCACCGAAGAGGCGATGACGCGCGCCAAACAGGCTGACGCCATCCTGTTCGGCGCGGTCGGCGGGCCGAAATGGGACAAGGTCGGCTATGACGTGCGCCCCGAGGCCGGCCTGTTGCGGCTGCGCAAGGATCTCGGCCTGTTCGCCAATCTGCGTCCGGCCATCTGCTATCCGGCGCTCGCCGACGCCTCTTCGCTGAAGCGCGAGGTGGTCGAGGGGCTGGACATCGTCATCATTCGCGAATTGACGGGCGGCGTCTATTTCGGCGAGCCCAAGGAGATCGTGACCTTGGAGAATGGCGAGAAGCGCGCCGTCGACACGCAGGTCTACACCACCCATGAGATCGTGCGCATCGCCCGCGTCGCCTTCGAGCTGGCGCGCAAGCGGCGCAACAAGGTCACCTCGTCCGAGAAGCGCAATGTGATGAAGTCCGGCGTGCTCTGGAACGAGGTCGTCACGGCGCTGCACAAGGCCGAATATGGCGATGTCCAGCTCGAGCATCAGCTCGCCGATGCGCTCGGCATGCAGCTGGTGCGCCAGCCCAAGCAGTTCGACGTGATCGTCACCGACAACCTGTTCGGCGACATGCTCTCGGACGTCGCCGCGACCTTGACCGGCTCGCTCGGCATGCTGCCCTCGGCCTCGCTCGGCGCCGAGGACGCGAAGACCGGCAAGCGCAAGGCGCTCTACGAGCCGGTGCATGGCTCGGCCCCCGACATCGCCGGCAAGGGGCTCGCGAACCCGGTGGCGATGGTCGGATCGCTCGCCATGTGCCTGCGCTATTCGCTGGGCCTCGGCGAAGCCGCCGATGCGCTGGAGACCTCCATCGCCAACGTGCTGGCGGCGGGGCTGCGCACCAAGGACATCTCGGCGCCGGGCGCCAATGCGATCGGCACCACCGGCATGGGCGATGCCCTGGTCGCCGAGCTGCGCCGCGTGTTGAAATAGGGGTTGGGATTAGCGCTCACCCTCTTCCGCCCTTTCGCGGGAGAAGGTGCAGGGCTTGATCAGAAAACTTGGCGAAGCGAGACCGGATGAGGGGCGATGGAGCGCTTCACCGGCGTCCCTCATCCGCCCTCACTGCGTTCAGGCACCTTCTCCCGCGAAAGAGCGGGAGAAGGAAGCGCGCCCAGCGCGAGCCCAATCGTGCAAAATCGAAAATCGCGCGACAGGGAAGAGCCCCGCCGTTCAGCCCTCAGGGGCCGCTGAGCGGTCCGAAATCCAGCCTGTCGAACAGCACGTAGCCCGGCCCTTCGGGAAGCGGCGGGCGGCCGTAATGATTGGTGTAGGAATAGGGCATGCTGTACGGATATTGCGAGGCATAAACATAGTTGGAAAGCGACCCGACAGGCACGACCGGGCCGGGGTCGAGGAAGCTGCGCGGCGCCACCTGCACGACGAAGGGCGCGCGCACCGGCGCACGATAATAACGTTGGCGATGCTGGCTCGCAGCGTCGGCCGGCACAGTGCTGAAAGCGCTGGCCGCGAGGAGAGCGATGGCCAAGACCGAGGAGGCGCGCATTGAGATATCCCTTGTGAGGCCGCGGGCGATTCCATGCCTTATATCGGCATCGTGAACTGGATATTCCAGTTCGTCAAAGGGAGACACGCGAAGGTGATGCCCATTTGACCTAAAAATGAGCCTCATTTGACCCAAGCGTGATCCTCACTTCATTTTCGTGCCACGCAAGCGGGGCGGATTGGCATCGTTTGCGAGAGGCGAGCTGCCGGCCGAGGCCGCGAGCAAAGGCGCCTTGCCGCAGGTGAGGCGGCGCCTTTCGGCGCTGACGAAGCCGTTGCGCAAGGCCGTGTCCTCGCCGGCGCTCAGCAGCGCCAGGCGATCGATGAGGCAAGCGAGGCCGGCACGCCCCGCAAAGGCGCCGGCCGGCGCGCAATACCAGCCGGTGAGGCGCAGCGCCTCGCCGGTGACCGCGCGGCGGAAGGCCAGGCAGGAGCGCTCGACGCCCTGCATCGAGAGCCTCACCTCGGCGGTTTCCATCTCGCCGAATTTGCTGCGCATCGGTTCGCCGGGCGTAGTCTTGGACACTGCAAGCCCGGCAGCCGCGGCCCGGCGCGTCAGCTCGACGAAGAGGGGCGAGGCCTCGCCCGCCTCGGAGCCGGCGCGATAGACCGCGAGGCGCAGATGGAGCGCATCGGTGCGCGCCGCCGAGCCGAAGCTGAGGTCGTCCTCGCGGCCATCGCCGCCGGTCGAGCGGATGGCGTCGTAATTCGCGGCCGCCTTGACGAGCTCGGGCGCCTCCAGCGCGAAGAGGCGGATCGGGCGGATGATCGGCACAAAGGCCGGCTTCGGCGGCAAAGCGGGCGGTGAGGGCTTAAGCGCGACCTTGGGCTCGTCCGGTTTCGGCTCATCCGGCGCAGTGGCGCCGCTCTGGCCCGGCAGCAGCAACACCAAGGTGGCGCCTGCAAGGAGCAGCGCCACGGCGAACAAGGCTGGCTTCACAAGGCGCAAGGTCAGCGCCCTCAATTTCCCGTCCGACATCGCATAACCCATTCCCTGTGCCCGCGTCGTTGCGCGGACGCAGAGAGAATGCGGCATGCGCCCTCACGGGAGGGTTACCAGGCGCGTGCCCACGTCGATTCAGAGTCAATGTGCGGTTACCCTCGGTGGGTCTCACCACCGCCTGACCCTACAGCTTTGGAGGGAAGGGGTAGCCAATGGCTGCCGCCGGCGCTCGCCCTTGATCTATTACGAGGTTGTGCATACACTATCGTAAATACGAGGTGATGGTGCGTTTTGAGTGGGATCCTGAAAAGGCACGAAGGAATCTCGCCAAGCACGGCGTGGCCTTCGATGTCGCCGAGAATGTTTGGGACGATGCCTTGCACATCATCGTCCCCGATCGGTTCGAAGATGGAGAACAGCGATGGCACGCCATAGGGATGGTCGGTCCGGTCGCGATCCTCCTTGTCGTTCACACGTACCCGGATTCCGAGGACGGGAACCGGGTGCGGATTATAGGCGCCCGAAAGGCAACCGCCCATGAAAGGAGACGCTATGAGCATGAAGGAGCTTAGCCCCGAGCAACTTGACCAGCTCGCGAAGCTCGCGGCGATGCCTGACGACCAGATCGACACGACGGATATTCCCGAAGCCCCTGCCGAGAACTGGATTCACGCACGCCGCGGCGAACTCTATCGACCCTTGAAGCAGCCGGTGACGATCCGGCTGGATGCGGATGTGCTGGCATGGTTCAGGGAACACGCTGAGGGCGGCGGCTATCAGACCGAAATCAACCGTGTCCTGCGTCGCCATGTGGCGGAAGCGGAGAAGCGGCGAGCCTGACGCCGTCTTTCATGTCGACCCGGCCGCGCAAGGCCACACAGGGCCGAGCGGCGGCCCACAAAAGCAAACGCCGCCCGGCCGGGCGGCGCTGCGGTATCCACGGATGGATAGGATAGGTCAGGCAGCGGCCGGCAGGGCAGCCTTCGCCTTCTCGACCACCGCGCCGAAAGCCGCAGGCTCATGCATGGCGAGGTCGGCCAGCACCTTGCGGTCGACACCGATGCCGGCCTTGGTCAGCCCGTCGATGAAGCGGCTATAGGTGAGGCCGTGCTCGCGCACGGCGGCGTTCAGGCGTTGGATCCACAGGCCGCGGAAAGTGCGCTTGCGCACCTTGCGGTCGCGATAGGCGTATTGCATTGCCTTCTCGACGGCCTGCTTGGCAACGCGGATGGTGTTCTTGCGACGGCCATAATAGCCTTTCGCAGCCTTGAGGACTTTCTTGTGCTTGGCGTGAGACGTCACGCCACGTTTGACACGGGCCATGGTTCAAGCTCCCAATTTCGTTCGATCAGCGAATTTCGTTCGACCGGAGACGGCTCAGACGCCGTTCGGCAGGAAATATTTGCGGATCACGCGTCCGTCGGACTCCGACATCACCGTGGTGCCGCGCTGATTGCGGATTTGCTTCTGGGTTCGCTTGATCATGCCGTGGCGCTTATTGGCCTGGCCGGATACGACCTTTCCGGTCGCAGTGATCTTGAAGCGCTTTTTGGCGCCCGATTTCGTCTTCAGCTTGGGCATTTCGCGTCCTTTCCGTATGGCATTCGGAGAGATGCACCCTCGCGGGAGCCTCGCCTTGCCGGAACAGCTCTATCGGAGCGTTCGGAACCGCCACGGCAGCCCTTTTGAGCCGGGCGGTTCGTTCGAAGGGGCGGTCTATGGCAGAACGGGCGGCAAATTGCAACGCCATGTGCTTGCGACCTTGCTGCGACCTTGAGGTGACCAGCCGGCGAGGCCGAGCCTTTCAGCTCCAGGAGCTCTGGTCCTTCGGCAAGCGGCTGCTGGGATCGTGGACCGCGACCTTGTGGGGAAGGGCTGGCCCCCAGCTCCACAAGACGAGATTTGCCATACCCGGCCGGGCGCCATTGGCGAAAGAGGGAACGAGGATGCCAGCTGCCCCGGCGCCGATCAGGCGCCTGGCGATACTCCGTGACTGCGGCTGCCTACCTTCTGCGCGTTCACGGGCCCAGGCACAGGCCATGTCGGCGATCCGGACGCCCGCCGCCTTGCAGGCGCGAGGCATCCTCAAATCGACCACATCCTCGCAATCGACCTCATAGGAGCAGACGGTCAGCGGATCCAAGCGATGCGCGAAGCCGTGCCCCATCTCGACAAAAACGCCTTCGATCGTGAGACCGAGATAGAGCGCCGGCGTTCCGACCGGATTGAAGCGGCCGCCCTTGGCAGCCGCGCCTTCGCCGGAAAGGGGCGAAAAGGCCCATTTTGGGTCGTGAGCGCGATAGCAGGTTCCGGCAAATCTCAAGCAAAGCCGCCGATTGCAACGTGATCGAGAAAGTCCCGAACCGCCGCTGCCTTCCCCTCCTTCACCAGGGATTCAGCCGTCCGCCCGCCGAAGGCAGGTATGGGCTCTGCCCGATACCAGGCCATGGCTTGATCCTTGCCGCCCGCCCAATCCGCGACCCGCCCGACGATCTCAAGCATTTCCTTGACGCGAATTTGAGTCTTGGGCGCGGCGACGCGCTTGGCGCGCTGCAGCGTCTCCGGGCTGACGCCGATCGTCTCGGCGAGCTGGCCTCTGGACATGCCGAACCACTCGGCCACGTTGCCGACCCTGAGGACACCCTGAGGATCGATGAATTTGGCGACGATCTTCGCACCCCTGACGATCTCAGCATGGGAGCGTGAGGCGGCAGGCCCCTTGATCTTCGGCTTCTTGCCGGCTCCGCTCCTCTCGAGGGAGCCTCTAGTGGCGCTCATTTGTCCATTCCGATGCCGGATTTCTGCGACATTTCATATGGCAAAGCGACACCGATTGTCCAGAGACTGTCCCGATCCGTCATCGCCGTCGACCCCTGACGCCAGTGGCGCGAGAGGCTGGGTCCTCAGGCCATATGCTGGCCGCCATTCACCGAGAGCGTCGAGCCGGTGATGAAACCTGCCTTGTCGCCCGCGAGATACAAGACCGCGGCGGCGATCTCGTCGGCCTCGCCGAGACGGCCGACCGGAATGAGCGGCAAGATCTTGGTCTTGAGCACCTCCTCCGGCACCGCCTGCACCATCTCGGTCGCGATATAGCCTGGCGCGATGACGTTCACGGTGATGCCCTTATTGGCATTCTCCTGCGCCAGCGCCTTGCTGAAGCCGATGACCCCGGCCTTGGCGGTGGAATAATTCACCTGGCCCATCTGGCCCTTCTGACCGTTGATCGAGGAGATCGAGATGATGCGGCCAAAGCTCCGCGCCCGCATGCCCTCGATCACCGGGCGCGTCATGTTGAACAGCGAATCGAGGTTGGTGCGGATCACCGCCGACCATTGCTCGACCGTCATGCGATGGAACATGCCGTCCCTGGTGATGCCGGCATTGTTGACGAGGACGCCGATCGGGCCGAGCTCGCTCTCGACCTTGGCGACCCCGTCGGCGCAGGCCTTCGGATCGCCGACATCCCATTTATAGACCGTCACCCCGGTATCGGCCTTGAATTTCGCGGCGGCCGCGTCATTGCCCGCATAGGTCGCGGCGACCTTATAGCCCGCCGCATGGAGACCCTTGGATATCGCCTCGCCGATGCCGCGCGTGCCGCCGGTGACGATCGCAACCTTGGACATGATATACTCCCCTGACGCTCACTCAGTGACGCCCATTTTGGTGACGCTCATTTGGCCGGCGATTATGTGTCTAATCCGCCGCTTTCATGATCGTTCCACAACAGGCAGGGGAAAGTCCATCTTTTGTCGGGGGGCCTCCTTCTCCCGTAAACGAAAGAAGGAAAGCGCTCGGCCTAAACCCCGGCCTTGGCCTCCTCGCAGGCGAGCGCGCAAGGGTGCTCGGCATCGCCGCGCTCGATCTGCAAGGTCACATGGGCGATCGAAAAGCTGCTTCTCAGGCCGTCGCGCGCCTCGGCCAGGAACTTGTCGTCGCTCCCCGCTTCCTCGCGCACCAGATGGGCGGTGAGGGCCGTCTCGGTGGTGCTCATCGCCCAGACATGCAGGTCGTGCACCGAGCGGACGCCGGGCAAGCCGCCGAGGAAGGCCTCGATCTCGGCGCGGTCGAGATGGGACGGCACGGCATCGAGCGCCATGTCGATCGTGTCGCGGGTGAGGCGCCAGCTGCCGATGAGGATGATCATCCCGATCAGGAGACTGACGGCGGGATCGATCCAGAACTGCTTGGTCCAGACGATGAGGAGCCCGGCGATCACCACGCCGACCGAGATTCCGGCATCCGCCACCATGTGCGCATAGGCGCCGCGCGCATTGAGGTCGCGCTCGCGCCGCCGCAGGAACAGCAGCGCCGTCGCCACATTGACCGCGATGCCGATCCCCGCGACCAGGATCACCACGCGCTCCTCCACCGGGGCGGGCGAAAGGAGACGCGTGCAGGCCTCGAAGATGATGATCGCGGTGGCGCCGATCAGCAGCGTGGCGTTGAGCAGGGCCGCGATGATGGAGGCGCGCCGGTAGCCATAGGTGCGCCGGCCGCTCGGCGGCAGCCGCCCGAGCCAGGAGGCGAACCAGGCGGCCAGCAGCCCTAGGGCATCGGACAGGTTATGGGCGCCGTCGGCGATGAGCGCCAACGAGTTCGCCGCCACCCCGAAGCCAATCTCGGCGACCACGAAGCCGAGATTGAGCAGCGTGCCGATGGCGAAGGCGCGGCCGAAATCGACCGGCGCCTCGCCATGATCGTGATGGGCATGGTGGTCATGGCCAGCAAGCCCGTGATCTGGCCCGTGATCTGGCCCGTGATCATGCACGAACAGGCTGCGCCACCACGCCGCCTCCTTGAGCGTCACCTTCGCGGCCGCGCCGGCGCCGCCATGATCATGGCCATGTTGGTCATGACCATGATCGCGATGGCCGCCAGCCGGCACGGCTCAGGGCCTGAGCAGTTGCTCGCTTCAGCGCTCGACGCAGCTTCTCAGCGCTCGACGCACATGGCGATGCCCATGCCGCCGCCGATGCACAGAGTGGCGAGCCCCTTCTTGGCGTCGCGCCGGCCCATCTCGTAGAGCAGCGTGGTCAGGACGCGCGCGCCCGAGGCGCCGATCGGATGGCCGATGGCGATCGCCCCGCCATTGACGTTGACCTTCGCGGCGTCGAGGCCGAGATCCTTGTTCACGGCGAGCGCCTGGGCCGCGAAGGCTTCGTTCGCCTCGACGAGATCGAGATCGCCGACCTTCCAGCCGGCCTTCTCCAGCGCCTTGCGCGAGGCCGGGATGGGGCCCGTGCCCATCACGGCCGGGTCGACGCCGGCGGTCGCCCAGGAGACGATCTTGGCGAGCGGCTTGAGGCCGCGCTTCTTGGCGTTGGCTTCGGTCATCAGCACCAAAGCTGCCGCTCCGTCATTGATGCCCGAGGCGTTGGCGGCGGTGACCGAGCCTTCCTTGGTGAAGGCCGGCCGCAGCTTGCTCATGGAGTCGTAAGTGGCGCCATGGCGGATATATTCGTCGTTCTCGACCACCGTGTCGCCCTTGCGCCCCTTCACGGTCACCGGCACGATCTCGTCCTTGAAGCGACCGGCCTTCTGGGCGGCCTCCGCCTTGTTCTGCGAGGCGGTCGCGAATTTGTCCTGGTCCTCGCGGGTGATCTGCCAGCGCGCCGCGACGTTCTCGGCGGTATTGCCCATATGATAGCCGTGGAAGGCGTCGATCAGCCCGTCCTTCAGCATGGTGTCGGTGAACTTCATCTCGCCCATCTTGACGCCGCCGCGCAGATGCGCCGCATGCGGCGCCATCGACATCGATTCCTGGCCGCCCGCCACGATGATGTCGGCATCCCCATTGGCGATCTGCTGCATGCCGATGGCGACGGCGCGCAGGCCCGAGCCGCAGAGCTGGTTGAGGCCCCAGGCCGTCTTCTCCTGCGGCACGCCCGCCTTCATGGCGGCCTGGCGGGCCGGGTTCTGTCCTTCGCCGGCGCCGAGGATCTGACCGAGGATCACCTCGTCGACCTCGTCGGCCTTGACCTTGGCGCGCTCCAGCGCCGCCTTGATGGCGATCGCGCCGAGCTCATGGGCCGGCAGCGTGCCGAAAACGCCGTTGAAGCTGCCGACCGGCGTGCGCGCCGCCGACACGATGACGATATCATGATCCGACATGGAAGCTCTCCCGCTCAGGTGCTCTTCTCAAGTCCGGTGCTCTGCTCGAGCAAGATGCTCCGCTCGAGCAAGGCCCGGAATTTCCGACCTCTGGCGCCGCTCACGAAGCCCTCATTCTCTCGAAAACGGGGACGGTTCGCGAAAAGAACCAGCTACGATAGGCAGCCGCATGAGGCGGCAAGTCCTATGTGATGAATTTCGCGCCGTTGCGCAACCTGGCCCTCGCGCAAGGCTGGGAAGCGGCCGAAGATCCTTTTGGCCAAGCTTATGCGCCAAGCCCCACGCCAGGCCCATGCGCCAAGCCTTGCCCACCTCATCGGCCGCCTTGCCGGAGGCGCCCAAATAATCGGCGGCGTATGATCAATTTGCAGTCGTCGCAGGAGGATGCTTGAATGGGGCGCATGACCAAGACTGATCCTGCTGCCAAGACTGATCCCGCCGCCAAGGACATGCCGGAGAAGGGGGCGCCGATGGCGAGCGAACCGGTCGCCATAAAGAAATACGCCAATCGCCGACTCTACCACACCGGCTCGAGCGAATACGTCACGCTCGAGGATCTGGCGCGGATGGTGAAGGCGGGCGAGGATTTCGTCGTGAGCGACGCCAAGACCGGCGAGGACATCACCCGCTCGGTGCTCGCCCAAATCATCTTCGAGCAGGAGAACAAGGGGCAGAACCTCTTGCCGGTCACCTTCATGCGCCAGCTCATCCGCCTCTACGGCGACAGCATGCAGGCGCTGGTGCCGCAATATCTCGACTTCTCGCTCGACAGCCTGATCAACAATCAGCAGAAGCTGCGCGAGCAATTCTCGCAGGCGCTGGGGCAGACGCCCTTCGCCATCCTCGAGGAGCAGACACGCAAGAACATGGCGGTGTTCGCCAATGCGCTGCGCATGCTGACGCCGTTTGCCATCACGGGCAGCACCACGCCCGAGCCGCCGGCCGCCGAGCCTGCACGCCCCGACGAGATCAGCGAGATGAAACGCGAGATGGACCGGATGCGCGAGCGCCTGGAGCGGCTGTCGCCGAGCGGCAGCGCCAAGCCCTCAGGCGGTCAGCCGTCCTGAGGCCCGACGCCCTGATTTTTGGCGCCGAGAATCTTGTGGCGCTGATCCTTGGCCTCGTTCCTGGCCTCGCTCCGGCGCCGTCGGCTTGTCGAGAAGCTTCGGGGTGCCGATGAGCCGCCCCTGCAGGTAGTCGACGCCGATCTCCTCGACGATGCGGGCCGCAGCTTCCGTCTCGACCCATTCAGCCACCACCTTGCAGCCGATATGGCGGGCAAGGTCGACCAATGTGCGGATGAAGAAACGTCCGTCATTCGAACGGTCGACATCCTGCACGAAGGCGCCGTCGATCTTGATGATGTCGACCGGCAGCATGCGCAAGGTGCGGAAGGAGGTATGGCCCGACCCGAAATCGTCGAGCGCCACCGAGATGCCGAGCTCCTTGACGATGGTGAGCAGCTCGGTGGTGCGCCGGATATCGGCGAGCGCCATGGACTCGGTGACTTCGAGGATGAGCCGCCCGGCGAACGGCTTCGAGCCCGACGCATGTGAACGCAGCACCGCGAGCCATTCGGGATCGGCCAGCGACAGCGCCGAGGCATTGATGGCGAGCTTGAGATCGGGATGGCGGGTGAGCGCCTCGGCGGCAAGCTCGATGACGCGCTGGTCGAGCAGCGTGACGAGCCCGTTCTCCTCGCTGGTCGGGATGAAGACGGAGGCCGGGAGCAGGCGCCCCGCGGCATTGCGCAGGCGCAGCAAGCCCTCATGGAACGCGACCTTGCGCGATCCGGCTTCCACTACGGGCTGGCAGGCGAGCGCCAGGCGGCGCTCGTTCAAGGCTTGCAGGATTTCCTTCTGCCAATCGGTCGGCGGCGCTGCACCTGCCGCAAGCCCCGTCATCCGCACCGAGGCAGCGTCTTCGCTTGCGCCGAACTGCGCCTTGGCGCTGTCGACGACCGAGGTCGCGAGCGCCTGGGCATTAGCATGCGAGCCTTTCCAGACCGCACCGGCGACCGAGCCCACGAGCTGCGTGCCGCCATCCTCATCTTCCGGGAACTCGAAGGCGGTCTCGAGCCGCTTCACGGCCGTCGCCATCTGGGTCTCGTCGCAGGTGTTCAGCACGCAAAGCGAGGTCTGATCGTCGATGCGTACCAAGGTGTCGCCGCGACGCATCACCCGGCGCAGCCTGCCGGCGAAGCCTTCGCCGGCATCATAGGCGACAGGCAGCTCCGATCCGGAGGTGATCTGGCCTTGAGCCGCGACGACCGCGATCAAGGCGAAGCTGCGATGGGTGCGCTGCGCCTGCTCGCTGGCGCGCTCCAGCACCTCGCGCAGGGCGCCGCGGCCGAGAAATCGATAGGAGAGATCGCCGCCCTTGGGCAGGTCCTCGCGCAGCTCGGGAGGCAGGCCACGGACATGCAGGAGCCCGCGCGCCGACATCGGTTGCCCCGGCAGGCAGGCGAACCAGCGCCCGCTCTCCTCGACCAGATAGGCGCGTCCGTCCTTGGAGCGCAGGCGGTACGTCAAGGCATAAGGGACGCCGGAGCCGTCATCGAGGCGCTCCTCCCCGAACAGGGCGGATTGGCGGGCGCCCGCGCTCGGCGACACCTGGCTCTCCTCGAGCCGGGCGATGCTCTCGAAATCATGTCCCCAATCCCCGGGGAGCACTTTCTGCACGTCGCCCACGAAGGACAGGGCGCCCGAACGCAGATCCCAGCTGAAGGCGAGGAAGCCGAGCGAAGCGAGCACGCCGCCCGGATCGACGGGCCGATGATCCGCAACCGGACCGCTCGATCCATCCTGGTGGCGCGCATGGCGAAAAGCGGCGCCGGGCGAAATATCGTTCATGTACCCCCTATGGACCCCCTGCTGAGCGAGGTGAGGACGAGCGCAACCGGATGAGAGGGCTCGCCCATCAGGGCATAAACATGAAAAACGATTAAATTATTCTGAATGAACGAGCCGTTCGCCGCGACCTGATAAGGAAGCGTTAGGGTTTACAAATGGTTAAGATGGAGAACGTGGCGGCGCGCTCCCTTCTCCCGCTTGCGGGAGAAGGTGGTCGAGCTCAGCGAGACCGGATGAGGGGCGGTGGAGCGCTTCCCCGGCGCCCCTCATCCGCCCTCACTACTTTCGGGCACCTTCTCCCGCGAAAGAGCGGGAGAAGGTAAGTTGCTGCCTTCAGTCGCCTTGCCCGGGTTCGGGCGAGAAATAGGTCTCGAGCTTGTTCGGCTTGCCGTCGAAATCCTTGCCGTCGGCCGGCCCGTCCCGTTTGATGGTGATGTTCGGCCAGGTCTTGGCATAATCGGCATTGAGCTTGACCCAGGATTCGAGCCCCGGCTCGGTATCGGGCTTGATGGCGTCGGCCGGACATTCAGGCTCGCACACACCGCAATCGATGCATTCATCGGGATGGATGACGAGCATGTTGTCACCCTCGTAGAAGCAATCCACGGGGCACACCTCGACGCAATCCATGTATTTGCATTTGATGCAGTTATCGGTGACGACGTAGGTCATTGAGGCTCTCTGTCGCGGCGCTCGCCTCTCACTCGGCTTCTACCGCAGATATCCAATGCCTACAAAACCTGGCGATGGGGCGCAAGCGCGGCGAAATTGGCGCGGATTCGAAAATCCCGGCGACGCTGTGCATGGCCCATATGCGAAGCCTCGCCAAGGCGCGATCCAGGACCTATCTCCAAGACCAATCCTTGGACCGATCCTTGTCTCGCCCCGCGCCAGGGTGTAGGCGCTCCGGCCTAGCCCGCTCAACCTCAAGACGAGATGATTTCGCAGAACCGCTTGAACGAGATGAAGAAGATCGCGATCGTCACTCATGACCTCGCGATGACGGCGCTCGCGGTCTTCGTGGCGCTGGAGCTGCGCTTCGACGAAAAGCGGCTCGCGGACTTGCTGGCGCAATTGCCGCTCATTCTGGCCGTCACGGTGCCTTGCGCCGCGCTCGTCTATTGGGCCTCGAACCTCTACAAATCGAAATGGCGCTTCGCCTCGATCCCCGATCTCGTCAATATCGTGCGGGCCGCGAGCCTTCTGGCTGTCGGCTTTCTCATCGTCGACTACATCCTGCTCTCGCCGCAATTCCTCGGCCATCTCTATTTCGGCAAGGCCTTCGTCGCTGTCTATTGGGGCTTGCAGATCTTCTTCCTCGGCGGGCCGCGCTTCGTCTATCGCTGGTGGAAGGATCGCGGCCAGAAGGTCGCGGCCAATCGCGAGTTCCCGGCCGAGACGGTGCTGATCCTCGGCCGCTCGCAGGAGACCGACCCGGTGCTGCGCGCCATCCAGGCCGGCCAGGTGGCGGGGTTGCGGCCGGTCGGCCTGATCTCGCCGCGCGTCGCCGATCTCGGATTGAGGATCCGCGGCGTGCAGATTCTCGGCACCTATGCGGACCTGCACAGCGTGGTCGAGCGCCTTGCTGTGGATGGTCGCACCCCGCGGCGCATGATTCTCTGCGCCAGCGCGCTGGAAGCCGCCGCCGCGCCCGAGGCCATCTATGCGCTCGCGGCGCGCTACGGCATCGCCGTCAGCCAGACAAGGCCGCTGGTGGGCACGGAAGGGCCGGAGGCCGCGCCCAGGCTCGCCCCGGTCGCCATGGAAGACCTCTTGTTGCGTCCGACGGTCGAGATCGATCGCGGCCGCCTGGAGCGCCTGGTCGAGGGGCGCGTCTTCGCCATCACGGGCGGGGGCGGCTCGATCGGCAGCGAGATCGCCCGGCGCCTCGTCCTGTTCGGGGCGAAGGAGGTGGTGATCATCGAGAATTCCGAGCCTGCACTGCATGCCGTCATCGAGGCTTTGTCGCTGGGGGCGCCGCGCACCCGCATCTCCGGCCGGCTCTGCGACGTGCGCGATCGCGAGCGGGTGCTGGCCGTGATCGCCGAATCCGCGCCCGACATGGTGATCCACGCAGCCGCCCTGAAACATGTGAACCTGCTCGAGCGCGACTGGGTCGAGGGCGTCAAGACCAATATCACGGGCTCGATCAACGTCGCCGATGCGGCGCTCGCCTGCGGGGCGCGCGCCATGGTGATGGTCTCGACCGACAAGGCGGTGCAGCCGGTGTCGATCCTCGGCGCCACCAAGCGGCTCGCCGAGATGTATGTGCAGGCGCTCGAAGCCGAGCTGCAGGCCAAGGATACGGACCCCGGGCGCAGCCGCCTGATCGCGGTGCGCTTCGGCAATGTGCTCGGCTCGAACGGCTCGGTGGTGCCGAAATTCCGCGAGCAGATCGAGCGCGGCGGGCCGGTCACGCTGACCCATCCCGACATGGTGCGCTATTTCATGACCATCCCGGAGGCCTCCGATCTCGTGCTCACCGCCTCTTCGCATGCGATCGAGGACGGGCGGCACGAAACCTCCGTCTACGTGCTCAATATGGGCCAGCCGATCCGCATCATGGAGCTTGCCGAGCGCATGATCCGGCTCGCCGGCCATATGCCGGGCGAGGACATCAAGATCGAGCTCACCGGGCTGCGTCCGGGCGAGAGGCTGCGCGAGATCGTGCTCGGCGAGGACGAGACGACGGTCGATATCGGCATTCCGGGCGTGTTGTCGGCCCGCCCTTCCTTCCGCAGCGTCGGCGAGGTCAAGGGCTGGATGGCAGCGCTTGCCGAGGCCGCCGAGCGCGAGGACTGGCCGATGGCCGCGAGCGTGTTCGCGAATGCGTTGCCCGATTATCCGGCCGGCGCCTTGGCGAAGGCGACGCTGCGCGCTTGAGCGACACGCCATGCGTCTTGCCTTGTTCGAGCCCGACATCCCCCAGAACACCGGCGCCATCGCGCGGCTTGCGGCCTGCCTCGGCCTTGGCCTCGACATCATCGAGCCGGCCGGCTTCCCGGTATCCGACCGCGCCTTCCGCCGCGCCGGCATGGACTATCTCGAGCGCGTCGAGATCAGGCGCCATGAGAGCTTTGCGGCCTTCGACGCCTGGCGCCGCGAAAGCGGGGCGCGGCTGGTGCTGGCAACCACCAAGGCCTCGCGTCCCTACACCGACTTCGCTTTCGGCATGTCCGACATCATCCTCTTCGGCCGGGAATCGGCTGGCGCCCCCGGGCCCGTGCATGCGAGCGCCGATGCCCGTATCCTGGTGCCGATGCGGGCCGGGCTACGCTCTCTCAACGTGGCGCTCGCGGCCGCGATGATCGCCGGCGAAGCGCTGAGGCAAACCGGGAGCTTGCCGGTCGTCATCGCCGCCCTGCCCGAAGGCGCGACCGCTTGAGCCGGCGCGCCCTCATCGTCGTCACCCATCTGTTGGGCGTCGGCCATCTGGCGCGCGCCGCGCTGATCGCACGCGCCCTCGCCGAAGGGGGCGCCGAGGTGCGGCTCGTGAGCGGCGGGCGGCCGAGCGAGACCGTCGATCTTGCCGGGCTCGACCTGGTGCAGCTGCCGCCGGTGCATTGCGTCGGCACCGACTTCAAGACGCTGCGCACGAGCGATGACGGCATTGCGGACGCGGCCTATCTGGCGCGCCGCAGCGATGCGCTGCTCGCGGCCCATGCGGCGTTCCGCCCGCACGTCATCGTCACCGAGCTCTTCCCGTTCGGGCGGCGGCAGCTCTCCGAGGAATTCCTGGCGCTGCTCGAAGCGGCGCGCGCGACGCGGCCGCGGCTCGCGATCCTGTCCTCCATCCGCGACATCCTGCAGCCGCCCTCGAAGCCGCAGCGCGCCGCCCAGACGCTCGAACGTCTCGGGCGCTATTATGACGGCGTGCTGGTGCATGCCGATGAGAGCGTCATCCCGCTCGACGCCTCCTGGCCGGTCGACAAGGCGCTGGCCCGCCGGCTCGATTATACGGGCTATGTGGCCGACCGCCGGCGGGCGCTCGCCCTGCCGCTCGATGCCGGCAATGGCGGCGAGGTCGTCGTCTCGGGCGGCGGCTCGTCGGCCTCGCTGCAGCTGTTCGCGGCCGCCAGCGGCGCGGCGCTGCAAGATGCGCGGCGCTGGCGCATCCTGGTCGGCCATGCGGTCGCCGAGGCGGCCTATGGCAAGCTCGCGGCCGAGGCGCCCGCCAATGTGAGCGTCGAACGCGCCAGGCGCGATTTTCCCTCGCTTCTGCAGGTGGCCGACGTCTCGGTGAGCCAAGCCGGCTACAACACCGTCATCGACATCCTGGCGACGGGCGCGCGCGCCGTGCTGGTGCCCTTCGAGGAGGGCGGCGAGAAGGAGCAGCGCATGCGGGCCGAGCGCCTCGCGGCGCAGGGGCGCGCCGTCCTCCTGACGCAGGCCGAGCTCGCGCCCGCGACCTTGCTCGGCGCCATCGAGCGCGTCATGTGCCTGCCCCAGCCCGGCTCGGCCGCGACCATCATGCTCGATGGGGCGGGCGTCGCCGCAAGGAAGATCTGCGCCGCGGCGAGCCGGGCCGCCGCGGTGGCGCAGGCCTGGCAAAGGCTCGCTGCGGCGCTGGACGAGATCGCGCAAGCCGGCACGACGCTGCCCGTCTGGTGGCGCGACGACGATGTGGTGGCGCCCTCGCCCGCCCTCGACCGGCTGCTCGGCCTCGCGGCGCGCTTCGACGTGCCGTTGGCGCTCGCCGCCATTCCGCTGCTCGCGACCTCGGCGCTGGCCGACCGCCTCGCCGGCGAGGCGCGTGTCGACATCATCGTGCACGGTCTCGCCCATCGCAATCACTCGCCGCAGGGGCAGCTCTCCTCCGAACTCGGCATCGGCCAGCCCTTGCTCGACCGCATGGCTGCGCTCTACGGCGCCCATGAGCGGCTGCGGCGCCTGTTCGGCGCCAAGGTCGTGCCGATGCTGGCGCCGCCCTGGAACCGCATCGGCGAGGACCTGACCGAACGCCTCAAGGAGGTGGGGTTTGCGGGCCTCTCGACCTTCAAGCGGCGGCGGTCGCGGGAGGCTGCTCCCGGCGTGATACAAGTGAACACCCATGTGGATCCGGTGTTCTGGCGCGGCCATGGCGGATTGCGGGATGAAGCCGCGATGCTCGACGACCTCGCGGCGCTCGCCCGCGAGACCGCTGCGCAAGCGGCCGAGGAGCGCGAGCCGATCGGGCTCCTCACTCACCATCTCGAGCATGACCCTTGGGTCTGGCGCTTCGTCGAGGAATTGCTGGCCTGCCTCTCGGCCCACCGGGCCGTGCGGTTCACCAGGCCGGCGGAGTTTTTGGCTCAAGCGACGCAGGCGCGGGCCGCAGCCAGCTGAAAGATCAGCAGGCAATCGACCGGAACCCGCGCGTTGGCGCCTGGGTTCAAGAACCCGGTTCGAAAATCTTGCCGCCTGTACCAATTATTGGTATACCTCATTTTGAGGTGATCACCATGGGCAAAAACACATCTTTCGCGCTCGGCGACCATTTTGTCTCCTTCGTCGAGGGGAAAGTTGCCGAGGGTCGTTATGCGTCGGCAAGCGATGTCGTGCGCGCCGGTCTGAGGTTGCTCGAAGAGCAGGAGACGAGACTTGCGGTGTTGCGTGCCGCGCTGGTCGAGGGTGAGGCCAGCGGCCCGGCGACACCGTTTGACTTTGATGCGTTCCTGGCCCGCAAGCGTGGGCAGGACGCACCCGGCGCATGACGCTTTATGTTCTGAGGCCACGCGCCCAGCGCGATATCGAAGAGATATGGGACTACACCGCTGCAACTTGGAGCGTGGCTCAGGCGGAAGCTTACATCCGGCAGATTCAGCGAAGCTTCGAAATGTTGGCCGATGACCCCCGGCGTGGGCGGAACTGCGAGGATATTCGGGCGGGCTACCGAAGATTTCGGACCGGCTCCCACTTTATCTTTTATCGAACACTCGAGGACGGCGTCGACATCGTGCGCATCCTCCACCAGAGCATGGATTTCGAGCAGCATTTGTGAGGCCAAGCCGCCTCAAGAGCCCCTCGCACTCCGATGGCCGGCGCCGGCGGCGGATCAGGCAGCCATCGCTGCAAACCGCCGCGGATCGACCCTCTCGACGATGCCGGCGGCCTCCCCGGGGTCGCGGTGATTGACGAGATCGGCCAGCAATTGGCCCGCGGCCTTCGATGTCTGGATGCCGAAGCCGCCCTGCCCGACGCACCAGAAAAATCCCTCCGCCGTGCCGTCCCGGCCGATGGCGAGGCTGCGGTCGGGCGTGAAGGTGCGCAAGCCCGCCCAGCTGCGCTCGACGCGCCGCACTTCGATGTTCAACGCCTGCTGCATCCGGTCGATGGCGATGGCGATGTCCAAGGCCTCCGGCTGGACGTCATGGGGATGCATGTCGGTCTCGTCGGCGGGAGAAACCAGCAGATGCCTCGGCGAGGTCGGCAGGCAATACCAGCTATGGCCGACATCGTTCACGGCCGGCCAATCCGCGATTTTCCACGGGGCGGCGTCGATGACCGCGATGGTGCGCCGCTTGGGCGACAGGCCGAGCGGCGAGACCCCGGCGAGCTTCGCGACCTCGTCTCCCCAGGCGCCGGCGGCATCGACCAGCAGCGGCGCGGTGAACAGGGCACCGCCGGTGACCTCCACATGCCAGACGCCGTCACGGCGCTCGATACGCCCGGCGCGGCTGCGCAAGGCGAGCACTCCACCGCCGGCGCGTGCCTGGCGGAGATATCCCTGGTGCAGGGCGGCGACGTCGATGCTGAAACATTCCTCTTCGATAGCACCGGCGGCGGCGTAGTTCGGCTTCAAGGCCGGCACCAGGGCGCTGAGCTCCGCGACGGAAGCTTCACGCATGCCGACCGAGCCTGCCAGCAGCTGCCTCAGCTCCGCCTCCTGCTCCGGCGGCGCCAGATGCACGACGGCGCGATGCGACAGGATGGGCGTTTCGACGAAGCTTTGCGGCGGCGCCTCGAGGAAGGGTTTCGACATGCCGGTCAGGACGCGGACATCCGGCGGCCCGTAATTGAGTATCCACAAGGCGGAGGAGCGGCCGGTCGCGTGATATCCGGCGGCATCCTCGGCCTCGATCAGCGCCACGCGGCGGTCGGCGGCGAGATGCGCCGCGGCGGTGGCTCCAGCTATGCCCGCCCCCACCACGACGACGTCGAACCCATGCGTATCCATGCGCCGCAACATCGGCTGTTCGCGCGCGGTGCGCAAGCGCGGACCCAGAGCAAGCCGTTTTGATCACAGCGAGTTTACGTCGGGGGCTGGTCCGGGGTCGATCTTCGAGCTTGTCCCAAAACGGTCCCGGCCTAGAATGCGGGCGAGCTCGACGACGAAGCGGGTCCATAAGCAAAGAATGAGCGCCATCATCGCCGTCGACCGGATCACCAAGCGCTATGGCGGGTTGACGGCCGTCGATGCTTGCAGCTTCGAGGTGCCGCGCGGCTCGATCACCGGTCTCATCGGCCCCAATGGCGCCGGCAAGACGACGCTGTTCAACATCATTGCCGGCGTGACCCCTGCGGACCAGGGCCGTATTCTCCTGGATGGCAAGGACGTGGCCGGCAAGCCGCCGCACGAGCTGTTCGCTCGCGGCCTCATGCGCACCTTCCAGATCCCCAAGGAATGGGCGCGCATGACGGTGCTCGAGAACCTGATGGTCGTGCCGCGGCACCAGACCGGCGAACACATCCTCGCTGCCTGGTTTCGTCCGGGCCTTGTGCGCCGCGAGGAGCAGGCCATCTATCGTCGGGCCGAAGAGACCCTGGAGGTCCTTGGCCTCGCCTCGCATCGCCTGGCCCTCGCAGGCACCCTCTCGGGCGGGCAGAAGAAGCTCCTGGAGCTCGGCCGCACCATGATGGTCGACGCCAGGGTGATCCTGCTCGACGAGCCCGGCGCCGGCGTCAACCGCACCCTGCTCGGCGAGCTCGCGCATTATATCGAGCGGCTGCACCAGGAGCGCGGCACGAGCTTTTGCATCATCGAGCACGACATGGACCTGATCACGCGGCTTTGCGATCCGGTGATCGTTATGGCTGAGGGCCGCGTGCTGGCGCAGGGCGGCATGGCGGAGATCAAGGCCAATGATGCGGTCCGCGAAGCTTATCTCGGCCTGCCCGCAACCGGCGCGGCAGAAGGCGCCGCGACAGCGCCATGAGCCTCCTCGACATCGAGAAACTGCAGGCCGGCTATGGCGACACGACCATCCTCCACGATGTCGACCTGAAGGCCGAGGCCGGCGAGCTCGCCGTCATCGTCGGGCCGAACGGTGCCGGCAAATCGACCTTGATCAAGGCGCTGTTCGGGCTCGTCGCCACGCAAGCTGGGCGCGTGCGCTTCGCCGACGCCGACATCACCGGCGCCAACCCCGAGCGGCTGGTCGGCCTCGGCATGGCCTATGTGCCGCAGGAGCGCAACGTCTTCCCGACCCTGACCGTCGCCGAGAACCTGGAGATGGGGGCATTCAGCGTGCGGGCGGCTCTCGCGCCGCTGCTCGAGGCGCAATACGCGCTCTTTCCCGAGCTCGGCCGGCGGCGGCGCCAGCTGGTCGGGGAGATGTCGGGCGGCCAGCGCCAGATGGTGGCGCTCGCCCGGGCCCTGATGACAAGGCCAAAACTGTTGTTGCTCGACGAGCCGACCGCGGGCCTCGCACCCAAGATCATGGTGGAGATCTTCGCACATATCCGCGCCATCAACCGCACCGGTGTCGGCGTGCTCATGGTCGAGCAGAACGCGCGCCTGGCGCTCGGGATGGCCGATCGCGGCTACGTCCTCGCGGCGGGGCGCAACCGCTTCTCCGGAAGCGGCGCCGAGCTCCTCGCCAACCGGCAGATGGCGGAGGCGTTTCTTGGTGGTTAGTGTGAGGGCGAGTGGCGAGTGGCGAATAGCGAATAGCGAATAGCGAATAGCGAATAGCGAATAGCGAATAGCGAATAGAAGGTGAGTAGTGAGTAGTGAAGAGTGAAGAGTGAACAGACAGCGATTATCTAATCATTATCATCATTCACTACTCACTATTCACTATTCACTATTCACTACAAAATCCGGAACCGCACATGGACCTGATCAACCTCTACATCATTCCCGGCATCGTGCTCGGCTGCATCTACGCGCTCGGCGCGGTCGGGCTCTCGCTCGTTTATGGCGTGCTGCGCTTCGGTCATTTCGCGCATGGCGACCTCATGACCTTCGGCGCCTATGCGACGCTCTCGCTGGTCGGGCTCAGCGGCCTGCCGCCGCTCGCGACCTTGCCGATCGCCATCGTGGTCACCGCCGCCGTGGCCATCGCGGTCGACCGGCTGTTCTACCGGCCCTTCCGCAACAGCCCGACCATCGTCGTGGTGATCGCCTCCTTCGGCGTCGCGCTCATGCTGCGTTCGCTGGTCGAGATCTTCTGGGGCGCCGATGATCAGGCCTATGAGACCGGCATCAGGCGGCCGCTCCTGTTCTTCGACACGCTGCTGATCGCGCCGCGCCATATCGCCATCATCGGCGCGGCCGTGGTGCTGGTCGTGGCCTTGCATCTTTTCCTGACCCGCACGCGGCTCGGCAAGGCGATGCGGGCGGTCAGCGACCAGCCTTCGCTGGCGCGAGTGTGCGGCATCGACCTCGACACCGTGTCGCTGTGGACCTGGGTGTTCGGCGCAGGGCTTGCGGCCGCGGCCGGCGTGTTCCTGGCGATCGATACACAGCTCAATCCGAATATGGGCTGGAACCTGCTGCTGCCGCTGTTCGCGGCGGCGATCCTGGGCGGCATCGGCAAGCCCTACGGGGCAATCGCGGGCGGCCTCGTGATCGGGCTTGCCGAAGAGCTCTCGACCTATCCGCTTTTCTCCATGCATCCGCTGGTGCCACCGGACTACAAGACTGGCGTCGCCTTCGCGATCATGGTGGCGATGCTGCTCTGGCGGCCGAGCGGCCTGTTCCGCGGGCGGGTGTACTGATGAACGTTCTGTTCGGCTACAGCGAGTATGCGGTGTCGCTCCTGACCATCGGCGGCATCTATGCGGTGATGGCTCTCGGCCTCAATCTGCAATGGGGCTATGGCGGGCTCTTCAATGCCGGGGTGAGCGGCTTCTTCGCGGTCGGCGCCTATACCAGCGCCATCCTGACGGCACCGCCCACGCCTGGGCACTTCGTGGGCTTCGGCCTGCCGGTCGTCATCGGCATCTGCGGCGCGATGCTGCTGTCGGCCGCGGTCGGCTGGTTCGTCGGGCGCATCTCACTTGGCCTGCAGAGCGATTACCTGGCGATGGCGACCATCGGCATCGCCGAGATCTTGCGCCTCATCGTCAACAACGAGATCTGGCTGACCAACGGCTCGCGCGGCATCGTGTCGATCCCGCGACCCTTCGAAGAGTTGCCCGGGATCTGGCGCGACCTTGCCTATCTCGGCCTCGTCGCCGCCATCATCCTTGGCCTCTATCTCGCACTGGAGCGCCTGGCCGCCTCCCCCTGGGGCCGGGTCATGCGGGCGATCCGCGACAATGAGGACGCGGCGGCCGCCTCCGGCAAGGACGTCGCCTCATTCCGCCTGCAGGCCTTCTGGCTGGGCTCGATGGTGATGGGGCTGAGCGGGGCGTTGACCTCCCACGCTTTCAAGTTCATCGGACCCGACGCGACCTTGCCGCTGATCACGACCTTCCTGGTCTGGGTCATGCTGATCGCCGGCGGCAGCGCCAATAACCGTGGCGCCATCCTCGGCCCGATCGTCATCTGGACGCTATGGTCGGCGAGCGAGCTCGTCACCGGACGCCTGCCGCCCGAATGGCAGATCCGCGGCAGCTATCTGCGGGTGTTCCTGATCGGGCTCCTGCTCCAGGTCATCCTGCAGCGCTTCCCAAAGGGGCTCATGCCGGAACGCCCGCCGCAACCGCCCCGGGATCCTACCTTCTCCCGCCTGCGGGAGAAGGAAGTGGACCCTCACAGCGGCGGGTAGACCTTGATCTCCTTGAACTCGTCGCCGCTGACGGTCCATTCGCCGATATAGCCGGTGACGTCGCCATTCTTGTCGAAGACATGCGGGCCGGCAGCGCCCACGAAGGCGATCGACTGTCCGGCCTTGATGGCATCGACCGCCTTCTTCCATTCGGTGGGCTCGATCTTGACCCCGTCGGGGCCAGCGATGGCGCGCAGGCCGTCGCGGACCTTGGCGCGATCGGTCGAGCCGGCCTTCTCGACGGCGAGCGCCGCCATCAAGGTCGCGTCGTACACCTGCTCGACGAAGAGCTTGTTGGTCATGCCCGGATAGGCCTTGCCGAAGGCGTCGTCGAACTTCTTGTGCGCCGTGGTGTCGGTCGGCGAGGTCGGCGCCGTGCCATAGAAGTTCTTGAGGTTCTCGGCGCCGATCTGCTTGATCACCGTGTTGTCGCGAATGCTCTCGGTGCCGATGAAGGTGTTGAAGAAATTGTTCTCGAGCGCCTGCTTGACGATGGTGAGGCCGCTATCGCCCGCATAGGCGATCAGCACCAGGGCGGGCGGCTTGCTGGCCGCCAAGGTCGCGAGCTCGGCGCGGTAGGACGCCTTCTTGGTCTCATGGATCTGGTCGGCCGCGATCGTGCCGCCTGCGGCCGTATATTCCTTGCGGAACACCTCGGCGATGCCGACGCCGTAATCATTGTTGGCATAGCTCAGCGCAACGGTCTTGAAGCCCTTTTCGAGCACCATTTTGGCCAGCACCTTGCCCTGATAGGTGTCGGAGGGCACGATGCGGAACAGCATGTCGTTCTTCGGCATCGTGGTGATGGCCGGCGAGGTCGCGGTCGGTGCGATCAAGGGCACGCCCGCCGCGATCGTGACGCTGCCGGCGGCCGGGATCACGGTGCCGCTGAGCAGCGGGCCGACGATGATCGGCACATTCTCGATCGAGACGAGCTTGCGTGCGCCGTCGACCGAGCCCTGTTCATTGCCTTGCGTGTCGATGACGACGAGGCGCAGCTTCTTGCCGCCGAGGATGCCGCCATTGTTGTTGACTTCGTCGACGGCGAGTTGCTGGGCGGCGAGCAGGGCCGGCATGAAGTTCGCGATCGGCCCCGTCACATCCATGAGCGCGCCGACCTTCACTTCCTCCTGCGCCCGCACCGGCGCGGCGGAAAGCGCAACCGATGCCAGGATCGCCAGCACTCCGGCCAGACTTCGCATCAGGGGATATCGCATGTGAGCCTGTCGCATCCGAGCAGCGAAAATATTCATCATCATTGCTCTCCCTCGATTGCAGCTTGGCGCCAAGCCTAGTGTGAATCCGGCAAGAGTCGAGATGGATTTATCCGGCTATCGCAAGCGTGATTACTACGTGCGCCTTTGCTTACCTCTCCCCGCTCGCGCCAATCGCTCCACCTTCTCCCGCACTTCGCGGGAGAAGGAGTTCCGGGCGTGCCTCTCAATCCCTCAGGATCTCGAAGCGGTCGACGTCGACGAGCCCCATATCGGTGATCTTCAGATGCGGAATGACGGGGAGCGGCAGGAAGGCGACCTGCAGGAACGGCTCCGGCAGGACGCAACCGAGGCCCTTGGCGGCCTGGCGCAGGCGGATCAGCGCCGCATGCACGGTCTCGAAATCGCCAAGGCTCATCAGGCCAGCCATCGGCAAGGCGAGCTCGGCCAGGACCTGCCCGCCGGCCACGACCGCAAAGCCGCCCTCGATCTCGATGAGGCGGTTGACCGCGACCGCCATGTCGCCTTCATCGGCCCCGACGACGCAGATATTATGGCTGTCATGCCCGACCGATGAGGCGAGCGCGCCGCGCCGCAGCCCGAAGCCATTCACGAAACCGACCCCGATATTGCGGTTGACCCCATGGCGCGCCACCACGGCGACCTTGACGGCATCCTGGGCGAGATCGACCTCACGCAAGCCATCGCGGAACGGCAGGACCCTGGTGAGATGGGCCGTCAGGATCTTGCCCGGCGTGACCCCGATCACGGAGGTCGTCGGGCCAGAGCCTTTCGCGACGAAGTCGGCCGCGGCAACACGCTCCGCCTTGACGCTGGCGCGTCCGACCGGCGCGACCTTGCGTCGCCCGGCGAAGATCGCCTCCTCGACCGGACGCCCGCCCGCGATCACCAGCGACACGGCGCAGCTCTCGAGATCCTCGACGACGACGAGATCGGCGCGATAGCCCGGCGCCGCGAGGCCGCGATCGCTGAGGCCGAAGGCGCGCGCGCCCGAGATCGCCGCCGCCCGATAAGCCGCGAGCGGCGGCACGCCGAGCTTGATCGCGGTGCGGATCATGTAGTCGAGATGGCCTTCCTCCGCGATATCGAGCGGATTGCGGTCATCGGTGCACAGCGCCAGGAATAGCGAATGGCGTTCGGTGATGATGGGCGCCAGCGCATGCAGATCCTTCGACACCGAGCCTTCGCGCACCAATACGGTCATGCCCTTCCCGAGCTTTTCCAGCGCCTCCTCGGCGCTCGTCGATTCATGCTCGGTGCGGATGCCGGCCGCGAGATACGCGTTGAGGGGCAGCCCGCGCAGCAGCGGCGCATGGCCGTCGATATGGCGGCCTTGAAAGGCCGCGAGCTTCGCGAGTACAGCCTCATCCTTGGCCAGAACGCCGGGGAAATTCATGAATTCGGCAAGGCCGATCACCTTGGCATGGCCGGCGAGCGGCAGGAGGTCGCCGATCTCGAGCCTCGCGCCCGAGGTTTCGAGATGGGTCGCGGGCACGCAGCTCGACAGCTGCACCCGGATATCCATGATGGTCCCGGCTGCGGCCTCGAGCGCATAGTCGAGCCCCGCGAGGCCGAGCACATTGGAGATCTCATGCGGATCCCAGATCGCCGTGGTCACGCCATGCGGCAGGACGCAGCGGTCGAACTCGGCGGGCGAGACGAGCGATGATTCAACATGGCAATGGGTGTCGATGAAACCCGGCGCCACGACCTTGCCGGAGACGTCGATCTCCCGAACGCCCCGATACTCCCCGGCGATGCCGACGATGCGATCGCCGCAGATGGCGAGATCGGTGCGCTCCAGCGCTCCGGTCACCAGGTTGAAGACATGCCCGCCCTTGAGGACGAGGTCGGCGGCCGCCTTGCCGAGGCCCTGGTCGATGGCCCGGGCCAGGAAGGTCGCGTCATGCAGGGGATTGTCAGGCGCGAATGCTCTCATGCGCCATGATGACGCGAGCCGGGAGGGCAGGGCAAGTGCTTCGGAGGGCAAGTGTCACGCATTGAGCGTCACGGATCGTTACGCCACGGGTCCCGGATCGGCGGAGCGACTATCCGGCTCGGTCGCCGCCGGGCCCCCTCAATGGCGCCGCTGCGGTGGTGCCTCGGGCGCCCCATCGGACGCCCCTTGGCGCATGGCGATGCGCCGCCCTGCAAATTCGGGCATCGCGAGGCGCGAATGGGCGGCCTTCATCAAGGCGAGGGTGCCGAGCACGTCGTCCGGAAACGAAGTGACGCGCCGCGACGCCATATCGACATGCAGCGACAGGTTCTCGGAGGTGGCGGCAAGCCAGCCGTCATGCGCGTGGCGCATCTCCATGAAGTAATGCAGCCGTTTATCGTCGAAATCGAGGAGTTGCAGCGTGGTGCGCACCGCCTCCCCGACATGCAGCTCGCGCCGATAGCCGATATGCGCCTCGGCCGAGAAGAGCGAGGCGTTGCGGGTGCGCACATAATGCTCGCCGATGCCGAGCAGCCCATAGCATTCGTCGACGGCGCGATCGAAGAGCAGCGTGTAATAGGCGACGTTGAGATGGCCGTTATAGTCGATCCATTGCGGCTCGACGCGCATCGCCGACGACACGAAGGGCGCGAAGAACAGGACCGGCGCGTCGATCTTTTCGGCCATCCGCCCAAGGCTCCTCGTCCAAACCGCGACCACTCCTTGCCGCCGAGTTTCCAACCCTACCGACTTGCCGATAATATCCCGTGAACACGAAAGATGTACCAGGAAAGCCGTACCAGGAAGGCCTTGGCAAGACCACCTTCTCGCTGCACAGAACGATTCACGCGGCCTCACCCATTTGAAAGTTCGCCGAACATGACGCATATGCCCGACCCTTCCCGCGCCTTCGTCAGGCCGAACCAGGCGACCGTCGCCAAGGTCAAGGAGGAGCTCGCCAAGCGCTTCGGCAACCGCCTCGTGACCTCGCAGGCGGTGCGTGAGCAGCACGCCAATACGCTCACCTGGCAAGGGAACCAGGCGCCGGACGCCGTGGTCTTCGCCGAGAACACCGAGGATTGCGTCGAACTTATCCGCATCTGCGCCGAGCACCGCATGCCGGTGATCCCTTTCGGCACCGGAACTTCGCTCGAAGGACATATCAATGCGCCATATGGAGGTGTCTCGGTCGATCTGTCGCGGATGAACAGGGTTTTGGCGGTGCATGCCGAGGATCTCGATTGCGTGGTCGAGCCCGGCGTCACGCGCGAGGACCTCAACACCCATCTGCGCAATGACGGGTTGTTCTTTCCCATCGATCCCGGCGCCAATGCCTCGTTAGGCGGCATGACGGCGACGCGGGCCTCAGGCACCAATGCGGTGCGCTACGGCACGATGAAGGACAATGTGCTGTCGCTCAAAGCCGTGCTGGCCAATGGCGAGATCGTGACCACGGCGACGCGCGCCAAGAAATCCTCGTCCGGCTATGACCTCACTCGCCTGTTCGTCGGCTCCGAGGGCACGCTCGGCCTGATCACCGAGATCACGCTGCGGCTGCAGGGTATCCCCGAAGCGATGGCGGCGGGCGTGTGCCCCTTCCCGAGCGTCAAGGCGGCCTGCGATGCGACCATCCTCACCATCCAGTCGGGGATCCCCGTGGCCCGCATCGAGCTCCTCGACACCTTGTCGGTGCACGCCGTGAACCTGCATTCCAAGCTCGATCTGCCCGAAACGCCGATGCTGTTCCTCGAATTCCATGGCACCGAGGCAGGGGTGAAGGAGCAATCGGAGCGTTTCGGCGAGATCGCCAAGGAGCTGGGCGGAGGCCCCTTCAACTGGGCGACGAAGCCGGAAGAGCGCAGCAGGCTGTGGAAGGCACGCCACAACATCTATTGGGCGGGCTTCGCGCTGCGGCCCGGCGCCTCAACCTTCGCGACCGATGTCTGCGTGCCGCTCTCGCGCCTCGCCGAATGTGTCGAGGCGACGCAGCGCGACATCGCCGAGCTCGGCATCACGGCCGGTATCGTCGGCCATGTCGGAGACGGCAATTTCCATGCTTCGCCGCTGCTCGACCTCGAGGATGAGGACGAGGTGCGACGCGTCAAGATCTTCGTCGAGCGCGTGGTGGAGCGGGCCCTCGCCATGGAAGGCACCTGCACGGGCGAGCATGGCGTCGGCCAGGGCAAGATGAAATATCTCGAAAAGGAGCATGGCTCGGCGGCGGTCGAATTGATGCGCGTGCTGAAGCGCTCGATCGACCCCTTGAACATCATGAATCCGGGCAAGATGGTGGTGGCGTGAGCCGATGCCGGATCTTGTCGGGCTGAGGCGGCGGGCTTGGGCGCGCCCGGAGGTGGAGATATCGTGCTGGACCGAACCCGCGCTGCAACCGTAGCTCGAAGGTCGTGCCCGGCCCCAAATTGCTGTTATCCCCCTCACCCGCCCTCGCTGGCGCATTGCGCCGGGCGACCTGACCGATGCGCGACCTCTTCGTCATCGTCGGCTCGCTCCTGATCGCGGTGCTGCTCGCGGCCTTCGCGGTGCCGCGCCTGATCGACTGGACGCCCTATAAGGCGCGGATTGAGGCTGAGATCGCGGAGCGGACCGGGCTCAAGCTGACCCTCGCCGGCCCCATGCGGCTCGAATTCCTGCCGCGCCTCGCCCTCAATGCCCAGGATGTGATCATCGACAGCGACAGCGCCACCGTGAGCGCTGCGAGGCTGCGCGC
Source organism: Rhizobiales bacterium GAS188 (assembly GCA_900104855.1). NCBI lineage: Bacteria > Pseudomonadati > Pseudomonadota > Alphaproteobacteria > Hyphomicrobiales > Rhizobiales bacterium GAS188. The sequence goes on from FNSS01000001.1 coordinate 2,547,125, forward strand.
CGAGGTCTCGATGGCGAGCCTGATGGGCGGCGTGCCCCATATCGTCTCGGCCGAGCTCGATGGCGGCGTCGTCAAGCTGTCGCTGGCGACCGACGGCGATCCCGCCGGCGCCCTGATCGTCCTGCTGGCGCCGGGCGGACGCGAGCTGCAGATCGACACGATCAGCCTCAATACGGTCGCCGTCACGCGCGCCGAAAACGACACGCCGATCGCCATGATCGAGCGCGGCGACGCCACCCTTGCGGCGAGAGAAGGACCGCTGCGCCTCACGGCAGAGGGCATGTTCGGAGAGGTGCGCGGCCGAGGCCGGCTCGCCATCGGCTCCCCGGAGGCCGACCAGCACCGGCGCATCTCGCTCGCCTTCGACGCCAGTGGCGGCGATGTGGGACGCTGGCGCCTCACCTTCGAGGGTCAGAGCACGGCAACAGGCGCCGCGCCGGCCGCGCTCGACGGCGCCGTCGTCCTGGCACAGGTTCTGGCCCAGGCGAAGCCGGGTACGGCGCGCCTCGCAACGAGCGAGAATAGCGAATCGGCGCTCTGGCGGGTCCAGGCCAAGGCGCATGGCGAGCTCCGCCACCTGCGCTTCGAGGAGATCGAGATTTCGCGCGAGCGCGCGGCGGCCTTGAGATTGAACGGGAGAGGCGCGCTTGATCTTGGCACGCCCGACCTTGGCGACAAGCCGCGCCTCTCCCTCGACCTCTCGGCCCGGCGCCTGACGCTCGACCCGTTGCTCGACGTCTCCGTCGCCACGCCGGCCGCGGGATCGCTCGGGATCGGCCCCTCCCTCACCGAGCTCGCGAGGCTCGCCCAGGCGTCGCTGCCGCGCTTCCTGGTGGTCGATTTCGACATCGGCTCGGAGACCGTCGAGCTCGCCGATGAGCGCTTCGAGAGCGTGCGCCTCAAAGGGGCGGCGAGCGCCGACAATCTCGCGATCTCCTCGCTCGCCGTCAAATGGCCGGGGCGCGGCGAGCTGAGCTTCACGGGCGGCAGCGCCGCGGGTGGCCATGTCGAGGTCAAGGCTGCGGATGCGGCCGCCTTGCTGCAGGGGCTCGGGCTTGCGGGCGATGCCGCCGCTGGCCCCGTGCCGCTGATCATGTCGGGCGATCTGTCGCGACACGACGCGGCGACGCGCCTCGAGCGGTTGGATCTCTCGCTCGCAGGATCGAAGATCACGGGCGGCTTGACGGTCTTCGATCGTCAAGAAGACCGCAAGCTGCGCGTCGATGCCGATCTCTCGAGCCGGGACCTCGATCTCGACAGCTGGCCGCTCGGCGCGGTCACGAGCATCGTGCCGGCCTCGGTGGAAGGGCGCCTGCGGATCCACGTGGCGCGCCTCAAGGCCGGCAGGGGCGCCGGCGAGGTCGGACAGCTCGACATGTCGCTCTCACGCGATCAGGGCCGGACACTAATCGACACCTTGCGGCTGCAGGGCTTCGACGGATTGACGCTCGAAGGCTCGGGCGCCATCGGCGGCGCCGGATCGAGCTTCGAGGCCCGCATCGGCGCCCCCAAGGCCGCTCCTCTCGCGGGGCTCGCGCGTCTCATCCTGCCGCCGGTCGCCGTCGAGGCGCTGGCGGCGAGGCGCGCTTTCATCGAGCCGCTGGCGCTGACCCTGTCGGCGCGACGCGAAGGCACCAGCCCGAGCATCGAGGTGACGCTGTCGGGGACGGCGGCGACCACGCATATCGAGGCCAAAGCTTCACTCGACACGACCTCGCCCGACCTCGCCTTGTCGCCGGCTGCCGGCGAAGCGACGCTGTCGGCGCCTGACGCCTCTACGCTCTTCAACCAGATCGGCCTTGCGGCACCGTCGGGCGAGGCGCTCGGACGCGGCGAGCTCAAGGTCACGGCGAAGCCCGGCGCTTCCGGCGGATTGGCGGTGACCGCGAACCTGGTCGCGGGCCAGACGAGCCTTTCGGGCGACGGCACGCTTCTGTTCGGCGCGGCGCCAGAAGGCCATGGGGCGCTGAAAGGTCTTGGGGGCTTCACGGCCGCGACCCCGAGCACCGCGGCCGCGGCGCGGCTCCTCGGCCTTGGCCTGCGCCTCGAGGGCGACCAGCGCTTCGACATCGCGGGGGGCTGGACGCTCACTTCCGAGTCGCTGTCGCTCGAGCGCCTGAACGCGCATCTCCTCGGCATCGCCCTGAGCGGGGAGCTGAACCTTTCGCTCGCCGGCCAACGTCATCTCGATGGCGCGATCCGCGCGCCGAACTTGTCGATCCCGGCGCTCGTCGCGTTGGCGCTCGGCCCGACCCGCGTCAATCAAGGCTATTGGGCCGCGTCGCGCTTCCCGAGTTACACGCCGCCGCCTTTCCCGGTAGCGCTCACCATCACGGCCGGGCTCGCCGATCTCGGCGGCGGCCTGCAGGCGCGCGACGCCAAGCTGACGCTTGCGCTCGCCGAGCGCAGCCTCTCCCTGACACAGGCAAGCGCCAGCATCGCGGGCGGCACCATCGGCGGTGGCTGGCGCATCGAGCGCGATGGCGGCCTTGCCCGCTCGACCCTGCTGCTCTCGGCCGAGGGGATCGAGCTGAAGGGCTTGATGCCGGGCGCCAATCTGGCCGGGCGAATATCCGGCCGCCTGGAGCTTTCCGGCGCCGGCGAGACCTTGTCGCAGATCGTCGCGAGCTTGGGCGGTGGTGGCAGCCTGCGCATCGCCGACGGCAGACTCGAACAGGCAGACATTGCCGGGCTACAGCGCAGTTTCGCGAAGGCCGTGACCGACGAGACGCTGATGGACAAGACGCGCCTCGGAGCGCTGGTCGCGGCCGAGACGGCGCGTGCCCCGCTTACCGGCGTGAGCTTCGAGGCAGCTTTGGTCGCGACCAACGGCATCGTGAGGACGACGGTCGCGCGACAGGATCTGCCGTCAGGCAACAGCACTGACGGAGCGGCGACGCTCGATCTGAAAACCTTGACGCTCGATACCCGGCTCGGCCTTGCGACTCTCTCGCCCGGCCGCCCCGATAATCGCGTCCCGCTCGCCGCCGCCATCACCTGGAAAGGCCCGCTTTTCGCGCCCAAGCGCGAAGCCGACGCCGCCGCCCTCCTGCAGGCGGTGTCGGTCGAGCGCCTGCGCATCGAGCTCGAGCGCATCGAGCTCCTCGAATTCGATCAGCGCGAGCAGGCAACGTTCAATCGTCGCCTGAAGGCCGGCCGCCAGAAAGCGCTGCCCTTGCCGCCGCCACCCGAAATCCAGATCGCGCCGACACCTCCGATCGCTCCAGCGGCGCCCGCCGGGAGGGCCGAGCCGGTCGGCAAGGAGGTGCCGGCTCCTCCTCTGTCACCGGAAGCGCCACCGGCCAAGGACGCAGCCTCGCCGCAGCTTCCCGTCGTGAAGGCACCGCAAGCCCCGCCGCAGCCGCCGGAGCTGCCCTCCGCCCGGCCCGAAGCTCCATCCGCGAAGGCCAACCCGACAAAACCGGAGCCGGAATCCGCCCCCGCGCGGCCAGCCTCGGCGCCACCTCAAGCCGTGCCTGCGCAAGCCCCGCCTGCGCCGGCACAAGCTGCGGTGTCGCAACCTGCTCCACCCCAATCTGCACCGCCTTTGCCGCCACCCATCGAAGTGCCCGCGGCCCCTGCGATCGCCGGAGCGCCGGCCGCACGGAGAGAGCCCGCCGCTGCCGGCCGGCCCATCATCCTGCATCCGCCGGATTAGCGCCCAACCTTCTCCCGCTCTTTCGCGGGAGAAGGAGAGGCGCTACCCGAATGCGTCCATCCCGGCTTTGGCGGCGAGCCAGCGCAGCACGAAGACGCGGACCGCCGAGGATAGATTGCCTTCGAGCCCGCCGGGTTCGCTGCGCCCCGCGTCGATCCGGCGCAGAAGCGCGGCGAGGCTCACCTTCTCGGCTTGTGCGATGCGGCCGAGCCCCTCCCAGAAGGGCTGCTCGAGCGAGATGCTGGTCGAATGGCCGGCGATCGTCACCGAGCGCTTGACTACCGGAGATGGCCGGCCTGCCCTCGCCACTTAATGCGTGTCGTCGCGGGCTCGATCCTGCGGGTCGAGCTTGTGCGCGTCGAGATGGCGCACAGCCTTGTCGGCGAGGAGCCGCTTATGCTCACGCTCAGCCTTCGTCTCCCCGAAGGCCAGCCGATTTTGCGCCGCGACCTCTTCCTTGGCCGACCGGTCGCGGCGCTTGCGCGCCAGGCGCAGATTGACGATCTCGCTCATGGCTCGCGGATCACGGCTTGCGGATCAAGGCTTCTTGCGGAACGCATCGAGGCTGATCACCTTGTGGCCTTCCGCCGACTTGTCGTCCGCGGTCTCCTGGGCAACCTTGAGCTTGGCATCGGCTGCGGGCTTGGCTTCGGATTTGGCGCCGGCCTCAGGCTTGGTCTCGGGGACGGATTTGGCATCGGGAGCTGATTTGGCGGCCTTTTCGGACCCCTTGCGGGCGGGCTTCGGCGCATCGGCAGGCGGAGAAACCTCGAGAGTGCGCTGGCGCGACGGCAATCTCGTAAGCTCGCCCGGCTCCTTGGCGGCAGCCGGCATTGGCTTCGCCGAGCCGGCCAGAGTGCCATCCTTCGAAAGCTCGAATTTGAGCCCGAACTGCACGGAGGGGTCGAAGAAACCGCTCACCGCCTCGAAGGGGATGACGAGCTTTTCGGGGACGTTGGAGAAATACAACCCAACCTCGACCACATGCTCGGTGACCGAAAGGTCCCAGAACTGGTGCTGGAGCACGATCGTCATCTCGTCGGGATATTTTTCGCGTAAGGCCGGCGAGATGCGCACGCCTTTGTCGCCCGTCCGGAATGACAGATAGAAATGATGCTCGCCCGGGATGCCCTCGCGCATGGCGTTGGACAAAACCTTACGGACGACCCCCTTCAGGGCGTCCTGGACGAGGAGATCGTAACGGATCAGGTCGGTCGGCATCGTGACTCGTAGGAGAATCTTGGCTCGTCGTATGGGGCGCCACTCATCCCCGCATGCGGAAAGGCGGAGGCTTCTGTTGCCGGGCGCCTCCAGACCCCGCCTTACGCTGCTAAGCGCAAGGACTTGATTTCGGAAGCTTACGCTGCATTACGCAGCTACGGCAACCGGAGCATAGTTGTCATTGGCAACTGTGCTTAAGGTCCGATAACGGTGGAACCATACCGGGCAAAAACAAACCCTTTACGCCCTCGTCGATCCTATTTCGCCCCCGCCTCGAACCGGCTGTCATCCGTTCCGGTTCCAGGTGGAGGCGCCGGGTACCGCCCCCGGGTCCGAATGGTTTATTCCGATCGTCATTTATCGCCATAGCCGCCGTGAAGCGGCAATTCGCAATATAGGCGATCCGTGAGGCAATTTGAAGCCTCATGACGAGTGAGCTTGCCGATTCCTGCGGCTTGTCCAGGGATTTCCGGCTGGGACTCTGGCCAAGCAGCAAGGATCTGGCCGAGGAGCAAGGATCCTGGCCGAGGATACGGCTCTCGGGCTCGAATAGCCTCAGATTTGGCGCGCCTGCCCCGGATGAACCGAAACCCAGCCGCACGCGACTAACGGGCAAGACAGGGGCGGGAGAGCGGGTGCTCCAGGGTGGATCATCGCTCCCGTTCGCATCCTGAGGGAGGCGAGCATGTCCAAGTCATCCAGTTTCAAGTCGTCCAGTTTCAGCTCTTCAGGTTCGAAGTCGCTCACACGCATCGCGGCGGCTCTGGCTCTCCTCGGCGGCGCCCTGATCGCCACGCAGGCCGTGTCGGCCTATCAGTCGCCGCGCATCGTCGCGGCCGCTTGCGATGCGGGCGAGCTTGCCCGTATGGGCCAATTGACCCGCCTCAGCGGCCAGGACGCCAGCCAAGACATTTGGATCAGCAAGCGCGGCGATTTGGTCAGGGTCAGCTCCTGCCCGGCCCTGAAGGACAAGCTGATCGCCGCCAATTCGTGACGCCGCCGATTCGAAAGGTCGCCAAACGCTCCCTTACGGACGCGGCGGCTTCAAGCGCCGGCGTGACAGATGGAAGCCCGCCACCTCGCCTTGCGGCGCCGAGCCTCTCACATAATGACGTTGCCAGCCCTGCTTCACCGTCTCCGGCTCGCCGCGCGAGAGCTGGGCGTTGAAATCGGTGCGGCTCTCGGTCCAGCCCTCATAGGCGGCCTTCAACTGCGGATCGTCGGCAAGCGGCCGGATGACGGGCTCGATCCCCTCATAGACCGCATGCGGCACCGGCGTGACGAAGCAGAAGGCTTCGCCGGCCTCGAAGCGCACCGTGCCGGGCCGGGTGAAGCGCCAATTCATGGTGAAGGGGAAAGGCAGCCAATCCGTCTCCACGAGCCCGTCGAGGGGGACGATGCCGTGCTTGACGGTGTTCGGCGCACCGCGGCACCAGAGCGCCCATCCCGGGCTGGTGCGGAACAGGTAGCCGGTATGAAAGGTCAGGACCCCATGCCCGAAATGCGACATGACCCGGCTTTCGAGCCGCGCCGGACCGCCGAGCGGGCGCATCTGGATGTCGGATAGGAGGTTGCCGCCGGTCCAGGTCGCCGAGAAGGAGCAGGGCAGGATGAGCTCCCAGCCGCTGGCATTGGCGATCGACAACGGGATGCAGCGATAGGCGTAGCGCTGATCGGTCAGGTCCATCCACTCGCGATCGGATCTCGCGGGAACGAGCTTGGGCGGATCCTCCTCGGTCGGATAGCAGATGAGCTCGGGGGCCGCGAGCTGGACCGGTCGATCGGGCGCTGTCTCAGGCGGAGCGGACATGCGGGAACCCCGTGACGCGAGCACAGCCGCAATTCAAGCTGTTCCCTTGCCGGAGCGCAACAATCATGCATCCAATCATGTTTGCAACCATGCATCTTTGGGCGAAGGCTGATAAAATGCGGAGACGACTCATTTGGCGACTCATTTCGTGAGCCAAGTTCATGCGCGCCTATCTCGATCTTCTCCGCGATATCCTCGACAACGGCGTCGCCAAGGGTGACCGCACCGGCACCGGGACGCTTTCCGTCTTCGGGCGCCAGATGCGCTTCGATCTCGCCGAGGGCTTTCCGCTCCTCACCACCAAGAAGCTGCATCTGAAATCGATCGTGCATGAGCTCCTCTGGTTCCTGCAGGGCGACACCAACATCGCGTATCTCAAGCAGCACGGGGTCTCGATCTGGGATGACTGGGCCGATGAGGAGGGCGATCTCGGCCCCGTCTATGGACGGCAATGGCGCTCCTGGCCGACGCCCGATGGCGGCAGCATCGACCAGATCGCCTGGGTCATCGACGAGATCCGCAGCAATCCGAACTCGCGCCGCCTCGTGGTCAGCGCCTGGAATCCGGCCGATCTCGCCAAGATGGCGCTCGCGCCTTGCCATTGCCTGTTCCAATTCCATGTGGGCGCCGGCCGCGACGGCACGCCGCGCCTCTCCTGCCAGCTCTATCAGCGCTCGGGCGACATCTTTCTCGGCGTGCCCTTCAATATCGCGAGCTACGCGCTGCTGACCCATATGATCGCCCATGTGACAGGGCTTCGCGTCGGCGATTTCGTGCACACGCTGGGCGATGCGCATCTCTACGTGAACCATCTGGAGCAGGCCAAGGCGCAGCTCGAGCGCCAGCCGCGTCCGCTGCCGCGTCTGAAGCTGTCAGCTTCGGCGACATCGCTCTTCGATATCCGCTATGAGGATATCGCGATCGAGAAATATGACCCCTGGCCGGCCATAAGGGCGCCGGTCGCAGTCTGATCCGAGCGGCCTTGGCGGATGCCGGCGCGCCGGCTCGGCGCAGTGAGCTCAGCCTTTGGCTTTCTGCGTCCGCATCCGCAGGATCAGGATGGCGATCACCAGCACGATGACCGCGCAGAGGCCCGCTGCGAAGGTCGGATCGAAGCCGTAGGTGTGCAGATGCGGGCCGACCAGGCGATCCTCGGCGATCATCTCGCCGGCGATCCAGCCGAGCAG